>CACYSD010000006.1:0-85358 GCA_902776985.1 uncultured Bacteroidales bacterium
ACTCTTATTTCCGAAAGCGAGTGCAAAGGTACGCACTTTATTTTTCATGACAAAATCTTTCAACAACTTTTTTGAATAAATTGCGAATATTTTTAAAAAAAGCGGCGTTTTAAAGCCTGTTTTTACAAATATATATTATTATATATATACGCGTATATATACGCGCGAGGGATTACATACTTTTAATGGCTTCCTTAACCTGTGCCATATTGCTTCGGGAGACAGGGATATACTCATGACAATGCTTGACAAGCAGTTGCATTGCCCCAGCCTGAGAATGGATTTTCTCTACCTGCTTCAGATTTACTAGGAAGGCGCGATGGCTTCTTACAATCATAGAATACGCATTCAATTCGTCTTCAATTTGTTTTGAAGTAGCACGAAGCATATCTGTTTGTACTTTATCATTGAGCAAGTGGCATACTTTTACATAGTTTCCTACAGCCTCCACATACAGGAGGTTTTCTATCATGAGTGAAACCGTTTCGTTTGTAGTACCTGTAAGCGTGATTGCAGAAGAAGGTTGCTCTGTACTATCAGTTACATTTGTCGTTTTAACAGTCTTCTTCTCTTCCTGCATTCTCTTAAGCTGTTCATTCAACAGACGTGTTTCCTCCAGTTCCGCAGCGAGGAATCTGCTTCTGAACTTAAAACGCCAATAAAGTCCAATGGCAAAAGAGCAGAAGGCGATGATAGCCAGAGTCTCAAGGTAATTTGCCAAAGAGAAATAATTGCTCTCAACGAGGTCACTAAGGACAAAATGTCGATACAAACATATTGCCAGTGCTATAAGCGGAGTGTTGACAATCTGGAACCATAAGTTTCGGCGAATAATATAGCTTAAGCCATGATCATACGATCTTGGTTTTCTGACAACATACTTAACAATCAAGTCTGACAACATACATACAGAGAAACCTATAACCCACAGCACCAAAAGATGTACGTATACATGCCACTGCCACGTATCCAGCCCAAAGGGCTTAAACACCGCCAATGCTATTATCACGAATAATGCACTGACAGCGCGAATCATCATAGTTTCCTTAGGACCTTTTTTCATTGCTTCTTATTCTTCTCTTGTCAAATAGTTTTCGTTGTTACCTTCCTGCTTGTTCTCTTCTGAGGATATGAGCTGGATTCTATTTCCCACATTATTGATAGAGGCAAAGAAAGCTGCGCGTGTCACATTTTTCATGAATTGCTCAACTCGTGTCTTGATTGTCATGTTCCAATAGTTGACCATTGCCTTAACAGAGTCTCTCAATTCCGGTTTGTAGGTAATATGGCTGTCATCAACTTTATAACTTATGTTGGGATTGACTTTCAAGACAAGGGAGTCTTTCTGCAACTGCCATGAACCAGAAACCTCATAAATAAAATCAACACGACCGGAATAAATGGTATTCATTAAATGCTGCTTTGTGACATTCTTGAATTTGTGGTCCTTTGAGAACTCATATCCCTGGTAAACATCAGCATTCGACAACTCCACCCATTTGCCAATCAAATCACTCTCTTCCATTCGTTGACCAGCACGGGAGTGCTGTGCCACATACTCAGTCATTTCCTCGTCAGTAATACCCATCATGAATTTACATTTCTGGCTCATCCTCTTACAGTAGTCAACACATTCATTGTAAAAAAACTGACGCGAAGGAGAAAGGTCCAGATAATCCAGGACTTTCTTTTCACTTAATCTTTGTGAAAGGAAATAAGCATAATCTAATTTGTATGATTCAACTTGATATTCCATAAACTCCGTATGAGAAACCGGTTTAACCCAGTATGAGTTATCATTCATTCTATCATAAGTCATACGGCGCCATGAGTAGAAATCCTGAATACAGTCCAGGAACGGAGCGTTATCAATTGTTTTCCATGCATCCTGACTGCTTAGGAAAATCCGTTCGTTCGAATCATCAATATAATGCAAAATGTGTTCAGGATTGACAATATACGATATTACCATAGATAATGAGTCTGTACTCATTTTTGCAAGGCTATCGATATTCTGCAAAGCCAACTGAGCACACAAAAAACTTGACTCTTCCTCCTTTGCCATCTTGCGGAAGGACTCCTCTGCATTATCAATATCGTGAATCACCATCATCACCATTTGCTTGCCTTCAGCCTTCTTCTGTCTCACTTCAAGAACGTGAGCAGTTCCGAAGGTAAGAATAATGGAGATTGTAGTAGCGATGGTTGTCATCAATAACTCCCTTGAGAAATTGGCGAATTTGAATTTGCGCCATGATTTTGGGACAGCGGGTTTTATTTGCATAAACTGAATTATTTAGAATGATTGACAAAGTTACATCTTTTTCATCACACTTTAATAGAATAACAAGAAAAAGTATACCATTTATCACATAACCCTGCAGAATATCCCACTTATTTGCCTGTATTATAAGAATAGAATAACTTTGCAGCGGATTCAAAAAAAACGAACAAGTCAAAATCAATTCAAAATAAACAATCATTATGAAAAGAAGAACAGTATTAGGAATCATTTTCCTTTTAGCAGGTTTATGGAAACTTGCAAACATGTGGGGCATCATTGAGAACGATTGGTTGTGGAGTCAGCCTTGGACCGAATACATAGCCCCTGCCCTACTCGTCTATGTTGGAGCAAAGCTCATTGTAAACAGTTACCGTCGTGATCCCGACCAATGGCTTCAGCGTCCCATTCCTGAAGCAGAGGATGGCAAGCGAATCAGTTGTGCAGTCAGCTTCGGAGGCGACCAGTATGTTTTCAGAGGAGAGAAGTTCAGTGGAGCCAGACTCGACGCTTTCTGTGGAGGCATCCGTCTTGACCTTCGAGATGCAAAGATCAGCGCTGATGAAGAAATCGACATTCACACCTTTATGGGAGGCATAGAACTTCTTGTTCCACCAACAGTCAACATCCTTGTCAAGAGCCGCAGTTTCATCGGCGGCGTAGGCAACGAAACCGTGCAGGCTCCAAATGAGAATGCACCATACATACACGTCATTGCCAGCAACATGTTCGGTGGCGTAAGCATAAGGAATTAACACTCTTATTTCTCCATTAGGAAAAGGAATTCCTTGTAAGGAGTGTCGGAATTGATCCAGTCGTTGGTCCAGCGCATGTGGCTCATCACGTTCTGTCTGTAGTCAATCTCACGGGCATCTATAAGATTGCCATAGGTATTGATGATGTCGTAGAGTTCCTGTTTCGAAGCCCTTCCTCCCGAACTGTATGACAACAGAATATAATGAGCCTGCGTCTGGGCTATGAGATCCTTTATCGCCTGCATAGCAATAAAGTTTCCGTCATCATTCTTCCTGTATTCCTCGAACACCGATGGAGCTACCCTGTCACGAGAATCCTCACGCCGTCCAACTTTTCCAAAAATCCGAGGACGATCGTTCAGAACAATGGTTTTCCAAAGATGATAATAAGCAGCATAACGTACACGGCTCGGAGGCATCTTCTCATTGTTTGAACCATACGGCGGATCAAGATACACCAAGTCATGATAAGTCTTCACAGCATCGAAGGCATCACCTTGCAGCACCTCATTCTTTGTAGTAATCGAGAACCGACGGGGAAGACGTAGCTTCAAGTCCTTATACGAACGTGAAGACCAGCCATGCAGATACGAAGCATAATGACCAATAGTATTGTCAACTGAATCAAGGGCAAAGATAAGACTGGTGAGCAGCACACACTTATCCTCCCATTCCAGATTCAGATTGTCAATCTCCTCACGAATCGCATCAAGTCGCATAGCATTCTTCATCTGGAACGGACGTTTGCCGTTCTCCCCTTTCCCTCCATAATTCACAGAAAACCAGCCAAACTTTCCTTCAAGACCATTCAAATGGTCAACAAGAGGCATGTAGAACGAATCAGGTTTGTTTGCCTTAAGAAAACAAGTAGCAAACACTTTCGACCATTCGGCAATATCGTTGGCAGTGGTGTCGTACCCACTTTGAGCAAACGCTTGAGCCACACGGGTAGTACCAGAGAATGCATCCAATGCAGTCTTTATCTGCAATGGATGCACCATCTCAAGTATATACGGCAGTATCTTCAGTTTCGATCCCGTATACTTTATGCCTTCAGTCTTTATCATCAAGGATCTTTAGCATCACAAGGATTTATTTGATGTAGAGTTTTTTGCCTCGGTAGATGTAGATGCCAGGTGTGACGGAGTCACGCCAAGTACCGTCAAGTACAGACTGTCCGCTAACGACACGACGGCCTTGCAGGTCATAAACAGCATTGCTGTCAAATTGTTCCTCTTTTCCTACCTCGTCCTCGTTTCCGAATTCAAGAACATCACCGAAGAGAACAGGAACATACAAAGGACCCTTAAGTTTTGGAGCGCCTTCACCATCTGCGCGATAGTAAATCTTGTTATAGAGCACATAGCGGTTGTTCCTCTGCCAAAGTGACCGCAGGGGATCGGACTCCTTATTGTAGGTGGCGTTGATGTAGAAGCCCACGCCACTGGTTTCAAATTCGGGCAGCGGTGCAACAATGATACCAGAATTCTTATTATAGCTCTCTACATTACTCTTCATCGGCACGCCAAAGGTATAGACGTCATGAGAAGCATCCTCCGCCAGCAGTTGATCCAGATAAGATCCGGATAAAACGCACGACGTTATAGGCGATGAAGGTGATGTGGTGGGCAGCGTGAGAGTCAGCGTATCCCTCTCGTCCTTCACGCGGAGGATAACGGGTGTGGCAGCTGGCACGAACTTACCTTTGACATAGCTGACTGCATTGACGGTGGCTGCCGGCACGGCAACAGGATGCACACCGGTATTCTCCCATGTCTTGCAGATGTATGCATTGTAGGTCTTGCCATCGTCATCGGCTGGCAGCAGCACGTCGAAGGGAGCGTAGAACGTAGCGTAGTAGTAGCCGTCGCCACCGTTGTGGGTCTCAATCTCCAGCGACAACTCGCCGTTGCCGACTGTGGCGGTCTTCTGTACAGGCTGCATGCACCACTTGGCATCATCAGTCGGTGATTCGTGGTAGTACTTCAAGTCGTACTTGTCTGCGGCAGCATTCCACTCTGCTTCAGTGGAAGCAACAGCCGCACTATAGGTCGCATTCGTTTCCGGATCTGATATATAAGCAGTAGTTACCGTAAGTTTCTTGTATGTGCTTCCACCTATTTTGAAGTAGTAAGTGCCTGTTGATGGCAACTTGACAGCCTGAGCACTCATATCCGCATCGTCCGTTGCAGTCCTCTGGAAGAAATCACTTTGGTCGAAGTTGAGGTAGCGTCTTGTTCCAGGTGCAGAACCATCGTGTATCAGCAACACAGCACCACCAATATCCATCAAGGAGAAGGTGATGGAATCACCAGGTGCAGCCGACATCACGGCCCTTTGCTGCCTGCTAGTGGTTGTCCCATTGTTGGCATCTCCATTCGCATTGGCAGCGATATGGAGTCCTTGTGTCTGAATAGTAGAACGGGGATTACCTTCTAATGTGCCAGTTCCATTGAAATAGAAGATGGTTGAAGGATCACACTCCGTTGAATCGATGGGGATTTCTCCTCGGGTTGCATTGGTGATAGTGAAGCCGGATCCCAAGCCATCCTCTCCTGCAAATGTCGTAGTGACGCCCACCTTGCTGTAGAAGTGCATGGGGATAGCACTTGTAGTATGGACATCGTCACCCGTCAACTCCGTTTTGTGCAGATAGCCGCTGGCATAGCGCACAGGATCAATGCCTGACACGCCTGGCTGCGAGTGCAGACGGTAGTAGCCAGGGGTGTAGTGTACGATGTTGGCATCGTTATACACCACATTCTGAATATTAATAATCTTACCAGAAGCGACTGCTGTCTCGTAGGCCGTCTTGCCATCGGCCGTCAGTCCTCCCACATAGCCTGCACGTTTGTAGTATGGCTCCAGCAGATCCATCTCCAGTCCGTATCTCCAGTCGCCAGGTGTGGTACTGAGTTTGGCGTAGCCGTCGGAGGGATCTCTTCTGACATAATACTTCGTCTCACCTGTATTGACCACAGGGTGCACGCGGAAGTAACCATCCATGTCACCGGGTAGCAATTCGAAGACTTCGTTGCCAGCTGTATAACTTCCGGTACCTGGTTCCGCTATCAATAAATTCAGCTCGTCACTTGCTTCTCCAGGATATGTCATCACCTTAGTTTCACTATTGCTATTCTTAATCATGTAGCGGTTGAACATCTTGAAGCCATAGACATCGCCCAGCGGGGTCCACAGGTAGTCGTTGGTGTAGCGGGTAGCGCGTCCCGGCTTTGCCTGCAATCCCCAGGCATTGGTATATTGAGCCAGATAGGGCGTTTCGCCCTCTGGGGTTTCGAAGGTGTACCACAGATTCTGAGTCGTGCTCGTCACGAAGCCCAGACCGGTGTTCGTTGCCACGTCTTTGTCGAACGAATAGACGATGTTGACCACCACCGTCTGGTCGATGAGTTGGTCGTCCGACATCAGTTTGGTGAGTTTCAGGCCCTTATACTTGCTTTCCAAGTCTGTATGAGGCTTACCTTCATTCGCATTAGCCTCAGCATAATGTTGATAGATACCCTCAATATAGTACTCGAAGGTACAGTTCGGACGATTGAAGATGTTTGGCAGCACAAATTCGTCACCTATACTTACCGAGCCGGCATGGTAACTATAGGTATGACCTATAGCTCCTTCTGTAGAGGCATCATACCAATCAACGGTCGATCCCAACTGGTATTTCTCACCTGGATAGTGGGTTCCCACGCCTGTATTAACAGATTTCAGGTCGCGCTGTGTGGTACCCCATATTGTCTTAGTGGTTAGAGTACCAGATTCCGTTTCCCTATAAGGAATGTTTACATATTGATCCGATTCCGGTTCCGCCTTCTCAGCTTCCTTGCAGGTTCGTGCAATGACCAGATGGTATATCAGGTCGTGAACAGACAGACCGAAGATGATGTACTTTGTGGGATCTCCAGTTGTCAAATAGGTAGTATTGGGAGTTTCACCATTAGAATCATCATCCCCAAAAGTAAGCCTGTCGTCATCGCTCGTCATCTGCAGGATACCATAGTCGTATCCACTCTTACGCAACAGCATGAAGGTTGGGGCACTGCCCTCTACCACCAAATTTTTATCTGTGCCGCTCAAGTATTTGCCGCCTTTGTGTTTAATCTTGAGGGCATAAGGATCGCCTCCGGTGAAGTACCAGACGTAATCAGCGGTACCTGAAAGGGCATGACTTCCGCCATCGCTGACAGTCGAGTTGTCCGTTGACTGCATCATATTATTGTTATACCACACGATGTTGTAGGGCAGACCGCCACTGATGTTCAACGACGCATCGACCGATGAAGCAGCACGTGCCACTATACCTTCGACCGTTGTTTTCTGATTCGGCACTTTAAACGAAGTCTTATCCACGTCGTAGGCGTTGTAGCGCACATATACGTTATCGTCATAGAGACCAGAGAGTGTGTATAATATCGTTTGCGGAATCACCGAGTATTTTCCTCCAGGACGAGAAGCAAAGCCGTAATATTTATAGTCATCCATATTCAGTAGGGGCGACTGGGCAACCTCCGGCACATAGGGATTGTAACCGTGATTCTCGGACTCTTCAGCAGTCGGCATAGCAGTGATAGCGAGATTGTTTGCGTTGGTTATGACGTAATAGGTGTAGTTGTGCTTAACGTCGTTATCTACGACAACTCGCGAGTTATTGCTGATTCCACCAGTTTTGTAGTTAAAGCCTGCTTCGGTTGCAGTCGTAGCAGCCACACTGGTTGTCATACTGGCACCATTGAGGAATGAATAGTTGTAGTCGCTGTAGGTTTTTGCAACCACAAGGGCGTAGCCACCAGAAGGATGACTGAGCAGGGCAAAACGATCGGCACCGTCGTTGGCGTTAGGCACCTTGATTTCTACAGACATCGGGCTGGGCTCCTCTGATGGGTTGGTCGTATAATTGGAGTAACGATTGAACAGATGAATGGCATACGGATCCGGTTTTACATAATAGTCAGAAGTCGGGTCTGCAGGTGCTACAAAGAACTTCCACTGCCATTTCTTTGCGTCAGCATCTACGACAAGTGGTTTGGAGTTGGACCATAGGGTGGCAAAAGTTCCATCATCTGCGGTTTCTGCATAATCCGAAGCTTCATCAATGGGTACAGACGTTACCTCAACCTTCTTATATGCATAAGGTTCCGTGGTTCCAATCTTAAAATAGTATTCACCAGTTTCTGTCAGCGCATCTCTCTTCGATGCATATTCCGTGGCATCAACTGCAGTCAGCGAACGGGAAGAGGTCTCTCCTGCATAAAGATCTACGCCCAATCCCAATGCATTCGTCCATGCTGACTCATCACTATCGTCTTCATCTATATCCCCTCCATCTTTTGTAACTTTTATGTAACTGTAGGGGGTGGTATATGTTTTCCTGAAGTAATAAACTCCGTTTGACGAAAGAGCGGCTTTCTCGCTTGCATATTCCTCTGCGCTTACAGCGGTTCTAGTAAACGTCATCACTTTGCCATCAGCCTGCAAATCGTTATCCGCCAACTTGACGGTGTACCACTGACCTTGTAGTATTCTATCAGCATCGAGGTCGGCATCAAGGTCGTAGTCGTAACGTACATATACATCGCAGTCCACGCCTTCGACATCCGCTTCGGCAAACGAACCTGTGATTTGCTTATCCGAGAGGCCCTCGGTGACTGTGACTTTCTTATAGGAAAATACACCGCGCGTACCTATTCTATAATAATAGGTACCGGCCGTTGGCAATAGCTTCACAGCGTCAGCCAACATCGATTCGTTTGTCAACGTCCTCTTGAAGTCTCCTGTTGCTGGTCCCCACTCATCTGAGTTGCTGTCTTCTATGAGAGCCTCGGTGACTGTAACGGTCTTATATGTAAAAGTCTCTCCCGTACCTATTTTAAAATAATAGGTTCCGGCCTTAGGCAGTCTTTTCACTGCGCCTGCCAACATCGATTCGTTTGTCAACGTCCTCTTGTACACTCCAGTTGCTGAACCCCAGGCGCTGGAGTTGCTATTTGTTATTTCACCACTCTTTGTTGCCAATCCTGTGTAGTATGTAAAGTCCTTGGCAAACGGGCTCTTGAAGTGTGACGTGATGGTGGGATAGAAGTCTGCGCCTCGCTTATAGCGCAATGCTTCGCGACCATCGTTGTCGATGATGTGGTAGTGGAAGCGTTGCGGACACACGAAGAAGGTGGTCTGCGGACCCATTGAGCTATTATTATCCACACTTGCTTTGGCATGATCAACAGGCTCGCTCAACTTGGTTTCCCAGGGGTTGGTTCCCTCCAGATTGACACGCAGAGTATGGTCGAAGCGAGGCATCAGCTGCATATTGCCGTTGGCGTCGGAAACAGCCATGAAGGTCTGGTTGGTAATCCTCATGTCCGTATGGTCGTAGCCTTCGCTCGTTCCGCTTGCAACCGTAGCCGAACCTGCAGCAGCCAGCGTAAGCTTCATAGAACCACCTTCATAGTCGCCCACCATGATACCATTGTCCAGACGGGCGGAGGTCATGTGGGTGGTCAAGTATCTGCCATCCGGGTTCCCGTCTTTGTCATTCTTTAGTTGCAACTGGATGTTGTAGGGGTCGAAGCCTGTCTTGGTCTCGTAAGCTTTCCTTAGTTTGTTTTTTGCCGCTGTCTCGGTTTCCTCTCCGGTGACCCTAATCCAGGGGATACCCATCTCGTCATCGATGTCCAGGTTGGGCTTAACATACCAGAAGTTGTTTCCTAAGAAATTACCACTGCCGTCGATGATATTATGATTAGTACCACCATGATTATGCGGACTAACAATCAGGTCATAGACATTACCTCCCTCGGGATTAGTGTGCTCAATGATAGGCTTGGATATATAGTTGGGGTTATCGGTGTTTTCACTCTTGTAGAAACGGCCGTTTTGCAGCACGAGGTACGGCTGTGATATGCCTGATTCGGCATAAGGGGAAGATAGAGTATCCAGACTGTAAGCATAGTTATTCTCATACTCCTCCTTGACGGTGTAGATAACGTACAAGTCTTGGATAGCACCGCCACTGACTACACCCGAAGCAGACCTTGGCGGCAGGTCGCCCAGCGAGGTGGAACTGTAGCGTTCACCGTTGACCTTGACCTGGTCGCGCTCTGCACCATTCTGCAAACGCATCGTGTATTTGTGACAACCGGATTCCTTCGTGGCGTTGCTATAGAAATAGTATCTGTCCACCAGCGGACTATCGAACACACGCAGTCCCGCCAGTTCCTCACCTTCTGGATAGTTGGTGGTTGGTAGCGGACGTCGCATGATTTCCCATCCGTGGCGGTCGAGCAGCACGAGTACGGGCGGTACGTCGGCACTCTCGATGTCAAAGGTGCCGTTGCCCATACTGAATGTTTGGAACCAGTGCTCTATCTTTTCTACCACCTTCTTCTCATGACCGTTCGACTTGTCGTTGTATCCGTTCCAACGGGTGGCGTTGGCGTAGGTCTCGTAACTATGCCAACCCCGATTTTCTATCGTAGTGCGATACGAAGCAGGATCTGTTGGTACCACCCATGTTGATTCATCTGTACTATAAGCATCTGTATCCTTGTCTATTCCCAGCACATGGAGCTTGACCATGTTGTAGGTTTTCCAGTACTGCTCGAACGAAGTCACATATCGACGTGTGTTCTCACTGACCCCATCTACCGTGTCATCTGTATCTCCATCCCCGTTCAGGTCGGCTGCCACAGGTTGGGTGCTCAGCAGTTTGTAGTTTCCTGCGCTACCCAGCACCATATATTCCATGGGATTCGTAGATGCAACACCAGGCAGCGTACCACCCGTCACAATACGCTGTATCTTGTCGTTAGCTGTATCCTGATTGAAGTGTACGGCGTAGGTCGTCAGAAAAGTGTTATGGGTTAAGTTTTTTGCGTCCTTGACGGTACTCTTGGAGCGTATTCTCACGTGATAGGGGTCGCTGTTGTCGCTGATGAAGTACCAAATCCAGCGGGGGCGGGTGTTGGCACCACCACCGAACTGCTCGTTCTGCATAGCACTGCCATAGATATTCAGGCTGCCGTCACCATTACAGTAAGGATAGACCGCTTGAATGAGCGACGACGTCAGTTTATCATTACCGTCCTCCAAGTAGTAACCGGCTGCATACGGATCAAGGAACTTCAGCATATATTGACCGCTATTGAACTTCACGATGTCGTTGGCTTCGTAGGTGACGTAGATGTCGTAGTAGCAAGCTTTGGTGACATTGACTACATAATAACTATCACCTATCTTGAAATAGTGATTACCTGTTACGGTCAGTTTCTTAGCCTTTTCTGTGATATCAGCCGTGGAAACAGCATCATCATGCTTGTGATTAGCATCTGCTCCGTTATATGCCTCCGCCGTACTTCCAGCAGGCTCTGTAGCAGTAGCTAAAAGACTGGATAGAGAGGTCAACTCGGTAGGCGAGGCTTTCACTGTATATACTCCTTCACTCTCTGTGATGTTATCTTGGTCATAAAAATGATATGTAGCTACCAACGGACTCTGATACTCTGCCGGTAACACCAAATCCGGGTTCTTACTATCTACCGTCAGCAATTGATGCTTGGCCTTATCGATTAGATGGTAGGTATAGTTGATGTTTTGGTTCAAGATGAGTTTCAGCACTTCGTGACCATGAGCATAGGTCGAGTTATTATATATCTTGACGGTATTTACATCCGGGCTACCTATGTTATAATATGTGGTACTGGCATCCACGGTATTCGTTGCCACCATCACTTCATAGACACCTTGCTGAAGGCTGCTCTTGGCGATGAAGCGCTGAGCATTCGCTCTGGTTGCATCAAATGTAAGCGCCGTTCCAGCATCTGTTGTGGGCAAGACCGCTGCCAATTTAAGCCATGCGCCTTTTTCTCTGGACTCCGTCGTCGAAGAACCATTGCCGGCTGGATAATATATGGTGACAGACTCCGAACCCTCAACTTTAGGGTCTAAGTCTTCCCGTGCTCCCAAATTATCAATGAGCATGGCATAGGGGTCGCGATTGCGCAGCTTCCAGAGATAGGCATTCGAGCTCAAGTTTTCCGGAGTAGGAGTTTCATTCTTCTTGAGTTTGTCTTCCGACGCGTCGTAATATACATAGTATTCGTTCAGTCGAACATTAAACACCTGATTCTCACTCAATGTGGCAGATTTGTTAGCCAGCCTCGTTGTCTCGTACGCGACGTATATGTTCGTAGTGCTGGCTGCATCACCGGCAGTCAGTTCTGTGATTGCGTTACTCAAGTGTGTACGGCTCGTACCTGTACCCGCACCTGAACCATTATCAAATGTTCTATAGAACGTGATATTCTCGTCCATTATCAGTGGACTGATGATGACACTTGGGACGCTGCCCAGCAGCGACAGCGGTGAGTAAATGGTCTGGGTAGCGGTAGCCTTCGCGGCTATGTTTCCCGCTAAGTCCACAATGTTGTAAGTGAAACTACGCGTGGGCAGCGTCATCACCTTCACACGAGTGGAATTCGTCGTGCTATATTGTACGGTGTTTTCAACAATGGCACTATTATTCTGGTTGACAGTAACAACGAATTTGGTACCGATATTGGAATCATCAGAGCCCTTCTTCTCCTGAATAGTCAGGGTGAATCGCTTATTATCACCTCCACGACCTTTGATGGACACCTTAAAGGTCGCAGTATTTGTTTTATACACGTATATCTTCTCGCTTTGAACGGTTGCCTGAGCGGCATCGGTGCCACCAACCGTCACATTGAGGTAGTTACCCTCTTCAAAAGTAAGATTGCTGACATTAAAGGTGACGGTTTGGGCATTGGCAGTAGCTACGTTGTAGGTACTGGCGTGTCCCTCATCGGTGTAATCGATAGCAACTGGACTCGGATGGCCTGCATCCCAGTACCAGTTACCAGTACCCTTGTATTTCCTAAGCAGGAAGCTGCCGGCGGTGGCATCATTGGGCAATTCCCACTTGTAGCCTTCAGAATCTGTGGTGCTGGTAGTGAGGAGTGTTTCTGTTGTGGGAGGCGTGCCCGCAGCTCCCACGTAATAGGGTGTGCTACCAGAGGTTGCATCGCGATACACCACGCGAAGTTCGTAGGGGTCACCGATAAAGGCAAACTCGGTGGTTTTTGCATAATCGTTGTCGGCACCGTTGTTCTTGAAGTTCGTGCCGTCGTATTTCAGTTTCAGACCATCAGCCTGCGTACTAGCCTCATCCGTCAGTTCATACCATGTGGCACCAGCCCAAGTGGAGGCGGTGTAGGTGGCTGCCGGCGTGATGCCCTTGAAGGGTATGTCCGACGTCAGACTATAGCCTATATAGACCTGATAGCCCTCTGTATTGTCATAGTTGGCATCGGAGAATTTGGTTATCTCATTCGTGCATGCTGCATCACTATAGAACTTACCAGTATAGTTGCAATACTTACGCCTCAATGATGAAGGCAGGTATTTGGTCTCGATGGGGTCGTTGTCCACCGTATATTGGCTGACCCATTCTGTAGGGGCGGAAACAATGTGGTCATCCGAAGGATCAGCGGCATAGAATGGTGTCGCAATCTTGAAGGTAACCTTCTTGAGAGGATAGATACCATCTATCGTGTTTTTATTCGTCGCATCTGTCGAGGTGATTTGACCAAAGTTCAGGTTGTTGTAGCCATTAAACGTCAGATAATAGTATTTAGTGTTATCCTTCGGTCCGGGAACGACACCGTTGCCGTCCACCGTTCTGGTACCCATAAAGACATAACCCGTGTTAGAAGTGTTGTTGAGCAGCGCCACAGTACCCCACGTCTGATCATTACCATGGAAATAACCGGTTTTGCTGTCATAACCAGAACTTAGGTCTGTCGGATTTGGATTAGCAGAGTTATAAACAGTCTTATATCGTATATGGTCATCACTCGCGAGGTATGCGTTACCGGTTGTTTTGGCCATCAAAGCGGCACCTTTATACCACTTATACACAAAGGTCTTGTCACCATCTTCATTCTTTTCAATGAACGTGTAATCCCTAGCATAAGAAGTACGAACAACGATGTGGTAGGGATCCTTACCCTCGAACTTGAATATAAAGTAGAATTTGGACTCCGTGCTATCTCTGGTGTTCCTGTTATTACCATCATTCCAATAAGTGCCAATGTTATTTCCCGGATTGTCCACGTAAGAGAAATCTGGACTTGCCAACATCTCCGGGTCAACTTTGGCTGTTGGTATAACAGCGGGACGGTTGTTACGACCTCTGTTCAGCGAGAGGAAACCCTTGTCCTTTACTCCAATGTTGTAGTTCACCGAGCCGTCAAGTTTGGCAATGGAACCATCGTTTGACGCCTCATCGTATGTATAAACGACGTAGTATTCAGCTGTGTTTGTAGTAATCGCTGTGCCTTCTGCAACAGGTGTAGGGCTGGCCTTCACTTCATAGAGAACACCCTTGCGGCTACTAACGTCATCGTAAAGACTTACTGCAGAACTACCGTGGCCGGAGATGTCCTCCGGCTTGTAATAGGTGAAGCCATTATTTGCTATCAGCGGACTTTTATAGTGGGCAGGAAGTTCGACAGTACTCTGGTTATCCACAACGACCTTGAAGGCCTCTAGACGGTAACCAGTGACGCCAGACTTCATGTGATAATCATAAACCGACGGATCTATCGGCAACGTCAGGATATGGTAGGTGACCTTTGCTGCCCACGCTTGGTTCAGCGCTCCGCCCGCCATCAGCATGAGCGTGAATATATATATAATGTGCAAATATCGTTTCATATATCTTGTTACATTTAATATCTTACATCATACATCTTACTTCTTACATCTTACTTCTTACATCTTACTTCTTACATCTTACATCTTACATCATACATCATCCATCTTCCATCCATCACCATTGCTCTGTGTACTTCGTCGCATCCACTTTCAAAGCATACGGAGTGACAGTAAGGTTGTAGGTATATTTGTATCCTGGATGCCAGTCGATACTTATATTAGTACTGATATCTTTGGTGATGTTGTCGCTCCAGTCGTCCCATGTACCATTAACGGTAAGCGTCTTCGTATCGGTGTTGGGGATAACCATAAGTAGCGTCGTCTCTGTAAATGCTGTGTTATATTTCAGCGGATTAGCAGGAGTTATCGTCAATGTTGCACTACCCGTTTGGCTGCTCCATGTGGATGCCGTGCCAGCAGCATTGAAGGTGCAGGTACCACCAGTATTCAGTCCAGCAATGCTGATTCTGTTCACCTGGACATGCTCGCCGCTGCCTGCTGCTATCACGAACTTGATAAGAGCAAACGGGTGTTTGAAGTTCATTGTCACGCCCGTTGCGCCTTGGCTGGCTTTGTTCTGTGCAGGGCTTAGTGCCCAAATGAATTCCCGCAAACCGCGTTGGCCCACATCGGTCATAGGAAGATTAGCACATACAAAATAGGGGGCAGGGGCAGGTGTTCCGTCTACTGCGTAATTAACGCTTGAGATGTAACCAGGCGTTGTGACAGGCATATAGGCAAAGAAGTCGAGGTTGCCAGATGCTGGCCAATAATGCTTGCCGTCTGAGAAGACCCATTTCGAGTTCGTGCCGTCCCAATCTACTGTCGTAGTGTTGATATATGGCGTCGCGGTGTTCCCTTGATAAACGGCAGCGGTGAAATGAGATTCCGTCCGAAGGGCAGCCTGGTTGTCGAACGTTGTTACCCTTGTTCCCTCCATCATCTGCCACACGTCGGCATCGAGTGTGATTTCGTTGTTCTTGGGCTTATCCGCCTTATCGTCATCGGAACAAGCTGCCAACAACAGGATTGACAGCAATGAACACATCCATATATATTTGTCAGAACATTTCATGTAACGATTATCTAAGAAAGATTATTTCAAACATGTAATTGCCATATAATTAACCATCTAATTATCAGTATGTATTATATGAATAATTCGTGGGAATTCGTGTTATAATAAACATGTAATTGCCATATAATTAACCATCTAATTATCAGTATGTATTATATGAAAAATTAATGGGTAATTCGTGACCATTCGTGTTAAAAAAACAATTAGCTGCGGTAATTCGTGTTTATTACCAACTTTAGTTTACTATTAATCTACAAAAATATAGCAAATCATTGAATCAGCCAAACAAATTCATCACTTTTTCAGCACTTTTTAATCTTTGATTAAAGGATACTGACTTCAGGACACAAAATCTCACACATAATCCATCTCAAAATCTCATAATAATTATAAATTCTTTTGGTTCGTCTCAATGGAGTTGAAACGCTGTCTTTAAACTGGCACAGTGAAAAAATATTTTGAGCACAGTCAAAAACTTTTTTGAGCGAAGTAAAAAAATAATTTGAGCACAGTTTAAACTTAAAATACTGCCACGATTTTCAAAAATCGTGGCAGTATTTTAAGTTTTTTGTTAAGTGTTAGTGAATTTAGAGTGAAGCTCCGTTGAGAATAGAGTGAATACTAAATAGAGCACGCTCACGGAGTGAGTTATCGACGGCACCTATTAAAAAAACTCATATAGTCGCTTGCGAAGCAAGAATTTCCATATTATGAGGCATATATATCCTAAATCACAGGATTGTTTAAAATGAAAAAGTGGAGGCGATTGCCTCCACTTAAAGTATTTAGGGGAATGTGTTTAGGATTACATTGCAACTTCTATTTCGTCATTAGTTCCTGGATTTTCATCCAAATCAGTTACCCAAGCTGTGATAGAAGTAGCGGTGCTAAACTTAATGGCTAAGCCCGCTAACACTTCGTCAAGAGCAGTACTAGCATCATTCTGGATATTTCCTGGTTGATAACCACCACCAGCTGCATCAATTACGAATGTATATTTTTTACCAGCTTCCAAGTTAATATTAATTGGCCAATAACACCATTGAGTTGCAACAATTTCTGCATTATTTGCCAAATTAAGGAATTGCAACTGCAAAGCAATGTATGCACAATCTAAGTTTGCAGTTCCATTAGCAGCCGTTTGAGTTGCAGATGCATACTGTTTAGTATAAACTTTATTAGGAAGTGATTGACCTGTGGTAAGATTCTGTGGCACAATCATCCAAGTAGCTCCTTGAACTACAGCGGTAGATGTCAAAGTAGCAGCTGACCAAGTTTGAGAATAAGAATATGTATCTGAAGCATTTTCAGGATTTGTAAATGTCCAAGCAGGTGATCCTGAAGTAAAATTCAAAGTACCAGCTTTAGCAACATAACCTAATTTCACGCCTGAGATATTGATTTTTAGAGTATTATTACTATTTAATGCTTTAACTTCAACCTGAGTAAGTGCATGCTTAAAATTAAGCGTTGTAATCTCACCAGCATCTGGTTTTGACGATACTGCTAATTTAGCACAAAGAAGATCAACCTGAGATTCGGCTGCTGCATTAGGAGTAAAAGTAGAAATATTACCTGCTGTAGTTTGAGCCCCATTAAATGTTGCATAGAAAGTTAACAAATTAGTGGTACCATCTATTGTCGAAGGCCAATAATATGCAGGATTAGAAGAAAAGCCACTGTAACCTGCTGCAGCATAAGTAAATGTTGCATTATTAAAATAAGAAGTTGGAGACACATCACCTTTTGTACAATAAACATTGATTTCGTCATTAGAAGCAAATGCAGATTTTACTGTTGCTCGAGTCATGCCATTCATCAAAGGTCTGAAGCTGATGGCGTCGCTCTTTATTACTTCGACTGTTTCGTCGTTGCTGCAGGAAGCGAGTCCGATGGCTGCTGCTGCAAAAAATAAAAGATACTTTTTCATAATTGTTCTGTTTTTTAATTAGTATTTATTTGAATTTTTTTCTTTGTTTTTGGTTAGTTAGTTTGTTGTTAGTTTTGAGAGGAATAGAGTGACACTTATATGCTCTCAAACTTGCAAATAAAGGAATTTATTCGCAAATCAACAAACATTCGTGTAAATATTTTACATTTTTCTCGATTTTAGTTACAATTTTAACATTTTAGCCACGCTCTTGCTTTATTTTCATTGAAAACTCTGCAATTTTAATTAACAAAAACCAGAATCACACTTTTTTAAGGTTTTTGTTCTTCTCAATTATATTACATTCCG
Organism: uncultured Bacteroidales bacterium; assembly: GCA_902776985.1. Taxonomy (GTDB): domain Bacteria; phylum Bacteroidota; class Bacteroidia; order Bacteroidales; family Bacteroidaceae; genus UBA3839. Next base: position 18,102 of record CACYSD010000006.1, read on the forward strand.
ACTTCAATTTCAACGCCTTGCCAGCCGTCGATAGTGGGTTGGAAACCAGAACCGTTGACGATTGGTTTAGGAACGGGAAGGTCATCGAGTTCAATGTAAATGTGATTGTCGTCTGTCGGAGTAGATGAAGATGAGTCATGCATCTGATTTGTGACATCGTTGGTGTAGTACCACTTAGAGCCGTCGGCAAGGATAGCGTAAATGGTCAGAAGGTGAGCATTGGCATAGCCCTCATCGAAATGGGGACAGTGACCAAAGATACGAAAGCGCATCTGTAGGGTGGTTTCATCGATAACGGAACAGGTAAAAGCCTGGGAGACTCTTCCCTCGCCCGGTATGCCTGATTGCATCCACACAGATGGTGAGAGTCCGGAGAGCGATCCTCCGAACTGGTTAGTATATTGAAGGTTTGGTACGTTGGTTATAGTGATATATACTTCCTTAACCCTTGTTGTGGGCTGCATAGTGAGTGTATAGATTGTCTGTGCATTTGCGGATCGTGTGTCGGCAGAGTTTTTATATCGTGTAGCACCGCTCATTTTGAGGGTAAATTCCTCACTCACCGCTCCCCACAGGGGATCGGGTTCGAGAATCACCTGCTCCTCTTCTGCTCCAGCAGCACGAGGCATGGAGCCACGAGTGAATGCCATGAGGGTTCCTTCCTCAATAGAGGACTGACGGGTATATGCCTCCAAAGCCTCCGGCATATACATCCCTCGGTAGAGGATAGTCTCAGTATCGTAGTTATAAGCAACCGCCTTATATGTACCTGGCTGCAGACGTACCGTACCTCCATTGCTACCAGGAAGGTCGTAGCGGATTGGTTCCGCTTCGGGATTATCAATATTATAAAAGAGGACTGTCATTCCCATTCCTGTGCTTGACCCACCATCAGTGCGGGTGAGCGCCTCGGGAGCCTCAGTCCAATCAAACTCGACCTTCACATCCACCCAGTGGTTGTGGTCGTAGCAAAGGTCTTTGTATTCACAAGAGGTGAGGAGCAGCAGGGCTGCTAAAATGTGAAGAGTGAAGTGCTTCATCTTGCACCTCCTTTCTTCTTCTTGCCGATAATCCACTTGAGGGTGACTTCAGCCTTGGTGGGTCCCCACCAGTGGCGCTTGCGTGTGGACTGCCAAACGTAGTGACCGTCCATAGGAAGATATTCCTTGTATTCTCCGTCCTGGAATCCTACACCGATAGTGAAATCCAGCATCAAATCCTTGAAAACGTAAGTGGAGTAACCATACTCAATACCGCCTCCGAATCCGAAGCGCTTGGCCTGATAACCTCTTCCTCCCCACTCCACATCGTAGGTCATACCAAGTCCGTAGGCACCGATGTGGTGTCCGCGAAGTCCATCGGTAACAGGATTGATCTCTGATTTTCCGTTTCGACCGAAATAACGGCGAACGGTGAGATATCCTCCATAGCCTTGCCAGAACTTGTTGGAGACACGTGCCTGGAACCATGTACCAAACCAGTCAGCTTCTGCAGACCAACGCTTACCGAGATCCACCTCAACTCCGATATTTCCTACAGCAAAGAGGTCATAGAGCAGATTGGTCTTAACGGCAACAGTCGCTGTCTCAGGAACTTGAGGTTTCTGGTGCATGTATTCGCGCAGGAACTCCTGCAACAATGAATCTACAACCTGTGCCTTGGAAGCAAAGGGTGCCAACATGAACAACAATATGTAGATTAATTTGCGAATCAAGGTGAGTAATTAAGTTTTAATCATTTACATCATAGTGCGGAGCACGATGTTTGGTTAGTATGTAAGAGCGACTATAGTTTAATTTGATAATTATGAGCTGAAAACTTTGGTTAATCTATGCTCAAAATTACAAAGGTGAGATATTTTTTAATACAAAACAAATAATTCTAAGAGAAAATTGACATTTTCACAGTTTTTGCCCTGATTTTTTAACAAATAAGCAGGTTTTTCAAAGAAAAATGTATTGACTTTGAATAATTTTGATTAAAACATGTAATTACCATTAATGACCCATATCGTTTTCCATTAATATTTTTTTTGAACCAAAACCCAAATCACACTTTTGGAATGTTTTTGTGGCTCTTCGTCAAAAAAAACAGAAAAAAAGCTTGGATGTTAAAAAAAATGTATACTTTTGCATTGAATTAAGTTTCATTCTCATTTATTAACATTTTAAAAACAACAAACTATGAAGAAACTATTATTCGTTCTCTGCATGATGTGCATTAGCACTGCTTCATTCGCACAGAAAGGTACAGCTACAGTTGGCGCACAGTTCAACTACATCATTGACTCACCACACAACCTCGGTGCTGGTGTAAACGTTGGTTATGAATTCCTTGACAACGTTCGCGCTGTTGCAGGCTTCGACTACTATTTCAAGAAGGACAATGTTAGCTACTGGGGTTTGAACTTTAATGCAGAATACCTCTTCCGTCTTGGTGGAAACAAGGTGGCACTCTATCCAATCGTAGGTCTTAACGTACTCGGCTGCAAATGGGACGGCGGCGGTGACGACTCAAAGGTAGGCTTTAACCTGGGTGCAGGTGTAGAGGTTCCTGTCAGCTCATTCGCTATCAAGGCTGAATACATCTACAAGACTCAGTGGGACGGATCAAGCTTTCTCAACGTAGGAGTTGTGTTCCCATTCTAAATTTGAAAGTATTTAAAACACAAAAGCCTCGCTCGATGAGCGAGGCTTTTATGTTTTAAAAGGGGAAGTACAAGTAACTTCAAGTACTTAACCTTTGATTATAGATGTTTTTTAATCAAGAATTACAGAATAGTTTTTGCGATGCAAAAACTATTAAAAATCTCTAATTCTTGACAATAAAAGAAACCTTTAGAAACTCTAGATTGAGACATCATGGAGGATGTCGAGGAGGGCATGATCGATTTTGCGGTTTTCGCGGACAGCGCGGGAGAAGGGTACATAGACAATCTCATCGTTGTCAATTCCTATCATCACATTGCGAAGACCTTTCTTCAGCGCCTCGATGCTGGCACTACCCATGCGGCTGGCGATGATGCGGTCGTGAGCAGTTGGGTTACCTCCTCGCTGGAGGTGACCGAGGATGGATATGCGGACATCAATGTCAGGATATTCCTTCTTCGCACGATCGGCATAATGGAGTGCGCCACCAGTTGTTTCGCTGGCAGCAACAAGTACAATGCTACTCGATTTTGTCTTGCGGAAACCTTTCTGTATGAATTGTTTAAGCTGATCCTCTTCAACCTGTACTGAAGGTATGATAGCTTCCTCGCAACCAGAGGCGATTGCACCGTTGAGAGCAAGGAATCCGGCATCGTCACCGACCACCTCAACGAAGAAAAGACGTTCGTGGCTGGTGGCAGTGTCGCGAATCTTATCCACGCTCTGCATGATGGTATTGAGAGCCGTGTCGTAACCAATGGTGGTGTCGGTACCGCAGAGATTATTGTCGATAGTTGCAGGGATGGCGATACAAGGAATGTCGTATTCCTGTGCGAAGATTCTCGCACCGTGGATGGTACCTACTCCACCAATCACAACCAGCGCATCGATACCTGCGTTCTGCACGTTCTCAAACGCCTGCTTGCGTCCCTCGGGAGTGAGGAATTCCTTACTTGGCGAAGACTTGAGGATGGTACCACCGAACTGCAGGATGTTGCTCACATTCTGAGTCTCGAAATCTACTATCTCACCGTCAATAAGACCTTTGTATCCACGACGGATAGCCTTAACCTTGAATCCGTTGTAGATGGCGCTACGTGTGACGGCACGTATTGCACAATTCATTCCAGGCGCATCATTGCCTGATGTCATAACACCGATACAGTTCATAAAAAAGTGAAGAGTGAAGAATTCGTAAATGAAGAGAGAGGGTCTGCTTATTATTGATCCAGCCGCCAGCCGTCGGGAGTGAGGCGCATTCGTTGCGAGAGGGCAACGGAGTCGCCATTAGCCATATACATATAATAATATAGCATGGTAGTGCTATCGGAAAGCTGTTTGCGTTCTTTTATCTTGATATCTATAAAGCTGCCGTACTTATGGCGCAGGGACTCAGCATAGCGGCTTGCCGCCATTATGCGCCACTGTAGCATAGTGGAGTCCAGACGTCCCTCGCTGGAATACAGCGTCTGCACGTAAGTCTTGTAATCTCCACGCTGCAACGCACTGAAAGACGTACGCAGACACATCTCATCCTCCGGAACCGCCTTAGGTTTCGAACAACTGACGAGCAGGAATACGACAAGCAATGAAAGAGTGAAGCGAGACATATTTTTACTTTTGCCTTACATAAATGTTGATGGGGGTGCCAGTGAAGTTCCAGTGTTCGCGGATCTGGTTTTCCAGGAATCGCTTGTATGGATCCTTCACGTATTGGGGAAGGTTGGCATAGAACACGAACGAGGGGACACGGACACCAGGGAGCTGCATGCAATACTTGATCTTGATGTACTTACCCTTGATTGATGGTGGCGGAGTTGCCTCGATAATTGGAAGCATCGTTTCGTTCAGACGTGCTGTTGACACCTTGGTTGTGCGGCTGTCATATACCTTCTGCACTTCTTCGAGTACCTTGAAGATACGCTGCTTGGTAACTGCGCTTGCGAAGATAATCGGGAAGTCAGTGAACGGAGCCATACGCTGACGGATGGTATTCTCGAAGAAACGGATAGCCTCGTTGCTCTTGTCTTCCACAAGGTCCCATTTGTTCACAACTACAATCATACCCTTCTGGTTCTTCTGAATAAGCTGGAAGATATTAATGTCCTGCCCCTCAATGCCTCGAGTACCGTCAATCATCAGCACACAGACATCGCTGTTCTCAATGGCACGGATGGAACGCATCACACTATAGTATTCCAGATCCTCGTTCACCTTGTTCTTCTTACGGATTCCCGCTGTATCAACAAGGTAGAAATTGAATCCGAACTTCTCGTACTTGGTATAGATTGAGTCGCGGGTAGTACCGGCGATATCTGTCACCACGTTGCGGTCATCGTTGAGGAAAGCATTAACCAACGAGGATTTTCCTGCGTTTGGACGTCCCACAACGGCGATACGAGGAATATCTTCCTCTATCACTTCTGACAATTCCTTAGTGAATGCCTTCAGCACGTCGTCGAGCAGTTCACCCGTACCGCTTCCCGTCAGCGACGAGATGCAATAAGGATCGCCCAAGCCCAACGAATAGAACTCAGCAGACTCGTAACGCTGTTCGTTGGAATCGACCTTGTTGCAGACAAGGAACGTAGGCACTTTGGAACGACGGAGAATATCAGCCACAGCGACATCCAAGTCTGTAACACCTGTCTTTATATCGACGAGGAAGAGAATGACATCACATTCCTCAATTGCTATCTTTACCTGCTTGCGGATTTCCTCCTCAAACACATCATCACTATTAACCACCCAACCGCCTGTGTCGACAACAGAAAATTCCTTATTACCCCACTCGCACTTACCGTACTGACGGTCACGAGTAGTACCAGCCTCGTCACTAACAATGGCGTGACGGGTCTTGGTCAAGCGGTTAAAGAGTGTAGATTTGCCCACATTGGGACGTCCCACAATTGCTACTAAATTTCCCATATTATTTTATTCTGGATTATACCCGAAGAGGTTGAGTTCACGTTCGCTGTTGCGCCAATCCTTGTCGACTTTGACAAAGGATTCAATGTAGATGGTCTTTCCGAAGAATTTCTCGAGAGCCTTGCGCGATTCAGTCATAACTTTTTTCAATGCCCTGCCGCGGTGTCCGATGATAATACCCTTCTGCGAGTCACGCTCCACGTAAATCACTACATTGATGTGAATATGCTTCTCATCTTCCTTGAAGCTCTCTATACCAACTTCCACAGAGTAAGGAATCTCCTTGTCGTAGAAGAGGAGAATCTTCTCACGTACAATCTCGCTGACGAAGAAACGGGCGGGTTTGTCGGTAAGCTGGTCCTTGTCGAAATAAGGAGGGCTGTCAGGCAGCAATGCCTTGATGCGATTCATCACAGCGTCGATATTGAACTTCGCAATTGCCGACACTGGGATAATCTCTGCATTAGGAAGCACCTCATGCCACTCTTCAACGAGTTTAATCAGAGATTTCTCGTCGGTAAGGTCAATCTTGTTAATAAGAACAAGCACAGGCACCTGCATGGTCTTTACCTTGCTGAGAAAATCGCTGTTTTTGTCTATCTTCTCCACAGGGTCGGTAACATAAAGCAGGACATCAGCGTCAGTAAGCGCGCTTTCGCTAAAAGCCAGCATCGACTCCTGCAGCTTATAGTTTGGTTTGAGCACACCTGGAGTGTCGCTGAATACAATCTGCACATCGTCGTCGTTGATGATTCCCATGATGCGATGACGAGTAGTCTGTGCCTTGAATGTGGCAATACTGATGCGCTCTCCGACGAAGAGATTCATCAGAGTAGACTTTCCCACATTGGGGTTACCTACGATATTTACAAATCCTGATTTATGCATGGAAAGTGAAGAGTGTAATCGTTCGGCTTGCCGACGCTTGGGGCAACGCTCCCAAGAACTTTGAGTAAAGAATTTCTGCGGGAAAACCGCAGAACGAGGAATGATAAAAGACCCTCCCCCCTGCCCCTTCCTGTAAGGGCGGGGAGTAGTTAGAAAAGCCATTACATATTCATGTACGGAAATCATTCTACTCCCCTCACTCACAGGGAGGGGCAAGGGGGAGGGTCTGTATTTATTTGCTGAACTTACTTCCGTCGTAGCCCCACTTCATGTAGGAAGCACCCCAAGTGAAGCCTGCTCCGAAGGCTGTGAAGATGAGGTTATCGCCCTTCTTCAGTTTTGGTTCGTATTCCCACAAGCAGAGAGGCAGAGTTCCGCCTGATGTATTTGCCATGTGGTCGATGTTAATCATCACCTTGTCCTCAGTAACACCGATACGGCGTGCAACAGCAGTTTCGATACGAACGTTTGCCTGATGAGGAACAATCCAAGCGATGTCGTCCTTAGTGAGGTTATTGCGCTTAGCGATAGTCTCAACAGCATCTGACATGTTGGTTACGGCATATTTGAACACTGTACGTCCTTCCTGGTAAACGAAGTGCTGGCGAGCATCAACAGTCTCATGGCTTGGCATATTAGCCGAGCCACCGGCTGCCATGTGCAGCGGTTCGTAGTGGCTGTCAGTGCGCAGGTAGCTGTCCATAAGTCCGAAGTCCTCTGTTGTAGCCTCCATCATGACGCAAGCTGCACCGTCACCAAAGATAGGACAGGTAGTGCGGTCCTCATAATTAGTCATAGAAGACATGAAGTCTCCTCCGCAGACAATGATGCGCTTGCAGCGTCCGCTTCTTACGAATCCTGCACCTACATCCATCGCATAGAGGAAACCGGCACATGCAGCCTCCATGTCGAATCCGAACGCATTCTTGAATCCGAGATTACCGATTACGAGCGAAGCGGTTGACGGGAAGTGATAGTCAGGAGTGGTGGTGGCACAGATTACAGCCTCAACGGTGTCTGGATCAACACCAGTCTTAGCCATCAGTTCCTCTACTGCCTTAGTCATCAGGTATGATGTACCAGCTCCATTACGTTCGTCATCCTTCAATATGTGGCGAGTCTTAACGCCAATACGTTCCATAATCCATTCATCGGTAGTATCGACGATGCGAGACATCTCGTCATTGTCAAGGATGTACTTAGGAACATATCCGCCTACGCCAGTGATAACTGCATTTATTTTTTCCATAATATTATAAAGGTAGTTTCAAAAAAAGAAAAAAGACCCATTCCCCCACTGCAAGGAGGAAAGAGTCTTCCTATAACTTAGATTGCAGCTTCTTTCTCGATAGCAACTTTTCCACGATAGTAGCCACAAGCTGAGCATACAGTGTGGTAAACGTAGAATTCACCGCAGTTTGGACATACTGCCAATGTTGGTGCTACTGCTCCATCATGTGTTCTTCTCTTACGTGTACGAGTTTTTGATTGTCTTCTTTTAGGATGTGCCATTGTTCTTTAATTTTAATGGTTATTATTATGTCAATAGTTTCTTTAATGCGCTCCACCGCTCATCACATTCAGCGGGTTAAGCGTCCGAATCGGAACTGCTTGAATCATCGGCGTCTTCATTGTCATCACTGCTTCGGGCAGATTGATACGATTCCAATGTTCGCATCATAGTCTCATCACACTCACCAGGTTCGTGAATCAACCTCAATGGCAATGCCAACGCTATGAACTCATAAATAGGCTGTGACATATCCACCATGCCTTCATCTTCAGGCACAATCAGTACGTCACCATCGTCGCCATATTCTTCACCTAACTTAACAACCAGCTTGTCTGTAGTATCTATCCGCAATTCTACGTCGGACAAGCAGCGATCGCAAGGAGCGAAGACAGTTCCACAAGAGTGAATCTGAAATTCAAATTCCATGCTCGTAGCTCTAAGGCAACGACATTCTGTAGTCAATGTTCCTCGATGTATCAGTCCGTCAATTTCCTGAAAGAAACTGTCTGTAAGACTATACTGAAAGGTCTTTCCTTGCAGATTGGCGTCGAACAAATCAATTTGAAAATCTTTCATTTCACGTATTCTTGTTTATTGCTACCCAAATCACGTCTGAGCACAATTTAGGCTTGCAAAGGTACGAAGAATTGGTAATATGGCAAAAAAAATCTGTATTTTTTTATTGAAATCGTAGTTACTTGTTGCAGATTGCTGTAAACGGGCACCATTGGCAATGATGATTTGATGAAGGCGGTGCAAAAGGAGTGTTTTTGTCAAAAATATCGGAAATGCATGAAATGAGGCGCTCGTGATATTCTTCCTTTACCTGTTCCGCAAAATCGTCTACAGGATATTCCTCTTTCCCATCCTTAAGATGAACCATGAGAGTGGACAGCGGCAATGAAGCCTTTTCCTCCTGAGATGCAGCAGACTTAGCAACAGCGTTGAGGTCACTTCGAACCAGTTTCACATATTGAAGTGCTGGTGCCAGAGGCTTCACTTCAGGATGAACATCAGTATAAATATCCGCATAGCAAAATGTCTGGAAGATATGTCCCGAACGGTTAGACTTTGCAGAATCAAAGAGTTCCTCCACTGTGTTGGCTGTCTTGCGACTGGCACTGGTCTTATAGTCCACGATACGTTTGACGCGTCTTCCGTTTATGGTTATGCAGTCGATGCGGTCGATAGTTCCTCCAAGAACGATTGTCCGTCCTCCAGAGCCTGGCACCACAAGTTTCGTTCCGACCTTCTCCTCCACGTCGATGACAGAAAGAGGACAGAGAGCCGCGTCATGACGAAGCTGATCACAGACATAAGTTATCACCACCTCACGGTTAAGCAGCTGTTCACCATTGTATTGAGGAACAGTTTCTGATGCTGAATCATTCTTGAAGAACAGTTTGTTGAAAGCCTGATCCACAAGCTTCGATACAAATTGTTTGTCTTTGGCAAGAGAGACAAGAGTACTGGCTTGTATCTCCGTGTTCAGGCCTATGGCAGATTTATAAATCTGTTCCATCACATAGTGGAAGATATTACCAAAGACATCGTTACCCACTTCCTCAGTCACATCCTCCTCGGGGAAGAAGCCTGCAGCGTATTTGAAATAGAACTGAAGCTGACAATTGAGATAAGTATTGATAGCACTCGGAGAGAGAGGTTTCTCACCGAATCGCATGAAGAGTCGGCGGATAGTTTCATCGGTCTTGTTAATCGCAACTGGAGCGATAGAGCGAGGAGAATAGGTTGCATGAACCGTAGTCTGACGAATGTTTCGCAGTTTCGGATTAACAAGCATCTGCATGAGGTAGCGGGACATTTCCGTACCCGTTGACGAAGCCCCCGGCAAAGTATAAAGGACATGTATGTTTTCAGCTCTCTGCAACAAACGATAGAAATAATATGCATACATACTGCCCTTATGCTCAAGAGTAGTCATGCCGAAAGCTTCACGCAGATTATAAGGAATGAATGACGAAGACTGTGGATTCTTAGGAAGGTTCCCTTCGTTTGCCGAAAGGATTATCAGATTGCGGAAATCGATATTGCGGGTTTCGAGTATTCCCATAATCTGCATACCCACAGCCGGTTCACCATGGAAAGGAATGGATGTACCCTGGATAATCTGTTGCATCATGCGCTGGAGTGTAGGAATCTGGATGTCGAGCAGACCCTCCTCACAGATACGGCAAAGCCGGTTGATAACAGCATACACTCTGAATACGGACTCGTGAATCAGTTGTAATTCCTCGTTTTCGTTCGACTCATCATTATCTGAAGCCGTCACTGGCGTAAACGCCTTCCCTACCATCTCGATTATGTTGGAAAGATATGCCAGCAGATCAGCCGTTGAAGAGTTCCGTGTAAAAATAGCTGCCATCTGATTATTAGTATGCAGCGTTTTATCGCTTGGGAAGAGTTGGTGTTTCTTCTTTATAAGGTCAATCACACGAAGACTTTCATCATCTGTTATCAGTGCTGCATAAGGATGTTTCAGCACGTTGCAAACATAAGTGTAACGCCATGAAGACGATGATGCAGAACCTTTGGTCTGAAGCAGAACAAGCTGAGTTAAGAAATTAGCTATAGGCGTGTGTGCCAACGGATAACCCATTGTGATGTTCACCATCTGTCCCTCGGGGAGAGAGTGCAGCATTGGTGCCAGCATCGCCTCGTTGCACATAACCACAGCAGTGCGGTTGTCAGTCTTTTCAGGAGCTTTCCACTGCATGAGAATATCATGTGCCACACGAGTCTGCATAATTTCCTGCGGAACAGAGATGAAAGTGATGTTTTTCGGTTCGAGGAAATTGCTATATACCAGTGGTTCAGCCAGTTCGTTGCCAAACAGCAGGATATTCTCTTCTATGAAATGGAACGCATCATCCGTCTTGTAGAAATCATCGTAGTCCCAATAGAATAATGCATTTGCATTCTGCTTCAGGTACTTGAAGAAAAGTTGCTCCGACTTACTCAACACATTGAAGCCTATCATCACAAATGTGCGTGAGGAGAGGTTATCAACAAACCGCTGAATAAAATCACTAGCCGTCTGTTCAAGCACATCATCCCCGAACAGTTCCTCTGCTGGTAGCGAGGTCTGAGAGCTGTATGCCAGCAAACGGTTTACAACATTACGTTTCAGCATCGATTCATAGGCGATTCGATTTGAAGCTAGAGAACTCCTGAATGCCTCATAAGTAGGCAGCAGAAGTTTCCAGACATTAAAGAAACGGCGTTGTAGTTCTGTAGGTTGAGTGAAATCCGGGAAGAAATGTTTTATGGCATCAATCTGTTCCTGTGTAAGATAATCCAGCGAAGTGAGATCGTTGAGGTCAGATATATTCTCAAACAGTTTACGTGCATCAACAAGATTGTTATCTATATCCTGATAATCAGCCAGCAGCACCTGTCCCCAACTATAGAACTGATCAAGAGTCTCTATGCTGTCGTGTGAGTTGTCGCCATAAACAGCCTGTGCCAACTGGTTGGACGAAAGAGTGTAAGACTTATAGAGCATACAGATAAGCTGTATGGGATCGGCAACCGTCAGCGGAGAGAGTTGCTGGAAGAGGTCGCTGATAGTAAGATATTGCGGTGCCCAAGTCGGTTGGTTGGTTATTTCAAACAGATACTGATTGAAGAACAAGCCAGCTCGCTTGTTTGGGAAGAGAATAGTCACGTTACGCAACTGTTCGCCAAACTTCGCATATAAATCTTTTGCAACTATTTTCAGGAATGGTGTTGTCATATATTGGGATTATCTTGAGGTTACACTTTTACTATATCACCACGGCGAAGATACCACACAAAGCCCTTGACATCGGGATAGCCCATAGCGGAAAGCAGATTCATGTAACTCTTTACCTGATTGCGATGTCCGTCATCCTGACGTCCCGTCTTAAAATCTATGACGATGGTCTGCTTGCCGTCAGTTATTACCCGATCGGGGCGTTGCTGATGCACTATACCATCCTTGTCGCGACTAACAATATTACATTCATTGATTACTGTCCAACAAGGCAGAAACCACTCCCGTGCCTGCGTGTTGGTTAGCGACTTCTCAAGCAACCGTGTGACCTCATTCATGTAAGCCTTATCTGTGAAATAACCCTCTGAATCCATCTGCTTCAAGGCTGAGGGGACGTCATCAAGAGTATTTATCCTTGACAGCAGGAGGTGGAACATCACACCCTCGTCAATATATCGCTGGCGGTTGGATGCGTCGTCACTATCGTCGAGATGATGCAGGAACTGCATAGACTGGTTGGACTGTCGGAACTGAAGTTTCGCTGACTGAGTGGTAAACTCGATTTGTTCTGAAGAAGGAGTCTGAGTTAACACATTCGGATCTTTTTCTTTCTCAGAATCATCCTTCTTTGTAGGAACAACCTCACCGAATGAATACGACTTACACAAAGCTGCAGGATCTTCGGTCATCAAAGCAGGGATATTACTCTTGAGCAATGCAGAAACATTCTCCCCGTCGATATCGGATTTTGATGCCTCTGAAGATATGATTATGAGATTGTTCTTAGCACGGGTGAATGCCACATATATAAGATTAAGGTTGTCGACATAGAGTTTGAGTTTCTCCTCAGCATATTCCTTCGAATAATACGAATCCTTGCAATAGCCGTGTGCTGTTATCGGCAGAATAGGCATATCTGAAAATGGTTCCACGGATGGTTTGCACCAGATGAGAGGTTTATGCGTACCGACAAACTGCCATTCGCAATATGGAACAATCACGCTATGGAACTCAAGCCCCTTCGACTTATGAATACTCATTATGCGAATACCTTCTATCTCACCGACAGGTATAGTCACCGAGCAAAGCACTTCCTCCCAGTACTTTAGGAAAGTATCTATATTCGATGTCTGCTCGCTAACAAAACTGAGGAGTTGGTCAAGGAATGTGAAAATATAGGCATCTTGATTCTCCATACGATTCATGCCAAACATATCGTAGAGATGTTCCACCAGTTCGTAGAGAGGCGTAATGGTCAGACGTTCGATGTTGTCGGTAAAGGACTTTGGCAGCAGTTGGTCAAGTTGACGGTCGTCCATCATAAATACCGAACCGGCATCGCCATCACAGCCGTTTATCAGCACTGCGTACTTGTATGCAACGAGAACTTTAAGATAGCGTTCTGCAGGATTGGAGATATAGCGAAGAATGTCTATGATGAAATTTATCAGTTGCGAGCTGTCCAGCCGGAAAGCCTCATCACTGACGATATTCACTTGCGGCATCTGTTGGGCAAAGGCTGTCTGAATATCAGCTATTACCCTATTATAGCGAACCAATATACAAATGTCGTTCTGATTCACACCTTGGTCAATGAGCATACGCACATTATCCACGATGAGGTTCAGTTTCACTGTTGCCACATCCACATCCTCATCTTTATTCTTCTCAACGAACTCAACTCTCACATACCCTTTACCTTCTTTCTTCGGAAGGATTTCCTGCTCCACATCTTTATAGGCATCGGCAATGATATCAGTGGTGAGATTAGTGGTATTATTATAGGTGTCCTGCAAAGAATTAGCTGCAGCCGTAAAGAAAGAGTTGTTGAAACTGATTACATTCCCACTACTGCGAAAATTCTTCTTCATCGGCTGGACGTCAGCCATAGAGCCAAACACAGGATTCTGCTCAATATCCTTGAGTATGCTCCAGTCACTGTTGCGCCAGCGGTAAATACTTTGTTTGACGTCACCAACTATAAGACACTGACTGGCCGTAGCCATGCTGTTGAGGAGCAAAGGAATAAAGTTCTTCCATTGCAACGAAGAAGTATCCTGAAACTCGTCAATCATAATATGCTTGAACCTCACACCAGCCTTTTCGTATATAAACGGAACATCCTGTCCCTGAATTATGCTGTTGAGCAAGTATGCTGTATCGGCAAGAAGAAAGCGGTTTTCCTCAGAATTGATTGCACGTACTTTGGCATCCAGTGCAAAGATAAGCAGCAGCTGATTGATGTGGGTTAGTGTTGCATCAACGGTATTAAGCAGTTTGCGCAATTGGAATATATCCTTCAGAACAGGCAGAAGATGCTCTTTCACTACAGACTCCGTATTTTTTGGACTTTGCTTTGAGAGCCATGCAGATGGAGCTTCAAGAAACGAACGGACAGACTTTGACAGATTTGGCAATTCACCCTTGGAGTTACGTTCGCCTTTGGATGTTTTCTCCATAAAGCCCCATATTCCGGTGTTTCCCCCACCCCCTCGGAAATGGGCTGCCTCCAAACCATTGTCTTCACAATGCTTCAAGAATTTTATTCCGTCGGATTTGAGTTGCTGCATGACATCATTTTTCAGCCCGTATATCGAACGTTTGAAACGTTCTATTTCCTTAGTCTGGAATTTGCTTAATGAGCTATCGGCGGAATTCTCAGCTTGAGTCTGTTCCCCGTGCAGGGATTCTGAATTACATAGTTCGAGGTAAGTTTCGTTGAAGAGATTCTTTCCAAAATCCTCCAACTCCTGTTCTATCATCCAATTCTTGCTATCGTTGATTTTATCTTCAACTATACCCAGAACAGACTGCAACAAAGCCTTATCAGTTACCAAATCATCGAGAAGGCTCTTGACTGCATCAGCAAGAACTTTGTCATTCTTAATCTCAAGCCTGATGTTATTGGAGAGATGCAATTCATGAGCAAGCTGACGAATGATAGACTGGAAGAAAGCGTCAATCGTCTCTATACGGAAGCGGCTGTAGTCATTCATCATTGCCGCCAAAGTTTCCGATGCACGTTGACGAATCTCAGCATCACTCAGTTTCAGCGCTTTTATCTGAGCATCGTCGGCAATTGCATGAAAATAGTCTTCCGAATTACTTAATCCATTGGCTATTCCATAAAGCTGGCTGAGGATACGAAGTTTCATTTCCGCTGTAGCTTTGTTGGTAAAAGTCACAGCAAGTATATTGCTATAGCACAAAGGATTAGCAATCAAGAGCTTGATATACTCCACTGCCAGGCGGAAAGTCTTTCCGCTTCCTGCAGATGCTTTATATATTTTTAGATATTTGGACATGGAAAGTGAAGAGTGAAGAATTTCTGCGGGAGAACCGCATAACACGGAATGCTAAATGGGAGCCGAAGAACACGGATTGAAGGGCGGTGGGCAGGTGATTGTGAGTGGTTGCCCGGTAATGGGATGATTGAATTCGATTGAAGAGGCGTGAAGCATAAGGCGGGGGAAGATATTACATATCTCCTTATTGCCATACAGTTCATCACCACAGATGGGGCTATAAAGTCCTTCCTCGTGAGCGCTGTGCATACGCAACTGATGTGTACGTCCAGTTTCAGGATAGAAGGCCACGACAGGATGTTCTGCACCTGTACTGTCATTAATCCTGCCCACTACTTCATAACGGGTAACAGCCTGTTTGCCACGAACTCTGTCAACCATCTGGCGCGGTGGGTCGTTGGAGTCTTTGGTCAGAGGCAAATCAATGACGCCTTCAGTAACAGCGAGAGGTTTTTCCAAAACAGCGATATATTGTTTGCGAACTTTATGCTGTGCAAAAGCCTTGTTCAGTCGGCTGAGCACTTTCACGTTCTTTGCAATTAAAAGGATTCCGGATGTTCCCTGATCAAGCCTATGCGCAGGAGTATAACACTCCTCCATATTGGTGTAGCGTCTCTGTAGCCAGTCAACCACACTCACATTGCTTTCCCTGCTCGGGACTGAGAGCAAGCCACTGGGTTTGTTGATGGCAAGCATATACTCATCCTCGTAGATAATCTCAATCTCTTTGAGAAGTTGGGCATTATACTGCTCATACTTGCTTTCTTCCACATCCAGCCCCTGAAGCATGAATTTCAGGATAGGACGACACTTCTTGCGGCAGGCAGGATAGAACTGTCCTTCGTGACGCACCTCTTCACGAGGAGAAGCACCAATCCAGAATTCCGCCATACAAAGAGGTTTGAGATGATGAGCAAAAGCATATTGCAACAGTTTCGGAGCACAGCACTCTCCGCTTCCTGAAGGAATATGGTGTTTCTTTGCGTTCTTCTCAAAGTTTTTCAGGTTCAGCATCGTAGTTCGGTAGAAATCAGGGAATATCTGCATCACACTTCTCTCCTCCCCTCTCGCATTCAAACAGATATACTGTTCAAAGAGCCAATCCTGCAGTTCTTCCGACTTTTGTTTACGCAGGCGCTTCAGCTGACATATATAGGAACGTTCACTCTCCGAGTAAGCCTGGGTAAATGTATCTGCATTACCATGAACTTCCAGATCTCTTATCTGTTCATTGATATGAGAAATCTCAGCCTGTTCAATCTGGAAGCGTCCCTGCGGCAACAGCAAATCATAGATTGGAGGAACAAAATAGTCGATGTCGTTGCGACCACAAAGAAAACCTGAATATGCGGCTACAAACTGAATCTCCTCCCCTAATGGTGCATTAGGAACTTGCACGACGAGAACACCGAACATCTTACCCAACGCAGCATCCTTCTTCCAGTCGGGATGAGAGTCAACAGCCTGTTTCACCTGCTCCGCAGCAGCAATGCACAGAGGATGCGGTTCATATCCAAAAGGATTGGTGAACTTCTCCGGGACTGTATCCACAATTGCGTTAAGACAGTGTAACATGGTGTTGATTCGTTCGATGTTATTTATTGTTTATTCTTGTGAAGGATTCTGTAGACACTGATTATTACAGCAACCATCAGAATTACGGTGAAGATTATCTTGTACACAACAGGGTGTGAATAGTAGTAATTGTAGAGAAACGGCATTCCGAACCAGCGAAACAGCCATATCACTAAAAGAGTGAGGACCCGTCCTGCCAATTCCAACAGAAAGAAATTGATAAGGAAGACTACAACCTCGTTTTTACTTCTCAACAAACCAACTGCCATGTATCTCTTAAAAAACTAAGATTGGTTAGACAATTCATCAACTCTTATCAGGAAGTCCTTAATGCGCTCAGTCTCACCAGCCACAATCACTATGTCGTTTTCTCTGAAATCAATCGTAGGGTCGGGATTGGTTATGAGTTGTTCATCACGTTCTATTCCAATCACAATGCATTGAGCCTTCTCACGTATATGACTGTCCTTAATGGTGACTCCAATTAGATGATGTCCCGCTTCAATGAGGAAACGTTCCAAAGTGACATGAGTGCGTGCCGGTTGATTCTTCACTTCCACAACACTTCCGTCAAGCATCTGTTTGAACTTCTCTATCTGCTGGTCACTTCCCGCAACCACAATCTGATCTGAAGGATAGATAGTAGTTCCTCCGCCTGGGATATTTATATTCATTCCTCCACGGACAATTCGCACGATACTCACTCCTGACATGTTGCGGACATCGAGTTGCATAAGCGTCTTTCCGCAGAAGCGGGAATTCGTAGGCAATACGAAATCTGCCAGATGCACATCATAGTTCAACAGAGAATTAGTAAATCCACTGCTGACCACACGTTTCGCTTCTGCCGATTTCTCACGAGCTGACAGATTCATATTAAACTGAGTCAGCATCGATTTGCTGCGCTTGCGCACTCGTTGTGAGAAAGTCAAAATCAATACTACCAACGTAGCTATGGCAAAAATCATTCCCGATGTAATGGAGAATATCCTTCCAACGGCATACGCCACAAACTGAAGGCTGACAAACGCCCTAAGCAGTGTGATTCCAATCAACTTAGCTCGTTGGAACGTACCCGAATTCCACAACTCCGTTGCCTCTGCACTATTTCTGTTGGTTGTTGCCATAACGTAAATGAAAGGCGAAGTGGCAGTCAGAAGAATCACAAGTACTATAGTATGTACTAGCCACTGAGGGAAAAATCCATCCATCATATTATTCAGGAACGGAGCGGCATAGCGGAAATAAATAAGATAGATGAAAGCTACAATCACACCATTTACGAACAGCGACAGAATTACTCGTCTCAGCAATCGCTTGAACGTACTCTGCATCGATACAGTGTTTCTATTGCGGGCATAGTTTTCCAAAGCCAATCTCAGTCCGTCGCTCAGTCTGCTGTTCACATAGTTGTACATAGGTTCAGCACCACGCATGATGAACGGAGTAAGGAATGTGGTTATGACACTCACCGCAACGACAATAGGATAAAGACTCGGGTCGGTGACTCCGAGAGACTGTCCCAGTGTGGCAATAATAAAGGCAAATTCTCCGATTTGCACAAGCGAGAATCCAGTCTGAATAGACACTTTCAGGTTTTGTCCGGAAAGTATCGCTCCACAGCTTGCAAACACAATCTGACCGGCTATCACCACAATCGTGATAATCAAGATTGCAGGCCAGTATTCAACCAGTTGTGAAGGCACAATCATCATTCCCACAGATACGAAGAAAATTGAACCGAAGATATTCTTGACAGGTTCAACTAAATGTTCAATACGTTCTGCCTCAAGAGTCTCAGCAAGCACACTTCCCATCACGAATGCTCCAAGTGCGGAACTGAATCCGGCTCTAAGTGCAAGAAGCACCATGCCAAGACAAAGACCGACGGAAAAGATTGTAAGTGTCTCGTCATTGAGATGTTTCTTGAATCTGCGAAAGAACAAAGGTAGAAGGTATATACCCATCACAAACCATAGAACAAGATACACAGCCAGCTTACCTATCTGCATCAGCATCTCCTTCCCGTCAAACGAGCGGGTTGTAGCTATGGACGAAAGGAGTACCATGAGTACAACGGCAAACAAATCCTCAACCACCAGAATACCGAAACAGATTTTCGCAAACTGATGATTACGCAGTCCCATGTCGTCAAGTGCCTTAAACACAATAGTTGTTGACGACATACACAACATTCCGCCAAGGAAAAGAGAGTTCATCTCATTCCAGCCAAACAAGAGACCTGTCAAGAATCCCAGAGACATCATGCCTACGACGATGACTCCCGCAGAAATCAATGCTGTATTACCTACTTGAATAAGTTTCTTGAACGAGAATTCCAGACCAAGTGCAAAAAGGAGGAACAGGACTCCGATTTGTCCCCATGTATCCACACTCTCCTCGTTGCTTACCCATGACTGTCCCAAGACATTAGGGCCGACCAATATGCCAGCAACAATATATCCGAGCACCACAGGCTGTTTCAGCATTTTGAAAACCAAGCTTGTGATGCCGGCAGTAAGCATTATTACACAAAGATCCTGAACCATATTCTATTCCTCTATATCACTTTTCTCCAGATTATTTTTCCAGAGGTAGTATCTTGTTTCTTTAGCAATTACATTGGAAAGGAGTATCAGTGAGAGCAGATTGGGCAAAGTCATAAGTGCGTTCATAAGGTCGCTGACATTCCAAACAAGATTAAGGCTCATCATGCTACCTACGAAGCAAAGTGCCGTCCATGCTATTCTGTAATACAGGATACTACGTTTACCTGCAAGATATTCCATTGCCCGTTCACCGTAATAGCTCCAGCCGAGAATCGTGGAGAAGGCAAAAGTGAGGATTCCGAAGGTAAGGATAGGTGTTCCCACGTATGGAATCATGGCAAACGCTTCCTTGGTCAGCAATCCACCGTCCTTGTAATCAATCTCAGGGTGAGCAATGATACTGCTTACAATCACCAAACCGGTGAGTGCACAGATCACTACCGTATCCCAGAATGTACCAGTACTGCTTACTAACGCCTGACGGACTGGATTACGAGTCTGGGCTGCAGCTGCCACAATCGGAGCAGAACCCATTCCCGATTCATTGGAGAACAAACCACGGGCTATACCGTAGCGCGCACCCATCATAATAGCCGTACCGACCGTTCCACCAAGAGAAGCCTTCAGCGAGAATGCTTCCGAGAAAATCATTTCAACGGCCCGTCCAAGATATTCTGCATTGACACATAATATATATATACATCCTACAACATAGAACAACGCCATCACAGGAACGAAGGTGGTACATATCTTTGCTATGCTTTTCACGCCTCCGATAATCACGATTCCCACGATTGCAGCTATAAATACTCCGACTATAGCACGTGCGACGGACTCATCCAGATAGCCATTAGTAAGATGAACAATATTCTCGGAAATGGCATTCGCCTGAACAGCATTACCAATACCGAATGAAGCTATTGCCGTGAAGATACAGAAAAGGACGGCAGCCCACTTCATGCCAAGGCCACGTTCAAGAGCATACATCGGTCCTCCAAGCATTCGTCCGTCGGATGTCTTCACCCTGTACTTGATGGCAAGCAAGCCTTCACTGTACTTAGTGGCGATACCGAAGATACCAGTAAGCCAACACCAGAACACAGCACCTGGTCCTCCTAATGACACAGCTGTTGCCACACCAATAATATTTCCTGTACCGATTGTTGCTGCCAAAGAAGTGGCAAGAGCAGCAAACTGACTCACGTCACCATCGGAATACTTGTCTTTCTTAACTGAGATTTTCAGAGCCGTCCACATCTTCCTCTGAGGGAAGCGCAGACGGATAGTCAGAAACAAATGTGTGCCGAGCAACAATATAATCATGGGCCATCCCCATAAATACTCGTTAATCACATCTGTAATATGCAATAAGTTATCCATCTATAAATAAAATCGTAATTTTCACATCTTTTAAGTTGCAAATTTACGCATTAAAATCGAATTTTCTTTATTTTTGCCCCAAATTAAATTCCTATTGACATGAAAACTATCTTTTCTACATCATTTCTGATGACAATCTGCTTAGTTGCATCACTCAATGCAAAAGCAGTAGGACGTGATACGTATAGCATGAATCGTGAAACGAACAACCTTAATAGTACTATGTATTTCAATGACGATGACTATGAAAGCCTTTGGAAAAAGATTGAAAAACATATAGACGACGGACTGCCCAAATCTGCACTCAAAGAAGCAGAAGAGCTTTACAATAAAGCTGTGAAAAACGGGCATTTCGCCTGGACGATAAAGTCAGGTCTGACCATGGTTGCGCTGCGCCAGGACATCAGTTCCGACAGTGTGATGGTTGACGTTGACAGGATGGAAAAACATCCTCTATTCCAGAACGTCAAAGCAAATGATGATGCCAAGACCAAAGCAGAGAGGGCTTTATTGCACTCATTGCTTTCATCTGTTTACGAGTCAGTGAGTTACTCTCGTCTGACAAGGACAAACGATGATGTTAAGGCAGACTTCAAATCAAAAAGAGAATCACACGCCCTTGCCGCATTGAACGACTTGGAGTCCCTTGCCGGCTTCCCAGCAAAGGACTATGAGCCGCTGTATAAACAAGGCAATGAAAGCCGTCTATACGAAAACGATGTGCTCTCGCTTGTAGTTGACTTCGCCTGCAAATATATGGGCAGGAACACAGAGCAGAACTACCAACTTTGCAATAAGGCATCCGAGATATACGCTTCAAAAGGAATGCGCAATGCCGCTGTTCTCATGAAACTGGATGCACTCAAATATCAGGAAACAAGCCGAAACAACGAGGTCAGGCTGAAATACAATCATTACCTTGATTCCCTGAAGAGTATCTATACAAACAACTCAGACATTGAAGCTGGTGCTGAAGCTCTCCTCAGATACCTCAGAGGTAACTCAGTGTTAACTCAGCAAGAGCGTTACGACCTGGCTGACTGGGGAGAAAAACAATGGGCTGGCACCAACAAGAAAGCATGTTTCAGCAATATCAAGAGCGATTGCCTTCAACCCGAACTGGCTATCGACATAAAAGGAGCCAGTTATTCAGGCAGACCATGCACCATGCTTATCCGTCACCGCAACGTGGCAGAATGTACTTTTCAGATTATCCCTGACAACAAAGTGAAGGGAATGTCTGGAGCACCTCTCGGCGGTGTACCTGCTATGCAGACTATAAAATTCGACACTTATGTCGAAGGTAAGGCTGAGGAGGCGCACATTGACACCCTTCAGATAGATATCCCTGCCGGCTATTGGTTTGCCATCGCCAGATCCGGTAGAGTTGAAAACAAACAGAGCATCCACACCACTTCAATGAAAGTGCTGAGCTTATCTCTGCCTGGCAATAATAAAGTCGGTTGTGTGGTAGATGCCGTTACTGGTAAGCCTGTCAGCAACTGTGAGGTTATCGGTTCATGGTACGGCGACAGCGGAGATGGTTGGAAGAAACGTACTGAAACCTATCGCACAAACGAACAAGGTTTGGTGTATTTCCCATCGAAGATCTCAGATTTCTATGCACAGCGCAATACTTGGGACGTTAGCCATACTTGTAACACATCATCCTTCTACACAGCAGAATCCAACGATACTTTTGAATACAAATACGCAGTCTACACAGACCGCCATGCCTATCGTCCCGGACAGACTGTTCATGTCACCGGTATTGTGTACAAACAGAATGGTGACGAGGTTAAGGTAGTCAAGGACTTTGAGCCAACCTTCATCCTGCAAGATGCTAATTGGCAGGAGATTGGCAAAGTAGAAGTCAAAACTGATGAATGGGGAGTTGCGTCTGCCGACTTTACTCTGCCCACAGGAAGCCTCAATGGTACATTCACCATTAAATTCGACGACGCATCCACCAACATTCTTGTTGAGGAGTACAAGCGTCCTAACTTCAATATCGAGTTTGACGAGTTGGAAAAGACCTATGCCTTGGGCGACAGTGTGGAAATCAGAGGTCGCGCAATGACTTACTCCGGAGTGCCTGTTCAGAATGCCAAGGTAAGCTATACAGTTCAAAGCCGTGAGGCTACATTCTGGACATGGTGGTACAGAAACACTCCATGGAACAACCTCCTGACTGACGAAACCACAACCGACAACGACGGTTATTTCTATCTCCGCACACGTCTGACCAGCGAAACCACAGCCGAGATGCTGATGTTCCGTTTCAATGCATCTGTGACAGACATGGCAGGTGAGACTCACGAAGCAGAAGAAATTATCAAAGTCAGCAAACAGGACTTTGCGCTGAGCATCAGTATGCCTAAGTCGCTCAATGCAGATGCTTCGCCCATAGAGGCCATCACTGTCAAGGCCGTGAACAGCTCACAGAAACCAGTTGATGTAAAAGGCGAATGGAAATTGATGTTCTACAGCAAGATCACAGACGAGTATTCCACAGAGATTCAGTCAGGCACATTCAAAAGTGGAGAGTCAATTACACTTGCGAACATCAAGAAATTACCTTTAGGCAGCTATCAGATTCAGATAAAGGCCACAGACAGCAAGGACAACACGATTACCGCTAAGCAGGAATTTGTGCTTTGGTCCGATAAGCGTACTGAAGAGATGAACCTCAAGAGTGACTGGATTTACTCACCATCCAGCACCTACAGCCAGCAGTCACCTATCGAAGTCTGGTATGCCAATGCCGAGAATAATGCATACACATATTTATATATAGCGACTCCAGACACTGTCATTAAGCGTGAGTTATTGCTTTCCGACAACAAGATTCATCATCTTAGCATTCCATTCAACTCAAAATACGACAATGGAATAACCCTATACAAAGTATATGTCAAGGACTGCAATACATCCTCTTCTTCACAACGCTGGACATACGTAACTCCAGATAAGCAGTTGAAACTGACTTGGAAGACATTCCGCGACCGTCTGGAGCCTGGACAGAAAGAGACTTGGACACTTTCCATCCGTGACCACAACGACAAGATTGTGAGCGCTTCACTCCTTGCCACTATGTACGATGCCTCTCTTGACATCTTCGGTCAGCACTCACTGCCGTTATCACTTTATTTCCATAGGGAGTCACCTTATATCCATCACGTTGAGCAATGGGTTAAGAGTGCATACTACCTGAGTCTTCCTTTCTCACATGACAGACTAACCACTCCTACCAGAGCTTTCAACGACCTATATCCATACACCTATTATCAGAGAGTAAATGTATATTATTCTTATGGTGCTGGAAGCAGACTCTATTCCAACAGAGTTCTCAAATCAGCTGCTCTTATTGAAGACACAGCTGCTGAAGTTGAAGCAAGTGTAGAAGTATCTGCAGATGAAGCTTTGCTTGCAGATACCAATGACGAGAATAATGAGAACAACAGCGAAGAATTTGAAGAATCAAGTTCTCAGAAGTCAACTATCCGCACCAACCTCAGCGAGACTGCCTTCTTCTACCCCACCCTCGCAACTAATGCCAAGGGTGAAGTAGATATCAGTTTCACTCTGCCAGAAAGCCTGACAGAATGGAGATTCCTCGGACTTGCTCATACAAAGAATATGGACTATGGCAGCATCAGCGCCACAGCCGTTGCACGCAAGCAGTTGATGATTCAGCCAAATATGCCACGTTTCGTAAGAGACGGTGATATGGTATGCATTGCTTCACGCATCATCAACCAGAGTACGGAAAGCATCAACGGTACAGCCATCATACGACTGATTGACGCTGACTCAGAGGAAGTTGTATTCACATCTTCTGCCCCATTCAGCACAGAAGCGGGAACTACCACCAGCGTAGAATTCAATTTTGATGCAAGCGATGAATACCCGATGCTCATCTGCGAAATCGTTGCGGAAAGCAAAACTCACTCCGACGGTGAGCGCAATTACCTGCCGGTACTGACAAACAAGAAACAGCTCACAGAGACAGTACCGTTCTACCTCATCGGTGAATCTTCGAAAGTAGTTGACATAACCTCACTCTTCAATAACAACTCAGCGACTGCAACCAACCGCAAGATGACGGTGGAATACACCGACAATCCTTCTTGGAACGCGGTTATGGCTATGCACAGCACCATCAATCCGGAAAGCGACAACGCAATTGACTGGTCTGCCTCACTCTATACCAACATGGTGGCACAGCATCTCGCAAGCCGCACTCCTGCCCTGCAGTCACTCATCCGCAAATGGCAGGATGAACCAGACTCCACATCCACTCTCAGCAGCGAACTCTCGAAGAACGAATCGCTCAAGGACATTCTCCTCAAGGAATCACCATGGGTACTTGAAGCACAGGACGAGACAATGAAGAAGCGTCAGCTTTGCGAACTCTTCGACGAGAAATTACTCAACTCTCGCATCAAAGAAGCCATCAACCACCTCAACGACCTGCAATACTCAGAAGGAGGATGGTCATGGATGAGAGGCATGAAACCAAGCTATTACGCTACCCTGCTCTGCGTTCATCACCTCTCTATGCTCCAGAACTATCTCACTTCACAGAATATTGAGAACGATGAGATCGACGATATGCTGAAAGAAGGTATCAA
The DNA here is from genome assembly GCA_902776985.1 of uncultured Bacteroidales bacterium. Classification (GTDB taxonomy): domain Bacteria; phylum Bacteroidota; class Bacteroidia; order Bacteroidales; family Bacteroidaceae; genus UBA3839. The sequence continues at coordinate 43,276 of CACYSD010000006.1, forward strand.
GTTCCTTGACAAAGAAGAACTGGACAGCTATAAGAAATACTATCGCAAGCACTCTAAATACCTGCCAAGCGAAAGTACGATTAACTACCTGTATGTAAAGTCTATCAGCAAAAAGGCTAATTCTTCGTCTGCTGTGAAGAAGATGACGGAAGACTATCTTAACCGCCTGCAGAAACGTGTCACCGAACTTACAATGTACGGACGTGCCCATGTATCTGTAATTCTTCTCAACAACAACCGTCGCGATGCAGCCTTGAAGTTCGTCAAATCCCTTCGCGAGTATTTGGTAGAAAAACCTGGAATGGGCAGATACTTCGATACCGAACGTGCATATTACTCATGGCGTGACTACCGCATACCAACCCACATCGCAGCTATGCAGGCTATGCAGCAAACAGGCGATTACTTCGCAGACAGCAATGACTATCTGCTCCAGATGCAACTCTGGCTGCTGCGTCAGAAGCAGACACAGAAATGGGACAGCAACATCAACACCCTTCAGGCTGTTGACCTCCTGCTCACCATTGCACCGGAATCAACAAGCGGAGATATTCGCACTCCATCTGTAGTGATTGGCGACAAACCGCTCACACTCAACGAACAGACAGCAGGAGTTGGTTATACCTGCACTCCTGTGCCAGACGCATTAATTGCCAGCAACACACCGTCAACAGTTACAGTAAGCCTTGATGAATCAACATCATTAGCTACACCTGCATGGGGCTGCATCTACGGACAATGCCTTGAAGAACTTGACCGCGTGGAGAAGTCATCAGGCGATTTAAGTATCAGCACCAAACTCTATGTTGAAGTAAACACAGATAATGGCAAAGAATGGAAGGAAGTAACTGACGGCGATATCCTGCACGTAGGCGACAAGGTTCGTCAGCGCCTCACCATCACAGCCGACCGTGACATGGACTTTGTAGCCATCCGTGCACAGCATCCAGCATGCTTCGAGTCCAAGCGCGTTATCTCAGGCTATCAGAATCTCGGAGGCAGAGGCGGTTATCTCTCACTCCACGACTCGATGTCTGACGTATTCTTCGACCGCTATGTCAAAGGTTCTTCTACCATCGACCTCGAATACTACGTAGCAAGAACAGGTAACTACAGCATGGGTATCGCAACCATACAGTGCAGCTATGCACCACAGTTCTCTGCCCACAGCCAAGGCGTCAGAGTCACCGTAAAATAAAAATCCTAAAAACCTCAACTAAATATGAACAACAACATCAACCGTCGTGGATTCCTAAAGCAACTGGGAATGGGCACAGCTTCCGCCGCAGCACTTTTCTCATTAGGTCCACTTTCATCGTTTGCGGAACGAAAGCAAACCACTACCTCAAGACCACACGAAGGTAAAATGACTTATCGCATAAACCGCCACACTGGTGACAAAGTTTCACTTCTGGGGTATGGAATGATGCGTTTACCACATAAGGGCCGTCAAATCGACCAGGAAATGGTTAACAAAGAAGTTGCCTACGCTTTAGAGCACGGAGTCAACTACTTTGACACGTCTCCACACTACGAAGGCGGCAAATCAGAAAGTTCACTGGGTGATGCCTTGGTGGCAAGCGGTGTGGATCGCAAGAGTTACTATATTGCCACAAAGATGTCCAACTTCGGAGAAAACGAATGGTCGTTGGAAGCATCGAAAGCCATGTACAAACGTTCGATGGAGTACATGCACACCGATTACATCGACTATTACCTCCTTCACGGTGTAGGAATGGGGGGCATGAACAATCTAAAATCACGTTTCCTTGACAACGGCGTTCTGGACTTCCTTCTGGAGGAGCGCAAAGCTGGAAGAATTCGAAATCTGGGATTCTCCTATCATGGTGACGTGAAAGTATTCGACTATCTGATTGAAAACACCGACAAATACAAATGGGATTTCGTGCAGATAGAGATGAACTATGTGGACTGGAAACATGCTCACGACATAAACGGCAACAACACCAATGCCGATTACCTGTACAAGCAATGCGAAGACCACGGCATTCAGTGTGTGATGATGGAGCCACTTCTCGGTGGCCGTCTGGCAAAACTGCCAAAGGCATACGCCGAACGACTGAAGGCAAAGCGTCCGAACGACAGCATTGCATCATGGGCTTTCCGCTTCGTAGGAACACAGCCTAATGTGTTAACGGCTCTTAGCGGAATGACTTACATGGAACATCTGGAGGACAACGTAAAGACCTACAGTCCTCTCGACCCATGCACCAACGATGAACTTGCCATGCTGGAAGACATCGCAACCATCATTGCCAACTACCCGACCATTCCTTGTACTGCCTGCGGTTACTGTATGCCCTGCCCCTACGGTGTTGACATACCAGGCAATTTCCGCATTTACAACGAGGGTATAAACGAAGGCACCATCGACAACAAAGCTGCATTCGTGGAGGCATACAAGAAAGCCTTGCCGACCGCTGCCCTTGCCGACCAATGTGTAGGCTGTGAGGAATGTCTGTCTAAATGTCCACAGCGAATCCGTATTCCAAGACAGATGGAACGCCTATCTAAACTACTCGAATAAAACGTAACCACCATCCATAAAAAAAGCCCCGACGTCGGGGCTTTTTTTGTGGATTGTTATTTCATCAGGATTTTATTACCATTCTGGATATATATGCCTTTCGAAGGATGAAGGACACGTTGTCCGGCAAGGTTGTAAATTGCACCGTTTACATTTTCAGCCTCAACGTCATTGATGGCAGACGGTGTAGATCCGTCATCACTCAGGAACACTTCCTTGAGATATGCATCAGCACTGCCGTCGCTTCCAAACGCTATAATATATATATGTGAAGGGTCAATTTTGCGACCGGAAGCCGTAATCAGGTTCTGCAAGTCGATTGCCACATCCTTTTCATTACTTGTAAACGTACGGATATAAGGTTCTGACCAGATAGTTGTGCCATCGTATATCTTTACCTGAAGATTGCAAGTAGTCTTGCGGGAGAGTTTAACACACAGATAATTGAACGCTGAGAGATCCCAGCCCTGACGATAACGCCAGCCAACGATTCCATCCTTGGAAGTACGGATCTTCTTCTGTTTCAGGTTCACTGTGTTGTTACCGATAATTGAACTGAACTCAGGTTCTGTGAACTGGAAACCGGTAAATACCGGCTCGTCTGGATTCGCGTATGCTTCCTGTGCTTCGTCCAATGACTTGAAATAATCTTCTGGGACAGACAACTCGGTAGTGAACCAGTCAACGTCAATATGACCACCTGTAGCTTTAGTTGAGTAATTGAACAGATAGAATCGCTGTCCCACAAAGAAGTCGAGGGTATAACCCATTGACATGCTCACACCGAAAGACTTATAGCCTGTTTTGGGTTGGTAGCTGTAAAGATAAGAACATGTGTTCTTTCCGAAATTAACCTGAGCACGCAGGTAAATCTGATCGGAAGTCAGTTCTGCACCGGTCTTCTCCTCCTGCAACGTTGGGACTTGGCCATCAAACTTATAACGACAACTATAGAGGTATTTCTTACCATTCACCATCTTCACACCGATAAATGAATATGGGTTCTGGACTACAGCAAGTCCGGCAATATCACCATCCTGCATTCCTGAGAGATCGAATGCTGCAGTACCATAAGATGGAGCATAAGAATCAGAGCTTGTGCCAACGGCTGAGAAACCAAAAATGCGCTGTGAAAGCGATCCGCGGGCATAAACCAGGTTATCAGTTACAGTACATGAGTGCAGGCGCAACCATCCTGGACGTTCGCTCAGGCTCCATGCATCAGGTTGAGGATTGTGGTTCCACTCCCACTGCATACCGAGTGTGTAGCTGTTGAAAGCATCGTTGGTTGGGAGGTAAGTCTTCTCGTAAGTAGCACCAACATTAGGTTTGGGATACTTCTTTCCACCCTCGCTCACATCACGTCCGTTATTGCCGATGATAGGCCATCCGTCTTCCCATACAACCGGCTCAAGGAATGGAATACGGCCGATGGCACCGGCATCCTTGAAGAGAACGGTCCACCATTCACCTGTCTGAGTATCAACCAGAGCGCCCTGGTGAATCTTCTGATTAGCGAACACACGTCCATTGTGCTCCTCGTAAGGTCCCATAGGGTTTTTGCTTCGGAAGATGGTCTGCGAACCTTCAGTTCCACCGTATGTAGCATAGATATAATAGTAGTCACCTATGTGGTACATGTGGCTGCCTTCACAACCATTGCCCACGCTTGCAACCTTTGTGCTGGAGATTTTTGCGAATGTCTTAGGATTGAGTTTGTTTACCCAAATATCACCGATTCCACATGCCACATAAAGATAGCCATCTCCGTTAGGGCCGTCATCAAAAAGCCATCCCGGATCGTGGTAGCCTTCCGACAAGCGGGTTACTTCCCATTCACCTTCAGGGTCTTCAGCTGTGAGCACAATGTGCTGTGCGTCCGACGACCAAGTAGAGCATGGAAAATAGATATAGAACTTACCATCGTGGTAGTTGAGTGTGGAAGCCCACATACCTTGAGAGTAATGGTGCTTACCGTTAAGCAGATTATAGGCATCGTTGTCAAGAATCTGCTTCAGCGGGTTTGCACAGTATTCCCAGTTCACCAAGTCCTTAGACTTCAGCAAGGTACATCCAGGGAAATGGTACATGGTTGTACTGACAAAATAGAATGTGTCGTTAACGCGAATTACGTCACAGTCGGGGAAATCGGCATTGACAATAGGGTTGATAAAGGTGCCGTCACCTTTGTCTGCACTCCATTTGAACTTAAAGTCCTGTGCAGATACACTAAAAGCAACGGTAGCTATCACGAAAATAGCCAAAAGTCTTTTCATCATAAAGTTATTTAGTTTTTAAGTTCTTGAGTTTTTAAGTTCTTGAGTTTTTAAGTTCTTGAGTTTTTTCTGCGGGAAAATCGCAGAACACACTACCCTTCCGGATGGCTATTCTTCATTCTTCACTTTTTTGATTTCTTTTTGCAAAGTTAGGCAAAAAGGATATAAATGAATAATGTGTTGTTACGAATAATTACAAATATGTTACATAAACATCGTAAAATCGTTGCAAATTCCAGATAGAATTGTTGCATAGGCAGTTAAAAAGCAAGTTAAGGCAAAAAAAATCGAAAATAAGATTGTAGAACCAAATAAAATATGTAACTTTGCAGCCGATTGTGCCGTAGAGGCTAAATAAAGTTAAAAAGAGAGCCACGTGTGGCTCCGCCCCGCGGACGAAACCGTTTAATAATTATTATCAAAAAAATGTACGTTATCGTAGAAATTAACGGACAACAGTTCAAGGCCGAGGAAGGCAAGCGTCTGTTCGTACACCACATTAAGGATGTGGAAGCACAGGCAACTGTTGAATTCGAAAAAGTCTTGTTGGTTGACAACAATGGCTCCGTGAAAGTAGGAACGCCTACAGTAGAAGGCGCGAAAGTAGTATGTGAAGTGAAATGTCCACTTGTGAAGGGCGACAAGGTATTCGTATTCCACAAGCGTCGTCGCAAAGGTTACCGCAAGTTCAACGGTCACCGTCAGCAGTTCACGGAACTCACAATCAAACAAGTTATTGCTTAACCCCGTAAAGAAAGGAAAGAATTATGGCACATAAGAAAGGTGTAGGTAGTTCAAAGAACGGTCGCGAGTCACATAGCAAACGACTCGGTATTAAACTCTTCGGAGGTCAATTCGCAAAAGCAGGTAACATCATCGTACGTCAGCGTGGAACTAAGCACTATGCAGGCAAGAATGTCGGTATGGGTAGCGACCACACACTCTATGCACTTGTTGACGGAACTATTACATTCAAGCGTGGACGTTTGAATCGTAGCACTGTAAGCGTTGAACCTATCGCAGAGTAAGAGAGATAAATAACACAGTTAGAAACAAGTAATTAATGAAGAGTGAAGAATGAAGAGTGAAGAATGCATTTTACATTAAGCATTCAACATTCAACATTCAACATTCAACTATATAGAATCATGGCAAAAGCTTGTCAAATCACAGGAAAGACATCAATGATAGGAAACAATGTTTCCCACTCTTTGCGTCGTACTAAGCGCACATTCAATGTCAACTTATTCACCAAGAAATTCTACTATGTAGAAGAGGATTGCTGGATTGTACTCAAGGTCAGCGCTGCTGGTCTTCGTATCATCAACCGCATCGGTCTTGACGCTGCACTCAAGCAGGCTGTAGCAAAAGGTCACACAGCTTGGGAAGACATCGAAATCATTGGTTAATTAACAAATTAAAGAATCAAGAACTTAAGATTTTAAGACTCAAAACTTAAGAACTTAAAAACTTAAGAACTTAAAAACTTATAATTATGGCTAAGAAAGCTAAAGGTAACAGAGTGCAGGTAATTCTCGAATGCACAGAGATGAAGGAGAGCGGTCTGCCAGGCACATCTCGTTACATCACAACAAAAAACCGCAAGAACACTCCAGACCGTATGGAGCTTAAGAAATATAACCCAATCCTCAAGCGCGTAACAGTGCACAAGGAAATCAAGTAATAACAATAAGATATGGCAAAGAAAACAGTCGCTACTCTCCAGAACAAGGACGGTCGCTCTTTCACTAAAGTCATTCGTATGTTCAAGTCACCTAAGACTGGTGCTTACGCATTCGAAGAGAAGATGGTTCCAGCTGAATCAGTTAAGGACTATCTGAAGAAGTAATTTGATTCGCACTCAATTCCACACTCTGCGTGTGGTCTTAATCCATACGACACTCCCGATGAACAGAACATCGGGAGTGTTTTTTTGTTTTTCTTTTTTGGTCAATTGAAGTAATTAGCATAAATTTGTAACAACTTCATAATGTAGTTTTGTAATTCGCATATTACTCAATGACCAGATTACTTTTTTTCATATATTTCATCCTTTACTCTTCATTTTTCACTCTTCATTCATCTGCCCTACCCTTTTTCAAGCAATGGACTGTGGACGACGGATTGCTCAATAATCAGATTCTGACCATAACTCAGATGAACTATGGGCAGACTCTGGTGCGTGGAGATTCATGTTTCAGCATCTTCAAGGACGGAAGTTGTATTGTCACATACAAATGTCCATCGGATAAGGCAAAGCAAATTAAGAATTTCCACGGCGGCTATCTTACTTATGTTGACAACGAAAACCATGTATGGATTAAGCAATGGGAAGCGTGCTGGTGTTTCGACTTAACCAAAAAGAGATTTGTAGATTTGTCATCCGTCAGTCTTGATGATGTTTACACAGATCATTACGGTAATTGCTGGCAGTTGGCAGACTCCGTTCTTACTGGAACATACGCAGGAAGAAAGCTGCAAATCGATGTTCACGGATGGAATTCAGAGATTCGTCACACAGAGACTGACAATGACTGTTTCTTGTACATTTTTGACGAAGACGGACTGATTCGCTGCTACGACACTAAGACTTGCAAGCTGATTTACGAGCGAAGAGCCTACCCTTTGGAAGAGAAAGAGAAAAAGCCACTTTCTTCCTCAGCTTTTGCAATAGGTCCTGACAGCGCATTCTATCAGTTGCAGAACCAAGGACGAAGCATATTCCTGAAGTTTGATACTCATACACGCACTTGGAGCACGATATTCGACACCTACGACAAACGAGGGTTCCATTCTCTCTGCCTACCCGACTCTACTACAGCAATAATCGGCTGTAGCGCAGGCGTGTGGTTCATAGACCTGAAGTCGGGCAACATGACTCTCTCTACCGATATTCCGCTACAAGGCGGTGACACCCTGCACACAGGAATTAATGCCGTTGCCAATGACGGACATGGAGGTCTTTGGCTCGGCACCTACGGCAACGGGCTGCTTCATGCCGACACCTGGCAGGATATTCCATCGCGCGTACAATATTATATAATGTATCTGTTGGGAGCCATCCTCTGCATAGTTCTGATTGGCTGGTGGTACACCCGCCGCAAGCGTAACCAACGGGAAGCGCAACTCATGGAACGGATTCGTGAACTGATGCAGTCAGTCAAAAGCACTACTGAAGACAGATCTGTTTCAGTACCAAAGGACACTTCCGACGAATCTCTTGCAAATAAAGAGCAGGAAGACACCGACACACTGTCCGAAGACGACCGATTATTTATCCAGAAAGCCACAGCATTGGTCGAACAAAACATCAACTCCATGCATGGCTACAACGTAGATGAACTGGCACGCGACATGGCTATGGAGCGCACCGGTCTTTATCGTCACCTCACACGAATCATCAAGCAATCGCCTTCAGCATTCATACATGGAATCCGTATGGAGCGAGCCGACAACTTGCTGCGAACCACCAATATGTCAATTACAGATATTGCAGAAAAACTCGGTTTCTCCACACCAAGCTACTTCACTAAGTGCTATAAAAGCTATTACGGAGTCAAACCATCGGAAATCCAGCGTGACAACCAATAAAACAGCCACAAGCACCCAAGTGCCATGTGATTCACGTTTTTAGCATAAGAGTTACCATCTGCAAAGACCTGATAGTCAGCGAGAAATTTTGATGAAAAATATTCTCGTTCCATCAATAGTTTGATGTCGTGGCATCAAACTATTGATTTGCTGACATCAAATAATTGATGACGAAGCATCAACTTTTTGATGACTAATCATCAAATTCTTGATGCCGAACCATCAAATCCACATCATCATCTTCCCATGCATATAGCACCGCCCTGAAGCGCTATAATTACGGTTTTCGTAACTAAAGGACACTGTGGAGGTAACTAATTTACACTGTGGAGAAAAAATATTTTCACCACAGTGTTTTTTTAATTATACTGTGGTGTTTTTCTGAAAACACCACAGTCATTTTTTGAAAACACTTAAGTGGTAGCATAACCAGCAGATTATCAATTACTTTCAAAAGCACATTTTTGCCAAAATCCATTCTTTACGACTAATTGGCATCATCAGAAATTAACACAAATCCAAGAAAAGGTTAAATAATTTAACAAAAAGACATTGGTGCCCATAAAAATAAAAACGCTATCTTTGTGGACAAGGATTAAAGATATAACAAAAAAACGGTAATAGGAGATATGTCAACACAGGAAAAATGGAAATGGCAAGAGCCGGGCACTACGTGGAAAGGTGCAGGGCTATACCATATCACATTGACGGTTACGGATCGACAACCTGTGTTGGGCAAACTGATTACACCTAATGGGGATCCGACAAAAGCATGGGTGATGCGCTCGCCTTTTGGCGATTCACTGGTGGACGTGCTGATGTCTATACCTATGTTGCATCCCGAGGTGCAGGTTCTGCATTTCTGCCTGATGCCTGATCATCTGCATGCTGTGCTGTATGTGCGCCGCACTATGCCTAAAGGCATCGGGGCTTTGGCCAGAGGTTTCTGGCAGGCAGTAAAGAAACTGGGACGTGCCTGCACGGCCTCGTCGTCCTTCATGGTTCCACCTTCTTGCTTTAACCCGAATGACATTCGGAAGAATAACGGAGAAGAGAGCCAAAGCCATAGGCTACAACTCAAAGCAGAGAGCCGAAAACTTCAGGAACTCGCAGCCTCCCTACTTGGCAAAATGGGAGAAGATGATTATTACCGCCTTTCACCTATATTCACAGAGATGCCATTCATACGGCCAATGGCTCGCTACTCTCAACTGCCTAATACCATCCGTTATATTGATATGAACCCGCAACGCTTGGCCACTAAAAGGATTAAGCCTGGATTTTTCCGGGTTCAGCAGAATATTACTATAGGCAATCGCAGCTATGATGGTGTGGGCAATGTGGCTTTACTAATGGAGAAACATTATGACACGGTGCACGTAAGGCACGAGATGGTGGAATTGGCTGCACATGGAGACAACAATCGCTTACGCAACTACAAGAATTCATGTGTTCTTAAAGCTCGAGAAGGAACTGTGCTGGTATCGCCGTTCATTTCTCCGGATGAAAAACAAGTAATGCATGTATTGCTCAAAGAACAGCGGCCATTTATCTTGCTGACTGATAATGGTTTTCGCGATTACTACAAACCTTCAGACTTTCTTTTCGACGCCTGTGCCGAAGGTCGTTTGCTGATTCTTAGCCCCTGGCCGTATGACGAAGGGAAAAGGCACATCAGCCGTGCTGACTGCGTTGCGCTAAACTCAATGGCTGAAGAAATCTGCAATGCGCTAAGAAGAGATGACCACGAAGGACTAAGAAGAGATGATCCCGAATAACTAAGAAGAGATTAACCCGAATAACATTCGGGAGAAAAACAAAGAAGAGAAAAAGCAAAGAAGAGAAAAGCTAAGAAGAGAAAAGCTAAGAAGAGAAACGGTGAAGAGATGGCTCACAGGCTCACTACTTGGTCGAATTCCTCATTGACTTCAAGCATCCACTGGGGGAGTTTGGCCTTGGCATTGGCTATTAGCTCTTCGGGCATGAACTTGTAGAAAGCATAAGCGATAGGGCCGGAAATGGCTCCGAGGGTGTCGGAATCGCCACCAAGAGCGATGGCGAGTTTCAGGCAGTCTTCGTAGTCCTTGCTTTCAAGGAAGCAGATAAGTGCGGCTGGTATGGTTTGCTGGCAGGTTTCGTCGAATCGATATCCGGGTTTTATCTCTTCGTATGACAATTCTGCCCATGACGGGTAGTATTCCTTGAGTACTTGTTTGCGGATGTAGTCCTTGTCCTTTCCCTGCATGCCATAGAAGATCGCCAGAGCGGTAGCCACTGCTCCTTTGATACCTTCAGGATGGTTGTGTGTGGGAAGAGCAGTTCTCGTCGCAAGTTCTATACACTCGTCCTTTGTCTTTGCCATAAATCCGGCTGCAGACACACGCATTCCGCTACCGTTTCCGAAGGAATTATATGGCGGGCGGATTTCCCTTGCAATGAGCCATTGTGCGAATCTGCCTCCGAAACCACGGTCAAAGTCTGCACGACAACGTATCCAAAGTGATTTGGCCATATCTATATTATGCAGAAGTGCATCAGCACAGGCAAATGTGCAGACGGTATCGTCTGTATAGGTGTTAGTAGGAAGCAGCAGGTTCACTTCATCATAGTTCTTTGTACGGCCTCCAAATTCATAGGGCTGACCGCCTATATCTCCTATGGCGGCACTTAATAACATGTTCTTCATTGTTGTTTCCTTTCTTTTAAAAAATTAACTTTGTTTATTTTAGGCGGCGTCTCAGCATAGCTCAAATGTATTTTAGCTCTGCATTCAACTATTTTAAAAATTAACTTCGTTGATTTTAGCTCTGCATTCAACCTTTTTAAAATTAACTTCGTTTATTTTAGGCGGCGTCTCAGCATAGCTCAAATGTATTTTAGCTCTGCATTCAACTTTTTTTAAAAATTAACTTCGTTGATTATAGGCGGCGTCTCAGCATAGCTCAAATGTATTTTAGCTCTGCATTCAACTTGCACTAAAATTAACTTCGTTGATTTTAGGCGGCGTCTCAGCATAGCTCAAATGTATTTTAGCTCTGCATTCAACTTGCACTAAAATTCCAGGCGGAATCCTTTTTGTTTGAGTTCGTTGTAACTTTCCATATTGAAGCGGTAGAGGTTTGCCTCGCGCTTGGGTGTAGGCCATACGGTTTCTTCCAGTTGTGTGAGTATATTGAAATGCAACATTTTCTTGGAAAAGTTTGCACGGTCGAAATGCACATCGAGAATAGCCTCGTAGAGATTCTGCAATTCCCGCATTGTGAATTTCTCTGGAAGGAGTTCAAAACCGATTGGCTCAAAGTGGATACGTTCGCGAAGACGTTTCAACGCCTCTCTCAGTATGCGGTCGTGATCAAATGCCAGTTGCGGAACTTCGTCCAACGCAAACCAAGCAGCCTGAGCAGCGTCATCCCCTCCCTTCACTTCCTGTATGCGTACTAAAGCAAAATAAGCGACAGTAATAATCCGTTCGCGAGGGTCACGTTGTGGATCGCTGAAGGTATGGAACTGCTCAATATAAGCTGTGGAAAGCCCCGTCTCTTCTTTCAGTTCCCTCAAAGCACCTTCCTCGCACGATTCATTCATGTTGACGAAACCGCCAGGGAAAGCCCATTTGCCTTTGTAGGGTTCTATTCCTCTCTCAATGAGTAGCACCTTCAGTTTAATGCCATCGAAACCGAAGATAACACAGTCAGCAGTTACCGCTGGATGAGGATACTTGTAACAGAAATTCTTCTCTTCCATATATTCTTGTGTAAGTTTTACACCGCAAAATTACAATATATATACGAACTGACGAAATAATTTAGGTAAAATTTACACAAGAAGGCTTTTTAAGCATATTTTTGCATTTTTTCTGATTTTTTGTTTGTATTAACTTTTTTCTAATTATATTTGCAATTTATTGTGATACAAAATGAAATATGGGAAAGATAAGAGGATTTTTTACCAGAGCATGGAACCTCTACTACGATGGTTTCCGGAATATGACAATTGGTAAAACTCTGTGGGTGATAATTATCGTGAAACTTATCATAATATTCATCGTTCTTCGCTTGTTCTTCTTCCCCAACCACATCAAAGAGAATGCAGATGAAGGACAAGAATCTGAATTTGTAGGAAAAGAGCTGATAAGCAGACCCTCCCCTTAGTCCCTCCCAAGGGCGGGGAGTGATTACCTACCATCCGGACAGTTCAAACGACTAAATAACTAACTAATATTATATGATAACACATCTTCTTGACATCGACACAGGAATGATTGACTGGTCGAGAGCGCAATTTGCACTAACTGCCATTTACCACTGGCTGTTTGTTCCACTGACTTTGGGTCTTGCCCTGATTATGGGCATCATGGAAACCATGTACGTGCGTACAGGGGAAGAATTCTGGAAGAAAACGGCTCAGTTCTGGCAGAAACTCTTCGGAATCAACTTTGCAATGGGTATTGCAACGGGTATCATTCTGGAATTTGAATTCGGAACGAACTGGAGCAACTATTCCTGGCTTGTGGGTGACGTATTCGGTGCGCCACTTGCCATAGAGGGAATTGTAGCCTTCTTCATGGAATCGACATTCGTGGCAATTATGTTCTTCGGTTGGAAGAAAGTATCGAAGGGATTCCACCTCACCGCCACATGGCTCACAGGATTGGGTGCTACGATTTCCGCATGGTGGATTCTCGTTGCAAACTCATGGATGCAATATCCCGTGGGACAGGAATTCAATCCTGACACCGTTCGCAACGAGATGGTTAGTTTCGCAGACGTTGCATTGTCGCCTGTGGCTGTGGACAAATTCTTCCACACGGTTATCTCCGCTTGGGTTCTTGGCGCAATCTTCGTTGTAGGCGTGAGCGCATGGTATCTGATTAAGAAAGTACATATAAAGTTCGCTAAATCGAGTCTCAAGATAGGTGCAATCGTCGGTTTGTCGGCATCGGTATTGGCAGCCATCAGCGGTGACCACTCAGCATATACAGTTGGACAGACACAACCAATGAAACTGGCTGCGATGGAAGCTCTCTATAATGGTGGTAAGGATCAGTCGCTGACTATCTTCGCTGCTGTGAATCCGTTCAAGCAGCCCGACTATGCTAATGAGGAAGAGCCAGGAATGAAGATTGCCATTCCTAATATGCTGTCATATCTCGCAACTCATGATTTCCACGGATTTGTTCCTGGCATCAACGACATCATAAATGGATATACGAAGGAAGACGGCACAGTTGAACTGCCTCTGGAAGTAAAAATCCAAAGAGGTAAGGCTGCCATCACCGCACTTCAGGACTACCGTCTGGCAAAGAAACACGGCGATGAAGAAGTGATGGCTCAAGAGGCAGAGATTATCAAAGACAATATCAAGTATTTCGGTTACGGATATATCAGCAGCCCTGATCAGATTGTGCCTTACGTTCCTGTCTGCTTCTACGCTTTCCGCATAATGGTAGGCGGCGGATGTCTGTTCATCCTGCTCTTTGCTCTCCTGCTCTTCTATCTGCGCAAGAACAAGGACATTCTCAAACCTCGCTGGCTGCTATACTCGGCATTCTGGTGCATTCCGCTGTCATACATCGTAAGTGAATGTGGATGGCTGGTTGCAGAATTCGGTCGTCAGCCATGGACTATTCAGGACATGCTGCCTACATGGGCAGGAGTGAGTGAATTGCCATCAGGCTCAGTAATCACAACCTTCTTCATCTTCCTTGCCCTCTTCACCACCCTACTCTGTGTAGAATTCAGCATCATGCGCAAGGAAATCAAGAAAGGGCCACAACTTTAACCCATAAACTATTCATATACATGGATTATACTTTCTTACAACACTATTGGTGTTTTATCATTGCCCTGCTTGCGGCAATTCTCGTGTTCCTGATGTTTGTACAGGGCGCTAATTCACAGATATTCCAGTTAGGAAAAAGCACCGAAGAACGCCGTATAGTGATAAACTCCACAGGTCGCAAGTGGGAATACACATTCACCACACTTGTTACTTTTGGCGGTGCATTCTTTGCAGCCTACCCTCTGTTCTACAGTACAAGTTTCGGAGGAGCTTACTGGCTGTGGACATTGATATTGATTTCATTCGTGATTCAAGCTGTAAGCTATGAATTCCAGAACAAACAAGGCAATAAACTGGGAGCACGTACTTTCCAAATTGCTCTTGTGATTAACGGTTATATCGGTCCGTTCCTTCTGGGTGTGGCTGTTGCAACGTTCTTCACTGGTGCGAACTTCATCGTTGAACGCGACAATATCTACAACCTGGCTAACCCAGTCGTAAGCAAATGGGCAAACGGAAGTCACGGTCTTGATGCATTGTTTAACATCTGGAACATTGTATTCGGTCTTGCAGTAGTATTCTTGTCACGAATCCTCGGCAATCTGTACACACTAAACAATATCGAGGACTACGAAATCAGCATGAGGAACAAGAAGATGCTCATCATCAACGACATCTGCTTCTACCCTCTTTTCATCGCATTCATCTTCCATGTTCTGACAAAGGATGGCTTGTCATTCGATATCAAGACAGGTGAGATATACACTGAATCACAGAAATACCTGCACAATCTGTTCCAGCATCCTGTGATATTAGTGGTTTTCTTTGTAGGTGTGGCATTGGTCCTGCTCGGCAGCTTATTCCCACTTAAAGTAACACGTGCTGACGGCACTCCATGCATCCGTGGAATCTGGCCTGCAAGTATCGGAACGATATTTGTTGTGACAACTTTGCTTCTGTGTGCTGCATGGTTCAACACAGCATA
Source organism: uncultured Bacteroidales bacterium (assembly GCA_902776985.1). GTDB lineage: Bacteria > Bacteroidota > Bacteroidia > Bacteroidales > Bacteroidaceae > UBA3839. The sequence goes on from CACYSD010000006.1 coordinate 58,457, forward strand.
CTATCCTTCAAACATTGATCCTTCATATTCGCTGACCATGCAGAATTCATGCAGCAGCGAATTCACACTAAGGACGATGTTCTATGTATCGTTACTCATACCGTTCGTGCTGCTATACATAGTCAAGGCTTGGCGCAGCATGGACAAGGAGAAACTTACTCGCGAGGAAATTCAAGGCGAGGAACATTTGTATTAAAAGAAATAAAAAAAAGCGTGAAGCGGTTTCCGCTTCATGCTTTTTTTTATTTTAAATTCTAATAACCTGATTGACATCGGGAACTTTCTTAAGTTCGGATATCAAGGTGTCAACTTCACTTGTGTCGTGTGCAAAGAGTTGGATGTTACATTCGAAGATGCCATCGTTGCACTCCACTGTAAGTTTGTGCATATTCACATTGAGCTGAGTGGAAATCACCACAGTCAATTCGTTGAGCATACCCACTCGGTCTAATCCCTTAATGAATATATCCACAGGGAAGAGCATAGTACGGTTCATCTTCCACTGGGCAGCAAGAATGCGGTTGCCACGATTTGCCTTTAGCTTCATGGCATTTGGACATTGAAGCTTGTGAATCGTAATGGTGTTCTTTTCATCAATATACCCCATCACCAAATCACCAGGGATGGGTTTGCAGCAATCTGCAAGGGTGTATTTATTCTGAATTGTATCCTCAGTCAGTTCGAGGGTCTGCTTGCGGTTGAAATTCTTATCGACAACGAGTTTCTCATCGGTTTTCTCCTGTGCCTTGGGTTTGCGTCCGAATGAGAAGAGACGTTTCCAGCCGCTGCTGTTGTTACGACCCTTGAGCAGGTTCACATCTGTCTGGTCGAGTGTGATCTGTCCATAACCGATACCAATACTCAAAGCCTCAGGTTTAGTGACTCCATGCAACTTACAAAGTTTGTCAAGGTTGTCGGGCGAACGGTACAGTTCATTCTTCTTCAGGAACTCATCAAGCAGTTTGTCGCCCTGAATACGAGCATCGCGGTCTTCCTTGCGCAGCATCGCCAGAATCTTAGTCGTTGCCTTTGCCGTAGTAGCGATGTTGAGCCATGAGCGTTCCACTCTCAACGACTTGGATGTCAATACCTCAACCTGGTCTCCACTATTGAGCTTATGTCCCAAGGAGACGAGTTTGTGGTTGACCTTCGCGCCAATGCAATGACTGCCCACAAATGTATGAATGGTAAATGCAAAGTCAAGCACGGTACTGCCTGCCGGCATGGTGCGCATCTCGCCCTTCGGGGTAAAAACGAATATCTCGGAGGCAAAAAGATTAAGTTTTATGGTATCGAGGAAATCCATAGCATCCGGCTGAGGATCATCAAGGATTTCCTTAATGGTGTTAAGCCATTTATTAAGTTCGTCTTCACTATCGAGCTGACCCTGCTCTCCTTCCTTGTATTTCCAATGCGCTGCGAATCCCTTCTCTGCGATATCATCCATGCGGCGGCTACGAATCTGCACTTCAATCCATCGTCCCTGGTCAGACATCAAGGTAACATGAAGTGCCTGATAACCGTTTGTCTTAGGATGGTGCGCCCAGTCGCGCAGACGGTCAGGGTGATAAGAATAGATTTCCGTGAGCATAAGGAAGATATCGAAACACTCCTTTACTTCAGTCTTCTTGCTTTTAGCATCGAAGATGATACGTACAGCCAGAATGTCGTAAATATCCTCATAGTTCACATGCTTGGTCTGCATCTTATGCCAGATGGAATAAGGTGTCTTGACACGAGCCTTAATCTCATAGCCGATTCCCATCTCATCCAGTTTCTCACGGATAGGAGCTGTGAACTCAGCAAAAATAGCATTACGTTCAGTTTCAGAATTAAGGAGTCGCTGTTCAATTTCAGCATATTCAGCAGGATGCTCATATCTAAAGCTAAGATCTTCGAGTTCAGTCTTTATGGTATTAAGTCCCAAACGGTTGGCAAGTGGAGCATAGATGTAGAGAGTTTCTCCAGCAATCTTGTACTGTTTGTTCTTTGCTTGCGAACCGAGGGTGCGCATATTGTGCAGACGGTCGGCAATCTTGATAAGAATCACACGGATGTCATCGCTCATAGTAAGCAGAAGCTTCTTGAAGTTCTCCGCCTGAGCAGAAGCATTGGCACCGAAGATACCACCTGCTATTTTTGTCAATCCTTCGACAATCTGCGCGATTTTCGGCCCGAACATATTCTCAATGTCCTCAACCGTGTATTCAGTATCTTCAACAACATCGTGAAGTAATGCTGAGCAGATGGAAGTACTACCCAGACCTATCTCCGAGCATACAATCTGTGCGACCGCGAGTGGGTGCATGATATAGGGTTCGCCCGACAAACGGCGCACACCTTTATGAGCATGTTTGGCAAAGTTGAAAGCCTTGGTTATGATTTCGACCTTCTTGCGATGCGGACTTGCCAAATACGATTCCAAAAGGTGTTGAAAAGCCTCTTCGACCATAAGGTCTTCCTGGTTCAGCACTTCATTGTCATGTTTTTCATCTGCCATAAGCTACTATGCTATTTTACACGAATTTTTTGACCTGGACGTATAGTTGAGCCTTTGATTCCGTTCATCTTTCTCAGTTTTTCAACTGTTGTACCATTCTGCGCAGCAATTTTGGACAAGGTATCTCCACTACGCACAGATACAGATTTGGTAGTGTTCTGACGAGATGAACGGGTGTTGCGACGTGAAGAACGTGAAGACTGAGTATTTCGGGTATTCTGACTACCTGAACGTGAATACCAGGAGTTGTTGTTGGTTGTTGTTGCCGTCACAACCGACTCGGTACTTTCAGAAGTATCCGAATTGTCGGATGCTGCAAGCTCCGACGTATTCAGAGGCATTACAGAAACTTCGGAATTCTCAGTATTCTCATTCTCTGACGAAGATGAGTTGTTATTAGAAGATGAGTTGTTATTATTTGTAGTAGAGGAAATTCGTCCTCCGTAAATCATATCCTCCTTGGTGATGAATGACTCAATAGCCTGTGCCGGGAGACGGACAGCATAGTTCTGAGGAACAATATCGCGACGGTACTGAGGATTAAGTGAACGCAACTCGTCGATTGTCACATTACAAATGGATGCGATATTAACAAGTTTGGCATCGTGAGCTACGACTATAGTGTCAGACTCTGCCGGAAGAACTGCATCCATTGGTGTGATGCCGTGCTCGCAATAGAAATTCATGATATAGGTTGCAGCGATAAATGCCGGAACATAACCACGAGTCTCATTGGGCAGATAATTGTAAACATCCCAGAAAGTAAGGGATTTACTGCCACCAGCACGAAGCAATGCTTTCTGCACATTATACGGTCCGCAGTTATATGCTGCGATGGCAAGACTCCAGTCGTTGAACATCTTGTAGAGGTCGCTAAGGTATCTTGCTGCTGCATCACTTGACTTGATAGGGTCTCGGCGTTCATCAACGAGAGTATTTACCTCAAGACCATACTGCTTGCCTGATGCAATCATAAACTGCCAAAGACCTGCAGCTCCAGCTCTGGAAGTGACGCCAGGACGAAGACCAGACTCAATCACAGGCAGGTACTTCAGTTCGAGTGGAAGGTTATAACGCTCAAGAGCCTCCTCGAACAAAGGCATATAGAAATTAGATGCGCCCAACATCACAGATACAGAACGTTTCATGCGATTGCTGTAAGTATCTATGAACTTGCGAGTGATGTCGTTGAGAGGCATATCTATGATTGTAGGTATGCGAGAGAGGCGATCAATCAGAATCTGATCGTTATACGATGTTGTACGGGTTGCTGATGAGCCAGCAGAAAGGTTTGTACGGTTAGTGTATTCTCGCAACAGTTCCTCTTCTGTCACAGACATTCCGTCGGGCAACTCAAACCGTTCGGTAGAGTTGCTATCAGAAACAACCACAACATCGTTCTGTGCTGTAGCTGTGATTGACGAAACAATTGATAGGATAAGGATATTAAGTAATTTTATCTTCATAATCTCAAATTTTTAGAACGTAAGTGAGCACTGAACACCATAGGACTGGTTTCTTAACATAGGCAGCCGTTGGGCCGTGCTATTATCATTGATAATCGATGGACGAATCTTCATACTGAGGTCGGGGCTGATGTCAAAACTCGACAGTTCTGCATCGACATAAGCATCAATAATCGACAAGGCATAAACACCAATCAAGCAGAAAATACTCAAATCGCGATATCTTCGATAGAAGTCCTTTTTACGCTTAAAAAGTGTCTTCAGGCGCTCGGCATTGGCCTCAGCATCATAAGTCGGAGGCAGGAAATTGACATAACTCTTGGTGTCGGGATTGGTATCCATTATGTCAATATATGCCTGTGAATAATCACGATACATTGTGTTATTCCAGTTAAGGGCATATAGACATCCGAGGAATCCTCCGTAGAAAAGAGGCAGTTTCCAATACTTACGGTTGTAAATCTGTCCTCCGCCCGGAAACACAATAGACAGCCACAAAGCCTTCTTGGGATCCGGCATCCAATTTGGCTGTTCTATTGCCACTGGCTCTGTTTTGAGAATAGCATCACCCGAGGTCAGGATAACAGAATCTGTTTCTATATCCAGATACACCGAGTCCGACATCTCTTGAGAGTGCGCATCAGATACTGGAATACACAGAATGACTGCTAATAATATGCTGATTCTCAAAAATCCCATGCCTTCAGTTTATGACAACAATGCGATTATTCTATTGAAATCTTCTTCGTTGGCAAATGGGAGAACCAGTTTGCCTGAGCCTTTGCTGGTGCAGGACACCTTCACTTTGGTGCCAAATTTGCTGGAAAGACTCTTCTGTGCTGAGATATAGTTCTCAGACAAAGCTTGCTTGCTTCCACCAGCCTGCTTTGTAGGTACTTTACCGTCGTTTAAATCACGAATTATTTCCTCAACGCGACGTACGGAATAGCCTTTCTGCTGAATTTCCTTGAAAAGACGAACTTGCTGCTTAGGATCTTCAAGTGAGAGCAATGCACGAGCATGACCTGTGTCGATCTGATGATTCTGAAGAGCCACCTGAACCTGTGCAGGCAGTTTCAGAAGACGCAGGAAATTAGCAACAGTAGTACGTTTCTTGCCAACACGTTCAGACAGTTTTTCCTGGGTAAGTCCATACTGGTCGATAAGATGCTGATATGCAAGCGCAATCTCCACAGAGTTCAGGTCCTGACGCTGGATATTCTCAATAAGAGCCATCTCCATCACATTCTCATCATCTGCTGTACGGATGTAAGCAGGAATGGTTTTTAGATGAGCACGCTGAGAAGCACGCCAACGACGTTCGCCAGCAATAATCTGATATCTGCCATTCTCCATCTGACGCAGAGTGATTGGCTGGATGATGCCTATCTCAGAAATTGAATCGGCAAGTTCCTGCAATGACTCCTCGTCGAATTCGCGACGTGGCTGATTGGGATTTGCATCAATCAGAGTTATATCTATTTCATTGATTGTAGACGAGCCTTCGGTGCGTATATCTTCTGTGGATATCAATGCATCAAGGCCACGTCCCAATGTTCCGAATTTCTTTTTTACTGCCACAGTATTTAGTTCTTGAGTTTTTAAGTTCTTTACTTAGCGTTATTGTCAATAACTTCCTTGGCGAGAGCCAGATAGTTCTTGGCACCGGTAGATGTCACATCGTACAATATACATGGAATACCATGACTCGGAGCCTCACTCAGTTTGACATTACGCTGGATTACTGTCTTGAACACAAGTTCCTGGAAATGACGCTTAACCTCCTCGTAGATTTTATTTGCAAGTCTCAGGCGAGAATCAAACATAGTAAGGAGGAATCCTTCAATTTCAAGTTTCGGATTAAGACGAGACTTGATAATTTTGATTGTCTGAAGGAGTTTGCTGATTCCTTCAAGCGCAAAGTACTCACACTGAACAGGAATTATCACAGAATCAGCTGCCGTAAGGCAGTTGGTAGTGATAAGTCCAAGCGAAGGAGAGCAGTCAACCAAGATGAAGTCATACTCACCACGAAGCGGTTCGAGCAACTGACGAAGCACTACTTCACGATGGTTCATGTTAATCATTTCCACTTCTGCGCCAACCAGATTGATGTGGCTCGGAATGATATCAAGGCCATCGATGTCGGTAGTGAAAATTGCCTCATGAGGATCTATCACCGCTTCGCTGCTGTTAGCAGCATGAGCAACCGCACTGATAATGCAGTCGTAAATAGAGGTGTCAACTTGTTGTATATCTACGCCCAAACCAGAAGAGGCATTTGCTTGTGGATCTGCATCAACGACTAGTACTTTCTTCTCCAAAGTAGCCAATGATGCAGCCAAATTGATGGTAGTAGTTGTCTTTCCTACTCCACCCTTCTGATTTGCCAATGCAATAATTTTTCCCATTATGCTTTCTTATTTATTTCTTCTCCGCAAAAACGGATTTCTATTGAATAGCTAACAATCTGCAAATTTACAACTTTTCGACGTAATATTGCCTATTTAAACCTTTAAATTCCCTCAAATAATGTTAAGGAAGGGACGCACCTCAGCAAAGCATGGATATAGATATTTTCATCATTTAGAATTTGTATATCCTGCCGTACGGAGAATATCAATTACCCTATCACGAAAATCTCCTTGGACAAGAATCTCGCTATCCTTAACGCTTCCGCCTGTTCCACAGCGGGTTTTCAGCATCTTTCCAAGCGCCTTCATATCATCATCCGTTCCCACAAAGCCACTGACAATCGTAACTACTTTACCGGCACGATGGTTCTTCTCAATCCTTACTCGGAGTTTCTGCTGAGCAGGCTGAAGAGTTTCTATTTCCTCATCAGCGGAATCGTCATTGTATTCAAACTGCGGATTTGTAGAAAAAACAACTCCCAATCTGGATTTCCAGTCATTATCTTTCATAAATGAGTTTTTGAGTTCTTAAGTTCTTGAGTTCTTAAGTTCTTGAGTTTTTTCAGTTCTAACGAGTTGATTAAAACACAAAAAGTTAACTTTATTCTTTCAAAAGTTAACTTTTATTGCGTGTTTTACAACAAATCTAACAATTTATCGTAAAACTCTGGGTCTAAATAATTTATTGAGGGCGGCTATAGTTTGGAGCCTCACTTGTAATAATCACCTCGTGTGGGTGGCTTTCCTGTACACCGGCATTTGTGATTCGGGTGAACTTGGCATTATGAAGAGCTGCTATATCCTTTGCTCCGCAATAGCCCATACCTGAACGCAAACCACCAACAAGCTGATAGATAACTTCCTGTACTGTGCCCTTGTAAGGAACACGTCCTGCAATTCCTTCAGGAACGAGTTTCTTCACTTCAGATACTCCTGATTGGAAGTAGCGATCCTTGGAACCGTTCTCCATTGCTTCGAGCGAACCCATTCCACGATATGACTTGAACTTACGACCGTTGAAGAGAATTGTCTCTCCTGGTGCCTCCTCTGTTCCTGCTACAAGCGAACCGATCATGACACAAGTTCCACCTGCAGCGATTGCCTTAACGATGTCACCACTATAGCGAAGGCCGCCGTCAGCGATAAGAGGTACGCCTGTGCCTTCAAGTGCCTTAGCTACATCATATACTGCTGAAAGCTGAGGAACACCTACTCCGGCTACGACACGTGTTGTACAAATACTACCAGGACCGATACCAACCTTCACTGCATCCGCACCTGCTTCGACAAGCATACGTGCAGCCTCACCTGTAGCGATGTTTCCAACAACGATATCCACATTTGGGAAGGCAGCCTTTGCTTCGCGTACCTTTTCAATAACACCCTTAGAGTGTCCGTGAGCTGTATCGATAACAATAGCGTCAACTCCAGCATTCACCAATGCGGTCATACGCTCGAAGGTGTCTGCTGTGACTCCAACGCCCGCCGCAACACGCAGACGACCTTTGTCGTCCTTACATGCCATTGGTTTATCCTTTGCCTTGGTAATATCTTTATATGTGATAAGACCAATGAGATGGTTTTCATCGTCTACTACTGGGAGTTTCTCAATCTTATGCTTCATGAGAATCTGCGCAGCCTTTTCCAAGTCGGTCTGCTGATGAGTAACTATAAGATTCTCCGAGGTCATAACCTCATCAATCTTACGTGACATCTTTGTCTGGAAACGAAGGTCACGGTTTGTTACGATTCCCACCAAACGGTTTTCATCGTCAACCACAGGAATACCTCCAATGTGGTATTCTGCCATCATTCCGAGGGCATCACCTACGGTAGAGCCGCGTCGAATGGTCACAGGAGCGTAAATCATGCCGTTTTCAGCACGTTTTACGATAGCGACCTGGCGTGCCTGCTCCTCAATCGACATATTCTTGTGAATAACGCCGATACCACCTTCACGGGCGATAGCAATAGCCATAGCAGCTTCTGTCACAGTGTCCATAGCGGCTGTAACAAAAGGTATGCGCAAATCAATATTACGGGAAAACTTGGTTGAAAGGGATACTTCACGTGGAAGGACTTCGGAATAGGCTGGAACCAACAGCACATCATCGAAGGTAAGACCTTCCATAACTACTTTTTCTGCAATAAAAGAAGACATGTGTTTCAGATTTTATTGCATGCAAAGTTAAGTATTATTTTTCAATGTTCAAAGACTGATTAATTAAAATAACGCAAACCAATGCATTTTTTCCCGTTTATTTGAAAATCGGGAGATTTTTGCATTGGTTTGCGCCAAATAACGAATAAAAAACTGAAACTTCCGAAATGAACAGGCTTAATTAGCCATTTCACTTATAAACTTAATTCTAACTAATCTGATTTCATCCTCAGTATAGTCTGAATCCAGATTATTCATTGCGGTGTCAATGTCATCAGTTTCACTTTCACGGAAATACTCGTAGATATCATCAACCCTGTCTTCATCCATCACTTCCTCGAGGAAGTAATCGATGTTAAGCTTCGTGCCGCTATAGACAATTGCCTCAATTTCGTCAAGCAGGTCACTGAAATCAATGCCTTTCACCAAAGCGATGTCGTCAAGTGCCACCTGACGGTCTATGCTCTGAATAATGCTGACTTTTAATTTTGATTTATTTGCCACGGTACGTACTCTGATATCTGTTGGACGTTCTATGTTGTTTTCTTCACAATGTCGTTTGATGAGTTTGATAAACTCTCCGCCATAGCGTTTGGCTTTACCGGCTCCAACCCCTGGAATGTTCTGCAGCTCCTCAAGTGTGATTGGGTATAGTGTTGACATTGCATCCAGGGAATTGTCCTGGAAAATAACATAGGGTGGAACATCCAGTTTCTTAGATAAAGAACGGCGCAAGTCGAGCAGCATGGAATGAAGTTCCAAATCTGCTCCACCACCCACCGAAGCAGGCTCCTCGTAGTCGTCGTTGAAATCATTGTCCTCCATAACCATGAACGGGACAGGATTTTTCAAGAACGCCTTACCGTCCTTAGTGAGTTTCAGAAGTCCGTAGTTCTCGACATCTTTGCGTAAATAGCCGGAAAGCATGGCTTGGTTAATCACCGCATTCCACATAGTTTCCTCTACTTCTGAACCGTCGCCGAACATCGGAAGTTTATCATGCTTGTGAGCAAAGATTGTTTCGGTTTCGTTACCACGAAGCACATCTATTATATATTGTGCCTTGAAATTCTCCTTCACGGCAACAACAGCCTGCAGAAGCAACAGGAGTTCATTCTGTGCATCTGTCTTCTTCTTAGGATGGAGACAATTGTCACAGTTGTCGCAGGAATCCGGTTCATAAACCTCACCAAAATAGTGGAGAAGCAACTTACGACGGCACACAGAGGACTCGCAGTAGTTTGCTGTTTCCTTCAGCAACTGCCTGCCTATATCCTGCTCTGCCACAGGTTTACCCTCCATAAACTTCTCCAGTTTCTGAAGGTCCTTACGTGTAAAGAATGCTATGCATTTTCCTTCACCGCCATCTCTGCCGGCGCGTCCTGTTTCCTGATAATAGCCTTCAAGGCTCTTTGGTATATCATGATGAATGACGAATCTCACGTCTGGTTTGTCAATACCCATACCGAAAGCGATTGTAGCTACAATCACATCGATACGTTCCATGATAAAGTCATCCTGAGCCTGCGAACGAACTGATGGTTCCAGACCTGCATGATATGCTGCAGCCTTGATATTGTTTGCCTTAAGAATATCAGCGAGTTCCTCCACATTCTTTCTGCTAAGACAATATATAATACCGCTCTTGCCTTCGTTCTGCTTGATGAACTTGATAATATCCTTGTCAACGTCCTTGGTCTTAGGTCTTACCTCGTAATAGAGATTGGGACGGTTGAACGAAGACTTGAAGTCCTTGGCATCAAGAATTCCAAGATTCTTCTTTATGTCTGTACGCACCTTGTCTGTGGCTGTAGCCGTAAGGGCAATCACGGGAGCATCGCCAATTTCATTGATAATTGGTCTGATGCGGCGGTACTCTGGGCGGAAATCGTGTCCCCACTCCGAAATACAATGAGCCTCGTCGACTGCATAGAAGGAAATTTTCACAGAACGCAAGAACTCAACATTCTCTTCCTTGGTGAGAGACTCAGGGGCAACATACAGCAATTTGGTTTTACCTTCAAGCACATCCTGCTTAACTTGCTCTATACTTGAGCGGTTGAGTGATGAATTGAGGAAATGGGCCACATTGTCCTCTTCGCTGTAGTGTTTTATTGCGTCTACCTGATTCTTCATCAACGCAATAAGCGGCGATATCACTATCGCAGTTCCATCCATAATGAGAGCAGGCAACTGATAGCAAAGAGACTTGCCGCCACCAGTTGGCATAAGTACAAAGGTGTTGTTGCCAGACATCAGATTCTTAATGATGGCCTCCTGATCGCCTTTGAAAGAATCGAATCCGAAATAGTATTTCAGATGATCTTTCAATGTATTCTGCTTCTTCACCATGGTTGTAGTCAGGATTTATAAAGGTTTATAATAACTCTCGTTTTATGGACGCCTTTCACGCTTATCACTCAGCGAGCACATTGAGTTTCTCGATTTGTTTCTTGGCGTAGTCGAGTGTGACTTCGTATTCAGAAACTTTCTTTGCGGGAATCTCAAACATTGGATCCATCATGATAGTTTCAACGATTGAACGCAATCCGCGTGCTCCCAGTTTGAACTCTATGGCCTTGTCAACTACAAAATCAAGTACATCATCACCTATTGTCAACTTCACTCCGTCCATTTCAAACAGTCGGATATACTGTTTTACTATGGAGTTCTTTGGTTCTGTAAGTATTGAGCGCAGCGCCTCACGGTCAAGCGGTTCAAGGTGTGTCAGAATCGGCAAACGTCCGATAATCTCAGGTATAAGTCCGAAAGACTTCAGGTCCATCGGGGCAATATACTTCATGATGTTGGACTTGTCAATCTTCTGAACATTCTTCACTGCATCAAAACCCACTACGTGAGTGTTAAGACGCTGGGCTATTCGCTTCTCTATGCCGTCGAATGCACCTCCGCAGATGAAGAGGATGTTCTTTGTATCAACTTGGATGAACTGCTGCTCAGGGTGCTTACGTCCACCGTATGGAGGAACGTTTACCACACTTCCTTCCAACAGCTTCAGCAGTCCCTGCTGCACTCCTTCACCGCTCACATCTCGTGTGATTGACGGATTGTCGCCCTTACGTGCGATTTTGTCTATCTCGTCGATAAATACTATTCCCTGTTCTGCGCGTTTCGGATCGTAGTCACATTCCTGCAACAATCTTGACAACAGACTCTCCACATCCTCTCCCACATATCCGGCTTCAGTCAGCACTGTGGCATCGACGATGGTAAACGGCACAAGGAGCATCTTGGCAATGGTCTTCGCCAACAGGGTCTTACCTGTTCCCGTGCTACCGACCATTATGATGTTCGACTTCTCCAGTTCAACCTCGTCGTTCTGCTTCTTATTGTTGTCGCGCAATCGCTTATAGTGATTATAGACAGCAACCGACATTGCTTTCTTGGCTTCATCCTGCCCTATCACATACTGATCAAGGTAAGCCTTAATCTCTGTCGGCTTCGGCAGTTTCTTTTCTTCGAAAGAATTCTTGGAAGCTTTCTTGGAATGAGCATTACCGGCAAGGATTTCGTTCACCTGCTCTGCACACTCATTACAGATACAGGCATTCAGCCCACTAATCAGAATGTCAACCTGATCCTCAGTTCTTCCGCAAAAATCACACTTCTGTTTTATCCCTTTTGCCATCTTGCAATTTACTTCTTATTTACCAGTACCTGGTCAATCATTCCATACTCCTTAGCCTCTTCTGCTGTCATCCAGTAGTCACGGTCGCTGTCAGCCCACACCTTGTCAAAATCCTGACCAGAGTGATTAGCTATAATCTGGTACAGTTCCTTCTTAAGTTTCTGTATCTCCCGTGCGGTAATCTCGATGTCGCTGGCCTGACCTTGTGCACCACCCATCGGCTGATGGATCATCACACGGCTGTGTGGCAAAGCAGAGCGCTTGCCTTTAGCTCCGGCAACAAGCAATACTGCAGCCATTGATGCAGCCATACCTGTACAGATAGTCTGTACGTCGCTGTTGATAAACTGCATTGTATCATATATACCCAAACCAGCGCTTACGCTTCCGCCAGGAGAATTGATATATACACTAATGTCTTTTCCGCTATCCACAGAATCGAGGTAGAGCATTTGTGCCTGCAGCACATTAGCTGTATAGTCATTCACTTCTGTTCCCAGGAAAATGATGCGGTCCATCATAAGACGTGAGAACACGTCGAGTTGAGTAACATTAAGTTGTCGTTCTTCAAGTATATATGGATTGAGATATCCAGCCTGTGATTTAATAACATCATCGAGAACCATACTGTTCACTCCGAGGTGTCCAGTAGCATATTTTTTGAAATCTTGAATCATTTTGATGTATATTTTTATAGTAAAAAAGCCGGCTACTGCGCCAAGTGAATACAAAGATATAAAAAAGTTGCAAGCATTTTTACATACCTGCAACTTTTTTTATGTATTTAAGAAATTTTAAGTTTTCCTCTTATGCGAACAACTTGTTGAATTCCTCTGTAGTAACATCCTTAGTATTGAGAGTTACCATCTCCTTCAGGGCTGTTCCAAGTTTGATTTCAATAGCGCGGTCGATGAGGTTGTCAACTGTTTCGCGCTTCTTCATCATTTCCTTAACAGAGTTGTCGATGTACTCTTCTGGGATGTTCAGCATGCCATACTGAGCGAACTGCATGCGAGTAACTTCCTTAGCCATTTCGATAACGTCATTGTCTTCTACCTTCACCTTGGTCATTTCAACAAGCTGCTCCTTGATGAGGTGCCAAGTGAGTTCTTCGATGCTCTTATCGTAGTTGTCCTCAACTTTCTGTTCGTCATTCTTTGCATTGGCAAGCATAATACGCTTGAGCTTCTCATCCGGGAATTTCAGCTTACCGATCTTCTCTGTAACATACTTGCGGATGTCGAGGAGGAACTTGTAGTCTGCATCCTTGGCAAACTGGTTTTCAATCTGCTCCTTGATTTTAGCAGAGAATTCCTCAGCTGAAGTAACAGTACCTGCTGGGAAAACTGTGTCGAACAGTTCCTGATTCAGTGGCCCTGGTACGTAGCGAGTGATTTCGGAAATCTGGAAGTTGAAGTCGCCTTTGTATTCAGCAGCCTTTTCCTTCTCAACCTTAAGAAGGCTTGCGAGTTCAGCCTCGCTGCCGTCGTAAGCCTTGAAAGGATTGAACTTAACGATATCGTTTGGCTTAGCATTCTCGAACAACTTCTTCTGGTCGTCGTTCTTGAAATACTTAGGAAGCATAACTACTGCCTCTGCTGTAACACCACCATCAACGGCATTGCCCTTGGCATCGAGTTCAGTAACTGTTCCCTTAACCATATCGTTGTCCTCGTAAGAGTCAACCTTCTCATAGTTTCCACCACGCTGACGGTACATCTGCACCTGGTTGTCGATCATTTCGTCGCTAACTTTAACATGATAGAAATCCACTTTGTCCTTCTTGCTGAGTTCAACCTTGAATTCAGGAGCAATAGCAAGGTCGAAAGTGAAAGTGAATGTGTTACCGTCAACAAGTTCGATATTGTTGTTTGCATCGGTTGGCAATGGTTCGCCAAGCATATTCACTTTATTGTCGCGAATATAGTTGTAGAGGTTATCCTGCAACAGTTTGTTAACCTCTTCGGCCAAAATTGACTGTCCGTACTGCTTCTTGATAAGTCCAGCTGGAACCTTACCTGGGCGGAAACCAGGCATTGATGCCTTCTTGCTGAAATCCTTGATGGCTTTAGCCACATTTTCTTCATAGTCTGCAGGCTCAATGACTGCTGTGATTGTTGCATTGAGTTCGTCTGCCTTTTGCAATGAGATATTCATCCTCTTTCTTGTTTTTTATATTTACTTCTTAAAAATGATAATCTATTGTATATCTGTGCCTTTTGTATAGAGCTGGCGCAGAAAACGAGTGCAAAGTTACGACTTTTTGCTGACACGACAAAACAAACACATTATTTTATTATATACGCCAGCTTTGAATCTGTGTAATTTTTCTTAAATTTGCAGCCGGATTTCCAAACAACATATTTCAATTATGAAAAAAACCTCATTATTTGTTCTTTCATCCATACTACTACTTGTTTCATGCAAGAACGAGCCTCAATTCCATATTAACGGAGAATTCATGAATGCTGCCGATAGCACAGTTTATCTCTATGCCCTGACTGATGACGGGAAGCAGGAAGTATTGGATTCTGTTCTTATTGAAAGCGACGGAGCTTTCTCCCTGTCATGCAAATCACCTGCATTCACCGACTTCTTCGTGCTTCGGGTCAACAACCACATCATCAACTTTGCAATAGACTCTACTGAGACTATCACCTTCAAGGCCGATCTGAAGACCATCGACAAGAAATACAAGGTGGAAGGCTCTGAGAACGCCCAGTTCATCCGTGACATAGACATGAAGTGGCGCACCTTGCAGCAGAATATAATTGAATGTGCCAAGGACTGGAGTCTGCTTCCTGGCGATGCTGTTGACAGCATAGCCAACATGGAGGCTCGATTCAAGAAACATCTCTGCACAGAATACATCATCAATTCGCCTTCTTCAGCATGGGCTTACTACGCAGCGTGCCTGTCTATTGTCGACAACAACGGCCAACACCTACTGTTCGACTACATGAACGAGCGCGACGACGCACGTGTGTTTGCGGCTGTTGCCACAGCATGGGACTTGATGCGCAACGGAAGTCCTCGCACAGAGCGTATTCTTGAAGTGGCACGAAAGGGAATGGAAAGTACTGCTCCCCGCAAGGAACAGGTTCTCGATGTCGACGATTCAAGGATATCCTATACTGGCATCCTCAAATTCGAGTTGCTCGACATCAACGGGAAGGTACGTTCCATAAGCAGCTTGAAAGGCAAGGTGGTGCTGCTCGACTTCACCCGCTATGCAGACAAGTTCTCATCAGCACACAATCGCAGCCTCCGCAGCCTTTACGACAAGATGCATGCACAGGGGCTGGAAATCATGCAGGTTTCTCTTGACAACGATGAGCACTATTGGAAATACGCTGCAGAGAACCTCCCCTGGATATGTGTACGTGATACAAACGGAGAGGTAGCACGACTCTATGCCGTAAGCAACCTCCCAACATATTTCCTCATCGACCGCAACAACGAAATCGTAAAACGCAGCGATGACGTCAAAGACCTTGAAGCAGAACTATCAGCATTACTATAAATCCTCACCCCCTACCCCCCTCTCAAAAGGGCGAGGGGGAAGCCTGACTGCGGAACCCAACAAGATGGATTGTTCTCCCCCTTGGGGGAGTTAGAGGGGGTCTCTACACATACTCATCACCGATGCCTATCTGCACGTCATTGACGAATTTGCGGATAGCGCTTTGGTCATCCTTCTTGCAGATCACAAGCACGTTGTTCTCTTCCACCACCACATAGTCTTTCAGTCCCTGAATCACCGCAATCTTCCCTTGCGGCAGCTTGACCATGCAGTCTTCGCAGTCATAGAGCATGATGTGATCACCAATTCCCACATTTGCATCCTTGTCCTTGCTGAGCACGTCGAAGAGAGAATGCCATGTACCTATATCGTTCCAGTGGAAGTGACACATCATAACATCCACATTTTCCAATTTCTCCAGAATTCCCTCTTCGAGTGAGAGGTTAGGACATTTGGCAAATATATCCTGCAATATAGAATCCACATTTCCGCCGGCAGCATATTCAGCCTCAACCGCCTTCATCATTTCCACAAACAATGTTGAGTGAGAATGTAGAGAAGTCAGGAACGTAGATGCTTTCCAGACGAAGAGACCCGTATTCCACAGGAATTCGTTGTTCTCGAGGAACATCTTGGCAAATTCCAGCGATGGTTTCTCGGTGAATGTCTGTACCTTGTAGATATCCTCCTTGATATTGTCTGCCATCTGGATATATCCGTAAGTGGTGTCAGGGCGTGTAGGTACGATTCCCATAGTCAGCAGGCGGTCGTTTTCCCCTACATATTCAAGACCGTTGAGAATGTCCTTTTTGAATTCTTCCTGAGTCACCACCACCTGGTCAACAGGAGTAACCACGATTCTACCTTTGGGATTACGATAGAATATCTCCACCGCAGCCCAAGTCACACTCGGCACCGTATTGCGGCGCATCGGCTCCAGCAGGAGGTTTTTCTTGGGTAATTCAGGAAGTTGTTCATGCACCAGATCCTCGTATTGATAGTTAGACATTACAATAATGTTCTGAGGATCTATAAATTCTGCGAAACGCTTATAAGTTGTTTGCAGGAGAGTTTCACCGGTTCCAAGCAAGTCAAGAAACTGCTTTGGGTGTTGCTGACGGCTTGATGGCCACAATCGGGAGCCAATTCCCCCTGCAAGTATCACACAATAATTGTCACTATTCATCATGAATGGTAGATTAGATTTTGGTAGGTATAATTAGGTGTTTTGCGGCTGAGTTAATTCAGCCATTTTTTATCTTCATCGCAAATGTAATGCAAAAAAATCAAACTGCAAATTATATTCAAGATAATTACAATCTATTAGCATTTTTTTTGAATCACCTCACAATTGTGAAATTCTCATCAATGGTGAAAGTCCTCTCGTAATCTGTTGTCTTCACAGTATAGGAGCCTCCCACCTTGAAGGCTGGGATACTGACAATACTGGCACTGCGTCGCATGGAGAACGGGACGGTTATCGTATCGAGCGTCTTACCGCTTCCGTCGCAGATATTTATCGGAGCGTCCTGCGCTATATTCATTCCTATCAGCAGAACAGTAGGCTGCTTAGCAGTTTGGTTTGTTGGCACAGACGGCATTTCACCCATACCTCCGCCAACGGTAAACACCCGTCCTCCCTCCACGGCTAAAGGAGAGAAGTCGCAGTCAAGACCCTCTTCAGGTGAACCCACCTGACTCCATGCATAGACCGTGCCACCCTTGATGATTATCGCAGGATCGGATGCCTGTTCACTGTTTCCGCCGAAAGGCATGAAGAAACCGCCTTTAGGATTAGAGTCAACCGCATCGTTACCCATGCTGCGGGCTGTGACGCAACCACCATTGAACTCAATAGTTGCATTGGCATTGATAGCATCGTCAGTCGCAAGTACATCCACGTTGCCACCATTGACTATCACACCCTGTTTGCCCTCAATTCCCTCAGCTCCCGCTGTGGCAGTTCTGACAGTCACGTTGCCGCTATTGATGATGACTCTGCCTTTCGATGCAATTCCCTTGGTGGCAGCATAGTACTTATGCTTGCCACCAAAACCACCGAAACCGCCTCCTTCAATACTGTCGTTCCCTTCCCTATCACCAAAATTCGGGAAGACACCGGGAAAATTCGGGAACCCGCCGCCATTCATTATACTGTCATTTGGCATAGGAAAGCCACCGGGAAAGTTCGGGAAGCCACCGCCATTCATGATGCTGTCGTTAGGAATAGGAAAGCCTCCAGGAAAGTTCGGGAAGCCACCATCGGCAAATTTTGAGAACATCTCCTTCATGATGCTGTCGTTCGGCATAGGGAAGCCACCGGGAAATTCAGGAAAGCCGCCCTCCGGCATATCAGGGAAAGCAAACATCTCAAAAGGTTTTTCTCCTAAGTTATTTCCTGAAGTCGATACATTAAGTGTCAGCCCTTCAATCGTAACATCCTTCTTCGTCTTGATGCCACGGCAACCGTCACCTTTTGTAACGATATTCAGAGTGCCTTCACCCGAAAGCAGAAGTTTGTCCTTTGCCCAAACCACGGCACCCTTATGATTCACCGTATCGTTGCAAGCTGCTATGGACAGAGTGCTCTCCGTTCCCTTGGGAACTACAACCTCCGTCTTCTTCTTATTCTTCAGGAAAAGCGGCGCACCCTCCTGACTGGTCAGAGTCAGATTGTCGAGACATATTCTCACCTTTCCGTCAGCCTTCAGGTTAAGTTGTCCGTCATTACTGCTACCCGTCAGGCGCACAGTGAGAATATGGTCTTTATATTTACTTTTGATGTCCACGTAGGCACGGTCCACAGCAACCACAACACTATCCTTTCTCGTCTGGGTCACTTTAACCGACGCCCCATCATAACAGATGGTGATATCCTCAGCATGGCACACACCACCCATCATCATGGATATCATCCACAATATCAATTTCTTCATTTTGTAAGTTATTAAAGTTCCCACTCCTCTCTCCACTTCACCACCGGTTTGCCGTTTTCAAATTCGATGGGCAGCCATATATACCTTGCATCGCTCGGATGGCGCGGACGCCACATGTCAGCCATGAAGATAATCAGCGGGCTTTTGGCTTTGCGGTTAGTTATCTTTTCCTGTTCCTCCTCGCTGAGAGTAAGGATATATGTGCTTTGTCCGTTGAACGTCTTGTCAGCCTTTGGTCCACGACAAGGATTAGGATGCTGAGTCCATGGTCCCATGATACTGGGAGCGGAGAACATACGAGCCTCGTTTGGTGCCCATCCCGTGCAGCCTGATGTAATCATCCAGTACGTACCCTCATGCTTGAAAATCGCTGGAGCCTCGTTCTGTCCGCCAGGAGCCACTCTGGTATATCGTCCTGAGTGGTGCAAAAAGTCGTTGGTCAGTTCAGCGATATGCAGCGTCATATTCTCTTCCGACGAGAAGATATGGTAAGCCTTGCCGTCGTCATCCACATAAAGAGTCATGTCGCGCGACATCTGTCCGGTTCTGAAGTCACGCTTCAGCAGCAGTCCCTTTTCCACTGCGTCCTGCCATGCCGGAGTCCACGAAGTCCTGTAGTTCGCCATCTTGAGCGTATCCACCACCGCCAGTTCGTCCCGTCCGAACTCCACAGGCCATGTGCCAGCATTAGCCCTCTGCGAATATAGGAACTTATACGGACCTTCAGGCTTGTCAGCCACAGCCACACCATAGCGCGCTGCATCGTAGCCCCTACCCTTCAGCTCCAGATGGAACCACATGCAGAACTTCCCAGTCACCTTATTATAAATCACCTTCGGGCGTTCAAGGATACAGCCACGTTCTATGTCCGAACCCTTCTCTTCGCTTACACTCAGAGCCACGCCGCAGTAGTGCCAGTTTACCAGATCCGTGGAGGAATAGCAAGTCACCCCCACCAGTGCGTCGGAAGTATGGTCAGCCTTATGCTCACCAAACCAGTAGAATGTGTCGTTATACTTCATTATTCCACCACCGTGAGCATTGATATGCTGCCCTCGGTCGTCCGGCCACAATTCACCCGGGCGGAAAGCAAGCCCACCCTTCTGAGCCTTAACCGTCGAAGCAGCCAGCAACGCCATTGCAATAATCAAAAATCCAATTCTTTTCATTTTTCCATAATTATTAAGTTCGCACCAAAGTTAGTAATTATTCCGTGAATAAAGAAAATTGGGCAGAAACAATTTCAGTTCCTTCCCAATTATTCACTTGTCTGAATCATTTCCGCGCGCTGTTTAAATTATTCATTCTTCACTCTTAATTCTTCACTCTTTACTTTAAATTCGTACCTTTGCACCGAAAAACTACAATGAAACAATGTACGACACATATATCTTTGATCTCGACGGCACACTTCTCAACACCCTTGATGACCTCGCCAATGCCGTCAACTACGCACTCCGTCAACACTCCATGCCAGAGCACACACTCGAAGAAGTCCGGCAATTCGTAGGCAACGGAGTACGCATGCTTATCACAAGAGCAGTTCCCAATGGAGACCGCAATCCACAATTCGAGGCAGTCTTCCGAACCTTTCGGGAATACTACATGCAACATTCCCAGGACACCACACGACCCTACGAAGGCATACCCGAGCTACTGTCCGAACTGCGACGTCGCGGCAAACATGTAGCTGTTGTAAGCAACAAATTCTATGCAGCCACCCAAGACCTCTGCCGCCATTTCTTTCCCGACACCGTTGAAGTCGCCATTGGGGAGCACGAAGCAGAAGGCTTGCGCAAGAAACCTGCCCCCGACACCGTATTCGAGGCATTGCGTCAACTTGGCGTGAGCAGTGCCAATGCCGTCTATATAGGCGACAGCGACGTCGATGTGCAGACCGCCCGCAACGCCCAACTCCCCTGCATCAGCGTCCTTTGGGGATTCCGCACCCGCGCCTTCCTCGAACTCCACGGTGCCACCACCTTTGCCTCGTCACCCCTCGACATCCTCACCCTCTCCCCTCAGTAATTTTCTGTTTCAGCCTGACAGACTTAAGCTTCTCCACGATTTCGTGAGGATAGCCATATCATTCAGCATATAAATATCTTCCATAACAGCTCTAATTTAACCTTTTACGCCGCAAATACACACATAAAAGTTTAATTCACAACCATTATCCACTATTTATTTTACAAAAAACTATATCCTCGTCCTTCCACATCTTCCTTCATACTTCAGACATCTTCCTACCACTTACCTGTCTTTGTGGCATCTTTAACCGCATATCCTGCAAATCTACGGCTTTCCTCGTTATATTCCTTGTGGCGGTACATATAACACACCATTCCTTATCTGTAAACGAAATTTATTGAATATGGGCAAGCATCATTGAAATAATAAGTGGTGGAACACCAAATAGTTGTTTGTGTGTCCCATTGGCATATATGTCTCTTACTTAAAGAATTGCTAATGAATAATCATCATGACCTATCAGTCCCTTCTTACGGAGGCTCATGATATGTTGTTTAAAGTTCCAACTGTTGTTGCAGTTTTGTAACTTGTCAATAACGTCTTTTTCGAAGTTATTTTTCTTTAATTCCATAGCGGTCTTGATGAAATAACTATCTTTTGTCTGAGCTGCTATGGCTTCATGCAATTCTCTTTCAAATTCTTCCTTGTGTGCCACCTCATACCTCATTAATATATAATGGGCCAAGGCATCACTGGCTACAAACACAATACTGTCTGGTTGAATGTCAAAAAAACCAGCTTTAAAACCCTTCTCATTGAGCGGGTCTTTACAGTTAATGAGATAAGGCGGATTGTTGAAATCGACCAAATGTCCAAAAGAATGTTGCAGCCTACCATTTTGCCTGTCATAGCAGAAAGCCACACTATCTCCATAACTTATCCATTGACCAGTATTCCACACAGCCACAAGCGTGGCAAACGAGCCCTCATCATAGAACTTATTCAGGAGCATGCCTCCTTCTTTCTGTGCCTCTGTTTCGCAGGCATTATAGAAAGGTTCCCAAATACTATCAACCCATCCATCAAAGGTAGTATAATCAACAATGGGCGTGTCTGGCAGATGCTCTACCAGATATTTAGACCATCTGTCAGCAAAGACACCGCCGCCACCACCATCGCCGCCAGCCACTTTTTGTGAATGGGCAGCATAGCCACTTTGGTATAGCGACCCAAAAGCGCGCCGAACGCAGTCTCGTAGGCCGCGCGAACCCTTGCAGAAAAATCCTTCTTTATCATCGTTAGTCCTATTTTTTATGCGAAGGTACAGATATTTCGCGCGATGCGGAATAACAATGTGGGTGAAACGGGAAAAATCGGGGGTGAAATGAATGCCAATTGGTCTACTCCATGTATATGAGCAATCATAAAGTCCTTCTATGATTCTTATATTGATTAACTGCATATTATAAAGCCCCATTTCTACGTTCAAATAACGAAAGAAATGGGGCTAATATCAAGGAATTACAATCATAGATACCAACCAGATAATTGCAGATAACATCTTTCCTCTCCGCTGCCGTCTTCCCACCAGTTTGCCAGTGATAAGCGAATAATAGTTCCTGCAGGAATCCTGTCAACTGGCGCTTGGAATCCAACAAACTTAATTCGCACACTGTCGTAATAGTAATAATGCTTATCGAACTGTACGGAATGCGTTAAATCTTTATCGGCTATCCAGAACTGCGTGCTATAAGGTGGAACATTAGCGCGATTTACATAGTTCTTAGTTCCGACAAAATGCAGTGTTCCCTGAAAGGAATTGGCTATGCTGCCTCTTGCCACGCGAAGCAATGCAGAGTTTCTATTCACATAATCTCTAATTCCTTGTACGCCGACATTCCCAATCTTTCCCAAAGCAATAGTCTGCTTATCTTCAGTATGGGGTGCTGAGCGTACATTCCATGCTGTCTCAACGCTCATGTTCCATCTGTCACCAATCTCGTATGGCGCATCAATTGGAAGATTGCCGCCACGGTCATTATGAATGCGAATCAACTCATGGGTATCCTCGTTTATTCCACCAACGCACACACCGTTTCTCATCTGTGTTTTGGATACTATTAGAACTGTTGCCATAGTTAAAGGTCTATTATTTTGATTCCGTAAAGTTTGCTTATTTCCTTAGCTACCAACGAACGATGGCATGCGCTTGCATGTTCTTCTACGCAGAAGAAAACCACATTCTTAGCACCTACTTTTTCTAAGTTCGATACAAGACTCTTCATATCGTAATGGGATAAAATCTGCGAATTGTATTCTTCTACGAATACTTTCCCTAAAGTAGTCCGTTGCTTTTTTGTTTCATTATTGAGCTTGTCTGCGTCCTTTTGCTTTTGACGTATCTCGGAAGTGGGAGCCAGTTCCTTAATATACATATATTTAATCCCCAACTCTTTCAGTTTCGCTTGTAAATAGTTACTATTGGCATAGCGATATAGAGAGCCTCTGACTCCCCGACGCTGACGAATGTCACAAAACATGTCTATGTGATTCTTCGTTAGCTTTTCAAAATAACTCTCTTCCGTGGAGTTATAAACTCCGATTGTGAAAACGTTAATCATAAGCCAATACTTCTTCTGTTTCTTCTTTGTACACTTTTCTTGATTTAAAATAAGGCATGGGATAAGGGAAAAGGCTCATCTCTGGTGGAGTCCATTGCCCTTTAGTAAGTTCCATTATCACATGAGTCTCATCGATGAACTCACCAGCAGAAACAATGTGCTTCATATTGATATGGAAGTTCTCATACAATTCTCGCCCAATGAGTTTACTCCTATGACATTGTGAAGGGTCTGACTCACTGCACATAACAGCCACGTTGAATTGCCTTTCATTCGCATTGACCAACCTTAGCAGTCCTTCCTTAAAAGATGGTTCTTGTGCCATCTTTTCGTAATCGAAATGTCCCTCTTCATCATAACAAAACTCATTGATAGGTCTACCTCCGATTGTATTACCCATATAAGTATAAACGATTTCGTTGCTTCTCAAATAGAGGGCAATCTCCCTTTGATTATATTGGGGAGCCCATTTGGAGAAAGGACTGCTACGGACATCTATAACATACTTGATATCAAAAGAGGTGAGTTCTTCATAGAACTCCTCTAATGGCTTCTGGCCATGACCAATCGAAAATAATGTCGTTTGTACATTCATGCTCCAAAATTTAAGTTATTTTATGCATCTTTATGTCTATCTATCCGTATTTCCAACCTTTCAAATGTCAACCTGTAGACTTTCATGTTCATTTGTTAATTTTATACGCTACAAAGTTACAAAAATAATACTCAAACATATTCGTTTTTACTGTTAAAAGTACGAAAATGTCGCGGTTCACTCCTTGCGCGGCTTCAGAATCATCGCACAGAGCGCTGGGGCGAGGGTGAGGGCGTAGAGCAGCGAGATGCCCACGGCGACGGCCATCGTGAGACCGAACTGCTTGTAGAACGTGCCGGAGGTGTCGCTGACAAACGACACGGGGATGAAGAAGACCATGAAGACCAGTGTGGTGGTGAAGAGGGCCGACGTGAGGCCGTTCATGGCATCGACCGAAGCCTTGTAGGCAGAGCGGTAACCGGCATCGAAACGCGTCTGCACCGCCTCGACCACCATTGCCACATACCTAACAAGCATATAGTACCCATACGGCATAGGTGCGAGACACAGCAATAGCATTGCTGCAAGAATGAGATAGATGTATTTCATATCATTCGCATTAATGATCACAACTTACTTCAGGCAACAGACATCATTTTACCACTCACCTATCCCTGTGGCATCTTCAACCGCATATCCTGCAAATCTACGGCTTTCCTCGTTATATTCCTTGTGGCGGTACATATAACACACCATTCCTTATCTGTAAACGAAATTTATTGAATAAACATCAATGCAACAATAGGAGGAGGTGTTCCATACCGCTGTGTATATTTTGAGTCATATACACCTACGCCTAAATCCGTCTCACACTCATAGACCTCCGTTTCAAAGTCCCCACAATAAGGAGAGAAATCTGTTACTCTGTCCACACATTCCAACTCACGAACATATCGCTGATTGATATACGACACAGGCGCTGCTGTGTCAACAACCATCCTAGCATCCCAGCCATTGATCGTAATAATCATCCCCAACATATTCATAGGTAACTGTAAAGACCTTAACTGAAAACCATTGGGAGCGTCATCGTTAATAAACATCAAATTATCCTTGAGACTAATCTGTGTCCAATGCCGACCTATAATATCCATACCCAACACCCCATGAACGTCCACTCCGATCTTCTTGCTCAAATAGTCACATAAAACACCAGGAAGAGAAGTAGCAACGTCAGCACAAAATTTCTCGAACTCTATTCTCCCAGACTCATGGAAACTCTGAGGACTCCCGGTGTCAACAACCAATCCCTGTACATCATCCACCAAGATGTGGCCATTCACAAGTTTTATTCCTAATGATACAAATTCATTGTTGTCTTTATTTGCCATATTCTAATAAAGTATTTCGTTGCTATTTTATTACTTCTTACATCTTACATCTCGATGTCACTCACCTGCCCTGTTACATTTGACTCTTCAACCATCCACCTTCTTTATCTTATACTTCCTATTCTTATACTCACCCTCTATTTCAAGGACTCCATCATCCACGAGTTGCTTGAGGTAGTCGCGGGTTCTTGAGGGTTTGAGTCCAATGGCTTTTGAAACGGATTTTGCATCTGAAATCTCCTTATCGGCGATAAAATCGATAATTTGTCGCCGATTTTCCTTATTTCGATTTTGATTTTCCGTTTTTTGCTCATTTTTATCAGCCTCCTCTTCATCCATCGACTTTATCAACTTAAACACCAAATGCATCTGGCTGTATGCTATTTTATCCTCGGGTGACGCCTCGCTCAATCGACTCTGTTCCTCGGCATAACCAATGGCCCGTTGCAGGTCACCATTCTCTGTCAGGTACTTATACAGATTGTTCTTCTTGAAATAGCGTGCCGTCTTCTCGTACCCAGGCATATAATGCTGCAAGTCGGGCAGCACATCCTCGCATGTCTCATAATGCTTGGAGGTAAGCTGTGGCAGGAAATGGAGCAGAAACCAGAACTCCGTGCATGGGTTCGTCTCAATCCAAATCACATTACTTGGACTTTTCTTCTTCAATTGCTGATAGGTGGCCATTTCTGCAGGTACCCTGAGCAGGCGGTCCATATCCACAAGACATACCACGTAGTCAGTATCACGCTTGACGTATTCTTCTGCCAGCTTCGCCATGTGCGGGATGTCCGAATGCTGAGGGAAGTCAGGTGCCACCTTGAACTTATAGCGGCATGCGATGCGGAGCGTGTCGAAGTACCACCACTCAGTCTCGCCCTCGCCTATGATTGCTATACTCTTCTTGACTGCCATGTGCTACTCAGTTTCAAGGTAAATACTTCCGAGGAAAGGCAGGTCCACCAGCTTGCCCTGCTTGTAGGCATTGTATGGATTCATCGTCTT
This sequence comes from uncultured Bacteroidales bacterium, assembly GCA_902776985.1. Classification (GTDB taxonomy): domain Bacteria; phylum Bacteroidota; class Bacteroidia; order Bacteroidales; family Bacteroidaceae; genus UBA3839. Next base: position 84,629 of record CACYSD010000006.1, read on the forward strand.
GTGCAGGCCGAGTGATGATAGTCGCTTCAGCTGCGTAGCACCCTGGCTGCTCTTGTCGGTAAACCACACGATGTCCCTGCGAATAAAGTCCTCGTTCAGCAGATTGATGTCATGGGTGGTCATCAGCAGTTGTGACGAACCCTCGCTATTGGCAAGGAATAGTTTGATGAAATAAGCAAGCAGTTCATAGTGGATGCTGGTCTCAATCTCGTCGATGGGGATGAAATTGTTCTCGTGCAACACGTAGTATAGCACGATTGACATGCCCAAGAACCTCAGATATCGGAGCACTCTTGATGGTCTTCTCCATTTCAAGCGTGATGGGCTCTTCGCGTTCGTCGAGTGTCATGTCAACGATATTAAAGTCGCTGGCTTTCAATAGTTGCAGCAGGAAACGCTTTTTCTTGCCATCTTTATCGTTACGGAGTTCGCTTTTAACATCATACGACAGATAGTCCTTTGGAGTCAAGATGTTCTGTAAGCCGGAAAAGAAGAAATCAAACACATCATTAAGCTTTGAAACATGAGCATTCGATTGTCCGAAGGCAGCCATCACCGTGCAATTATTGGTAGTGTTGCCTTCAATAGCACGCTGAGTAGCCTTGTCAATGCCAGCCTTATTGCCAAAAAGCACCTCCGTATGGTCGGACTCCGATTGATAGACACGTTTATAAAGAGAGGTCGGACGAGCGCTGGTATATACCATCAGCGATTCTTCGTAGATTCGCTT
>CACYSD010000007.1:0-160702 GCA_902776985.1 uncultured Bacteroidales bacterium
AGTTATCAACCTTTCCCTCCGCACTGCACCAGAAGCCGACATTGGCGGTGTAGTTGTAGGCGATAGAGCCGTCGGGCTGTTGCAGGCCAAAGGCAATCTAACCCTCTGCAGGCTTCTGCTCGGTATTGGCCGCGATGGGCAGTGTGCTGCTACAAACCTGACAAGTCAGGATGTAATAATTTCATGACACGCGATTTTTATCTAAAATATTCATCAGGGAATAAAATATAAATTTAATTTCGTCGAGCTCACGTTAATTTACCTATCCATTTCCTTTTGACAACACCCTGGTAGTGGGCGAAAGCTGATGTCATCACATCGGTTTTCGCCCACTATCTGTTTTGTAATCTTCCATCGTTTACCCAAACTAGCTTTGCACAAACTCTATTTTTATCTTTTCCCCTATCATTCTTCCCTTTGCAGCCCATATTTTTCACTATTATTCCATACTGACATGATTATTCGTGGATTATCGTGAATAATCGGAATCAGCATGGCATCATTGAGTTCCTTTGCAGCACGATTCCTCTAAAGGGTCGTGTATGTATATGAGTAATGAACCACTTACGTTCAATGACCTTCCGCAGGTCATCGCCGAACTTCGGGATGAAGTATCAGGCATGAAGGCGTTACTGCTGAACGTTTTCGTTAAGCCATGAGCAGAGAAAACTTGTTTGCTATGCCATGGCGAGAAAACGAAGGATGGAATCCAACCTTCAGAACAGACCAACTCAGCAGCGAGAGAACAGACACCGCCCTGTCACTTGTTCTGATTGATTGTAATATCATCGTTGTTATAGATGGAGTTGCTCATGATGAGGAAAGCTCCGATGTTGTAACGGGGCGTGAAGTGATAGACGATGGAGGCACGCTCGTTGAAAATCATGTTGAAACACATACCGTGCTCCTTCATCTTCTCCGATTCTGTTCGTTATTTTATTTTTAAAGAAAATTTGTGTTTTTTTTGGAAGTTTCACTTTTATTCATTTAATTTGCCGTGTGTTCAAAAGAATACAAACAATTTTATTTGCTCAATTCCAGACCGAACTGCTACCTCGAAAGGAAATAAGGGCATTAATAACATCCATTGGAGTGTGCGCCTGTGTGCGTAGACTTCTACATACGGATGTTATAGGTTGTAGCAGACCTGGTCTGGAGTATGTGGAGTCTGCGCTTTCTTTTTTGCCCATAAGTTAGTGCATGTTTCTTCGACACAATTGTTCATATTAGTACTAACTAAATAATTAAAAAAACATGAAAAAGAATTTTTTTGTACACTTGATGTCAGCTTTTATAGTTGCCATTATGTGTGTAGGTTTCGCTTCGTGCGAAAAAGATGACAAAGACGAGAAGGAAAAAACTGGTAAGATTGTGGGTCTTGTGTCTGACTATGCCAATGCCAACACACCTATTGCCGGTGCTACAGTCACTTTGGTACAGCTGGGCGACTCGAAGGTGACAGGTGTCGATGGACGCTTCGAGTTCGACAACCTGAAACCCGGCTCCTACACCGTTGCTGTGGCAGCCAACAACTTTCAGGCAACCACTCAAATGGCTTACGTCGTTGCTGGCGAGTCTTCTCATTGCGACTTCCAACTGCAGCGAACATCGCAGAACGTGGAAATCACGCCAATGTCACTCACATTTGGAAAGAACATCAATCAGCTGTCGTTCTACATTGTGAACAACACCAACCAGTTGCTCACCTACAGCTTCTCGAATGTGCCCGACTATTTACAGATTTCTCCTTCTGCAGGTACAGTTGCCGCTAAGGGACGCCAGGCTATTCTTGCCACCATTCCTAACCGCAGCGCAGTCACAGCTACAGGAACACAGATTATCCTTGTGAATGTGGGCAGCGACTCCTACGCTCTCACACTGACAATGACCAACAGCAACGTTACTCCTCCAGACGATCCCAAGCCTGATCCAGACCCAGACCCTGATCCAGACCCAGAACCAACGACAGGTGATGTAACTCGTGGCTTGCTGGCTTACTACAACTTCGATGATGGCACAGCCAACAACGCTGCCGGCACGCAGAACAACGGCGTTATCAACGGCGAAGCATCCTTCATTACAGACACCCCTAACGGAAAAGGCAAAGCCCTCTTCCTCGACCAAGAGCAGTATGTGAACATTGCCCGCAATCCGCTGAAAGACAAAGAAGCCTATACTATAAGTATGTGGGTAAAGGACTTTGGAGCAGGTTACTTATTCAGTACAATTAGCTCATCAACTGAGGGGAATCCTAACATGATTATAACAGACGAAGGCAAACTTTCATGGGATTCTTGGAGTCTAGCAAACTATAGCTTTGAGTACAATTTATTGCCCTTACAATCAGGGAAATGGCACATGCTGACACTTGTGCAAACAGGAGAAGGATATGATTATTACGTGGATGGCTCGCTGATAGATTCCAGTACAGCTAGAGATAAAGGTTATGGAAACAAGATGCAAATCGGAGGACGTCATGATAACGAACGTAAAGCTTGGGCGGATCCGTTCAAGGTTGACAACGTTCGCATTTATGGCGTAGCTTTGACTGAAGATGAAGTTGCCCAACTCTACAATTTCGAAAAGCAATAAAATCAATATATATATCAAGGTGTGTGTCAGAATAGGCATATCCATTTTGACACACACTCTTCACCCCTTTAAGAAACAGCCGATCCGCTTGAAAGGGAGTAGGCAGAAATAAATACACACTTAATTGTCATGAAAAAGATATCATTTTTATTAGTAGCGTTTGCCACATTCCTGATGGTAAGTTGTCAAAAGAGTCCTGTAGACCAATATCTTGGCATCATAGAAGATGCAAATGAAAAATTTGAAAATGCAACCTCAGAAGAGGAATTCAATGAAATAGACAAAGAATTCACTGACCAAATTAACAACTGGAATAAAACATACAGAGGTTATCGTCCTACAAAAGAAGAGCAAAAGAAACTTGATGCAGCATGGGATGAACATTATAAAATTACAAATAAAAAATCTTTGGAACTTGATATATAACCAACGGTTTATATCAGCCTTTGTCATTTTTTATCTCTAATCACTACTGTCCACTTTAACGGGACTGTAGTGAATAACAACAAAGACCTATGAAAAGATTAAATAACTTTATTATTTGTACAGCGATATTGTTATTGTGTAGTAATGTACTGTTTGCACAGACGGACAATCTGCAACAAGTGAACAAAATGAAACTCAATGTAAAAGGTGTGCCATTTACTATGTGTTTCATTAAGAAAGGTTCTTTCACAATGGGTAAATCACCCGAGACGGTCTCTATGACGATTCCAGAGGATTTTTATATCTCGGAAACAGAAGTTACATACCAGTTATGGGATGCAGTAATGGGGACTAATAACGGTTCTAATATAGCTCAATGGCAAATAACTACATGGTTTAACAAAGCTCAAGAGTTTATCAGGCGCCTCAACAACATAACTGGTAAGAATTTTCGCCTTCCCACAGAAGCAGAATGGGAATATGTAGCTCGCAGTGGAGGAAAGATTTATGGTATCAGTGATGAACTATCGGATGTGTTTCGTGATAGTTTTAAGCCTGTTAAGAGTAGTGAACGAGGAGCACTCAATAAGCCTAATCCTTATGGAGTATATGGAATGGTAAGTAAAGGTGGAGAATGGTGCAGTGACTATTTCATAGAACATTATTATCGCAGGAATGACGTTCGCTTTGGCGGTCCCAAGGAATCGACAGGATATAGAGTAAAGCGTGGCATTGCAGAAAGCTATAGTAAGGAGATTAGTGAAGTAACTTTTCGAACCTATGGTTGTGAAACTGGTGACGATGCCGCTATTCGTCTTGTCTTGGTTAATAATAATGTTAACGACGATGTCAGCAACGATAATGAGACAACGCAAAACTTTACCAAGGACCCTGTTGCACTTCCTTCAGGCATGGCTGGATTCTGGAAGGGACACGACACCAGTCTCAACCAACTTCACATAGATATTCGCAAAGAACGTCATCGTCTTGAAGCTGTGGACAACAAAATCGGTTATGGATATTTAGCTACAGCTGACTACAATGGGCGAGTGCGTCAGTATTATGTGATATTGCAGATTAGAAAAACTACAAAAAGCATCTTTACTATAACTTATGCACCTAAAGATAACCTCAATGCCACTAAGACTATGACTATTGTCTTTGAAGGTTCATATATTCGTACGAATGCAAGAGGAACTCAACTTGACAAATACACTCTTCTAAAGTATTAAGTCATTTGAGGTTCCTGAAGTAATCAATTAATTGATTATCATTTTTTATTTTTTGTATCAACATTTAAAACCCTAAACGTCATGAAAAAAATCACATTCGTATTATTAGTGTTTGCTACTATGATTTTTGTGTCATGTTCAAAAGGTACACCAGAAGAACAAGTTATTAAACTTACAAAAAATACAACGGAGCAAGTCCAGAAAGCAAATTCCTTTGAAGAGATGTTCTCTATAGTTTCTGACTGGCAGAAAGAAGCACTCTCCATCGCGGAAAAAATTGAATTGGATGAAAGAGGTGAAATCAAAGACAAAGAAGCCGTAAAAGAACTTATAGATGTCCAGGATGAACTTTATCAGTCGATTAAAAAACGCGGAAAAGAACTGAACCTTTCTGAAGCCCAGATCTGGGACGTATCCTCCCTTGTTGAATCTTGATAAGGGCAATACGGACCTTTTTGCTAAAACATACCATCGGTTTGTGATGCTAACACTTAATAGTAATGCCTTTTTAACTTACTAATTACGTTCAAACATGAAAAATAAGTATTTACGAATATGGCTTTCATTACTGTTTATATTTTCGGTGATGATAGTCTTTGCCTATGATATCAAGGTTGACGGAATATATTATGATGTCACTAAAGCACCAGGTTTAGAAAACACTGCAACAGTTACATTCAGAGATTCTGGCAAAGAAAACGCTTCTGCTTATTCAGGTGAGGTTATTATACCATCTACTTTCGAGTATGAAAATGAAGTTTACACTGTAATTAGCATTAGGGATAGTGCCTTTAATGCCTGCTCAGAACTGACATTGGTTAGCATTCCTAAAACGGTTACCCAAGTCGGATATGGAGCGTTTGAAGCGTGCATAGGGCTGAAAAATGTGACGATAGAAGAAGGTGATAATCCGTTGCTGTTTAGTACAGAGTTATACAGAACGGAACAAGGCCATCCGTTTTTTATTTCTTCTCCGTTGGAAACTATATATATGGGTCGTAATATTATTGCCACTTCACAGGAGTATTATGCAGGCGAATACATATCTCCGTTCAGAGGCCATCCTACCTTGTACTCGGTTGTTATTGGCGATAAAGTAACGGAAATCCTTCATAAGGCTTTCTATCAGTGTACAAACCTCACAGAAGTGTCTATTGGGAACAATGTTAAAGCTATACGTGAACGAGCGTTTTCTGGCTGTGAGAAACTCAGTTCTGTCGTCATCCCAAATAGTACAGAATCTATAGCCATGTGTGCTTTCGATGGCTGTAGTAGTTTGAAAACCTTGAAGATAGGTGGTGGTGTAAAACAGATGGAAATGTTTGCGTTTAGCAGTTGTAGTAATTTGTCTTCTTTGACAATTGAAGATGGTATGCAAGAGATAGGCTGGTATGCTTTTGCAGGCTGCACAAGTCTAACTTCTGTTGTCATTCCTAATAGTGTAAATGTTATCGGGCAGATTGCTTTTCAGGGATGCACCAATTTGGAAACTGTGATAATAGGTGATGGAGTGGAACATATTGGGTATTCTGCATTCGAGAACTGTAGCAGCCTAACTGCTATAGAGATTCCTGCTAAAGTTAAGGCAATAGAAGGTGGAACATTTTCTAAATGTAGCAGTTTGACTTCAATTGTTATACCGGATAGTGTTAAATGGATTGGTGAGGGGGCATTCTATGGATGTGGTATAACTTCCGCTATAATAGGCAACGGTGTTACCGATATTTATAGAAATGCTTTTTATAATTGTGAAAAACTAACATCCTTGACAATAGGATCAGATATTGTCAACATTGGAGAAAGTGCTTTTCGTGATTGCCATAACCTGTCTTCTGTAATAATCCCTGATGGTGTAAAAACAATTGGCAGTTCTGCTTTTGAAAATTGTTATGGCCTAAAAAATGTGAAAATAGGAGAAGGAGTGGGAACTATTGAGAGTTATGCATTCCATGATTGTGGTAGCCTGACGTCAATCAATATTCCAGATGGAGTTATAAGCATAGGTGAACATGCATTTGAGGGATGCCGTGGTATGGTATCAGCATACGTAGGAAAGGGTGTTGTTAATTGGGGAGGAGATACTTTTGCAGGGTGTGAGAGTTTAACTGATATCGTTATCAGTGAGGGGGTTACAATGATTCCATCTAGTATATTTAACAATTGTGGTAGTTTGAAAAATGTGATAATTCCAAAAAGTGTTAAAACCATCAGCTATAGTGCTTTCTCTAACTGTAGTGCTTTGACATCTATTGAGATTCCTGCTGAGGTGGAAGAAATTAAATCAGGGGCTTTCTATGGATGTTCAAATTTATCTTCAATAACTCTTCCTAACGTTGTAACAAAAATTGAAAGTAGTACTTTTCAGAAGTGTACGAGTCTAACAACAGTTTTTTTTGGAGATAATGTTACTGAATTTGAAAAATATGCATTTGAAGGTTGTATAGGTTTGGCTTCAATGAATATTCCTAATGGTGTAAAGACAATTGGTGAAAGATCTTTTGAAAACTGCACCAGTTTGGCTTCCGTTACAATCCCTGTAAGTGTGGAATTGATAGATCATTACGCTTTTTCTTATTGTACTAGTCTAAAAGATGTATATTGCTATGCGGAAGTTGTTCCAAACACCGCTTATACGGCATTTATGTTTGAAGGAATTGATAAAGCCACTCTGCATGTCCCCGCAGCATCTGTTGAAGCATACAAGGCTGCAGAACAATGGAAAGATTTCGGAAAAATCGTTGCTATAGGTGAGGAAACTGCAATAAAGTCAGCTATTTGTGAAGAAGCGGAAACGATTAATGTCTATGACATGAACGGCAGGAAACTCTCTAAGCCTCAAAAAGGACTGAACCTTATTCGTATGAGTAACGGGCAGATAAGAAAGGTGTTGGCTAAATAGAATGTCTCATTTCAGACTATGTAGATAATAAACTACGTTTATAATTCAGCCAAAAATCTGTAAATTTGCAGGTTCAAAGCAAATTTTCGGAAAACGAGATGGTTTCAATAGATAATATATGTGTGGAGTTCAGCGCACGTCCGTTGCTCACGGACGTGAGTTTTGTGGTGAACCCGAAGGATAGGATTGCGCTGGTTGGTAAGAATGGGGCGGGGAAGTCTACGATGCTGAAGATAATCGCTGGGATGCAACAGCCAACGAGGGGAACGGTGTCGCGACAGAAAGACGTGACCGTGGGTTATCTGCCGCAGGTGATGGTGCTGAGTGATGAACGGACGGTGATGGAGGAGGCAGAGACGGCCTTTGCTCATATCAGCGAGCTGCAACAGCATATCGACGACCTGAACCAGCAATTGGCAGAACGCACCGATTACGAATCGGAGGAATATATGCAGCTCGTGGAGACCTTTACTCATGAGAACGACCGCCTGGCGATGATGGGTGGGCAGAATTACCATGCCGAACTTGAACGTACGTTGCAAGGGCTCGGATTCTGCCGCGAAGACTTCGACCGTCCTACGAGCGAGTTCTCGGGAGGCTGGCGAATGCGAATTGAGTTGGCAAAACTGCTGCTGCAGCGTCCCGACGTTCTCCTGCTCGATGAACCGACGAACCACCTCGACATCGGTTCTATTCAGTGGTTGGAACAATTCCTTTCCCAGAGAACCAATGCTGTGATTCTGGTCAGTCACGACCGCGCTTTCATCAATAATGTTACCAATCGTACAATAGAGATAACTTGTGGACGGATCAACGACTACAAGGTGAAATATGATCAGTATGTGCTTCTGCGTGACGAACGTCGTGCCACTCAGATTCGTGCATACGAGAATCAGCAAAGGGAAATAGCTGAAGCTAAGGATTTTATAGAAAGATTCCGCTACAAGCCGACAAAGAGCAATCAGGTGCAGAGCCGCATCAAGATGCTGGAGAAAATCGTGCCGATTGAGATTGACGAAGTAGATACATCGCACCTACACCTTAAGTTCCCTCCTTGCGAACGCAGTGGCAACTTCCCTGTGATATGTGATGAGGTTGCAAAGAGTTATGGTAGCCATGTGGTTTTTGATCATGTAAACCTCACTATTCGCCGTGGAGAGAAGGTGGCTTTTGTGGGTAATAACGGTGAAGGTAAGTCAACCCTTGTGAAATGTATCATGGGAGAGATTCCGTTTGACGGGAACTTGAAAGTAGGTCATAATGTGCAGATTGGCTATTTCGCTCAGAATCAGGCACAGCTGCTTGACGGTAACATCACCGTATTTGATACGATTGACAGGGTTGCACGTGGTGAGATCCGCACAAAAATACGTGATTTGCTTGGTGCTTTTATGTTTGGCGGAGAAGCCAGTGATAAATTCGTGAAGGTGCTGTCGGGAGGTGAACGCAGCCGACTGGCGATGATACGCCTGCTGTTGCAGCCGGTCAATTTTCTAATTCTTGACGAACCTACGAACCACCTTGACATGATGTCGAAAGATGTGCTGAAGCAGGCGATTAAGGCTTTTGACGGCACTGCCATCATAGTCAGTCATGACCGTGAATTCCTCGATGGTTTGGTTAGTCGTGTCTATGAGTTTGGTGGAGGCAAGGTGCGTGAGCATATTGGTGGCATTTACGACTACCTTGATAAAAAACGCAGAGAGGAAGCGGAGATAACTGGTGTTGATTCAGACGTTAATCATAGAACGTCAACAGAGAAAGCTTCTCCTTCTGGACAAGGTCTTTCTGGACAGCAGGTAACTACTCCTCCCCATTACGGGGAAGGTCGGGAGGGGGGCTTGTCCTACGCTGAGCAGAAGGAACGAAACCGTCAGATTCGTCGTGCAGAGAAGGCTGTAGCTGAATGTGAAGAACTTATATTCAAACTTGAAGAAGACATTTCCAAGCTTGAGGACAAACTCTCCACGCCTGAAGGTGCCGCAGATTCATCACTTTTCACTCTCCATGCAGATCTTCGCAAGCAACTCAACGCAGCCGTAACTGACTGGGAACAAAAATCCCTGCAACTGGAGAAGTTACAGGGATAGAATGTGAAGAGTGAAGGGTGGAGTGTGAAGCCTTTCGGCAATAAAAATAAAAAAGGAGTTTTATTTTGTATTGCTCTTGCTTATTCTTAACGTTGAGCTGCGCTCCAAGTTACTCACGCTCGGAAAAGCTCAAATTAATTTGGCTTTTCCCTCGCTTATTCTTAACTTTGCACCGATATTATAAAAATCTAAATAATATGAACATTAAACAAACATTATCGTTATTTGCTATGGCAATGACAATGATTGGCTGTGGAAACAACTCAGCAGAACAGGGAATCGGCATCCATCTGGAGAATATGGATACAACAGCTGCTCCCGGTACAGATTTCTACAAGTATGCTTGTGGAGGATGGATTAAGAACAATCCTCTCAAGCCAGAGTATTCACGCTTCGGCTCTTTTGATGCTGTAGCAGAGAATAACCGTGAACAAATCAAGGAACTCATTTTGGAACTTGCAAAGGAAAAGCAGGAACCAGGTAGTGTAGGTCAGAAGATTGGTGACCTTTATGAAATGCTGATGGATTCAACTCGTCAGAATAAGGATGGTATATCACCAATCAAACCCGATCTTGATGCAATTGAAGCTCTCACTGACCGTGATGCAGCTCTTAAGTTGATGGTTGAAAACTCATTCAAGGGTGCCGGTGAACTTTGGGGTTGTGGAATTGATGCTGATATGATGGACTCCAAGAACAACTTGGTAGAACTGGGTCAGAGCGGTCTTTCTATGGGTCAGAAGGAATACTATCTCAGTGACGAGGAGTCTTTCAAGAAAATCCGTGAAGCATTCAAGATTCACGTTGTGAAGATGTTCCAGCTGGTAGGTGACGATGCAGTTACTGCTGAACGTAAGATGCAGTCAGTGATGGCTATCGAAACCCGTATGGCAAAGGCTTCAAAGAGTCGTGTGGAACTTCGTGACCCTGCAAGCAACTACCATAAGATGACTTATGATGAGTTCAAGGCTGAATATGCAGGTTATGACTGGGACCGTTTCTTCCATATCAATCTTATTGACGGACTGAAGGAACTCTCTGTAGGTCAGCCTGAGGCTCTTAAGGAAGCTGTAAAGATTCTGAATGAGACAGACTTGCGTCAGATTAAGGACTGGATGCAGTGGAATCTTCTCGATGCCAATGCAAGTGTGCTGGGTGACGATGTCTTTAACCAGAACTTCGACTTCTACAGCCGTACAATGCGCGGTCAGCAGGAACCTCAGCCACGTTGGAAGCGTTCTGTATCTACAGTCAGCGGCGTGCTTGGTGAGGCTGTCGGTGAGATGTATGTAAAGAAATACTTCCCTGCCGAGAACAAGGCACGTATGGAGGAACTTGTTAAGAACCTCCAGGAAGCTCTTGCAGAGCGTATTGACGCACAGGAATGGATGAGCGACAGCACCAAGGCTTATGCCAAGGAAAAGCTTGCTGCCTTCTATGTAAAGATTGGTTATCCTGACAAGTGGAAGGACTACAGCAAACTCACTATCGATCCTAAGCAGAATCTCTATACTACAATGCGTATGGTACGTACTTGGGCACAGCAGAAAGAAGTTGAGGAGAAATATGGCAAACCAGTTGATCCGGATGAATGGTACATGACTCCACAGACAGTGAATGCATACTATAATCCGACTACCAACGAAATCTGCTTCCCTGCAGGTATCCTGCAATATCCGTTCTTCGACATGGAAGCTGACGATGCATTCAACTACGGAGCAATCGGTGTGGTAATCGGACATGAAATGACTCACGGATTTGATGACCAGGGACGTCAGTTTGACAAGGAAGGTAACTTCCGCGACTGGTGGGCAGAAGGTGATGGTGACAAGTTCAATGAACGTGCGAAGGTGATGACAGATTTCTTTAATAAGATAGAAGTGCTCCCAGGTCTTCACGCAAATGGTAGTCTCACTCTTGGCGAAAACCTCGCTGACCACGGAGGTCTGCAGGTGGCATACTATGCTTTCCAGAATGCACAGCGCAAGGCTAAGGCTGAAGGCAAAAAGGTTGCAGAGACTGTTGACGGATTCACTCCTGAACAGCGTTTCTTCCTTGCTTACGCTGGTGTTTGGGCACAGAATATCACTGAAGAGGCTATGCGTGACCTCACAACACGTGACCCTCACTCTCTTGGTGAATGGCGCGTGAACGGCGCATTGCCACATATCGATGCTTGGTACGAGGCATTCGGAATCACAGAGAAAGATCCTCTCTTCGTTCCGAAGGACAAGCGTGTAACTATTTGGTAAAAGGCAGACCCTCCCCCTTGCCCCTCCCTTGTAGGGCGGGGAGTATATACAAGCCATTCGGACAGATTCCCTAACTATTCCGATTAACGGAGTAACTACTCCCCTCTCTACAAGGGAGGGGTAAGGGGGTGGGTCCTAAAGTTAATACATTATGCCACTAAAACTTCCAGATCGCCTGCCGGCGATAGAACTGCTTAAGCAGGAAAACATATTCGTAATGGACAGTACCAGGGCCAGCGGACAGGATATACGTCCGCTGCGCCTTGCTATTCTTAATCTTATGCCCATCAAGATAACGACGGAAACGGATTTCATTCGTATTCTGTCGAATACTCCTTTGCAGGTGGAGATTGATTTTATGAAGATTAAGAGCCATACCTCCAAGAACACCCCCGTTGAGCACATGATGGCATTCTACCGTGATTTTGAGGAGATGCGTCAAGAGAAGTACGACGGATTGATTGTGACCGGTGCTCCTCTTGAGCACATGGATTACGAGGATGTGACATATTGGTCTGAACTTCAGGATGTGTTTAACTGGGCATATCATCATGTTCAGTCCACCTGCTATATCTGCTGGGCAGCCCAGGCAGCACTATACCATTTCTACGGAATTCCAAAGTACTCAACTGAGAAGAAAGTCTTTGGTGTGTTTCGTCACCATATCCTCCAGCCTTCACTTCCGATATTCCGCGGATTTGATGATGAGTTCTATGCTCCTCATAGCCGTCACAGCGAAATACTGCGTGCCGACATAGAGAAGAAAAACGAGGAACTGAGCAAGCAGAGTGTAGATGGTACTGACAATCTGCTGCATATTATCTCCGAGAGCGACGATGCTGGTGTGCATATAGTGATGGCTCGCGATGGTCGTGACTTCTTCATTACAGGCCACAGCGAGTATGCTCCTCTCACTCTTGACGGTGAGTATAGAAGAGATTTGGCTAAGGGTTTGCCAATAGACATCCCTCAGCATTATTATCGTGATGACAATCCTGAGCTTGGTCCGATGGTGCGCTGGCGTGCTCACGCCAACCTTCTCTTCACAAATTGGCTCAACTACTACGTTTACCAGACAACTCCATTCAATATAAACGACATTGTATAGGACATCGCTCGAACTTCTGGCTCCTGCCCGTAATGCAGACATTGGCATCGAGGCTATACGTCACGGTGCTGATGCTGTGTATATAGGCGGGCCGCGATTCGGTGCCCGTGCAGCTGCGGGAAACAATGTCGATGACATAAAACGTCTGGTGGACTATGCCCATTGTTTCAAGGCAAAAGTATATGTTACGATTAATACTCTTCTGCATAGCGATGAACTCTCAGAGGTAAAGTCTCTGATTGAGCAGTTGCAGGAGATTGGTGTGGATGCATTGATAGTGCAAGACCCTGTGGTAAGGGATTTGGTTAATTCTTTGCCGGCAGAACGCCGTATCAGGCTTCACGCTTCTACCCAAATGGATAATCGCACTGCGGACAAGGTGCGGATGCTTTTGAGCCAGGGTTATGAACAGATAGTTCTTGCTCGTGAACTATCCCTGGAGGAAATCAAGGATATACATAATCAATGCCCTGAGGTTAGTCTTGAGGCGTTTGTTCATGGTGCTCTCTGTGTGAGTCTCAGTGGATTGTGCTATGTCAGCGAGGTTCTCTTTGACCGCAGTGCCAACAGGGGAGAGTGTGCACAAGTATGCCGTATGGAGTTTGATCTGGAAGATGAAAAAGGGGTAAAGATAGTTCGCAACAAACATCTCCTCTCTCTTCGTGACCTCTGCCAGATTGACGCACTTGAGGAAATGGCTGATGCAGGTGTGAGGTCTTTCAAGATTGAGGGACGTTTGAAAGATATGAGCTATGTGAAGAATGTAACAGCAGCCTATAGCATAGCCCTCAATGAACTTTGTAACAAGTATCCTGAACGATACAGACGTGCGTCTATGGGAAGCGTAGATTATGCTTTCCGTCCCGATGTCAGAAAGTCTTTCAATCGTGGATTTACCCATTATTTCCTCTATGGCAGAAACGATGACATCTTCTCCTTTGATACTCCAAAGGCTACAGGTGAACCGATAGGCAAGGTGACATCAGTGAATCAACAGCGCGGTTCAGCGTACATTGATCTGCGCCTTGATGATGGAGTGACATTGACCAATGGTGACGGACTCTGTTTCTTCAACCGAAACCGTTCGCTCATAGGTTTTCGTGTAAACAGAGTGGAGAAGAGTAGGGTGTATCCTTATGTCATGCCTCATGATTTGCTTCCTGGAATGACGGTTTATCGTAACCATGACAAGCATTTCAACGATGTGTTGGCAGGACAGAGTGCCGAGCGTTTCATTCCTGTTGATATTACAATGGATTATAGTGAGGGAGAATTTGTGCTGACAATGTGCGATGACAGCCATTCTACAGAACTACATTGCCCTTATACAGCTGAACTAGCCCGTACTCATCAGTCGGAGAATGTGCGTCGTGAACTGTCTCGACTTGGTAATACCTTTTGCAGGGCGAATAGCGTAGATTTGCTCTATGAAAAGAATTACTTCATTCCCGCATCAAAGTTGTCGGAATGGCGTAGGGAACTGGTAAGGAAACACTCGCAGATAATTGATTACCAGAATGATTCTTCATTTGAAAGGAATCCTTCAATACAGAATTCTTCATTCAATAATTCTTCACTCTTAACTCATCACTCTCCACTTATGCAGTGCCGCCATTGCTTGCGCTATGCTTTCGGATGGTGTGCACGTCGTCAGCAGTTGACTTCAGAACCTCCAAAACAATTGTTCTTGCGGTTGCGAAACGGTGCCCGACTAAGTCTTGAATTTGACTGCAAGGCTTGTGTGATGAATGTATATAAAGCTTAATCTACAGCTAATGAGATATATCTACATAATCTTAGTATTGTTGTCGTTTTGTTTTTATTCATGCGACAGGAATCAGACCTCGGAGGCAGAGGAAGCACTCCTCTCCACTCTAATGCCTGATATGGATACTATACGTTTTACAACTCAGCAAGCTGACAGCCTTGCGTTCCGTCTTACACATCACTATGGTGAAAATTCAAATTTTGAGGTAACAGCGGATTCGCTTATACTTTTGCCTCGTGACGATGACTGGCAACAGGCTCCCAGTGTCATTTACAAAGGTGATATCATTGTCGTGGCTGTTTGCCGGCATGTAAGCATTTATGAGGCAGATTCTCTTAGTGCTGATACGGTGTGGGTGAAAGTTGCAAATTCTAAAAATCTTATGGGCTGGGTGGATGAGCAAACTCTGTTGAGCAGTGTTGTTCCGGACGAACCCATATCCAAGATTATTATTATCATAAAGTCGGTGCATGCGGTAATTGGCAAATCGTGGATTGTAGGACTGTTTATACTTCTGTTTGTGTTATTGTGGCGGAAGAATAAATACTACCGTGACTTTCTGACAGGCATTACATCGTTCTATCCGATTCTTCTGCTTATAAACGCGGCTGTTTTTGCCGTGTTTTTGAAGACCTTGGAGAATACCACTCCTGAGTTTCTTCAGGAGTATTACTTCCATCCGACACTTAATCCACTTACCCTGCCTTTCATGATGTCTGTGCTGGTTTTATTGGTATGGGTAAATACGATACTGTTTATTGCTGAGTTTTTAGATTTGTATGGCAAGATTGGCTTGCTCAAGTCTTTGGCATATATCATTATCCATTTTACATTGATGGTTGTGGTGTTCGAGTTTTTCCTGCTTGTCAGCAGCCCTGTATTTAGATGGATATTCCTGATATCTTTTATTGCCTTGCTATTGTATGTATATCGCAGATATATGAGATGCCGATATGTTTGTGGCAATTGCGGAGCTTCTCTGACTTCACTTGGCACTTGCCCCAAATGCGGTGCAGTTAATGAGTGAACAGAGAGTACTATTGTAATCACTAATCTTTTTGTTTAGCGAGAGTTTATGAATGAAAATGACATATTGATTGAAGTTCAGGAGAATATAGAAGCTCTCCGTTCTGTGTGGAAACAGCTGGATGCAAAGGCTATGCAACTGCTTAAGAGTGGTGAATTGCAATATATCAATTACTCGTTCTATCAGACTTATGAGTGGAATGAGTTTCTCGCTCATTCCTATCGCCATTCGGTGGGGAATCCTCAGTTTGTGACCGTCGCAGTTGATGGGGAGACCAGGATAATACTTCCACTGCTGGTGAAGAAACATAAAGTAAGTATCCTTTCAGGGCGTATAGCGGGAATTCTCAACGCAGTTTGTCCTTACAATGATGAAACAACAAGTATGGCCATGTCTGAACTTGTTGCTTTTCTGAAGCATCGTTTTGGTAAGGGCTGGAAAGTTCAGCTTGCGAGTATGCCTCGCCATTCTCTCATGATGGAAACGATGGTGAAAAGAGGTTCTTCCTGTTCTGAACGAGGCAGTTACCATGTTCCCATGAATGCATTCGGTTCATATGACGATTATATCTCCTCTTTGGGCAAAAACATATATAAGAACATCCGAAAATCATATAATCATCTCAAGTCTGACAATAAAGAGATGAAACTGGATGTCTATGACTGTGAGAATTCCCCTTCCAGACAACTTCTCAGGCAAGTGTGGACTTTATATTTCCGCAGGAAACTGGCTTGGAAACACAAGTCACATTCTTGGTTGCGCGAGATTATTTGTAAGGCGAGAGGTTGTTGGTTCGCTGCCAGAGGCCGCCAGACAAAAAGTATGTTTTTGCTCAAGGAATCCAGACTCTTTGTCTTTACAATCAATGGTGAGCTGGCAGCTTTCATGCATGTCTACATTCATGAAGGTCATGCGCTAATGCCTAAGCTGGCTATTGACATGTCTTATTCACGCTATTCGCCTGGTATCATCATGCTGCTGGAGAGCCTGAAACTGCTTATGGAACAGGGCGTGGCTGATTTTGATATGTGTAGGGGTGATGAGCGTTATAAGATGGAAGTGGGTGGACTAATGGAGCCTCTGGGTAGCGTGTCCAACCTTTGCTAATCACAAGACGAATTTGAGTGATATGGTTTACGGGTGAAGTGGGTACATTCCCTGCGAGAACTGGTAAAGAGCCATACCAAAGCAGGCATGGGGTCTCTGAGGTTCAGCAGCATGTATTTATCGGTAAGACAGAACTGCCAAAACCATTTTAAAGGATTCATGGAACCATGGACTACACTTGACTTGAAATCTTGCACTTCTGTCATACCTGTAAAACGGGCTTTCTTTGTGGTAAGGGCTTCGGGCAGGTCGTCTTTATCTACATTTACAAGCCTGCACCATTCCTTTGGGAGGTTAACGCCCGGCGTTACCTTATAGATACCGCCATCTACCCTGAAGTTCATCTCCATGAAATAGAGTTTGCCGTTGATGTCTTCCAGGAATTCTACATCAAACAGGCCTTCGTAACCTGTCTCTTTAATCATCGATACACATTTCCCCCAGATATCGTCATGCTCACATTTGATGATGTCGCCATAATAGCCAAATGCACCATCGGGGAAACGGCTTATTTTGTCGTAATAGTCGATATAGACTTTACCCTTGACTGCCATACCGAAATAATCTATTTCGTACTTCTTCTGAATATATTCCATTACGAGGAATCGACTGGAGGTAATAGCCTTCTGCTTAGCTATTAAATCATCCTTGCTCCAACAAATGCTTTCATCTTTTTTACCTCCGTCAACAGTCCTGAAACTCTTTGTAAAGACAGGATATTTGATGTCATCGGGTATGGCATCGTCTTTTGAAAGTTCTATGGCCCAAGGTATTAGCAGGTTATGTTCCTTCGCCAGATTTGCCTGAACTCTTTTGTCCATCAAACTGCCAATCATTCCTTGTTTTCCTGCATTCATGAGTACGAATTTCCGGCTCAGATCGTCATAATGCTGATCAACAAGGTATGTGGGCAAGTCGGGTATGTTTAAGAGAATGGGTCTGTCGTCGTAGCAGGGATAGTCGTTAAGCAGAAAGTCAAGTATGGCTTCAGCAGATTCAAGTTTCCGCCCTTTGCTTATGTATTTACTGGAAAGAATCAGATCACATTTACGTCCATAGCAATAGCATTCAGGTCTATAGCCGCCTTCGCCAAGACTTCTGACTAAGCCTAAGCTATGATATCCGCTTCCGCAAAAAACGACGACTTTGGGGACAACTTGCATATAATTGAGTTCCTGATGCTTTTAATAATGCTATAGTGTGTGCATCGATTACATTTTGCAAATATACAACAAACCTTTGAAAAACGAAATAACACAAAAATAAAAGAATATACAAAAATCCATCCTCTATTGTTAAGAAAAAGGCGTTTTGTCTACCTGTAGAGTAACAAATTTTCACAAAATGCCGATAATTTGTTACTTTTACTTGCTTTTTGTTCGTATTTAGTAAAAAAGTTTGTAATTTTGCAAGTTAGAACTATTAGTTCTTTAATTGTTGAGTAATAATTCACAAACTTACAAAATATATTCTTACTATGGCTGAACTGATGGACTGGTCGAACTTAGGATTCGGCTATCACAAAACAGACTACAACGTTCGTTGCTATTATCGCAATGGAGCGTGGGGTGAAATCGAAACTTGCAGTGAGGAGACTATTCCTCTTCACATGGCTGCAACCTGTCTTCACTACGGACAAGAGGCTTTCGAAGGCTTGAAGGCTTACCGCTGTCCTGATGGCAAGGTGCGTGTGTTCCGCCCAGAAGAAAATGCAGCTCGTCTGCAGTCAACCTGCCGCGGCATACTTATGCCTGAAGTTCCTACAGAATTGTTCGTGGAAATGGTTAAACGTGTAGTTCGTCTCAACGAGCGCTTTATCCCACCATACGAAAGTGGAGCAACTCTTTATGTACGTCCATTGATGATAGGAACCAGTGCACAGGTAGGTGTACATCCTTCACAGGAATATCTCTTCCTTATCCTTGTAACTCCAGTAGGTCCTTACTTCAAGGGAGGATTTGCAAGCAATCCTTATGTCATCGTTCGTGAATTCGACCGTTCTGCTCCTCTTGGAACAGGTAAGTATAAAGTCGGTGGCAACTATGCAGCCAGCCTTTATGCCAACAACATGGCTCATGAAAAGGGCTATGCATGCGAATTCTATCTCGATGCAAAGGAAAAGAAATATATCGATGAATGTGGTGCAGCAAACTTCTTCGGAATCAAGAACAATACTTATGTTACTCCGAAGTCTACCAGCATACTTCCTTCAATCACCAACAAGAGTCTTATGCAGCTGGCAGAAGACTTCGGCCTGAAGGTTGAACGTCGTCAGATTCCTGAAGAGGAACTGGAGACATTCGAAGAGGCTGGTGCTTGCGGAACTGCTGCAGTGATTTCGCCAATCAGCTACATCGATGATCTTGAGACAGGCAAACGTTATGACTTCGGTAGCGAACCTGGCCCTGTAAGCCGTCGCCTGTTTGAACATCTTCGCAATATCCAATACGGCATTGAACCAGACACTCACAACTGGACAACAGTGGTGATTGAATGATTTTATGGGAAAAGGTAAACTGGTGAAATTTGCCGAAATGGCTGAAAACCCTCTTGTTGTGGAGTCCCCTTTCTGGAAACTCCGCCAGGAGGGTTTTGCTTTGAAAGGGCAGTGGCACGCAGACTTTTTCCATAATCAGAATCCCATAGTGCTCGAACTTGGCTGCGGACGTGGTGAATACACAGTAGGGCTTGCACGCCGTTTCCTTAACCAGAATTTCATTGGTGTGGACATCAAGGGAGCGCGTATGTGGCATGGTGCACGTATGGCACAGGCGGAAGGTCTGACCAATGTTGCATTCCTGCGTACCAACATAGAGTTTATCCAAGAGTGTTTTGCTGCTGACGAAGTTCAGGAGATATGGCTTACTTTCTCCGACCCACAGATGAAGAAGGCAACCAAACGTCTTTCATCAACATTTTTCCTTGAACGATACAGACAATTCCTTGCCGACGGAGGAACGATTCATCTAAAGACCGATTCGCCATTCCTCTACACTTACACACGTCTGATGGCGGAGCATAACGGCTTGCCGATTGTCGCTTCAACGGACGATCTGTATAATGAAGAATTAAAAAAGGATATTCTTCCTTCTTCATTAACCGAAATCCGTACCTACTACGAACAGATGTGGCTCGACCGCGGATTTACTATCAAGTATCTGCAGTTCCATCTGCCGCATGAAGGGAAACTGGAAGAACCCAATGTGGAGATTCCTGTGGACGGTTATCGTTCCTACAACCACGAAGTGCGAAGCACCCGAACCACAAGCGTATGAACGTCACAATCCTGCAACACGACATAGTTTGGGCTAATCCTGCAGAAAACCGTAAACGCATCGAAGCGATGCTGAAACAACAGCCTGCATCAGACCTTTATGTTCTCACGGAAATGTGGTCTACAGGGTTTGCCATACAGCCTCAGGGTGTAGCGGAGTCCTTACCAAGTCCATCACTGGAATGGATGAAATGTATGGCGGCAACTTTCAATGCCGCAATTGCAGGTAGTTTGGCGATAGAGGAAGGCGGACGTTATTACAATCGTTTCTATTTCGTGAAACCGGACGGAAGCTTTGCCTCCTACGACAAACGTCATCTCTTTACCTTCGGTGGTGAACAAGAGCAATATGCCAAGGGTGCAGAACGGAAAATTGTGGAATGGAGAGGAGTGAGATTCCTTCTTCAGGTTTGCTACGATTTGCGTTTCCCTGTATGGAGTCGCAATCAAGGAGGCTATGATGCAGTGCTCTATGTGGCAAACTGGCCTGTACCTCGCATTGAGGCGTGGAACACACTCCTTAGAGCAAGAGCCATAGAGAACCAATGTTATGTGGTAGGTGTGAACCGCGTGGGTGAAGATCCTAAATGCCAGTACAATGGTTGGTCTGCAATCATAGATCCTTACGGACGAACGATAGCAGCACCGCCCACGGGAACAGAACAGGGTGCAACGGCAGAGATTGACATGGAACGCCTTAATGCCTTCAGAGCAAAATTTCCCGTCCTCAACGATGCAGATCAATTCAAATTGGTTGATTAACTCAAAAACTTAAGAACTCAAGAACTTAAGAACTCAAGAACTCAAGAACTTAAAAACTCAAAATAAATGAACAAACAATTACTTTTAGGTGACGAAGCAGTGGCGCTTGGCGCTCTCCACGCTGGACTCTCTGGCGTGTATGCCTATCCAGGTACTCCTTCAACAGAAATCACTGAATTTATACAAGGTAATAAGTTGGCTAAGGAACGTGGTGTTCACAGCCGCTGGTGTACCAACGAGAAAACAGCAATGGAAGCTGCCTTGGGTATGTCTTTCATGGGAAAGCGAGCACTGGTATGTATGAAGCATGTAGGCTTGAATGTATGTGCCGATCCATTTGTTAATAGTGGCATGACAGGTGTGAATGGTGGTGTAGTTGTGCTTGTAGCCGACGACCCATCTATGCACTCTTCTCAGGATGAGCAGGACAGCCGTTTCTATGGTAAGTTTGCCTTGATTCCTACATTTGAGCCTTCGAATCAGCAGGAAGCGTATGATATGATGGAGGCTGCCTTTGAGTATTCTGAGCAGCAGTGCCTCCCAGTCCTTATGCGTGTCACCACACGTATGGCTCACTCCCGTGCTGTGGTACAGGTTAAGGATGAGGCTCGTCCAGAGAACGAGAAGAACTACAATTCTGTTGCTGCCAACTGGGTATTGCTGCCAGCCAACGCACGCAAACGTAATGATAAGGTAACCGCTCAGCAGGCACAACTGGAAGAGGATGCCGCAAACTCAAAGTTCAATAACCTCTCTCTTAATGGAAAGGCTCCTCTGGGTATTATTGCCAGCGGAATAGCATATAATTATGTTATGGAGACAGGTGCCGATATGCCAATTTTGAAGATATCCCAATATCCATTGCCAAAGCGTCTTGTAAGAGAGCTGTTGGACAACTGCGAGAAGGTGATGGTTGTGGAAGAAGGTCAGCCTTTCATCGAAGAACAGGTTCGTGGTGTATTTGAGAGCAAGAATATACTTGGACGATTGACAGGCGAACTGCCTCGTACAGGTGAACTCACCCCCGACTGTGTGGCAGCTGCGCTTGCCAATGTCGGAGTATCTACTCCCCTCGCTACAAGAGAGGGGCTGGGGGTGAGTCCGCTTGTAGCTGCACGTCCACCACAGCTTTGTCAGGGATGTGGTCACCGCGATGTATATACCGCATTGAACGAAGTGCTGAAGGAATATGAGAACCCTCGTGTTTTCGGAGATATCGGTTGCTACACTCTGGGCTTCCTTCCTCCTTATCGTGCCATCCATTCTTGTGTTGATATGGGTGCTTCTATCACTATGGCCAAAGGTGCTTCCGATGCAGGACAGTGGCCTGCAGTTGCTATCATCGGTGACTCCACATTCACTCACAGCGGTATGACTGGTCTCCTGGATGCTGTCAACGAGAAAGCGAATATCACCGTAATCATCAGCGACAACCTTACTACCGCTATGACTGGTGGTCAGGACAGTGCAGGTACCAATAAGTTTGAGGCCATCTGTCTTGGACTTGGTGTAGAACCGGAACACCTTCATGTCGTAGTTCCTCTGCCTAAGAATATGCCTGAGATTACACGTATAATCCGTGAAGAGATAAATTATAACGGAGTGTCGGTCATCATTCCTCAACGTGAATGTATTCAGACCTTCAAGAGACACGCTAAACAAAAGAGGACCCTCCCCCAGACCCCTCCCTTGTAGGGCGGGGAGTATATACCCTCCGACAATGAAGAATCGATTTGCATCATATAAGAGTTCTTCGCCCGATAGATATCAAATGCTGCGAGAATATGCACGGAAAAACAGGCAAAATGCTACGTTGGCAGAGCAGTTCCTTTGGGAACATCTACGTGGAACTGCCTTAGGTGTGAATTTTATGCGACAACATATAATAGGAGATTATATCGTTGATTTCGTTTCTCGTCACGATGGTCTTGTGATTGAAGTGGATGGAGGATATCATTCAGAACCGCGACAGCAAGCCGATGATGCCATCAGAGAGCATGATTTGGAAGATATGGGTTATCATGTGATGAGGTTCTCCAATGAGGAGGTGCTTTACGATATTAATTCAGTAATAGAACAAATTAATTCATATTTTGACAATGAACAACAATCATAACCCAGAAGTAACCACTCCCTTCTCTACAAGAGAGGGGTCGGGGGTGAGTCTTAAATGTGATATCATCCTATGTGGTGTAGGAGGACAGGGAATCCTCTCAATTGCCACTATCATTGGCGAAGCTGCCATGAATGAGAACCTTTATATCAAGCAGGCTGAGGTGCACGGAATGAGTCAGCGCGGCGGTGATGTGCAAAGTAACCTGCGAATCAGTTCTGAGCCTATTGCGAGCGACCTGATTGCAAAGGGCGGCGCTGATGTTATCATTTCTATGGAACCAATGGAAGCATTGAGATATTTGCCTTATCTTAATAAGGAAGGTTGGGTGATTACTTCGAGTGCTCCTTTTGTTAATATACCAAATTATCCTGATATAGAGGTTGTTAATGAGGAGTTAAACAAATTGCCTAATGTTATCGCAATAGACATAGAACAGTTGGCTAAGGACAATGCTGTTCCTCGTTCTGCCAACGTGATTCTACTCGGTGCCGCCCAAAAGGCACTTGGCATTGAGTATGATAAGTTGGAAGCTGCAATCCGCAGCGTATTTAACCGTAAAGGCGAAGCCGTAGTGGAGGCTAATATCAAGGCTCTTGCCCTTGGACGTGAAGCACAAAAATAAATTCGTTATCATTCCATAGCGAAATATCGATATAACGGAAAAATGAAAGAGACTCCAATAAAAAAAGAAATCGTTGACGGTCTGATTGCCAAGATGGGTATTCAGGATTTTGCTAAGGCAACCATCCGCGAGGTGAAGCAGGTGGCTGCAATGTCAGAGAAAGAGAGTGGTGTGGAATTCATAAAGATGGAGATGGGAATTCCTGGACTTCCAGCTGCCGAGGTAGGTGTAAAGGCACAGATCAAAGCGTTGCAGGACGGTATTGCTCATTCCTATCCTGATATTCAGGGCTATCCGGAACTGAAGAAACAGGCATCGCGCTTCGTTAAGGCCTTCATTGGTGTAGATGTTGCCCCTGAGTGTTGTGTGCCTGTCTGTGGTAGTATGCAAGGCACGTTTGCTTCGTTCCTTACTTGTTCTCAGGCTTCAAAAGAGAAAGACACCGTGCTGTTCATTGACCCGGGCTTCCCTGTTCAGAAAATGCAGCTGCAGGTGCAGGGCGTGAAGTACGAAACCTTTGATGTATATGATTTCAGAGGCGGAAAACTGCGTGCCAAACTGGAGAGCTATTTGTCTAAGGGTAATATCTGTGCTATAGTTTACTCTAACCCTAACAACCCTTCATGGGTATGTCTGACAGAGGATGAGCTGCAGACAATAGGTGAATTGGCTACCCTGTATGATACAGTTATCATGGAAGACCTTGCATACTTTGCCATGGACTTCCGTCAGGATTTAAGTGTGCCATTTGAACCGCCTTTCCAGCCGACCGTGGCTCGCTACACTGACAACTACATGTTGCTTATCAGCGGCTCCAAGGCATTCAGCTATGCCGGTGAACGTATTGGTGTGGTTTGCATCAGCGATAAGTTGTTCCATCGTCATTACCCAGACCTCAGTGCACGCTACGAAGGTCTGCCGTTCGGACTGGTGTTCAGCACACGTATGCTCTATGCGCTGAGTAGTGGTACCAGCCATTCAGCACAATATGCTTTGGCAGAGATGTTCCGTGCGGCTTGTGATGGTGAATACCGTTTCCGTGATGAAGTGAAGGTGTATGGAGACCGTGCCCATAAGCTGAAGGAGATATTCCTGCGTCATGGATTCCATGTGGTTTATGACAAGGACTTGGATCGTCCGGTAGCTGACGGATTCTATTTTACCATTGGATACAAGAACATGACCAGTGGTGAATTGGCTCGCGAACTCATGTATTACGGTGTTTCGGCTATTTGTCTCGTCACTACCGGTTCGCATCAGGAAGGTCTGCGTGTGTGCACATCCTTCATCGAAGACCATCAGTACCAGCAACTGGATGAACGGATGGCAATCTTCGAGGAGAATAACAAGTAGTATATATTTTTTTTCAACCAATTTAAATAATTAATCATTATGAGAAAACAATCTTTCTTCAAGGCAACACTTGCTGTTGCACTGGCAGTGTTCAGCAGCACTGCAGCTATGGGACAACAGGCTAATTCCGAACCAGACTGGCTCAAGGACGTCACTGAGCGTGTACAACTTCATGGATATGCTCAGGGCGGCTTCAACTACACTCACAAGGGTGGAGAAGACACAAACACATTTGAACTCAAACGCGTTCTGTTCTGGGCGAATGCCCAAATCACTGACCGGTGGTCATTTCTTTTTATGCACGACTTCTCAAGTGTCGTACAGGAATATTATACTGATTATAGAATCACAAACAACAAAGCATTAAACGTAAGACTGGGACAATTCAAGCACGGTCTCTCTTACGAGAATCCCCTTTCTCCTACTTCTATGGAAGCCATTGACGTCTATTCTGAAGGCGTTACATATCTGGCTGGTTGCGGCAGTGACCCTCTGATGGGCGTTCAGTATGGTCGTGACCTGGGTCTTTCGCTCTTTGGAGAGACCAATGATGGCAGATTCCGCTATGAAGTGGATATCATGAACGGACAGGGTATAAACAAAAAAGACGGCAATAATGAAAAAGACTTTATCGGACGGCTGGAGTATCGTCCGGTGAAAGGACTTAACCTCGTGGCAACAGGCCAGATTGGTCGTGGACATAATATTCTTACTGATGGTAAGACTTCTGTCTATAACCCGACGATTCTTAATGGACAAGACTATAAACGCAACCGTTGGACGGTTGGCTTCGATTATAAATCAAAGGGCTTCAATGTTCATGGTGAGTATCTTGAAGGCCGTGACGGCGATGTGACAAGCCGTGGTGCCTATCTCACAGGAAATGTGCCTTTGGGTAAGGGTTTTGATTTAATCGGCTCTTATGATTTCTTCAACTATAATACTGCGTTGGATATGGATCAGCACAAGGTGATTGCCGGATTCCAATACTGGTTCTACAAGAAGTGCCGTTTCCAGTTGCAGTATGTCTATAAGAGTGCATATCTCACTGGACGTGCAGACGATCCTAATACTCGTTTCGTGCATGGTGCCAACCATGCCATCATGGCTCAGATGCAGATACGTCTGGACTATACAGGAAAGAATAAATAAATATCGTAATGACGTACGTAATTACGGTATAGCGTGATAACGAAAAATCAAAAGAAATGTTTATAAAAGTTCTCCTTACCATTATTTTCCTGGTCGTAATGGTTGGTGTGGGAATCTATTCCCGTAAGCAGGCCAGAAGTGTTGACGGCTTTGTTCTTGGCGGACGTGCGGTAGGTCCATGGCTTACTGCCTTTGCTTTCGGAACAAGTTATTTCTCTGCCGTTGTGTTCGTGGGTTATGCCGGACAGTTCGGATGGAAGTACGGTCTTTCCAGTGCATGGATTGGTATTGGCAATGCCATTATCGGTTCGCTTCTGGCATGGATAATCCTGGGCCGTAGGACCAAGTTGATGACACAGCATATCGAGTCGCGTACTATGCCTGATTTCTTCGGTACTCGTTTCAAGGATCAGGGACTGCGTATAGCTGCATCTATTATAGCGTTTGTATTCTTGATTCCTTACACAGCCGGTGTGTATAGCGGCATCTCCCGTCTCTTCGAAATGGGCTTCGATGTACCTTATGAATACTGTGTTATCGTCATGTCTATCCTCACTGCCGTTTATGTGGTGATTGGCGGTTACAAGGCAACGGCAATGAATGACTTCATTCAGGGTATCATCATGCTTTTTGGTATTGTGGCAGTCATTATTGCCGTGCTTAATTCTCAGGGTGGATTGACTGCAGCAGTGGAAAAACTGGCTGCGAATACCGATGACGGTGGTGGCTTTGCCACTTGGTTCGGTCCTGATCCATGGGGATTGCTGGGTGTGGTGGTGTTGACCTCTCTCGGAACTATGGGACTTCCGCAGATGGTGGGTAAGTTCTATAGCATCACAGATGAAAGTGCAATCAAGCGTGGTACGGTTATCTCTACCATCTTTGCATTTGTGGTAGCAGGCGGCTGCTACTTCCTTGGCGGTTTCGGTCGTCTGTACGAGCCTGTTTTAAATGAAGCAACTGGCAAGATAGCGTTTGACTCTATCGTTCCTTCAATGCTCGTAACTCTGCCCGACATCCTCATCGCTCTTGTAGTGCTGCTGGTGCTTTCAGCATCCATGTCAACACTGGCTTCACTCGTGCTGACTTCCAGCTCTACCATGACTCTCGACCTTATCTACCGTGACAAGAAATCATTGCCTGGTGAGGTAGAGGAGGGCACTATCGACGACATCGTGGCTGAGAAGATAGAGCGTCGTAAGGTTGTGGTGATGCGTGTGCTCATCATGTTCTTCATCGCTATTTCACTGCTCATCGCCCTCAATCCGCCTACATTCATCGCTCAGCTCATGGGTATCTCTTGGGGTGCTCTGGCAGGTGCATTCCTTGCACCGTTCATGCTGGGTCTCTATTGGAAGAAGGTGACAAGACTCGCTGTCTGGGCATGCTTCATCTGGGGAGTAGGTCTTACTGTAATCAATATGTTGGCTGGCAATCCTATCAATCCTATCAACTGCGGTGCTATCGCCATGTTGGGTGGTTTCCCTGTAGTATGGATTGTAAGTCTCTTCACCAAGAAACTGCCTGCATCTACCGTTGACCGCATGTTTGAATGTTTCAAGAAAGTGAATTAATTTTTATATTATGATTTGGAATCCTAACAAAGAATGTATGAGCCGCGACGAGATGAGTGCCCTGCAGGGCAAGCGGCTCCATAAGATTGTAGAATACGTTTATCACAACGTTCCTTTCTACCGTCACAAACTCCAGGAGATGGATATCCGTCCCGATGATATTCAGACCATCGAGGATATCAAGAAACTGCCTTTCACTACCAAGCAGGACCTTCGTGACAACTATCCGTTCGGTCTGCAGGCTGCTCCCCAGAGTGAGATTATTCGTGTTCACGCAAGTAGCGGAACCACCGGCAATCCTACCATCGTGGGATATACCCGCAAGGATATCGGTGTGTGGAGCGAGACCATGGCACGCTGTCTGACTGCATTCGGTGTTACTCGTGATGATATTTTCTCGGTGGCATACGGCTATGGACTGTTCACAGGAGGTCTGGGTGCCCACTATGGTGTGGAGCACTTGGGAGCCAGTGTCATTCCTGCCGGTACAGGAAACACTGAGAAGCACCTGAAGCTCATCCGTGACCTTGGCATCACAGGTATTGCCTGCACTCCCTCCTACGCTCTGTATCTGGCTGAGACAATGGAGAAGATGGGCATCAAGAAGGAAGACCTGAAATTGCGTTCGGGTGCTTTCGGCGCTGAGCCATGGACAGAGAGCATGCGTAAGGAAATCGAGGACCGTCTCGGACTGAAGGGCTACAATATCTATGGTCTTTCTGAAATTATGGGACCGAGTGTCAGCTATGAATGTGAGATGCAGCACGGTTCGCACATCAACGAAGACCACTTCTATCCCGAAATCGTTGATCCTAACACATTGGAATCACTGCCTGCCGGACAGACTGGCGAACTGGTGTTCACAACCCTCACCAAGGAAGGTATGCCTCTGCTTCGCTATCGCACTCGTGACCTCTGTTCATTGATGACAGGAGAGTGCGAATGTGGACGTACCAATGTCCGTATGGGTCGCATCGAGGGTCGTTCCGACGACATGCTCATCATCCGCGGTATCAATGTCTTCCCTTCACAGGTGGAAAGTGTTGTCCTCTCCCTGCCGGAGTTTGCACCACGTTACATGCTTATTGTCGATCGTGTCAACAACCTCGACACACTTACCGTTCAGGTGGAAATCCGTCAGGAGTACTTCACTGCAACCTTCGACACACCTGCTGCTATCAACGAACTCGAAAAGAAACTGGCTGCCAAGCTCAAGAGCGTGCTTAGCATTTCTGCTAAGGTTCAGCTTAAGGCTCCAGGAACCATCGAGCGTAGCCAGGGCAAGAGTGCACATATTATTGATAAACGTAAGTTGTAACAGACCCTCCCCCGTCCACCTTCCAGTGAGGGGGGGAGTGGTTACCTTGCTTTTTTATGTTTAATAATACCTAATTATATGAATACAGAACAGAAAATAGATCTATCTACTCAGGGGTCGGGGGAGAGTCCATTCTTCAACCCCGAACGCGAGACCATGACTCGCGAGCAGATTGAGGCATTCCAGTTGGAACGACTCAAGGAAACTGTCCGCCACTGCATGGTCAACGAGTTCTATCAGAAGAAATTCAAGGAGGCTGGCATCACTCCCGATGATATCCAGTCGTTGGATGATGTTCGCAAGCTGCCGTTTACTACTAAGCAGGATCTTCGCGACACCTATCCCTTCGGCATGTCGTGTGTGCCTCTCCGCGACTGTGTGCGTCTGCACTCGTCAAGTGGAACTACCGGCAATCCTACCGTTATCCTGCACACTCAGCGCGACCTGGACGAATGGGCGAACCAGGTTGCACGTAACCTGTGGATGGTAGGACTGCGTCCCGATGACGTGTTCCAGAACTCTTCCGGCTACGGCATGTTTACCGGAGGTCTGGGCTTCCAGTATGGAGCTGAGCGTATGGGCATGCTTACCGTTCCTGCTGCAGCAGGTAACTCTCTGCGTCAGATTAAGTTTATCAAGGACTTTGGCACTACCGCCATCCATGCCATTCCTTCCTATGTCACTCGTCTCTACGAAGTGATGAAGGAGCAGGGCGTAGATCCTCGCCGCGACACCAAGCTCAAGGTGCTGGCTATCGGTGCTGAACCTCATTCTGAGGAACAGCGCAAGCGTATAGAGGATATGATGGGTGTTAAGGCCTACAACTCGTTTGGAATGAGTGAGATGTGCGGTCCTGGCGTAGGCTTTGAATGTCCAGAGCAGAACGGTCTGCATTTCTGGGAAGACTACTACATAGTTGAGATAGTCGATCCTGTGACTTTGGAACCAGTTCCTGACGGAGAGATAGGTGAATTGGTACTTACCACACTGTGCCGTGAGGCTATGCCGCTGCTGCGCTATCGCACTCGCGACCTCACCCGTGTACTGGGACGCTCATGTCCTTGCGGACGTAATCACGTACGTCTCGACCGTATGCGTGGACGTTCCGACGACATGATAGTGCTGCGTGGTGTGAACATCTTCCCAATCCAGATTGAGAAGATTCTCATGCAGTTCCCGGAAGTAGGAACCAACTACCTCATCACTCTCACTACCGACGACAACAACGACAACATGACAGTAGAGGTGGAACTCAACGAAAGTACCGACGACTACCGCAAGCTTCAGCAGTTGGAGAAGGAGATCAAGCGTCAGCTCAAGGACGAGATTCTGCTCACCCCAATCGTTCGTCTCGTTTCCAAGGGTTCTCTCCCTGTCAGCGAAGGCAAAGCCGTCCGCGTTGTAGATAAACGTAAAGTTTATTCATAAAAGACCCACCCCCCGTCCACCTTCCGCTTCGCTTCACCAATCGCTTGAACGCGAACGCGCGATTGCCCCTCCCAGGGGAGGGGAGTGATTACCTTTAATAATTTATAATTTAGTATATGACACTTCATCAATTATCAATCTTTTTGGAGAATACCAGTGGTACACTTATCACTGTGCTCCAGCAGCTGAAGAAAGCTAACATTCAGCTTATTTCAATGACTATCGCCGACACTGCCGAGTATGGCATTCTGCGAATCATCTGTGCCGAACCCCTTCGTGCCTGCGACGTTCTCAAGGAAGCAGGAATCGCAGTTGCCCTGAGCGATGTGTTTGCCATCGAACTCGATAACCGTCCTGGTGCTGCCTCCGACGTGGTTGAGGCATTCAGTGCAGCCGGCATCAGCCTGAGCTACATCTACACCTTCCACATGGCAGGAAAGGGCATCATGATTTTCCGTACCGACAAGTCCGAAGAGGCTGCAAAAGTCATCACCAGCAAGGGATTCCTCAGCATCGAGGAAGACGCTCTTGCTAAGTGGAACTGATCCTAAACACCATCACTCGCCTGACTGCACGTTGCTTTCCCGTAACGTGTGGTTAGGCGTGTTTTTTTGTCTGTTTGCAACCGCAAAACATCCTGAAATACGCAAATTCATAGTTTTTTCTCCAAAAAAGTGCTGAAATAATTTGGAGATATAGAAATTTGTCGTAACTTTGCATCGCTTTTCAGGGGAACACCTCCAGAAAGCAACAAAAACAAATACTGGTGCGTTAGTTCAGTAGGTTAGAATACATGCCTGTCACGCATGGGGTCACGAGTTCGAGTCTCGTACGCACCGCACAAAGAAAGGAAGCTCTCAGCTTCCTTTTTTTGTTTTTATTTCTTCATTAAGACTGACATCCGGATGTGTCCCGCCGGAGACTTCCCCTCGCCATTTGGAGAGGGGGTAGGGGGTGAGGCTTTTTTACTTAAACTTCCTCTCATCCTTATACTCGTGGTAGGAGTGTTCCAGATCCAGGTAGTCGGGACGGTGGATGCGGCGTTTGTTCTCTGGCGGAATCTGCATATAGTCGTTGTAGAGAGCTTTGAGATAAGTGTCGTAGTCTTCGGGACCGAAGAACTTCTGTCCTTCGAATTCGTATTCCTTGCGTTTCCCGATTACAGATTTCTTGATGATGGTCTTCTCGCCGTTGTCCAGCATACACACATATTCGTGCTTGTCGAAGTTGCAGAGCGTCTGCACCTTGTGCATCCAGCGTTGCAGCGTGCGGTTCTTGAATGTGAACTGCACAAATCTCGGCCACCATGAC
Source organism: uncultured Bacteroidales bacterium (assembly GCA_902776985.1). Classification (GTDB taxonomy): domain Bacteria; phylum Bacteroidota; class Bacteroidia; order Bacteroidales; family Bacteroidaceae; genus UBA3839. Next base: position 31,412 of record CACYSD010000007.1, read on the forward strand.
GACAGGCCGTGTCCGCGCTTGTAGGGGTCGCGGTTGCGCATATACAGCAGTCGGTTCATAATCTTGAACAGCGAAAAATGGAGTCTGCGCAGGAACTTGCAGTCCGATACAGCATCCAGCGGCCATACATCCAGATACACACCGCCAAGCTGGTTGAATCCCCATCGTTCTATCAATGTGGTACTGCCGTCAATCACCTTGCTCAGTTCCATGGAGTATTTTTCGCTTGTTTCCATGCCTACGAATTCGTAAGGCTTCGGTAGTTTCTCCCTGATGATAGTTACGAAGCGTTCGTAGTCGGGACGGAGCATGGCAATGTCCATGTCATCGTCCCAGGGAATGAATCCCTTATGACGTACCGCGCCCAGCAACGTACCATTGGTGATGAAGTAGGGAATGTCGTTTTCCCTGCAGATGCGGTCAACTACCTGCATTATCTTGAACGAGCACTGTTGGTGTTCCTCAACGGTGCATTTCACAATTTTCTCTTTATTCGCCATAATAGAATATGATATTTTGGCTCACCTGCATAAACCAGTGACCCTATTCTTTCTGCAAAATTATGAAATAATTGCGAGTAAACCAAAATAAAAGACGTTATTTGTCTATTCAGCGAAAAAACGCTATCTTTGCCAATCATAATAAAAAAAGGTGAGAAATCCATGACAAAGAAAAGAGTTCTGATAGACCTTCGCGACTTGCGGAATCCAAATTGCGGCTTCGGACAGATCGCCATCAACTATGCCAAGCATTTCTCGGCTTTGCAGCTCGACGACATTCGGTTCGTGTTCCTCGTGCCCGAGAAGTGTGACATGGACTTCGGCGGCAATGTCGAGGTCGTGCGCTTCACCAAGCAGATGAAAAAGAATCAGTCTTTGCTCCCACAGGTCGATCTCTGGCATTCAGTCAATCAGAATCAGCGAGTGCAACGGCTCGAAGGCGACACCCGGTTCGTTTGCACCATCCACGACCTCAACTGGTTGCGAGAGAAAGGGTGGGCGAGTCGTCTCAAGCACCGCTGGCAGATAAAACGGATGATTCGCAAGGCCGATGCCCTCACCTGCATCTCCAAGTTTGTAGGCGAGGAGATACAGCAGAACTTCAATCTCCGTGCCACACCCCTGCAGGTCATCTACGATGCCGTGGAGCGAATCGACCAGAAACCTCAGACCAAACCCTCGTTTGCCACCGGACGACCCTTCTTCTTTGCCATCGGACAGATACGCAGGAAGAAGAACTTCCATCTGCTCGTCGATGTCATGAAGGACTTTCCCGACTACGACCTCTACATCTGTGGTGACGACCATTTCGACTGGGCTAAAGTCATACGCGACAAAATCCAGGCATCAGGACTCACCAATGTCCGTCTCACAGGCAAAATCACCGACCCCGAGCGCATCTGGCTCTATGCCAATTGTCAGGCATTCCTCTTCCCCAGCCAGGGAGAAGGGTTCGGACTCCCAGCCATCGAAGCCATGCAGTTCGGCAAGGCCGTGTTCGTCGCTCCCTGCACCTGTCTGCCCGAGATAGCCGGAGGTCACGCCCATGTATGGCACGATTTGCAGCCCTCCACACTCGTTGCAGGCATCAACGACTTCCTTCCCCATTTCTATGACCGTCCCGACCGGGTGGCAGCCATGAAGGACTATGCCTTCTCCTTCAGCTACGAAAACCACATTCAGCAATATATAGACCTCTATCGCAAAATCCTCTTTTCATAATGCAAAAGACAATCAATAACATACTCGTAATCCGATTCCGCAGGGTAGGCGACAGCGTCCTCTCCATGGCACTCTGCCACAGTCTGCGACAAACATTCCCCGGAGCCAAGATAGACTTTGTAATCAATGAGGGCATCCATACCCTCTACGAGAACCATCCCGACGTCGATCGCTGCATCACCTTCTCAGACACAGAGAACCACAATGCCCGCCTCTACGTCGGCAAAGTGTGGCGCACCGTCCACGACACCCGTTACGACATCATCATCGATATGCGTACCACCCTGCGCACACTCCTCTTCTCCCTCTTCTCACGGTTCCGCACACCCTGGCGCATCGGCGAACGCAAATGGTACTCCTTCGGCATCCTCTCACACCGCGTTGACAACCACGCCAAGGGAACCGGCAACCGCATCCAGCAGAACAACCTCCTTATGCGTCCTCTTGGCGAAATCACCAACCTCCGACTCTCCGAGGAGTTCCGCCTCTATGTCAGCGACGAGCACCGTCAGCGCTACCGCCAGCTCATGCAGGAGCGAGGCATCGACTTCACGCGCCCCGTCATCATCGCCACACCCACCGCACGACTCGAATACAAAGTCCTCCCTGCCGAGACCATGAAAGATATCCTCCGTCGCATCATCCATACCTTCGACGCACAGATCATCTTCAATTTCGCAGGCAAGGAACGCGATATAGCACTCCGCTATCAGCAGGAACTCGGCAACGACCCCCATATCTTCACCACCATCGAGGCACCCTCGCTGCCTGACCTCTGCGCCCTCACCTCCAATTGCGATTTCTTCTTCGGCAACGAAGGCGGACCGCGCCACATAGCCCAGGCGCTCAACATCCCCTCCTTCGCCATCTTCCCGCCCAACATCAAGAAATCCATCTGGCTCCCCAACGAAGGCAACCGCTTCGCCGGCATCAGTCCCGACGACTTCATGCCCTATCAGGAGCAGCTCGACCGTCGTCTCACCTATGCCCAGCGCATGGCCCTCATGACTCCCGACGCCATCTGGAATCGCCTCCAACCCATGCTCCGCACGGTTTTGAGTTTTTAAGTTCTTAAGTTCTTGAGTTTTTAAGTTTTTAAGTTTTTGAGTTTTATATTCTTCACTTTTATGACTCTTGGAATCCTCACAGCAATGCAGAAGGAGCACGATCAGATAGCATCGCTCCTCCAGGATCGCCACACAGAAGGCGACAAGTTCACATACACAGTTGGAACCATAGGTTCCGCAACCATCGTGCTGCGTCAGTGCGGCATCGGTAAGGTCAATGCGGCAGTAGGCACAGCCGAACTCATCCGCACCTACCGCCCCGACTGCGTCATCTCCACAGGAGTGGCAGGAGGCATCGACACCTGCCTCAATGTCATGGACGTAGTCGTCAGCACCGCCCTCGTCCACCACGACTTCGACCTCACCTCCTGGGGACTCGGCAAAGGCGAGATTCAGGACATGCCCCGCTTCTTCTACGCAGGCGAGCAACTCGTCGCAGCCGCCCGTGCCCTCAACAGCCCCATCATCCACACCGGACTCATCGCCACAGGCGACCAGTTCATCACCTCCCGCGCCGAGCAGCAAGCCATCAAGCAAGAATTTCCCGATGCCCTCGCCTGCGACATGGAATCAGCCGCCATTGCCCAGACCTGCTACATCTACTCCGTCCCCTTCGTCTCCTTCCGCATCATCAGCGACACCCCCGGAGCCGATGCCCATCAGCAGCAGTACGACAACTTCTGGGAAGAAATGGCAAACCGCTCCTTCCACATCACCCACGAATACCTCACCGCATTAATCCAATCCCCCCTCTAACACCCTTTTACATCCAGCGCTTCAGCGCGATGATTTCATTTATAGCACGGATTTTTGATGGAATCTGTGCTTTTTTGTGTGCTTTCTTTGTGTTTTCTGTGCTTTTCTGTGTGTTTTTTGTGCTTTTCTGTGTCTGTGTGCGATAACACATGTTTTGTAACATAATTAATTATTTGCACCCAGTGTTAAAAACCTATAACTTTGCAGCATCCTAAAAAAACAATCTTTTTACCTTAAAAACTAATACTTAACTTAAATAGAGAAGAGTACTCGTGAGAGTACTCTTTTTCGTTTTTGGCTGATGGGGAGATATAATTGCATATTTACAAAAAAGTATTTTTTTTTGTTTAGTTATGTGGAAAATGTATATCTTTGCGAGTGAAAATCAAATTTTTTATATCATGTTACACTTAACAACCAAATTTAAGTTCCTCCTCACATTAATATTAATATGTGTTGGAAACACCATGGGGGGGGGGTAAATCCAGGAGATGTGTTTACTCGGATATCAGCTGTAGGCGACTTGACTGATGGTGATGAGATTATTTTTGTAAATCAAGCAGAAACCTATGCTTGTGGTACCACGCAAAACACAAACAACCGCACTCCGGTTAGTATAACAACAAGCAACAACTCATATACATACGCTTCAAGCGAAAATGTTCAGGTGTTTGTTGTTAAGAAAAACAGTTCTGGCCAATTTGGATTTCATACTGGAAGCGGCTACATCTATTCCGCCAGTTCTTCAAATAACTATCTAAAAACGAACACAACATCCGCTTCTACTGATCCAAGTGGAACAAGTGCCTGGAATTTATCTGTAAGTAACGATGTGTTCACAATAACCAATGTAACTAATACATCTTATTATATAGCTTTTAATTCGACGAATTACTTTTCACAGTATCAGTCTGGTATGATAAAGCCATACATATACAAGAAAGAAACAAAGCCAAGTATTGGTACTTTCTCAACTATTCCTGCACAATCGGTGGTGATAAATAATAGTATAGACTTCAATCCTGCGGATTATTATGAAGATGCTAATGGTGTTTCAGGAACTACATCTTTATCGGTTACACCTGCTTCTGGCGACATTTATTATTCTGAGGGAAAGATATACGCTACAGCTTTAGGCTCTCAGACTTTTACTGTGACAGCTACTCCTGCGGCAGCAGATGAAGAGGACTTTTCGTCTGCATCCACAACATTTACTGTAACTGTTCATAAACCAAACCATACGGTTACTTTCTCAATTAATGGCAATACTGAAAACACATCATCGGTAGAGGAAGACCAAGCCATTACCTTCCCTGGTAATCCTGCAAACATATATGGCAAGGTGTTCAAGGGATGGGCAGCAGCCGATATTATCGGCACAACAAACACTGCACCCACATTCGTTACCTCCGCAAATATGGGAACTGAAGATGTTACTTATTATGCAGTGTTTGCAAATGTAATATCTGGTAATAGTACAACTCAGACAGACGTATTGACAGCTAGCACTTTTGGGAATTTAACGGCTAGTTCTTATTCAAGTTGGTCAGGGAAAAGTGCAACAGGAGGCTCTGATGCTGTATATGCAGGAAATTGTACAAAAGACTCAGGTGGAAATATACAATTACGTTCTTCTGAGAATAGCGGTATAGTATCAACTACTTCTGGCGGTAAAGTGAAAAAAGTAACAATTAGTTGGGATAGTTCTACGACGGCTGGAAGAACGTTGGATATCTATGGTAAGACTTCAGCCTATGCAGGTTCATCAGATTTGTATAGTTCGGCAGCTTCTACTAAAGGTACAAAACTTGGCAGTGTAGTTAAAGGAACGAGCACAGAACTAACTGTTTCAGGCAACTACACATACATAGGTTTACGCTCAAATGACAAAACCATGTATATCGCAAGTATAAGTATTGATTGGGAAAATGGTACGCCAGACACTTATTCCGACTATTGCACAACGGTTTCGGGTGACATTGACTTATCAATCAGCAAGTACGAATTCTCAACCTTGTATTACGGAGACCGTTCATTTGTGGTTCCTGCAAGTGTGAAAGCCTATACTTTCAAGGTCGATAATGCTAACCAATTAGTCGTAAGCAAAGTTTATAACTCAGGTGAAACGATTCCTGCAGGTGAAGCTGTTGTTGTAAATGGTGCTGAAGGCAATTACACATTTGTAGTATCAGATGCATCAGGAACGGAAGATGATGATAACGTCCTTCGCGGTTTGGACGCAGCAGGAACAACGACTGGTGGAACCATATATTACAAACTATCCCTCAATGCTGCAGGCGATGAAAACTCAATTGGTTTCTATTGGGGGGCTGCAAGCGGTGCGGCTTTTACAAGTGCGGCTCATAAAGCATACGTTGCCGTTGATGCAGAATTAACCTTTAATGGAATTGCGGCAAAAGAACGTGGTATTTCTCTTCATGACATTTTTGGTGAAAGCTCTGCTGTTGATGACATCTTAGAATGTACAAATCACAAAGAACATAGTACAGACATTTTCGATTTACAAGGACGAAAAGTGTCTAAACCAATTCATGGTCTGTTCATTGTGAATGGTAAAAAATTGTTTTTGAGATAAGTATTATTTACATTTTGAACATCTAAGAATTTGTCAATATGAAAACCAAATATATAAAGCCAACAATTCTTATTTCAACAATTGAAATAAACAATTATATGACAGCTGCCTCAACTATTGGTCTATCAGGAGGCAATGAACTTGGACAAAATGGTGTCCAATTTACCAAAGAGAGGAATGAGGATTTCAGTTCCGATGGTTGTGAATGGGATACAGGTCTCTGGTAACAACATTGTCTCTCTTTTCTGGAACAAAAGTTTCAACGAAGAGAAACAAAAGTTTCAGCGGCAGTGAAAAAAAAGTTTCAGCCCCAGTGAAAAATTAGTTTCACTGGGGCTGAAACTTTTTTCCCACAGCGCTGTGGAACTAATCTTTTTGTAGTTTAACGATTTTGGTCGAATACTTTCAGCCTTAATTGTAATATGGGTTGACTTAGGTTTATACTTAATTTTAATCTCGGTTGTCAGCTTTCATTGCTTATTTATGATATCAGTTGACAGTATTTCTGTTTGTTCACTATTTAGGTTGAGTCCCAAAGTCGCCTGCAAAACAAAAAAAAGTCCGATGTGTTTTGTTGGTTTCAATGCAATTATTATCTTTGCAGATAGGTATAGATTATTTGCAATTTCTGCATGAAGAATCAGTATTATAACGACATTGTAGAGATGCTGCTGAAGTCCGAATCGGACGGTATGCGGCTGGGAGCTATAGCCCGTAATATCTACAACAAGGACTGCGACCTCTTCGACTCCGATGCCGAAGGGAAATTCATGCGTATATACCGCAGCGTGAAGCGTTTCCTGTGGTATCAGAGCAGACTGAAACGCTCTCCGTTCTCCCGCAACCGATGGGGATACTACGGACTGAGACGTTCGTTTGCCCAGCAACTGGAACTGTGTTTCGATGACTGGGAAGAGGAGGGCATAGTGCTGCCTGAACCTGCTCCAGTGGAACAGCCAAAGCCTGAACTGCCGCAAATGCTGGACTTGTTTGCTGATTTTTTTCAGTAAATTTGTTATTTGAGACACAACCGCAGAAATTATATATTTGAGACACAACCGCAGAAATTATATATTTGAAACAAAAACCGAGAAAACCCTTTTATAATGTTCTTGTGCTTCGCACCTATGTTGTCTGTATTTTCAGAACTATCTGGTAAGCAAGCTTCCCGCTATTTCTGAAAATTCATCCAACACGCCAATCGGCTAAAGAACATTTCAAAAGAAAAACATCGCTTACGCTAAAAAACATTCGTTCTTGAGTTTCTTGAGTTCTTGAGTTCTTAAGTTCTTAGAATATAAAACATTAAAGGTTAATCGTTAAACGTATTGTTTAAGTTAATATATGAAAAGAATTCTATTATTATTGGTGGCGATGGTGACGGCAATGGGAGCCACGGCACAGAGGACACTGGCGGAGGCTGAGCACCGACGCAGTGCAAGTGAGGAAATCAAGGAGAACAGGTGGCTCGCTGGCAGCAACTACCTGGACTATGACCGTGCTTACGGGGAGGGTAACGACCGCCTGACTCCTGCTCCGAAGGGGTATGAGCCTTATTACCTCACGCACTACGGACGCCACGGTGCACGGTGGCTGCTGGGCGACAGGGACTATATGCCGGCAATCGATCCGCTGCGCAAGGCTAAGGCGGACGGCAAGATTACTGCCATCGGTCTGGAGACTCTGGATAAGCTGGAGCGTTTCTTTCCTACGTCTAAGGGACGTATGGGTGACCTTACGACTGTGGGCGAGCGCCAGCACCACGGCATCGGAAAGCGAATGGCTGAGCATTTCCCCGAGATCTTCAAGACGAAGGGGGTGAAGATTGATGCCCGCAGCACGGTGGTGCAGCGTTGCATCCTCTCGATGATTGCGGAGTGCGAGGAACTGATGGCTGCCAACCCTACGGCTCGTATCCATAACGACGTGAGCGAGTCGCTGCAATACTACCTGAACCAGAACTGGCGCGGACTGGTGCGCTACAGCAGCAGAACGAGAGGTGCAGCGGTTGATCCTTTCCGCCAGAAACTGACGCATCCGGAACGTATCTGCGAGGTGATGTTCACCGACCAGGAATGGGTGCGCAAGAATATCAATGCAGGGCAGTTTATGCGTCACCTCTTCGACGTGGCTATGAATATGCAGAGCCATGACGGGGAACTGGACCGCCGCCTGCATGTGTCGAACGACACGGGATCAGGTGCTGACCTCATCAACCTCTTCACCGACGAGGAGCTGTATGACCAGTGGCGCATCCGCAATGTGGACTGGTACACGGGCTACGGCGCTGCTCCTGTGACTGGCAGCGTGATGCAGTTCAGCCAGTTTAACTTGCTCAAGAATATAATCGAGACGGCTGACACAGTTACCCAGCCTCAGGCTACCCTGCGCTTCGGTCACGAGGTGTGTGTGATGCCGCTGGCGTGTCTGCTGGAACTGGGCAACTGCGGAGCGGCGGTGGAGAACCTGGACTCGCTGGATGCCTACTGGCGCAACTACGATATCTTCCCGATGGGCTGCAACGTGCAGCTGATATTCTACCGCCCGAAGAAGGGCAAGCAGGGTGACATCCTCGTGAAGGCTCTGCTCAACGAGAAGGAGATGTCCTTGCCTGTGGCTACTGACCAGCATCCTTACTACCGCTGGGCTGACCTGCGTGAATACTATGTGAAGAAACTGAAGGACTTCGAAGCGCTGGAGAAGGAGTCGACGATGCGTCAGCCGCTGACTGTCCGCGGAAGTGTGGGCAAACTGCGTGGCGACGTGCAGGGTGTGCCCATCGACAGCATGAACAGGAAGGTGCCTGTAGTGGTGATTATGCACGGATTCACAGGCAACCGCAAGGAAACGCTCCTCACGAACCTGGCTGACGAACTGGAGAAGCAGAACGTGGCTACTGTCCGTTTTGACTTCAACGGCCACGGCGAGAGTGAAGGGGACTTCAGCAACATGACTATCCGCAACGAGATTGAGGATGCAAAGATTGTCATACGTCAGCTGCGCAAGCGTCCATGGGTGGGTCCCATCTCCGTGGTGGGTCATTCCCAGGGTGGAGTGATAGCAACGATGGTTGCAGGAGAGATGGGCACCGACACGATTGCGAGTGCGCTGCTCTACGCTCCGGCTGCGAATATCCCTTACGAATCGAAAGAGGGTATGATGCTGGGCGCCAAGTTCGATGCTAAGAAGGTACCTGAATATGTGAATGTATGGGGACGCAAAGTAGGCAGGGATTATATTCTGATTGCCCAGAATCTGCCTCTGAACGCTACCGCTGCCTCATACCGCGGACCTGTTTGCATCCTCCACGGAACGGGTGACACGGCTGTGCCTCACCGCTTCGGAGAGGAACTGAAAAAGCAGTTCCCGAACTCTGAAATCCACCTCTACGAGGGCGAAAACCACGGATTCGGGAAAGCAAGAAAGAAAGCGGTGGATGAAGGAGTGGAGTTCCTTTTGAAATGAAGAATGTCTGCGGCAAAACCGCAGACCACTGAACATAAAGTAAATGGCAACACCTTTTCACAAAGATGTTGCCACTTTTTTTTTATTCACGTAATTCTAAAAGTTTCTATGTGAGTGTATGGCTAACTTTCACGATGCAAAGGTCGGAAGAATGGCGCATATACACAATACCTAAAAATAGGGGAAAGACCCCCTCCGCCTTGCAGGCACCTCCCCCGTAAAGGGTAGGAACTTTTAATCGTAGAAGTTCCAGCTGATGCCCATGTGGAGACCTGAGGGGTTCATGGGGTAGTGAGGTGCCCAGAAGTAACGGCCATCGCTCTGGTTTACGTGATAGTACTGGATATAGAATCGGCAGCGCTTGAGCGCAAGGTTGGCATAGACGTTGATAAGCGGATAATTGCCTATGGGAATGCGCTTGGCGGTCTGCTGTGTGACGAACTGCCCGATGGCGGGTGAGTAATCGGGGGCGAAATACTCGGTGAAGTAGGTGAGGTCGGCTCCGACCTGACAATTGAGCACCTTGGCTATCTTGAAGTCAAGGAAGAGGTTGCTGTGGAGTGTGATGACCGGCAGCGGGAGCACATCCTTGTGGCTGGTGGTCTGATAGGTGATGTCGTTGTTGAAATGGAGGGGGCCGAACTTGAGTCGCTGCAGCAGCTGGGCGCTGATGATCTGGATGTTGTCGCTGCACTGGCGAACGACGGCTTCGTTGGTATAGACGGTGGTGCCGTCGGATGTGGTGACGGCTGTGCCTACATTGGCGAAGTAGGTGTAGTTCTTTATATTCTCAAGCTGAACGGTGAGCTGTGTCTTGGTGTGGGGCACGGTGATGGTGGCTCCGAGGCGTGTCTGGGTGACGCGGTCGCAGGTGCGGTCCCACCATGCATAGGTGGAGTGGTAGTGGTCGTAGTAGAAGTTGGGATTCTCACGGCTGATGAGTCCCTGGAGCTGCACTTGTGCGGTGTCGCCGAGGAGTGGGAGGTTAAGCTCTCCTGTTCCGCTGATGTTCATGTCGCCGGCATTGGTTCCTGCAACTACCACGTTGGCTTCGGCATCGTAGTGGATGTAGGTGCCCTGGGTGCGGCGGAGCTGTCCGCCAATGAGTACGTCGTTTTCGTTGTAGGTGGTGTTGCGCAGGGTGGTGGTGGCGGCACCGGCAATGGTGTCGGGCATGACGTGGTGGCGGTGGCGGAATCCTACATAGGCACTGAGTCCAGCCACGGCATAACGGTTGAAGCCTTCATGGAGTGTGACTCCGACGTTGTTGACTATCTCGAACATGCTGTGGCGGTCGTTGACGGAGTCGCCAGGCAGGTACTGATGTGTGTAGTAATTGGTAGGCTGCACATAGGATTTGTAGTTGCGGCGGTCGCTTTCGAGGGTGAAGGCGTGGAAGAGGCTGGTGACTGGCACGAATACCTCGTGGCGGCTGGTGGAGTCGCCTTCGGTGCGGTGGAATCCTATGTGGTAGCGGTGGTTGAGATTGACGATGTCGTGTTCCTGACGCACCCATGTCTGCTGGAGGTTGGTGGGTATGTCCTTGGAGTCGTACTTCTGTGTCATGTTCTCGGGGTTGGTGATGTAGCCGTCATCGGTGATACCTCCGTTCTCACCCATCTTCATGTAGTTGTGGGTGTAGCGGAAGTGGAGGTCGTAGCGGTCGTTGATGTAGGAGAAGAATGCGGTCGGTCCCATGAATGACGTGGACTGATTGTCGTAGTATCCTTGTCCGTACATATAGTCGTAGATGGCTCCGAAATTGAAGTGCTTGCCTACGTTGTTGGTGTAGATGGCACGGAAGTGGTCGGAACCGGTCTGCTTGGAACCGCACCAGTTGTAGGTGAGGTTCATATAGGGCGACTTGGTGTTGTAGTGCCGGAAGTTCTTCAGAGGCACGAGGAACTGGTCGAAGGGCTGTGTGAAGATGAATTCGTGGTTCACCTCCCGCTGCATGTAGATGCGGTTGATGCGTGGTGAACCGAGGTTGGAGAGGGTGTTGTACTGCCCGAAGAGTCCCTCGGAACGGTCGGAATTCTGATAGAGGTAGGTGAGTGTATCGACATCCACGTCGATGGTCTCGGCATAGATGGGATGGATGGTGTGGGCAGTGATGTCGACAGGAACGACCTTGCTGCTTCTGTGGCCTTCTTTCTCGTCTATGGAATCGCCCTCAACACCGAGGTCTACGCCTGTGTTGCTCTCGAGTTCGCTGATGATGCGCTGTGCCCGTGTCGTGGTGACACAGGTAAGGAGCAGGATGATTGTGAGTAGTGATGAGAGACGAGTGATGCGCATAGAATGTATGTTTCCTACTTCAGAAGAGGAATCGCAGGATGAATTCCACGATTTTGATTACCATTGCTCCGAACCCGACGATGAAGAAAGCCGTGCGGTCGTTGGGGTAGAGGAAATAGAGCGCAATGGCTACGATGAATCCGAGCATGAAAAGGGTGTTGAGAAGGAGTCGGAGCTGTGACTTCTTCTCGTCGCTGATCTTGCCGCTGCGTTGTGGGCGGCGGTGCTTGCGAGGCTTGTTCTGCTCAAGCGCCTCAGCTATGATTTGGTCTATGTCGGATGTTTTCATAAAAAAAACCTTCTCTAACTCCCAAAAAGACCCTCTCTAACTCCCCCAAGGGGGAGAACTGCCATATGGATGGGAACTCTCTTCATTTTGAAAAATGCTGGGGTTAGGCATTAAGAACCTAAAAACTCAAGCTCTCAGATATTTCCTTGAAGATTTCATCGAAGGTGTCAATGGTCTTGATGCGGAACTTGGCTACGCCGTGGAGGAGTTTGCCTTTATTGGAGAATGCCTGAGAGTCGGTTATCCAGTCTTCTGCAGCTATGCGCTCAGTTGTTTCGCTGAGGTTGTAGGTGTAGTAGATATTGGTGGCTGTGATGTCGACCTTGTCCTTGCCGATGGTGATGGTGAGGAGGTACTGGAAACGGGTGGCATCGCGGACGAGTGCCTTGCTGTTGAATACGAGTTCCTCATCACCCTGACATTCAACCTGTCCGTTGTCGTTGATGTTGACTGTAGGGAATTCGAAGTTCTTGAAGTAGTCAACGTCGCGCCATTCTCCACGCTGGGTGTTGGGGGTGTAGCGGAGGCTTGCCCAACGGGCGATGGCTTCCTTAGCCTTCTCTGGTGTGTAACCTGCAACGGCGGCAGCGTCGATAGTGTGATTGAATACTACCTTTCCGGCTTCTTCCTTGATGGCGCCTTGCATGTATTCGGTACGTGGTTTGCGTCCCTGATATTCTTTCTTTGTGAAGAGGCCTTGAGCCTGTGCTTCGAATGTGCACATAGTGCAGAAAAGCACTGTGAGAGCGAATATAACTTTCTTCATATTGATGCTTGATTTTTTATGTGCGGCAAAGTTACGGAAAAAAAGGGATAAAAATATAAATTATAAATTAAAAATTAAAAATCTCTGCGCAAAACCGCTGAGCACCGAACCTGGCAAAATCACAGAGCAGGGACTGGTAACTACTCCCCTCCCTTGGGAGGGGTAAGGGGGAGGGTCTTCCCTTTGGCTTCTTCCCATATTTCGTCCATTTCGGCGAGGGTGAGGTCGGCGAGGTTGCGTCCCTGTGCTATGGTTTTCTGCTCGAGATAGTTGAAGCGCTGGATGAATTTGTTGTTGGTGCGTTCGAGTGCGTTGTCGGGATTGATGTGGTAGAGGCGGGCAGCGTTGATGAGGGAGAAGAGGACGTCTCCGAACTCGTCGGTGGCTTTCTCCTTGTCCATATTGGCTACTTCAGCCTCGAACTCGGCTATTTCCTCCTTTACCTTCTGCCAAACCTGCTCACGCTCCTCCCAGTCGAAGCCTACGTTGCGGGCTTTGTCCTGAATGCGGTAGGCCTTGATGAGCGAGGGTAGGGAATCGGGTACTCCTCCGAGTACGGTCTTCTTTTTCTTGCCTTTCTCCTGGAGCTTGAGCTGCTCCCAGTTCTTGAGCACTTCTCCTGCAGTCTCGGCAACGGCGTCGCCATAGACATGGGGGTGGCGGAAGATGAGTTTGTCGCTCTCGCGGTTGCACACGTCTGCCATGTCGAAATCGCCTTTCTCCTGGCCGATGCGTGAATAGAATATCATGTGCATGAGTACGTCGCCAATCTCCTCGCAGATGTTGTCGGCATCGTTCTTGATGAGTGCGTCGCACAGTTCGTATGTTTCCTCAATGGTGTTGGGGCGCAGACTCTCGTTGGTCTGCTTCTTGTCCCAAGGGCATTTCTCACGGAGTGTGTCGAGTACATCGAGCAGACGTCCGAAAGCTTCGAGTTTTTCTTGTCTGGTGTGCATGATTAATTTTATAATTTTGTCTCCAAAGTTAGGGAGTTTTCTCCAATAATTGTAGTTTTAACCCTTTAAAATTGCAAAAATGGAAAAAGTGAAGTAATTTTGCACCGAATATGCGCCCTTTTATGACGGCAACACCTCACCTGACCACCGAACGGGGCGCAATTACATAATTGTAAACAACACCTAGTAGAATAAATTATAGATGAAAAGATTTTACACATTATTGTTTATATGCGCGTGCGCAAGTCTTGCATCTGCACAGATAAAACCGCGTAATGGTTTCGATCCAGAGAATCCTGATAACAGCGTTGCTGTCTATAGAGGAGGTAATTTTGCTTTTGAACAGCCATTGACGTCACGTCGTGTAGGTAATGCGGAGACTGCTCCTTTGCAACAAACAGGTAGTCCTCGTATTCCAGTAATTCTCGTGCAATTCAGTGATCTTCGTTTTATCAGCGGTCTTCCCGAAGGTAGTTCATGCCAGACTGAAGAGGATGCGAAACTGGTGAACGAGTTCTTTGATAAGTTCTGCAATGGTGAAGAAGGAACAGACTACTGGCGAGGTGCTGGAAGCTATGGCGCTATTGCTGAGTATTTCCGCGACCAGTCTAATGGGTTATTTACACCTTCGTTTGAAATAATCGGCCCTATTACATTGGATAATGGCTATGCTTACTATGGTAAGGACAATGGCTCATCGAAAGATGTAAATGTAATGCAGTTCTTCAAGGATACTATCGCCAAGGCACAGGAGTACTTCAGCTCATGGAGTGATTTTGACAACAACGGTGACAACATTGTTGACCAGGCGTTCTTCCTTTATGCGGGAGAAGGACAGAACGGTAGTTCTGATACCAATACCATTTGGCCAAAAGAGCTTGCTTCGGGAGGTACTATTAACGGTATTTCTTATGGAAGCTATGGTTGTTGTAACGAAATATTCCAGGGTAGGACAGATGGCATTGGTGTATTTGTACACGAAGTCAGTCACGCCCTCGGTTTGCCAGACTTCTATGATTATAGCTATATAGCCTATGGAATGGACTGCTGGGACTTGATGGACGGGGGTAATTATTGCTCAAACGGATATTGCCCTTGTGGCTATAGTGCATACGAAAAGGATTTCATGGGATGGCAACCGCTGGTAGAACTGGATTTCAACACTCCTCAGCACCTGGTGCTTCAACCTATGCAAAGTGGTGGTGTCGGCTATAAGATTGTGAACCCCAACAACTCCAGTGAATACTATATCCTTGAGAACCGTCAGGCGAGAAGATGGGACTTGTTTATAGGTAGAGGTACTTCAAAGACTAAAAACCATGGACTGCTGGTGACACATGTGGACTATAATGCGTCTGCATGGAATGGGAACTACGTAAATGGTACAATCTTACACCAACGCATATCGCTTATTCCTGCCAACAACGAGTTGTACTCGTCTATAAATATGAATAACCAAGAAGAGTATAATAAGTTCATGACGGTAACAACAGGTAATTTATTCCCAGGACCTTTGGGCGTTACCTCGCTGGACTGGAAATCAGATATCATTTATTCCAATGCACTGGAAGATGATCCTAATTATAAAACTTATGTATTCAAGCCTGTATATTACATTCCGTTCAACTGCAAACTGTTGAACATTGTGGAAAACGAAGACGGTACAGTGGAACTGGACTTCTGTCCAAACGGCGAAATGCCAGATGCTATTGAGATAGTGAATGCAGACGAGATGCCAGGCTTCCAACCAATCTTCTCCATCAACGGACAGAGGGTTGGAACTACTGATGCAAATGGCAATATGCCCGCTGCACTTAAACAGGTAAAGGGAATCTATGTCGTTAATAATAAGAAATTTGTCATAAAATAAACAAACTCAAAATACACGTTAATAACTCCTAATCAAAAACTACGAAAGAATGAAACGCAGTACAATGCTGGTACTTGCACTGGTTTGTGGAATGATGTCCGCAATCAATGTGCAGGCTGACGAATGGATTGATTTAACAGAGCAATTCGTAAAGAATCCGAATTATGACGGCAACGATTATAGCTACTGGATTGGTACAGAGCTGAATGGCTATAATCCTAAAGACAATGCCGAGCATTACGAGAGAACCTACGATACATATCAGGTCATTACAGGCTTGACTCCTGGAAAATACAGGGTAGGTCTGAAGGCGTTCTATCGCTATGGCAGTGCTTCTAAAGACTATGATGCCTATAATGACGGCAGCTATAGTGCGAATCCGGTTTCTATGCTCTATGCAACATCGTCGGAAGGTGACTTTACTTCACCTATAGCTCAGCTAGCCAGTGGAGCAAGGGATGAGTCGCTTGGCGGAGGCACCGCTGATGTCGGTGGCTCCTGGTGGTCAGGCAACCCTACGTATAAGGTTCCAAACAATATGGAAGCTGCATACTATTGGTTTGAAGCAGGCTATTACCAGAACTATGTGGAATGTACGGTTGGCGACAACGGTGAATTGCAGATTGGTATTCGCAAGTTTGACTGGATTGGTGAAGACTGGACTTGTATCGACACATGGACACTGGAGTACTGGGGCACTCCGGTCAAGGCTCAGCAAGTGAAGTTTGACAAGACAACCCTGAATCTGGCAATCGGTGATAAAGTGCAAATCACCGCAACCGTAATTCCTGTCAGCACAACAATCAAGAAACTGGCATGGACTTCATCGAATGAAAAAGTCGCGATTGTTGACCAGAACGGACTTATTGAGACCATAGATGGCGGTACTGCCATTATCACAGCCAAGACTACAGACGGAAGCAACCGCAGTGCTATTTGCCGAGTAGTGGTAGAAAGCACTGGCGCTACTGGAGACGATATCTGCATCAACGAAATCATGGTTGCCAATGTGGACATGTTTATCGATCCTTCGTTCAACTACGGCGGTTTCGTAGAACTGTACAACAATACAGACAAGTCAGTTACCATCTCTAAGTACTATATCAGTGACGATCCCGACAATCTGAAGAAATTCCGTTTCCCAGCCCGATACGGTGCTGTGGCAGGACACAGTTACTTGACAATATGGTTCGACAACCATTCCCGCTATGCACCAAACCAGGTGGATTTCTCTCTCGACACAGACGGTGGCACTATCTATCTGTCTGACTCTGAAGGCAACCTGATTCTGCAGCAGAATTATCCAGAAGCAGTAGCTCGCTGCTCATACAGCCGACTGACCGACAATGGCAATGAATGGGGTATGACATCCAAACCAACTCCAGGAGCACCGAACAACGGAACAGTTGCTGAGATAGGACGTCTGGACGCTCCCGTAGTGGACAAGCCAGGACAGATTTTCTCTGGAATGATCTTGGTTACAGTGAACATCCCACAAGGTGCTACACTGCGCTACACAGACGACGGATCTACTCCTACACTCGAAAACGGAACCGTTTCACGTACAGGAATCTTCCGTATAGACGAAACCCGCACTTACCGTTTCCGCCTGTTCAAGGACGGAATGATGCCAAGCGAGGTTGTTACCTATACATATATTCTTGACAATGGCTACACACTGCCTATCATCTCTGTTGCAGGTAACTATGAAGACCTTTACGGCGATGACTACGGTATCTTTGTCCGAGGTAACGGTAACGGACTTGTAGGCAACGGACAGTCTTCACCATGCAACTGGAATACAGACTGGGAACATCCGGTGAACTTTGAATACCTGTTGGATGGAAGCACAGTGTTCTCTCAGGAAGCCAGCATCAAGAGTGCAGGCGGATGGAGCCGTGCATGGAATCCTCATTCATTCAAGATAAAGGCAGGAAAAGTGTATGAAGGCAGAAAGTATCTCGACTATCCGTTCTTTGTAGATAAGCCATATCTTCGCCACAAGGTGCTTCAGATACGTAATGGCGGTAACGACAATGATGCCCGAATCATCGACCCGTCAGTTCAGGAAATCATCCGCCGTTCGGGAGTCAATGTTGACAACCAGTGCTATCAGCCTACACAGCATTTCATCAATGGTTCATATATCGGTGTGATTAACATGCGTGAGCCAAACAACAAGCACTTTGCTGTGGCAAACTGGAACTACGACACCGATGAAGTTGACCAGTTTGAGATGAGTCCAGACTCAGGCTATGTGCAGAAAGCAGGCGATGCAGAGGCGTTCAACCGTTTGTACACCCTCTCTTATCATGCAAGTGAAGAGGCTTCTTATGACGAAATCCGCAATTTGCTCGATATAGATGAGTTTATCAACTATTGCGCAATACAGTTGTATCTCGGTGGTACAGACTTCCCACAGAACAATGTGAAGGCTTACCGTCCAAGAGTAGAGAATGGCAAATTCCGCTTTGTCCTGTTTGACCTTGACTTCGCTTTCAATACCAGCGATCCCTTCTCCAATTTCTTCAACAAGCAATACCACACATTCGATAATCTCTACGACACCACCGATGCCTTGGCAGCAGGCAAGACTATTCAGAACAACCGTGTGGTTGAGGAAATCAAAGTCGTTACCATCTTCAAGAACTTGCTGAATAACGACAGCTTCCGCAAGCAGTTCATCGATTCTTACTGCTTGGTAGGAGGAAGTATCTTCACTCCTGAGCGCTGCACAGAAATCGTGGACGAACTCGTTGCCCGAGTTGATAATGCAATGGCAATGGAAGGAAGACAGTGGAATCTGTACAACTCTTCTAACAAGGTGAAAAACGGATTCACTGCAGCTCGTCAGCTCTCCATGGTCAACACCATGAAGAGTAACTACGATTCATACTTCCACCTGGGTTCAGTAGAGAGACAGAAGGTGAGCCTTACTTCCAATATCGACGAAGCACGACTCTTCGTAAATGATATACCAGTGCCAACCAATAAGTTCAACGGATACCTGTTTGCACCTGTCACACTTCGTGCATCTGCACCTGCAGGTTATCAGTTCCTGGGATGGCAAAGCGATGCAGGCTCAGTAGGCGAGACTAAGACATTCTTCTCTTGGGGAAGTCAGTGGTCATACTACGACCAAGGTTCGCTCGACAATCAGGGCTGGCCTTCAGTAAGTGTGGCAAACTGGAATAAAGGCTATGCTCCTATGGGCTATTATACCAGCGACTCAAACAACTCCCGTGGCTACAAAACCTATCTCGAATGGGGAACAGATGCCAACAACAAGCGTCCAACATACTATTTCTATCGTACCCAATACCTCAATGTGGAACCAGACGGAAGCTATGTCTTCACTCTGAACTTCCGCTGCGACGATGGATTTATCATCTATGTCAACGGACAAGAGGCAGGTCGCTACAACATGCCTTCAGGAACAGTAAGTTACAATACCTACTCTACACAGTATGCACCTGGCAATCCTGACAGCGGCTCAATCCTCCTCTCTCCTGATTTGTTCAAGAAAGGATACAACTCCTTCTCTGTTGAGGTACACAACTGCGATAACCACTCTACCGACATCTACTGGGATGCAGAAGTGGTTTACCAGGTAGTATCAACCGGACAGAACATCATTTCTGCGGAAGAAGAGTTTGAGATGCCTGCTACCGGCACACTCAACCTTACTGCGATGTACGTCAAGGCAGACCCTGAAGAAGTGGTTGGAAACGATGTACATGATGTAAGAATCAACGAAATCAGTGCTTCCAACAGCATTTATGTCAATGAGTACTTCAAGCGCAATGACTGGATAGAGCTTTACAATACAACCAATCACGACATCGACGTGGCTGGCTACTACCTCACAGATAACCTGGAAAAACCGACTAAGTTCCAGATTGAAGCAGCTTCTTCTGTAGATCAAACCTACAGCACTGTGATACCTGCTCACGGATTCCTCGTAATCTGGGCCGACAAACTCGATTCACAGTCACAGCTCCATACCACATTCAAACTCGATGCGGAAGGCGGAAGCGTGATGCTCATGGCTCCAGACCAGTCATGGAGAGACACTCTTAACTATGTCGCTCACAACGGAGACCAGACTGTAGGTGTATATCCAGACGGAGGAAGCAAGATGTACGTCATGACAACTCCTACCATCGGAGAAAGCAACAGAATGAATAGCTATACAGTGGAATTCGAAGAACCTGTTATTCCGGATGACGATCCAAATGCTATTGCAGAAACCGAGATTAACCTCAATGGCGGCATGAGCCTGGCTTTTACAGGTGATGCACTCGTCATTCGTAGCGACGATCCTACACTCTGCTCAGTAGAAGTATTCTCTGCTTCCGGACAGAAGGTGATGTCAACGAAGACTGATGTTGCAGACCAGTCCAGCGTAGGAGTCGCAATGCTCCCAGCCGGCATCTATGTAGCTCGTGTGAAGAATGCCGAAGACGATATCTGCAGGATTAAATTCGTGATAAGATAACAAAGCAAAAAACGTGTTCACAAATGCTGTGGACACGTTTTTTTTGAAAAAAACGAAAAAAAAATGCAAAAAGATGCATGAAGTTAAATTTAAATTATATCTTTGCAACATGATAATGATGAAAACGACTTTCCATAGCCGGGGTTAAGGATCGATCGGGATACTCATCAAATTACATCAGAAAACCGAGGATGTTTCGCGTATTAATGGCGGGCCACGCCCGAAAGGGTAACGAAAGTCGGTGGATTACAAAGGTACGTGGGCACTCAAATCTTATTTCACTCGGAGTTTCATCACATCTCCTCCCGGCTTCTTTATAAATGGTTGCACCTGTCTCAGGTGCAACCATTCAGTGAAAAGACATTACTACTTTATATCGACCAAAGGAAAGTTGCCGGAGTGGTCGAACGGGCCGCACTCGAAATGCGGTGACCGGGTAACTGGTCCGGGGGTTCGAATCCCTCACTTTCCGCAAAGCAGGGAATCCGAAAGGGTTCCCTGCTTTGCGGAAAGTGAGGGATAAAGAACCCGGGTTCGTAATCGCGAAGCGCTTGGGGCAACGCTCCCAAGACTCCCTCACTTTTCACTTTCCCATCCCATTTTTTTCTTTCTTTTTTTCTTTCTTTCACAATTATCATTATATTTGCATCCCAAACACCTAACTAAATTCTCTATGCCAAATATCGACACCAGTCAGATGCTGCCTAAAGGCACGATGCTTCATGACAATGCCTACCGCATTGACAGCTATCTTGCATCTGGTGGCTTCGGAAACACCTATCTTGCTACCAATATCGCTTTCGACGAGAAGGTAGCAATCAAGGAGTTCTTCCTTCGTGGTCAGTCGGAACGTACCGACGATATGCTTTCTGTCAGAGTTACCAGAGGACAGGAACTGTTCTTCGACGAGCAGAAACGTAAGTTCGTCAAGGAAGCACAACGCATCCGTCGTCTGCGCAATCCCCATATAGTCCGTGTTCATGACCTCTTCGAAGCCAACGGCACAGCCTACTATGTGATGGACTATATAGACGGTGAATCCGTTGCCGCACGAATCAAACGAACCGGCAAACCATTTAGCGAGGAGAAAACCCGCAATATACTCACTCAGGTGCTTGACGCACTTACTGAAGTACATGAAGCAGGAATCTACCATCTCGATATCAAGCCAGACAATATCCTGCTGGACCGTAAAGGCAATGCCTATCTTATCGATTTTGGTGCCAGCAAGGTGCAGTCACAGTCTGGTGACGGAGTTAACTGCACGTCAGCATTCTCTGCCACACCTGAATATGCACCGCTTGAACTCACTGATGGTAATATCCAGAATATCGGAGCTTGGACAGATATATATAGTATAGGTGCAACCGCCTACCGCATGCTGACAGGCACAGTTCCTCCACGCAGCAGCGAGGTTGTAATCAGGGGGACAGAAGCATTCCGCTTTACAGCTGCTGTTTCACAAACCATGCAGAAGTTTATCTCCGCCTGCATGGCTGGAGATTACCGCAAACGACCACAAACATCTGCAGAAACAATTGATTTGCTAAATGCTAAGCCACAAGTGGTAGTACAGCCTAAACCTCAAGTAGTTGAGCACCCAAAACCTCAAGTGGTAGAGCGCCCCAAGCCTCAAGTAATTGAGCGTCCTAAGCCTCAAGTAGTAGAGCAACCAAAACCTCAACCTATACCTGCTCAACAACCCTTACGTGATTCTGATGCTACCAATGTTGTTGGTTCAGAGCGTAAAAAAGCAGAACCTTCAAAGGTGTCTAATAGAAAAAGGCGCTCAAAAGGAGATAAAGTGTTTTTCTCTGTGATTTTAGGAGGTTTATCATTCGCATTAATTTTTTTAATTGCATTTAAGGGATGTGGTAAAACTGATGGAAAAGAAACCTTCACGGTTAATGGTGTTGATTTTAATATGATTCACGTTGACGTAGCAGATGGACATGACTATTCAATAGGCGAGACAGAAGTAACACAAGAGTTGTGGCAGGCAGTTATGGGAAGTTTGCCATCAGGTATTTCTGAATCCGAATATGATATTAAAGGTGATAAACGACCGGTTTGTTATGTTAACTGTAACGACTGTGACAAGTTCATAAGGAAGTTGAATAGTCTTACAGGTAGAACATTTCGTTTGCCAAGTGAGGATGAGTGGGAATATGCAGCTAAAGGTGGTAAATACACTCATAATTATATGTATAGTGGTAGCAACAACATAGAAGATGTTGCATGGTACACTTCAAATACAAATACCAAGGGTAGCTGTGATGTAAAGACGAAGTCTCCAAACGAACTTGGTATTTATGATATGAGCGGTAACGTGTGGGAGTGGACAAAATCTATTGAGAACTCTGGTTACGTGAACTGTGGCTTCAGTTGGTATGCAACAATGGCCGTTGCTTTGGAGGTTTTTCCAAAAAAATGGCGCTCGCCAGATGACCGCGAATTCGACCTTGGCTTCCGCCTCGCCCTTTAGTTCTATTGACAATAATACAATGAGCAAAAAACGACCCTTCGAGCCTTTGAAGCATCGAAGGGTCGTTTTGTATTATATATAATATGTAAAGCCTTATTCAATCACCAGCAGGAAGCCACCTTGTGGGAGGCAGGTGATGGATTGAGTCAGTGAAGCCTTCACCTTACGCTGGGTAGTGATAATCTGATAGGCATCTGTGCCGTCAGTGAACTGAGTCATGAGGTGTGAGCCTTTGCGGAGGAAGTTGAGAGGGAAAATCATTGTGCGTGCTTCCTTCTCACCGTTAAGACCTGCTATATACCAGGTCTTGCCGCTGCGACGGGCAACAACGAAAGACTTGCCTGGATAACCCTGAATGAAACGAGTCTCATCCCAAACCACAGGAACAGTCTGCATGTGCTTCTTAGCTAATGGAGTCAATGTGAGGAAACCCTCTGGACGGTCTGCCCAGTGCTGAACTCCGGATTCAAATGCAACGGAGAGAGCCAGCTCGTGAACGAATGAAGACTCGTGAGGATGCTGCGAGTTGGTAAAGGCAACAGGAGTGTAGTCCATCGGACCTACCACGTTGCGAGTGTAAGGCAGCAGACAGTTGATGCGCGCACCGTTGCCGGTCATGTAAGGAGAATTATTGTACTGCTCAGCACCATACACAGCCTCCTGCGACATGAGGTGAGGGTAGGTGTGGCTCCATCCACGAGGCAGTGTGCATCCGTGGAAATTCACCATCATCTTGAACTTGGCTGCATCGTCGAGAATATCAAGGTAGTAGTTCATCATATTCTGCTTGTCGCTTTCGAAGAAATCCACCTTCACACCAACGATACCGATTTTCTTCAACCATGTAAATTCCTCTACGCGGTTCTCGTGAGTAAGCATACGATTGAGCGGAGTGGCTTGCACCCAAGTGTGGTCGCCTCCGGAGTTGTACCAAATCCAAGGTTTGATACCCTTTGAGAGAGCATAGGCAACAGCATCTTCCAGTTTGCCGCCGTTGGTCATGGAATCCCATTCCCAGTCAAAGAGAACGTATTCCCAACCCATCTCAACAGCAAGGTCAACGTATTGGCAGCAGATTTTGTAGTCCTTGGTGCCGTGGTTGTATGCCCAGTACACCCATGCAGCACGACCAGGCTGAATCCAGGAGAGGTCATTACCCATGGATTCCAAAAGTGCTGAGGATGGTGCATCAGACACGTCATCAACTAAAGTGGATTCAACGATATCACCCAGAGTTCCTACGATGGCTACACGCCAGGGAGATGCCCAGCTGCTTTTCCATGTAGGATTGACAGCGCCCTTGTCACGTCCTTCCCAAGCGAAAGGATAGCTAACTCGGTATTCGTCAGCGGCAGTGCTGTTGTCGAGGTGAGTGGCGCAATACATACGTGATGCGTTAGCCTCGGTGAGCAGAATGAACGAACCGTCTGTCTCGAAGAGTGCAGGATAGCCCCATGCTCCCTGCTTGTCAGCCTTCTCCTGATAAGGGAAATCGCCTTCGTAACTGGTAACGTACTTCTGCAACCAGCGATGGCTGTCGGAAGGAATGAAATATGTGGTTTGCTCACCGGTAAACTCAAGTTCATCACCTGCATTGTTTGTGATGTTGTAACGAAAAGCAAGACCGTCGTTGAACAGACGCACCTCAAAAGTCATTGGAGTGCCTTTGCTTCCCATGAACAATACTGATTCGCTTCCGTACTGGTGGCTGACATTCTTCTGCTTGCCGCGGATGTTGGTGTAGGAAACGGTCTGGATTCCTGTTTCGTTTGTCGCAACCAAGGCGAGGTCTTTGGCGAAGTCCTCATCGCTCATCGTAAAACCAATTTGTGTTCGAAGCAGTTGCTTGCCGTTGGATGTCAACGTCAGGAATGTCGCTCCACCGTCTTGTGTAACGGTTGCCTCCAACTTTCCGTTAGGACTCTTCACGCCAGCCATCATGGTAGTGGCGCAAAGGAGGAGTATTAAAAGAGATTTTAGTCTTTTCATTTGTGTTTGAGTTTGAGGTGTTAATTAAAATCCACGAGGATGCGGAATACCTGTCCTGGATTCTGACTCCACCACTGCATAGTCTCCAGAGCTTCCTCTGGACGGACAATCTTGGTGATAAGTTCATCGATAGGACATGTGCCGCGCTCCAGATAATGAATAACAGCACGGAAGTCAGAAGGCATGGCATTGCGTGAACCGCGGATGTCGAGTTCTTTCTGAACGAAATACTTGGTCTGGAAGGAAACCTCAGACTTGGCATAACCGATGCAAGTTACACGTCCTGTGAATGCCACTTCGTTTACTGCCATCTGATATGTAGGAACACTTCCCACAGCTTCTATCACCACGTCGGGACCAAAACCACCTGTGATTTCACTCAGGCGTGCGTGAACATCCTCGGTCTTGGTGTTGATAACGTAAGTTGCACCCATACGTTTAGCGAGTGCCAGCTTCTGATCGTCAATATCTGCTGCAACAACGGTTGCACCACGCATAACGGAACGAACAATCGCCCCCATTCCTACCATTCCGCAACCTATAACCATAACCACGTCGATGTCAGTAACCTGTGCACGGCTTACAGCATGGAAACCAACTGACATTGGCTCTATCAGAGCACAGTCGCGTGGAGATAGGTTACCTGCAGGAATGACCTTTTCCCAAGGCAGAACGATATATTCCTGCATGGCTCCGTTGCGCTGAACACCGAGAGTCTCGTTGTGCTGACACGCATTTACACGTTGGTTACGGCATGATGCGCATTTACCGCAGTTGGTATAAGGGTTGCATGTGACTACCATGCCTGGTTTCAGGGTTTCTGGCACGTCCGCGCCAACGGCTTCTATCACAGCACCCACTTCATGACCTGGAATCACAGGATTCAGAGCCATGGTGTTGCGCCCCATGAATGTATTGATGTCTGAACCGCAGAAACCTACATAGCAGAGTTTCAGCAGCACTTCATTGTTGCCCGGAGTACGTGGGCTTTCAACTTCAATGATATTGAGTTCTTGATTGTGAGAAATTTGTATAGCTTTCATATTTTAAATTAATAATTAAGAATGAAGAATGAATAATTCATTATAAATTGCAGATTCTTCATTATTTTATTATTCTGACATATTCTTAATATAGGGGAGATCGGGTAGATTCTGGAATCCGTAGAACTGGCGGGCGTTCTCGCCAAGGAAGAGAGTCTTCTCGTCTTCGCTCAGTTCCTTGCTCTTGCTTACGAAGTCGTAGGACATTCGGTAAGTTATGGCTGTAATAGTACGTGGATAGTCACTGCCCCACATCAAACGGTCCATGCCGACGAGGTCTGCTGCCTCACGAATACGCTTGATGGCTGTGGGGAAGGGATAGAACTCCGGATTGTAAAGCCATGTGATACCGCCTGACTCTACCATCACGTTCTTGCCCTCACGTGCCAGCAGTACCTGACTGCGGAAAGAATCTGTTGTAGGCATACCGAAGTGACCGATGGCAACTTTCAGCTGTGGACATTCCTGAATAACCTCACGCATCTGTGCTATCTGCTTCTCATCGTCGGCAAGACACATGGAGAGAACCATGTTGTTCTCTTCCATAAGCTTGAAGATGGGAAGGAGTTCGGTGAGCGGCTGTGTCATGCGGTGTCCCGGATAGGCAATACCCTTCAGTCCACGGGCGATGACATCCTTGGCTTCATCGAGATTCCATGCCATTCCCATGCAGAAGAAACGGTCGGGATAGTTCTTCTGAACTTCTGTGAGATAGTCGTTCTGGCATCCGTCGATAAGTTCCTGAACCACTACTGCTGCATGGACCTGTGCATAGTTCATGTTCGACAGGAACACCTCAGCGGTGTTTCTGCTATCAATCATGAACGGTGGAAGCATCTGCACCTCCTCATCAAAGAAGATACTGCGTCCGTTCTTCAGCGACAGAATCCGTTTACCGTCAATCTGAGTGTCCTGCTTCAGCCACAAATGACTGTGTGCATCAATAATCATAACTGTGAATTTTTGAACCTTTGAACTTCTTAAACTTCTTGAACTTCTTGAACTTCTTGAACTAAGAGTTAGCCCATGTTACACGTTGTTGGTCACCGATAATCTTCTTCACTTCATCAACCAGTTGCCAGTCTGGTTCTTCATTTGCCCATTCAATGTTGCGACGGACATTCACTGGATTGGCAGAAGAGAAGAGTGTGGATGCTATGCGAGGATTGCTGACGCTGAACTGAACAGCCAGTTTCTCGATAGGATAGCCCTTCTGATTGCAGAATTCAGCTGCACGTTGGCATGCTTCTACCAATGGTTTTGGTGCAGGGTGCCATGCTGGAACTCCACGCTGAGAGAGAAGACCCATGGACAGCGGTGAAGCATTGACAATACCTATGCCTCTTTGCTCGAAGAATTCGAGATAGTCAGTGAGTGCGTCATCGTTGAGTGTGTAGTGGCAGAAGTTGAGTATGCTCTCAACCACACCTGGTTCACTATGTTCAATAACCCATTTCAGGTTATCAAGCTGCAAGTCAGTGATTCCGACATGTCCAACCACACCTTTCTTGCGGAGTTCCACGAGAGCAGGCAGGGTTTCGTCAACCACCTTCTGCAGTCCGCCAGGTAGAGCGGCCTGGAATTCTATGTCATGAACATTGATGAGGTCGATGAAGTCAATTCCCAGACGTTCCATACTCTCGTAAACACTGTCTGTAACTCGTTTTGCAGAGTAGTCCCAGGTGTTCACACCGTCTTTGCCGTAACGGCCGACCTTGGTGCTGAGGAAATACTTGTCGCGTGGAATACGGCGCAATGCCTTGCCAAGCACTGTCTCTGCCTTGTAATGTCCGTAGTAGGGACTTACGTCAATGAAATTGATACCACCTTCGATAGCAGCTTCAACTGCTTCGAAACTTTCATTCTCTTTAGTTTCGCGGAAAACACTGCCAAGTGAAGACGCACCGAAACTGATGTGGGAAATTTTCATCCCGGTTTTTCCTAATTCTGTGTAACGCATCATTATATTTTGCAATTTTACAATTTTACAATTTAATCCATCCGGTTGTTCAAAGTCCTCCCCCTTGGGGGATTTAGAGGGGGTCTTTTGGGTCTTTAATACAACCTGAACATCCTTTCCATCTGCTGCCATTTCTCATCGCTGCGGGCAGATTTGTCTTTGCCTTGGAAGGCAGCAACGAAAGCTTCCCATTCAGCCTGACGAGGCTGTGTGGAAAGGCGAAGCATGGCTTCTGACCAGTTAAAGTCCGCAGGAGTGTCAACAATCATTACTATGTGATTCTGGAGAATATAGATTTCCATTTCCAGAATTCCCACTTCTCTTATGCCATCACGGATTTCCTTCCAATGATGTTCCTCGGAGTGCCAGTAGCGGTACTTCTCAATCAGCTCAGGATTGTTGGAGATATCCATGAACTGAACATAACGTTTGATTTTCCCGTCAGATATTGTTTGTATGTATCCTTCCATCTTTATGCCTTGCTTAATAACTTACGATATTTCAAACCATACCATGCGCATACAGCGAAACAGATTAGTGGAACTACGTATGCAATCTGGTAGATTTGCTCGTTCTGGTGCATGATGTAAGCTGTAAGTTGTGGAACACAGGCATTTCCTACAATAGCCATGACGAGGAATGAAGAACCGGATTTTGTTTGCTCACCAAGTCCCTGCAGAGCGAGAGAGAACTGAGTGGGGTAGATGATTGACATAAAGAACGATACAGCAAGCATGGCATAGAGTCCTACGTAGCCTCCGGTACTCATAATGACAATGCAAAGCACCATATTGACTGTGGCATAGACGGTGAGCATCCGTTCAGGAGCAAAGCGCACCATCAGCAGTGTGCCTATCCAGCGTCCAACGAGGAAAGCGAGCATGTATAGACCGAAGAATGTGGTTGCGGTCTCTTCGCTTATTCCGGCGTAAGTGCTGCAATACACAAGGAAAAGACTGTTAATAGCAGTTTGTCCTCCGTTGTAGAAGAACTGTGCGATAACACCCCAGCGCAGGTGGGGCTTCTTCAGTATTGAGAAGTCGATGAGTTTCTTCTTTGCACCGCTCTTAGCCTTTTCATCCTGTTCCTCGTCACCAACCTTGGGCAGTTTTACCCAGAACAGAACCACAGCCACGGTGATAAGCACTATTGCCAGCAGAAGGTAGGGAACTTTCATGGAATCGGTCTCAACCTGGATATATCCTTCCCATCCGCCTGGGTAGTCAACAGGCAGAGTGTCGCGCTCGTAAGTCTCTCCGCTAAGCACGAGCTTGCTGAGGAACATAGCAGAAATGAATGCGCCAAGTCCGTTGAACGACTGTGCGAGGTTGAGTCTGCGGGGAGCAGATTGAGCATCGCCAAGTACGGTTACGTATGGATTTGCTGCTGTTTCGAGGAAACACATTCCTGTGGCAATGACGAACAATACACAAAGATAAACTCCATAGCTCTTCACTTCAGTTGCAGGGAAGAACAGAAGTCCGCCTGCTGCAGCGATAAGAAGTCCGGTGATGATTCCCACCCGGTAGCTGTAGCGACGCATGAACATGGCAATAGGAATCGGACAGATGAAGTAAGCAAGCCAGTAGGCGCTTTCTGTGAATGAAGCTTCAAAAGTGTTCAGTTCACATGTTTTCATCAGTTGTCTGATCATTGTTGGCAGCAGGTTGCTGCTTATGGCCCATAGAAAAAACAGACAGAAGATAAGTCCGAGGGCTAAAGTGTTCTTTTTCATTTAACTTGCAGTGTTATATTAGTTTTTCTTTTTTTGTTTACTGCAAAGTTATAAATCCTCTCCTTTTTCTTATATTATTATATGTGCTTTTTATAGGACAAAATTGATATTAATTATAAAAAGAAACAAAGTAGAAAGAAAGTGTTACAAAACAGCAAGTTCCGAGAACCCTGTAATTCCCGGAACTTGCTGTTTCTTTATGTCGTTATATCGTATTGACGTTATAACGTGATATCGTTATTTCGAAGATTCTTAATAAACTCTGAATCCAATTGTTTTGCGAACTTCACGCAGTGTGGCTGCAGCGCTTTCGCGAGCTTTCTCTGCACCCATCTTTGCGATGCGGTCAAGACGTTCCTTGTCGGAAGAGAACTCCAGAATGCGTTCACGGATAGGGTTCAGTGTCTGAACCATGTCCTCTGCAAGCTGCTTCTTCATGTCACCATAGCGAAGAGTGCAGTCGTTCCATTTCTCATCGAAATAGGCAACAGTCTCAGGCTTCGACACGATACTCATCATGGTGAAGAGGTTCTGAATTACTTCAGGCTTTGGTGAGTTTGGCTCCTGTGGACCGTTGTCGGTAACTGCGCGCATCACTTTCTTGCGGACAACCTTCTCGTCGTCGCAGAGATAGATGCAGTTGCCGTCGCTCTTGCCCATCTTTCCGCTGCCGTCAAGTCCGGGAACTTTCAGTGCGTCGCCACCGAAGTAGTAGTTCTGTGGTTCAGGGAAGAGTTCTGTCTTATAGATATTGTTGAAACGACGTGCGCATTTACGTGCCATTTCCATATTCTGCTCCTGGTCCTTACCTACTGGAACCCATTTTGCACGGTGCTGAAGAATGTCGGCAGCCATGAGGGTGGGGTAGGTGAACAAACCAGCGTTCACGTTATCGGGTTGTTGACGTGCTTTCTCCTTGAACGTAGTTACGCGTCCCAGTTCACCGAGATAGGTGTTCATGTTGAAATACAGATACAATTCGATGGTTTCTGGAACATCGCTCTGTACGTAGATGGTTGCTTTCTCCGGGTCTATTCCGCAAGCAAGATACTCGGCAAGGATTGTGCGAGCCGAATTTTGTATGTTTTCAGGAGTTGGGTGTGTAGTCAGTGAATGCCAGTCGGCAATGAAGAAAAAGCAATTGTATTCTTCCTGCATTTTCACAAAACTACGAACTGCTCCGTAGTAATTTCCGAGGTGAAGGTTTCCTGTTGGGCGTATGCCACTAAGAACTATATCCATTCCAATTATGAATTATGAATTTTGAATTATGAATTAAAAAAAACACCTCATTGGTGTTTATTTCATTGCAAAGTTACGACAAAATCTCAATTTATACGATAATTTGCCTGATATTTTCACAAAAAGCAAAAAAAGCATTATCTTTGCCTGCTAAGAAGCTTTTATGTTTTCTTTTTCTTCCCGTATGGGGTAACTACTCCCCTCCATACAGGGAGGGGTAAGGGGGGCTGTTTTAATATGACAATACTTAACTGGACAATCCTGGTTCTCTACATTATAATTGTAGTCGGAACAATGTTGACGGTACTCCTTGAGAACCGCCAGCCAGCTAAGACTATGGCATGGCTTTTGGTCCTGGCGTTTGTCCCGGTTGTCGGAATTATTCTCTATATCTTCTTTGGTCAGAACATCCGTAAGGAGTTTATCATCAATCGCCATACCATGGACCGTATGACGCGGAAAGCCATGCTGGAGGTAGCTCCAAAGAAGGATTCTCCACTCATAGAACGTCATCAGACTCTCATGCGCCTTTTTGCAAACCAGAGTTTTGCTCTTCCGATGAAGAACAACGAAGTGGAGTTCTATACTCAGGGCAAAACATTTTTCCCTGTACTGAAGGAAACACTTCGTAATGCACGCCATCACATCCACCTTTCTACATATATCATAGAGAACGACCCACTTGGCAACTCCTTTGCCGATGTGCTTATCGAACGTGCACAGGCTGGTGTTGAGGTACGTGTCATCTATGATGATGTAGGTTGCTGGAAAGTCCGCGGAAAGTTCTTCAAGCGAATGAAGAAGGCAGGAGTGGATATCCGCCCGTTCATGCCAGTGCACTTCCCTATGCTTACTGGAAAAATCAACTACCGCAACCACCGCAAGATATGTGTGGTTGACGGACAGGTGGGATTTATCGGAGGCATGAATATAGCTCAGCGCTATCTGGAAGGAACAAAACGAGGTCCGTGGCGTGATACCCACCTCAAGGTGGTCGGTGATCAGGTGCATGCCATGCAGCGCACTTTCCTTGAAGACTGGTACTTCGTCAGCAGATCGTTGCTTTCAGATCAGAAATACTATCCGCCATCACTATCCGCCGTCAAGAACGACTGTGTGGCACAGATAGTGACCAGCAGTCCTACATCGCAGTGGGCAAGTATCATGCAGGGATATGTGAGGATACTGCTCGAGGCACGCCATTATGTCTATATGGAGACACCATATTTTCTGCCGACCGATCCAGTCCTCTTCGCTATGCGTACGGCAGCACTGTCGGGCGTGGATGTACGACTGATGATACCTCGTCATGGTGATGCCAAAATTGTGGAATGGGCAAGCCGCTCATTCCTACCACAAGTGCTCAGGGCTGGAGTTAAGGTGTATTTCTACGAAGACGGATTCAACCACTCCAAGCTTCTTGTGTGTGATGACTGTATCTGCACCTGCGGTTCAACTAATCTCGATTTCCGCAGTTTTGAGAATAACTTCGAAGCGAATATGTTTATTTATGACGAAGCTGCTGCTCTGCAAGTCAAACGGATCTTCAGTGAGGATCAGCATCACTGTACCTTGATTAAATCAGAGCAGAACCTCTTCCGCCGTCCGTTCTTGCACCGCTTCGTAGAGAGTTTCTTCCGCCTGCTTTCACCTCTGCTTTAAATGCCATTTTCCCCTACTTAATACCTTTACGGAAACAATAACAAAAAAACACCACAGTGTTTTTGAAAAAATACTGTGGAGAATTTTAAAAAACACCGTGGTGTTTTTCTGACAAAACTTAACCGACGATTTTCAAACAGAAAAACTCACGTTATTTGAGGAATTTGCGGAGTTGGTTCAGGTATTCTTTCCTGTGCTTCAAGTACGACTCAGCGTGTTCTGCACCTTTTGCTATCCAGAGTTCTTTGTTGTCAGGTTTTGCCTCGTACAGACGGTAAACCATCTCTGTGGGAACGAACGTGTCCTTATCTCCATGAATGAACAGCATGGGGTAGGTGCATTTCCTGACCTGATTGAGCGCAGACGCTTCTCCGAAATACCAGCCATAACGAATCTTACACAATAGGCTGGTGGTATGCAGAAGCGGAAATGCGGGCAGTCCGAACTGGTTCTTCAGCTCTCCTGCAAATTCGTCCCACACACTTGTATATCCGCAGTCGTCAACGAAGCGTATGTCCTTGATGCCGGCAGGCATTTCTTCTGCAGACACCATCATCGTTGTCGCTCCGCCCATTGACACTCCGTGTACCGCCATTGTGTCGCTCTTGAATATGGACATCCAATGAAGTATATCCTTGCGGTCGAGCCATCCCATCTGTATCATATCTCCTTCACTTAGTCCGTGGGCATGAAGATCTGGGAGAACTACATTGTAGCCCAGTTCCTTTTCGTAAAGACGGGCAAGATAGAGGAACTTGATATTGCTGTCTCTCCATCCGTGAATAACGATTGCGGTTTTATTGCTGCCTCGGTTTATAACAAGGGCATGATGCCGTTCTCCTGTAGGCATTAATACAAATGTGTCGCGCAGAGCTTCATGCTTTCTCAGACTGTCTATCCATGGACGTGTCTCAGGATACTTGTTAAAGAGTTCCCGATAGCAAGCCACTGTGTCGGTGCGGCTCTCGTCAGGCGACAGTGAATAGCTAAGCATATAGAAACTGCCACCGACAATGACAATCAATATGATTATCACTACGGCAATCAATGAACGTATTATCCAAAGCTTAGACATAAACGTGAAGTGTGAAGAGTATAGTGATAGTACCGGCTGGGCTAACCACTTCCCTCCATGCAGGGAGGGGCAGGGGGAAGGGTCTTCTTTCTATTTAATATTCTCTCTGATCTTTGTCAGGTAGCGTTGCATGCGGTCTTCGTCCTTGGTGTCGATGATCTCAATGAGTTCCTTCATCTCGGTACGGATCTGCTCTACCTGTTCTTTGGTGTAGGGGTTGAAGAGAATTTCGCGAAGCAGGGTGTCATCCTCACTGAGTACACCCTTTGCAATTTTCATGTGACGCTTGAATGTGGTTCCGGGAGCGTCCTGATGCTTCATCACTGCGGCAAAGGCGAAAGTGGAGATGAACGGTATGGAAAGAGAGTAAGCCACAGTCTGGTCGTGCTCTTCGAATGTGTATTCAAAGATGTTGAGTCCGAGACGTGCATAGAGATCCTTGAAGAAACAGCGTCCCATGTAGTCACCTTCATTGATGATGATGGCATTCTCATCATTCAGTTTGCCAAGGTTGGCAAAGGTCGGTCCGAACATAGGGTGAGTGCTGACATAGCGGAAACCGCTTTCCTCGTAGAATTCCTTGAATCCAGTCTTGACAGAAGAGATGTCGCTGAGGATGCAGTGCTCTTTCTGAAGATGGGGAATCAGCTGACGGAACACGTCGAGTGTGTATTTCAGACTGACGGCATTGATGACGAGTTCGGGATTGAATTCGTCAATCTCTTCCATCGTTGTGAATCGCTGTGAATTATAGATGAAGCGCAGGCGTTTTGAATCGATTTCGTAAACAGCCACTTCGTGGTCAAAACTAAGTAAATCTGTGAAGAAGGAACCCATCTTGCCGGCTCCAAGGATTAGAATTCTCATATTATGTTATTATTTTAATTCAAGATAGGGAATCAATTGCTCCAGTTCTGCATCGGTAAAGATGCCAGTGGAACGTAATTGCTCTATAGTGTTGATTGTTCCGTTAAGACGGATGTAGTTCTGAATGTCTTTGGTGTGCTTATATCCTATGTAGGGATGTGATGCCAACTGCCGGAAATCTGCAGCGTTCAGATTAATCTTGCGAAGAGCAGGCTTTTGTTTAATCTCAAACCACGAGAGTGTCTCTTTCGGGAAATTGAGGATTTCGCACAACTGCTCTATGCTGACATATCCGCCAAGGCGTTCACGATGAATAACTATCTGACGTGAGAAGTATCTGCCGATACCTGGAATACGCTGGAGGAGAGTGGTGTCTGCAGCGTTCGGGTCAACAGTGGTCGGTGATGTGAATTTATTGGATGTGTATTCGGCTTCGTGGTGACTGCTGTCCTTTCGTTGCCAGTTAATTGGTTCTGATTGCTGCCCCTCCTCGTAGGTGTAGTTGGGACGGCTTTTTACCTTTCGCTGAAACTCTTCTCCTATACGCATATAGGGATGTATGAGTTCGATGTCTTCAGGAGTCCAGTTGTAGGTAGAGAGAACATCGTTCTCGCTGCTGAAAACCTTGCCGCTTTCACGGTAGTGAACCAATGCCACAGCCTTGTTCTTGGCAATGCCCAGCTTCATCAATGTGGCTGCATCCACGGTGTTCGGGTCAAACGTATGCGGAAGAGAATTGTCTTGCGTGGAGTCGGAAGCCTTTCTGTTAGAAATACTGTCCACATCCATTAGCCTGGTCGAAGGATCTTTACCGTTATCTTTCTCCGATGAGCCAATTGTCTTTCCCAACCAGAACACAGCCACAAGGATGAGAATCACAAGAATGATGCTGTTTGTCTTGCGATCGGATTTGCTGTATGAGAAATACGATTTGAACATGGTAAAGAACTGGGTGGTTGAAACCGTTTACTTGCGGTTGATGATTTCCACCTGCTGACGAACACTCTCTTCGTGGATAGATTCGAAAATCTGACGTGTGCAGTTGCTGTCGATTCCGCAAAGTGAACCCTGTGCACCACGTTTGTCAAGAATCTCGGCATAGCGGCTGGTCTGGACAATAGTCATACCGTGCTCTTTCTTGTACTGACCGATTTCGCGGCTGATACGCATACGCTTGGCGAGCAGTTCGATGAGAGAGTTGTCGATATCGTCAATCTGACGGCGCAGAGCGGAGATGTTTTCTGTTGAAACTACTTCGTCACGGATTACGAGCAGGTTGATGATGTATTCGAGAATTTCTGGAGTTACCTGCTGGTTTGCGTCGCTCCATGCCTTCTCTGGGTTGTTATGGCTCTCAATGATAAGTCCGTCCATTCCCAAGTCCATAGCTTGCTGACAGAGCGGAGCGATGAGGTCACGACGGCCACCGATGTGGCTTGGATCGCAGATAATGGGCAGCCCAGGGAAGCGACGGCTCAGTTCGATAGGAATCTGCCACATTGGGAGGTTGCGATAAATCTTCTTGTCGTAAGATGAGAATCCGCGGTGAATGGCTCCAAGTCGGGTGATGCCTGCACCATTGATGCGTTCCAGCGCTCCTACCCACAGTTCGAGGTCAGGGTTAACAGGATTCTTTACCAATACAGGAACGTCCACGCCTTTCAGTGAGTCTGCCAGTTCCTGTACTGCAAACGGATTGGCGCTGGTACGTGCTCCCACCCAAAGGATGTCGATTCCGTATTTCAGTGCAAGTTCCACGTGGGCTGGAGTAGCCACTTCGGTAGCGGTGAGCATACCGATTTCGTCCTTTACACGTTTTAACCAAGGAAGTGCTTTCTCTCCGTGACCTTCGAAACCGCCTGGTTTGGTACGTGGTTTCCAGATTCCCGCACGGAGAATGCGGAATCCGTTGTTGTAGAGTTGACGTGCTGTGTCCATTACCTGTTCTTCGGTCTCGGCACTGCATGGTCCACAGATGATAAGAGGACGTTTGGGTTCTATACCGGGAAGGTTAAGTGGCTGAAGATTGAGTTCCATATTATTATTCTTTTTTTATTTCTAGTATTCCTAGTATTTCTAGTATTCGTAGTATTTACTTAAAAACTTCTTTAATTCTATCAAGTGCCTTCTGCATGATGTTGTCCTTAGCGCAGAGGGAGATGCGGATGTATCGTGCTCCGTTGCTTCCGAAGATGAAGCCTGGTGTGATAAACACTCTTGCCTCGTGAAGCACTCGCTCTGTGAGTTGCTCTACATCGGAGTAGGTGTCCGGAATCTTTCCCCAAAGGAACATACCTGTCTGCTTCGGATCGAATGTACAGCCGAGGCTTCGCATTATCTCCTCTGCAATTTTGCGGCGGCTGCGGTAGGTTTCCACGTTTGCCTGCATGTGCCATTCGTCGGTGTTGTCGTATGCAGTGGCTGCAGCCAGTTGCATGGCACGGAATGTACCGCTGTCGATATTACTCTTGATTCGCAGAATCCATTCAACGAAAGTGGAGTTGGTAGCAAGCATTCCCACACGCCATCCTGGCATGTTGTGGCTCTTCGACATAGAGTTGAATTCAATGCAACACTCTTTTGCTCCAGGGACCTGAAGGATGCTCAGGTGTTCACCGTCGTTAAGGATGAAGCTATATGGGTTGTCGTTGATGATGACTATGTTATGACGACGGGCGAAGTCCACCAGCTTCTGATACAGTTCACGGGTTGCAGGAGCACCTGTCGGCATGTGGGGATAGTTGGTCCACATGACCTTTACACCTGACAGATCCATCTTATCCAGTGCGTCGAAGTCGGGTTGCCATCCGTTTTCTTCAGTCAGATCGTAGTTGATGATTTCTGTACCGAGAATGCGGTTGAGCGAAGTGTAGGTTGGATAACCTGGGTTTGGCACAAGTACACGGTCGCCGACATTACAGAGGGCGAGGGTGGTGTGCAGGATTCCTTCTTTCGAACCGATGAGCGGTTGGATTTCGGTGTTCGGATTCAGTTCCACGCCATACCAGCGTTTATAGAAATTTGCCATTGCCGTACGTAGTTCTGGTGTACCGATTGTTGGCTGGTAACCGTGTGCGGCAGGATTGTTTGCTACTTCACAAAGCTTGTCGATAGTAGCTTGTGATGGTGGCATGTCCGGACTTCCGATGGCAAGACTGAGTATGTTCTTGCCTTCAGCATTGAGACGTGCAATTTCTTTCAGCTTACGGCTGAAGTAGTATTCGCTCACATTGGCGATGCGGTCTGCTGGTTGGATATTCATAATGTAAAGCCCCCTCTAGCTCTCCCATATAGGGAAGGATTCTGACATCAAGGGGTAATATAGTTTAAGAGTTAGAGTTCGTGAGTTGTTTTTTATATTGTGGACCTTCCATCCTTGTATTCACCGAGGATACTGAGTTGCTTGGTCAGTGGACGGATGGCGTCGATTGATTGGCGGTAGCGTATATAGTCGTTGTAGGTAAGGTCTACGTAGAACATATATTCCCATTCGCGTCCGATGATAGGCAGTGATTGTATTTTTGTGAGATTGATCTTGTAGAACGAGAAGATAGACAGGACTTGCGACAAACTACCTTCGTTGTGAGGCAGAGAGAACACGATGCTCGATTTGTTCGACTGCTTTGGGTCGGAAAGGTTTTCTGCGTTCCAAGGGTCTGTGACAACAAGGAAACGTGTGAAGTTGTGTTTGTTGGTTTCAATACCCTCCTGCAATATCTTCATGTTGTAGAGGTCAGCACAGTATTTGGAGCAGATGGCAGCGTGTCCGTGCAGTTGGTTCTCACTGATGTTCTGAGCCGATGCTGCTGTGTCGTCGGTTTCAACGACTTTGAAGTCTGGATGCTGCTTGAGGAATTCCCTGCATTGCATGAGTGCCACGGGATGGGAGTTTACTTCCGTGATGTCTTCCCAAGACTGGTCGGGCAGGCACAGGATAGAGTGGCTGATTCGCAGTTTGTGTTCACCAACGATTTGCATTCCGCTGTCGCGAAGCAGTTCGTAGTTGTGTAGAAGGCTGCCTGCGATGGTATTCTCAATTGCTACGAGTGCAACGTTGTTGGAGTCCTGGCGCAGAGTATCGAATACTTGCTCAAAAGTGTCACAACAAAGCATTTCCAGTTCTTCACCTTCGAAGTATTTGTGTGATGCTATGTCATGGAAACTTCCTATGACTCCTTGTATGGCTACTTTCCTCATTTGCTGTCGTGCTGGTTACAAAAAATCCCGCTCACTGTATTGTGAGCGGGACTTTGTATGATTAATTATAATTTTATTATTTTTCGTGTTGTTGTATGCACATACACTTTCCCGCTCTACTTCTTGTCAAAGTAAAAGTAAAAAAAGTAATATGTGTTGTAATACTGTGTCATTTTATCGCACTTTTTGTCTTTTGCGTTGCAAAGTTATAGTTTTTATATGGTTGTTGCAAGAAAAATGATATTTTTTTTGAAGAAAAATGAATAATCTGTGACTTTCGCTCCCAATACACATTATAATATTAATAATTCTTAATTCTTAATTATTCTTCACATTCTCCTTCCGGTACTATCACTTCGCTGTTACATCACTTCGTTCTGTGATTCTTGCTTCGCAAGCGACTCTTTGAGTTGTTTCAGAGGTATCGTCGATAATTTGTCACGACTTTAACTCTTACCTCTCACCCTCCCTTCTTCAAATTCGAGCATTTCCTCAGCCATCATGTATTTGATGGCTTGCTCTATTTGTGGAGTGGGGAAGGGGAGTTCTTTCAGTTGTGTCACCGGATGCCATTGTCCGTCTTTGAGCAGTTTCTTGATGGCTTCTGTGATGGCGTTGAGTTTTTCCTCTTCAGAACTTTGGTTCTTGCGGCTGAGACAAACGTCGCATTGCCCGCAATCATGGTCTGATTCCTCTCCGAAATACTCCAGCAGCATGCGGCTACGGCACTTGTCGTTGGTCTGGGCGTATTCGAGAATGGTATTGATCCTTTTCTTGTATTCTTCGAGTCGCTGGTCATAGACCATTGGTGTCAGGCTGAGACTGCTGCTTTCGATGCGTGGAGTAAGGAAAGTGATTGTTGGTTGGTTGGAACGGGGAATATAGTCTAAGATGCGGCGGTTGTTCAAGTCTTTCAGTGTGTCGTAAACTTCGTCGTTGCTGAATCCTGTATTGGCGGAAATGATGTTCTCGTCTATGTAGGCGAAGTCTGCAAACAGCCCTGTATAGTTGCGAAGCATCTGGCTGATTATGGTTTCTGCTTTGTTGCCGAGATTCTCCAGACGGTTAAGTCCTTCCTTACTCAAGATAAACCTTACCCGAGAACGGAAATCGTTGTCGGTGGAGTATATGATATACCCTGCTGCGTCGAGGATTCGGAGCGCAGAGTCTGTCTGTACGGGGAATTGTCGGAAGTTCTTGCAGAACTGTTCAATGCTGAAGTAGTGGGTCTGTCCCAATGCTTCTCCTATACCTATTTGATAATAATAGCAAATGTTATCGTATGTCTGGCGAATATAGTCTTTGGGCGGATATTGCTGAGGTACCCGCTGCAGCATGGTTCTTCGGTTTACGGGGTTGTAAAGCATCACGGCGTAAGCTTT
Organism: uncultured Bacteroidales bacterium; assembly: GCA_902776985.1. GTDB lineage: Bacteria > Bacteroidota > Bacteroidia > Bacteroidales > Bacteroidaceae > UBA3839. Next base: position 71,331 of record CACYSD010000007.1, read on the forward strand.
GTTGCCGTCGCGTCCAGCACGGCCTGCTTCCTGGAAGTAGGCTTCTATGGAATTGGGCAGATCGTAGTGGATGACAATACGTACATCGGGTTTGTCTATCCCCATGCCGAAGGCGTTGGTGGCAACCATAACCCTGCTTCTGCCCTTCATCCAGTTGATTTGTCGCAAGTCACGTTCTGCTCCTGTGAGCCCGGCGTGGTAGTTCTCTGCCGTGATGTTCTCTGAATTGAGCAGTTTTGCAATCTCACTGGTCAGTTGCCGGTTGCGGGTATAGACAATGGCACTGCCTTTGGTAAAGCTTTTCAGAATGTGTACCAGCTCGTCTTCTTTGTTCTCTGTTTCTCGTACCACATAAACGAGGTTCTTGCGCTCAAAACTCATGCGGATGCAGTTCTCCTCAGGAAACTTCAGCTGACGTTGAATATCTGTCACAACCTCCTGTGTGGCAGTGGCGGTAAGCGCAAGAACCGGAACGTGATAGGGGATAAGGTTGCGCAGTTGGGCTATGTTGCGGTAGGCTGGTCTGAAGTCATAACCCCATTGCGATATGCAGTGCGCTTCATCTACGCAGATAAGCGAGATGTTGTGCATATAGTTCAGCTTGGCTTTGAAGATATCGCTTTCGAGTCTTTCAGGAGAGAGGTAGAGAAAGCGGAAATCGCCGAGGATGCAGTTGTCGATGACTCGCAGGATGTCGTCGTGCCTCATGCCTGCGTGAATGGTTTCAGCCTTGATTCCACGCATCCGCAGTTGCGACACCTGGTCCTCCATGAGGGAGATTAGTGGTGTGATTACTAAGCACAGTCCTCCCATGGCAATGGCTGGAACCTGGAAACAGATGCTTTTGCCTCCGCCGGTCGGCATTAGTCCGAGCGTGTCACGTCCTTCGCCTATGCTGCGGATAATATCTTCCTGGATGCCGCGAAATGATTCGTAGCCCCAATACTCTTTCAGTATGTCAAGATATTGCTGCATAGTTTAGCTTTATCAGCCCTCTTGCTCGGCAGTGCGGATGTCGATGATTTGGAGCTGCACTTCGCCGCGCTTATGTGTATTCTCTTCTACGGTATAGACGATGTCGAATGCACGTTTGGTCTTGACGTAGCGAGCCTGCGAACTCTGTCCGAAGGCAATTCCGTTCATCACGATGTTGGACTTGGAATCAACGAGTTCGAGTTTGATATGCTCCTGTTCACGTCCCACAACCTTGCTGGTGCCGTAGTCGTACACTTTCTGTGTGCAGAACACCGGTTTCTCGTTGTTTGGCCCATAGGGACGCATTCTCCGCAGGTCGTTCTGGAAACGATGACCGATATCACGGAAGTTAATCACCGCATCAATGTTGATGGTCGGTGTGATCTGCTCTTCGTTGGTATGCTGGCTGACATACTGCTCGAACATCTTTGCAAAAGCGTCCACGTTGTCGGGCTGCATGGCAAGTCCGGCTGCGTAGGTGTGCCCGCCGAAGTTCTCAAGCAGGTGACTGCAGCTCTGAATAGCCTTATACACATCGAAACCGCTGACGCTGCGTGCCGACCCTGTTACGGTGTCACCGGTGCGGGTAAGCACTACTGCCGGACGGAAATAGGTTTCTGTGAGGCGTGAAGCAACGATACCAATCACACCCTTGTGCCATTCAGGATTGTAGATGACTATAGCACTGCGGTCGAGCATTCCAGGAGTGCTGTCGACAATGTTCATGGCTTCTTCCGTCATGCGCTTGTCGAGTTCCTTACGCTCTTCGTTGTATTGGTTGATTTGCTCAGCAAGCTGTGTCGCCTTGTGGTGGTTATGCTCCACGAGCAGTTCCACGCTGGCAGTACCGTTCTGCATACGTCCGCTGGCATTGATTCTCGGTCCGATCTTGAAGATGATGTCGTTCATCGTGATGTGAGCCGCTGTCAGTCCGCAGAGGTCAATAACTGCCTGCATTCCCACACTTGGATTCTGGTTGAGCTGGCGGAGTCCGTGGTGTGCGAGGATGCGGTTCTCACCCATGATTGGCACGATGTCGGATGCGATACTTACAGCAACCAGGTCGAGCAAAGGTATGAGGTTGCTGAATGCAATCCCGTTGCTAATGGCGAAAGCCTGCATGAATTTGAATCCCACTCCACATCCAGAAAGGTCCAGATATGGGTAGGTGTTATCCTTGCGCTTGGCATTGAGGATGGCAACTGCCGGTGGCAGGGTTTCATCCGGAACGTGATGGTCACAGATGATGAAATCTATGCCAAGACTCTTTGCATAGGCTATTTCGTCGATAGCCTTGATTCCGCAATCGAGAATGATAATGAGTTTTACACCGCTTTGGTGCGCATAATCCACACCCTGTCGCGACACGCCATACCCTTCGTCGTAGCGGTCGGGTATGTAGTAGTCGATGTTTGAGTAGAATTGCTGCAAGAATCGGTAAACCAGTGCTACTGCAGTGCATCCGTCCACGTCGTAGTCGCCATAGATGAGGATTCGCTCTTTCCTTCCCATGGCCTGATTGAGACGCTCAACGGCAATGTCCATATCGCGCATAAGGAACGGATCGTGAAGTGAAAGCAGTGATGGGTGAAAGTACTGCTTAACCGCTTCCGGGGTGTCTATTCCTCGCTCAATGAGCAATTTGCAAAGTACTGGATTTACGCCTGTCTGTTGCGACAGTTCAACTGCAGCCTGCTTCCGCTCGGGTGTAGCTTCTACGTAATTCCATTTGTAATTCATTATATGTTGTCATTTTTATTAATTCTATTGGACAGCCACGGTTGTTTAGAACCCTCTGAATGGCTTGTGATTTATAATTTGTACTTTGTACTTCGTGCCTTGTACTTTAAAAAGTACATATTACGGCAAATTATCGTGTAAAATTACGATTTTTATTTCAAATTGAACTTTTTTTTAATGTTAAATATGTAAAAACGACAAAAAATGACAAAAAAAATCACACAAATGCGATTGCATTCGTGTGATTTATAAATTAGAAGGAGTAGGACTTATCCTTACAATTCTCCGATTTCGTCAGCTACTCCGTCCATTACACCCAGGATCTTGTAGAAGATAGAAGTGAATGCTTCTGGGTCTGTAGTTGGAAGGTAAGTCTGGTAGGAGATAGCGTAGTTCTCGTTGTAGATTGCAACTTTCACAGCCTTCCAGAGGCTGAGAGATGGCATTGCGTCAACAATCTTCCACTTTGGGAAGTCATCGTTGTAGCGGTAGTAGCAAGAAAGGCTGACGTACATTGGAGATGTGTCCTTTTTGCTTACTTCAACGTAGTAGGTTGTACCCTCACGTTTGAACTTGATGTCGCCGTCGCTGTCAATTTCAGGCTGGAAGCCTTCGTTGCGAAGCCAGTTACTGATGTTGCGGCGGAGGCGTAACTGTTGGTCATTGAACTCTGCTGATTGTGCGAATGCTGTGCAAGTTGTGAGCAGCAGCAATGCGATGATTGTCTGAATTCTTTTCATGATTGTGTTATTTTTGGTTGATTAATAATTGTTTGTTTGATGCAAAGATAGTGTTTATTTATTTACAGCATACTATTTCCCGGACTTTTTTTGCTGAACATCTAAGTTTCGTTGATGAAAGTGTGGTGTTTTCACCTTGAAAACCTTAAAAATGCAATTTAGGGTTTATTTGATATTTTTTTCGTACCTTTGCAGCGGAAATATTGACTGACTACAATTATTTATGAAAAAAATTACTCTGATACTTGTTATGGCACTGATGACCAGTGCTATGAATTTGTTTGCACAACAGGCTCCGAAGGGACAATGGCGTACATTGACTCTGACTGATGGAAGCAAAGTGAAAGCAGAACTGCGAGGCACCGCATTCATGCATTACTGGATGGATGAGGAAGGAAATTGCTACACTAAGCAATCGGGTAGTGAACTCTATGCCGATGCTGACATGAAAGCCCTCCGCACCCAGTATAATCGTTATCATAAAGCAGGGACTGCGCTCTCTCAGGGAAAATTCCCTCGTAAGGCTCCGCGCAGAATCCCTATTGGCGGTGAACATGAGCCGCTTAAAGGTACTCATAAGGAACTTATTATCCTTGTGAATTTCAGTGATTGCAAATTCCAGAGCGATCACGACAAGGCCTTGTTTGAGGCAGTGGCAAATGAGAAGAACTATGTAAATATGTCATTGGGTCTGAAGGGTTCTGTCCGTGACTATTTCGAATTCCAGAGCGATGGTGATTTTACTATGGATTTCGACGTGGTTGGTCCTGTCACTCTTGATCATCCATATTCCTACTATGGCGTAAACGACCAGTATGGCAACGATGCATATCTTGGATACATGACCTACGATGCAATTATGGCTTTGGGTAAGAGTGTGGATTGGTCAAAATACGACAACGACGGCGATGGATATGTGGATCAGGTGTTTGTCATCTATGCAGGAACCAATGAGGCTGCAGGCGGTGACGAAGATACAGTCTGGCCTCATAAATATTACCTCTCAGGTAGTGCTGCTACCAATTATCAACCTGTGAAGATAGGAAAAACCTATATCGATGACTATGCCTGCAGCAGTGAGCTTACATGGTATGGCTACGATGATGCAGGAGCGTTGATATTCGGTATTGCAGGTATAGGAACACTCTGTCATGAGTTCAGCCACTGTCTTGGACTACCCGATGTCTATGACACTGGCAGCAACGGAAACTACGGCATGAACACATGGAGCATTATGGACGCAGGAGAGTGGAACGGAATCAATGCACCTGGTCTCACTCCTCCTTGCTACACTGCCTACGAACGTATGTATTGCGGATGGCGTCAGCCCATAGAACTGACAGAAGACACAAAGATTCGTGGAATGAAGCCAATCAGCGAGGGTGGCAACACATATATTATATATAATAAGGCGAACCGCAATGAGTACTATCTGCTGGAGAACCGTCAGATGACTTCTTGGGATGAGGCACTTGAAGGTCGTGGACTGATTGTCACTCATGTGGATTTCGACAAGACTATATGGGAAAATAACGAGGTGAACAATACCGACGAATATACTTTATCTGGCAACACACATCAGCGTCTGCATGTATTGGCTGCTGATAATTCCTATCAGACCTACAAGGTTGATACAGAACTCGGCATTCAGTACTACGACTATACTGATGTGGATGGTGATGCCTATCCTTATGGCAAACTCGACAGTCTGTCGAATATGTCCATGCCTCGTGCTACGCTTTACAATGCCAATAGCGACGGACGCAAACTCCTCAATGTGGGAATCCTCAACATCAAGCAGAATGAAGACCTCACTATTGACTTCGACTTCCGTGCTACTGCAGGCGACGATGGAGGCACACCTGCTGATGAAGTTTATCTCAAGGAAACCTTTGACCAGTGTAATGGCAAGGGTGGTAACGACGGACTCTGGAGCGGAAGTATAGCCACCTCGCAACTCTTGACCGATGTAGCAGGATGGACAGCTACCAACTCCAAGAACGGAGCATATCAGTGCGCTAAGTTTGGTAGCAGCCGTGTGGCATCAGTTGTTACTTCTCCAGAATTTGCCATCAACGGCACAGTGCTCGTATCCTTCAAGGCAGCAGCCTGGGCAGGAGATCCTACAGACCTGAATCTTTCTGTATATTGCAAGACCGACGATCCTGCGAACTTTACGCTCAAACAGACTCAGTTTGAGATGAAAGACAGCGAATGGACCACTTTCACCACCACACTCACCGGTTTCGGCAAGATGCAGTTGCGTTTCACTCCACAACTCCGTTTTTTCCTCGACGAGGTTGAAGTCCGTGGAACTGGTGATATCACAGGGATTGATGAAGTAAGAAGTAATATGGAAGATGTAAGATGTGGTGTCTACGATCTCACTGGACGCAAACTCAAGAACATAAAAGCTCAAGAACATAAAAACTTACATCCAGGTCTATACATCATCAACGGGATAAAAGTATTCATTAAATAAAGAAATTGCGCCCTTTTTGAAAAGTCTAAACATCGACATGTCGACATAACGATATAACGACATAACGTTATAACGATAATACGAAATATGACGATATAACAAAAAGGTTGCAATTATTCCTTTCTTACAATTTGTAACGAAACAGATGCCTTTCTGTTGGAAAGCAGGTGATAACAATTTGTTAAATATTGAGATTTTTTTAAACATTTTACTATATTTTCAGATTTATTTGTGTAATTTTGCGCCCAATTGTATAAAAACCTAATAAATATTCAAAACAACGAATGAAAAAACTTCTACTAACTACAGTTTTACTACTTAGTCTTACTGCTGCCAATGCACAGAATGTGACATTCCATGGCAACGTAATCAATGGTTTCTGGTATCAGAACAATGACAACCGTGATTGGACCACATGGCTCATCGGTATGTATACCTTTACAGACCAGAAGCAGACATGGGCATACGACATCACTCGTGAGTATGACTCCGAGACAATGATGATGACCTACAGCTCACCAAACATCGAAATCACCAATCCCGCACTCTATGGTGGACAGGGTGCTATTCGTGTAGACAACTACTTCTATACTTTCTTCGGACGTGAGAAGGACAACGATGACGATCCTGGAAATATCGGAGGCGAATACGGCTCTGAGACCATGGAAGTAGTAGTTCGCAAATGGGATATCAACACCTGGGAACTCCTTGACACACAAGTTTATCCACCATCACGCAATCTCAACTTCGTGGATCTGACTTATGATCCCAGTGACGATGTAGTTTATTGCATCTACAGCGACCTCTCAGAGTCAGAGAACAGTGCAATAAGCACATATTATCTCGGCACACTCGACATTGAGACCATGACCGTTTCACGCATCAGTTCCAAGGCACTTGGTGTAGAGTTCCGCACACTTGCTGCCAACCCCAACGGCAAACTATATGCTATCGCCTATGGCGGACGTACTGCAGCGCAGGATCAGTCTTTCCCAGGCACACTCTATAGCATTGACAAGAAAACCGGTGAGTATGAGGCTGTCGGTGAAATCGGTCACGGCATTCCTCGCACTGCCATGCAGTCTTCTGTATGCGACTGGCGCACAGGTAAGCTCTATCATGCTGGAAATATGTACAACAGCGATGTGGAGAAGAGCACACGTGAGAAGAGCGTAAAGGAGACAGGTCTCTATGAGATAGACATCACAACAGGTAAGTCCACCCTTATCTCCAAGTTCCCTTACAAGGAAACCATCGTAGGTCTTTGGATTGAGGGCGACTATGAGAAGAAGACTCGCGACCTGAATATCTCATTCCAGACTCCTCGTCAGTTGCAGGTTGGACAGAAGTCCAGCGTTATTGCAACAGTCAAGAACCTTGGTTCAGCCGTTTCACAAAGCTTCAATGTTGTTCTCACAGCCAACGGCAAGACTGTTCAGACTATTTCTGACACAGAACTGCAGCCAGGTGAGACAGCAAGCTATACATTTGAATATACTCCTTCTGTAGCCGACGGTTCATCTGTAACATTCCAGGCAACTGTAGATTATGCAGCAGACGAGAATAAGGACAACAACACTACAGAGAGCGTAACAGTAAACCTTCTCCAGTCCACACTTCCTTCTGTAGAACTTGAAGGAAAGATGGAAGGCAACAGTGTTCACCTCATCTGGGACGATCCAGTTATGGAGATTGTCACTGAAGACTTCGAACGCTACACTCCGTTCATCATCAGCAACCTCGGTGACTGGACCACACTCCAGCTCGGTGGCAAGGAAGCTACAGCAACACTCAACTCTTGGGAAGGCACATACAACTATGCTAATGCAGGTGCACCATTCGCTTATCAGGTGTTCAATCCAGCAGAAGCAGGCTTCGACAGCTATTATTATGAAGCAGATACATGCACATACTACTGTCAGTCCGGTAGCCAGATGCTTCTCTCTGTAGTCGGTGCAAAACGTTCAAGCAATGCCCAAGGCTACGAATATGTAGTAAGCAATGACTGGCTCATCTCTCCTGAACTCTCAGGACGTAAGCAGACCATCAAGTTCTATGCAAAGGGCTGGACTTCACAGGTGAAGGATATGTTCGGTTCATACCGCCATTACACAGAGTTCTTCAATGTGCTCTACTCAATGACCGACAACAACCCAGAGAGCTTCATCAAGATTGGTGACACCAACGTTGCTCCAATGTGGTTTAGCGACGGAGCCTTCGAATTCGAACTCCCTGCAGGAGCCAAGTACTTCGCTATTCAGTGCGTCAGCGATCCTGAAGGAACAGTACCAGAAGGACTGAACGAAGATGATTACGACTATGTGAACAACGAAGGTGAAGGATTCATGTTCTTCCTCGACGACATCATGTATACTCCTGCACCAGCAAACCATATCGGATACAATATTTATAAGAATGGTGAGCGCCTTAACAGCGAACTCATTCCTGTAACTACCCTCGAATATATCGACACCGATGGTCAGGGCGAGACCAACAACGTCTATGCAGTTACAGCAGTCTATACTGAAGGTGAAAGTCCACTGTCCAACACTTATACAGTCGTTGGAACAAGCATCGACAACATTGAGATTGCCAAGAGCCATAAACTCAACGGAGTCTATACAACCTCCGGTCAGTATTTAGGACGTCTCGTTCCTCATCAGAAAGGCATGTACATCGTCCATCGCGACGGACAGTCCCATAAGGTGCTCGTAAGATAACAGCCATAACAATGCAGAAGCGGCAACCCCACTTCTGCATTGTGGTTTTAATATACACAACCTTTGTTTTAGTATCGAAAATTATATTACAATTAATATTAACTAAACAAATTAAACCAATTAAAAAATGAAAAACAATTACTTATCAAAAAAGCGGAAGCTCTTCGTGCTCTCGCTTTTCGCCTCGCTCTTTATGTGGGGTAGTGGCTCCGCATGGGCGGATACGCTAACAGAAGATTTTAATTCTGTTACTTTATCTGGGACTCCAGTCACAACCTATTATTATTCAGAACTTTCTAATGGCTGGAAAATTGCAGGTGGAGGTTATATTACTGCATATGATAGTTATAGCAACTATACACTAGGCTCTACTTATAAAAGAGGTGGTAGCGGTAATGCCATTTATGCAAACTATGGATCATCAAATAGCTCTTATGTAATTATTCCGACAAAATTAACAGGAGATGTTACGTTCTATGCTAGAAGAGTTTCAAAAAATGCTGCTAGTATTTATGTATATGAAGCTGTTGAGTCAGGAAATACATATACAACTACAGGAAGTGCCCTCTTGTCAAAAACATATTCAAAATTAAGTAATTATGAAACTCTTCCTACCACATGGGAGCAACTTACAGTTTCGTTGGGTGATGAAGGTAAAATGTTGGCAATACAGTTAGTGTATACTGCCATTGATGATCTTAGTGGAGAGATTTTTGAAGAAGGTGGCGTTAAGAAACCTACAAATGTTGCTTATTCTAATCTTGCTTATAATGGCGCAACGATAAGCTGGAGCAAGGGCGACAATGCAGATGCTGAATGGCAGGTGGCTTATGGTGCTGCAGGCTTTGATGTTGCCAGTGAAGGAACCAAAGAAGTCGTAAATACTACTTCTTATGATATTACAGGATTGACAGAGCTTACAGAATATGATGTGTATGTTCGAACAAAGAATGGTGACGAGTATAGTGGTTGGACAAGCAAAATTAGCTTCACAACTCCGGAACAATATGTAAAACCAACAGCTCTCAAAATAGATAGTAGGGTCGGCACTTCCGCGACTATTTCATGGACGGCAGGAAGTAGCGAGACTGCATGGGAGCTAGTCTATTCAACAAACTCTGCTGCAGATCCAAACACTCTTGGTGTAACAGCAGTGAACTCAACGCCTTCTCACACCTTAACAGGTTTAACAGTTGGTAATACTTACTATGTATGGGTGCGTGCTAAGTATGGTGAATCGCAATTTAGTGGCTGGGTCAATAACTCATTCTCCCTGACATATACTGCTGCTTCTCCATCATCTGTTGATGGAAGTGGTATAACAAATGTGACATTTGGTAGTGGAGCTGAGGTTCTAAATAGTAATGACCGTCCTACAAGTAGTCCCTACTATGGTGACTATTCTGTCAATATTGGTGGAGCAACAGCTGGCCAATCGTCTAATCTAGCGATAACGTTTAGTACAGGTTATACATATGGTACAGTTGTTTGGGTTGACTGGAATCAGAACTATGAATTTGAGAACAGCGAAATTGTTTTTGCTGGAGAATGTGGTACTTCTAAGCCGACAACACTTGATGCAAGTTTCAATATTCCTGCATTACAAGCTCCAGGAAATTACCGTATGCGTATTGCTGCTGCTGATAGTTATTACGATAGCCACAAGACAATGGCTACTGCAGCAGGTGCAGATCCTTATCCAACAAGTACTTACTGCATAGTTCATGACTACACACTTAAGGTTAATGAGGCTGCCGATTATTCTATGAGTATTAGCGGCTCAGACGTTAGCGAGAATACTATCGCCTTTGGAACAGTTAAGAACACAACAACTACCAAGACATTTACCATTACAAATGATGGTGGAAGTGACTTGACTGACATCTCTGTTGTCAGCGGTGATGCAGAAGTGTTTACAGTGTCTGATACAGGCTTTGACCTTGCTTCTGGTGCCACTAAAGTTATCACTGTAACCTTTGTAAAGGCTGTTGATGGCTACTATAGCAAGAATATCACTATCAGTCAAGCAAATATTGCTACTCCGATTGTTCTCACTGCTACTGCTACATACGCTACTCCAACACCTGCAACAATGGCTGTGACTTTGGATGACGTAGCTGTTGGCGCAACTGTTGCCTTTGGTACTGTTAACAAGTCTACTACGAAGACTTTCAAAGTTTCCAATACAGGTGAAGCTACGCTGAACGCAACTATAGAGCTTTCTGGTACTGATGCTGCTAAGTTCACCCTTTCAACCAATTCTCTTGTAGTTGCTGGTGGTGCTAACGAGACATTCACAGTTACCTTCGATTCTGACGATGAGGATGTTGCTAAGACAGCAATTGTTACCCTCTCTGCCTCAGGTTTGGACAATGTAGCCTTCAACGTAACTGGTACTTATTCTGACTTCTGGACAGAGGACTTTGAAGGTGGAGCACTGCCTACTGGTTGGGTGATTACTCCAGGTTCATATAGTGGCAATTCATATGCTTGGCATATTGGAACATATTCTGATTATGAGAATAAAACTAATATGGCAATTGCTCCAACAAGCACAACATATAATACGATTATCTCTCCACGTCTTGCTGCCAAGAAAGATGATGTATTAACTTGGGATGCTTATTTCAATTGGAGTGATGAGTATATGACTGTTGAGTGGTCAAACGATGGCGAAACAGGATGGACTACTATCTATGACCAGTATAAGCCAACAGATGAAAGCGTTTCTACACGCTATTACCACAAAGAGATGTCATTTACTGCCCCTGCTGATGGAAATTATTATCTGCGTTTCACTTCACGCTATAGCAATGGTGTTGACAACTTCTCTGGTTTCAAACTGAATATTCCTGAGCACGCTGCTTCGCTCACGATAAATAATGTTCCAGCTTCTGCTACCACAGCAACAGTATATACAGCAACAGCAACTGTTAAGGAACTTGCTGGCAAGGATGAGACAAATGTAAAGGTTCAGCTTTATGTTAATGGAGTTGTAGTTGACGAAAAGACTAATGAAACGCTGAACGCAGATGAAACAAAGGTATTCTCTGTTTCATATACCCCGATTTCACCTTTGACAAGTGTTCCTGCATATGTTAAGGTTACTATAGCAGAAGGTCAGACAGATGAAGTTGTTTTGCAGACCTCAACATCAACTCTTACTATCTCTGCCAAAGCAATTACTCTTGACGAGGAAGATGCAAGCTTTGAATATACAAATGGTGCTACATACGATGTAAGCCAGTATCATTCATTTGCTGTAGGTTTCAATACTCTTTCATTACCTTACAATGTAACCAAGGCTAATTTTGCATCATTTGGCTTAGGTGAAGCTCAGATATTTGAATTTACTGGTTACGACGAAGGTAATCTTGAACTTACTCGTAAGGACTATTCTACAATGGCTGATGATGATGTGCTTCTCGAAGCAACCAAACCATACATTATTTATTCTGATAATGCAGTTTCAAATTATAATAAATTTACTATTGGAGAGGTGATTCTTAGCACAGCAACAACTCCAGCTACATTCGGAGGTGCATCGTTTGTTCCTTCATATTTAGGAATGGCTGCTGGTACACTTACTGGTAAATACGGTGTGGTTTCTACTGGTAAGATTCAGAAGGCTGGAGATGGTGCTTCTATTAAGGGCTTCCGTGCATACTTTGTACTTCCTGCTGCAGGTGTCAAGGGTATTAATTACGAAGGCTTTGACGATGCTACTTCAATCAACGGAATTTCTCTTGAAGGAATGGAAGAGGGCCAGCTCTACGACCTCAGCGGACGCCGAGTTAATCCTGCAACTACCCGCCTGAACGGTATCTATATCCTTAACGGCAAAAAAGTGTTGTTTAAGTAAAAGACCAACCCCGTCCGATGGACACCCTCCCGTCAAGGAGGGACCATCCGGACAGGAAGGGGAAAAGTGTTTAAATAAACACATAGAACTTAAGAACTCAAGAACTTAAGAACTCAAGAACTAAAAAATATGAAAAAGAAATATATAACACCACTTACAACTGTTACAGCTATCGTAACAGAATCGGTCATTGCAACAAGTACTTTGACTGCTGGGCTTGACAACCAAAGCATTACTCCTACAAATGATGAATATGATGGTGAGTTCTCCAGCAAGGGACGTGACGATGACTGGTCGTTTGACAGCGACTATGATTGGTAAATAACCATCATGCATTTACATACAACAGCTACAGTCACTATGATTGTAGCTGTTGTTGTATTTAAAGCATCGCATTGCAACACCATCGCACTGAGTGCTAAGATGACAAGGATTAAACAAGTTGCTGAAGCAACAATTCTTGGACAAGCCAAGCGTGCTCTTTGGAGTGCTTTCTTTAGCGGTATCGCAACGATAAAAACGAATTAAACGAATGAAACAATGCGCTGAAGCGCTGGATAAAAAGGATTTATATTAAATTAATTGTCCCGCAGAATTTGCAGAAATTGCAGAAATCATTTAAACAAAAACCGAGAAAACCCTTTCGTAATGTTCTTGTGCTGCGCACCTATGTTGTCTGTATTTCCTAAACTATCTGGCAAGCAAGCTTCCCGATAGTTCTGAAAATCCATCCAACCCGCCTATCAGCTTAAGAACATTCCAAAAGAAAAACCTCGTTCGTTTCACTCACTAAAAAAAAATTCGACCTTAACGTTGACCTTAACCTTAAAACTAACGAAAACGATAACGAAAACCATGATATGAATGCAAAATAATTGTCCTGCAGAAATTTCCGATTAAGCGAGAGCAGAGCTATGCTCGCATGAACTATGCCGAGCGTGAGGAAATTCAATGAAATTAAATTGCAGAAATTGCAGAAATTGCAGAAATCTTTATTTAAACAAAAACCGAGAAAACCCCTGCCGATGGTATAAGTCTTATCAGACTTTTTGCAGCACTTTAATATCTATGTTCTTTGTGAGCAAGCTCCCAAGCCCATATTTATTAAACTCCTGCTCCTTCCTGCGTTAGGTTATTCCATCGTCAGGAAAAACAGTGAAAACCGAATGCAATACAAAGAAAGCTCGTTTTCTTTTATTGCTGAGGTGCATCCTGTTTTGCTGGAACAGAAAAACCAGCGCTTACGCTAAAAAACCGTTTATGATAACTTCGCTTCCATTTGACTATCTTGTACTTCAGGTTCGTCTTGGCTCTGACAACAGATTTTTAACAATTGTCATTTGGTTGGTAATCAGGTGATTGGGATTTGTATGTAAATGTTAATTTGAGATTTAACATTTGCATTTTGAGGAAAAATGTTGTATCTTTGCATTAGCAGGAAAAGGATGCATAATCGAAGTAGCGGTTGTGCATCCTTTTCTTTTTTGCATTTTGACAAAATGATAGTTCGCCGGAGTTGAAACTCTGGCGAAGTCTTTTTCCAACGGAAGTTAACTTTGCAAAATGTCAAAGTTAAGTTTTGTTGCAACGGAAGTTAAGTTTAAATTCAAAAAGACTTTAGTTTTTTAGTTTTTTAGTTTTTAAGTTCTTGACAATTTGATAAGGGTTTGCGAGTTTTGGCTCGCAAATTGCGAATAAAATTCGCAAGAACCAAACGAAACGATTTTTAGTGAAGAATGAAGAATGAAGAGTGAAGAATCACTATCCGGATGGCTTTATCCTCCCCCTTGGGGGAGTTAGAGGGGGTCTTCAAATGTTAAAAATGGCGTTTCTGCTTATTTATAATGAGAATAAATAAGAGATTGGGGGTAAAGATTGGAATTATTTCAAATAATATTGTAATTTTGCAAATCGATAGAATTATAATACGTCATTCGTTGTATTTGTTAAATTGAACCGCAGGTTCATGTTTTATATAAGGTAGGTTCTAAAAATTCTGTTTTTAGTTTCCCTACCCAATGTATTTGAGTTTTATCGGCCGCTTTTAGTTTTCTGTGGTGTCTTTTTGCCATACTTACATAAAATCAAAAATCGTCTCGACATAATTTATAGAACCTACCATAATTCTAAAATTCTTGATTAATACTTCAATTTGCAAACTAATATTTTTATCAATTTAATTCATTTATGAAAAATTCTTTACGCGCGCTTTTTGTCGCTGTCTTGACGATGGTGTGGGGAAGTGTGTTTGCTCAGGAGGTCAGTTCCGTGAAATGGGAGGCTTCTTCAGGTGATGCTCTTACTACAATCTATGTGGGCAATGATGTCAAACTGACTTGGGAAGAAGGCGGTGGTGATTTCTCTCCAAAATATTCGGGTGAGAGTGTATATTTCTACAATGGTAATCGTTTGATCGTTGCCGGTACATCTACCGATGTAAAAATCACAAAGGTCGTCGTTTCGTTTAGTGGCAGTAAATTCGGTTTGGTTACTTGTGACAGCAAAGGCAAGAATGAAAACACGGTGGGAATTACTAATAGCAGTGCCGATATGACTTCAACTTGGGAGGGTGAGCAGAACTCTATCATCTTCCGTGCATCCCAGCGGACGGGAGTTCGTTATATCACATCGATAGAAGTGTTCTACACTGGTGGTGCTCCTGTAATCGTAAAGGAACCAAAACTGAATATCTCCAGCACTACAATTGGCAGCACATACGACATGGACGAAGCGCCTGTATTCGTGGTTTATTATGACAACGCTGAGGGTACTGCCGCTGCAGAGAATGCTAAACTTACCGTTTATGTTGACGGAACTGCCAACAAGGAAGAGGACTGCGGAACTCTCCCTGTCGGTGCTACAGGGCTTTGGAAGAATATGAAATTTGACCTCACCAACCTCACAGCTGGCGAACATCAGGTATATGTTTCCCTGACTGCAGACGGAGCGGAAGAGGCAAAGACAGAGGTGCAGACGGTGACATTCACCAAGGCTGCTCCGGAAGCTACGTTTGAACTTTTTGTAACTGATGAATTAACAGTGGAATACGGTGCAGAGAGCTATTCATTAGTAGCTACGGTCAAGAACACCAGTGAGATTGATGCAGAGAATGTTGAGGTGATGCTGCAGCAGAACATACAGAATGTGGTGGATCCACAGACTGTCAGCATTGCTGCAGGAGCAAGCCAGAAAGTTGCTTTCACTGTTCCCGGACCATTCACTTCTGGCGAAGCTAAGCTGTGGGTAGTCGTTAAGGCTTACGATAAGACTATGGTTCAGCAGCAGGTGGTTGTTACGTTTGAGGACGAACCATTTGTCGAGGTTAAGGATCTTGCCATTACTGCTGTTCAGGGTAGTTTGGACCTGACTCTTGAGAATAATTACCTCACAGTGTTTGTTGACAACAAGGGAACTGTGGACATCGCTGATGCTCCTGTAACCATCAAGGCTGGTGAGTCAGTGCTTGGAACAGCAAAGGTTTCTGTCAAGGCTGATAATTCAGGCTTCTGCTCTGTAGAAATCAATACAGAGAACCTGACTGCAGGTGAACTCGAAATCACTGCAACAGTAGAACTCGAAGGTGATGCCAATGTTGAGGACAATACTTTTACAAAGACTGTCACAGTGGAAGGTGCTCCGCAGCCTGAACCTACATTCAGTGTAAGTGCTGCAGATGTAGAGGTGGAATACGGTGCAACAAGCTTTGATATCGTTGCCCTAGTCAGCAATACTAGTGAAGTGAACGCTGAGAACGTGGAAGTGAAACTGATGCAGGGAACAGTGGTGGTTGACACCAAGACTATCGAGTCTCTTGCAGCAGGTGTAACAACCAACGTGACTTTCACCGTTTCCGACATTCTCGAGGCTGGCAAGACAGCTTCCTACTATGTGCAGGTAGCTAACCAGGTACAGGATGATGTGACTGTTTCATTCTTGGAGGAACCAGTATTAGATGTTTACGACCTTGCAATCACAACCGTTCAGGGCTGTATCTATCTTGACCTCGAAACCAACTACGTGACTGTATTTGTAGAGAATAAGGGTAACGTGGACATTGTTGACGCAACAGTGACTCTTACTGCAGGCGATAAGGTGATTGGTACAGGTTTGGTTAGTGCACGTGCAGGTGAGGAACGCAACACTGGCTTCTGCTCTGTAGAAGTAGATACAGAGGGTCTCGTTTCTGGCGAACTAGAAGTGACTGCAACAGTGACTGTAGAAGGCGAAGCTGCTGAAACTCTCAACGACAACACAATGACAGTACCAATCAATGTCTATGAGTCTACAGGTATTGAAAGCCTCACCCCAGCCCTCTCCGAATGCGAGGGAGCAGTGTACAACCTTCAGGGAGTTAAGGTTAAGACTCTCCAGAAGGGC
The DNA here is from genome assembly GCA_902776985.1 of uncultured Bacteroidales bacterium. Lineage (GTDB taxonomy): Bacteria > Bacteroidota > Bacteroidia > Bacteroidales > Bacteroidaceae > UBA3839. The sequence goes on from CACYSD010000007.1 coordinate 88,227, forward strand.
AACATCTACATCGTCAACGGACGCAAAATGCTGGTTAAGTAAATCAACTTGACTAAATGTTCAGAGGGTTGGCACGAAAGTGTCAGCCCTTTGTATCTATAGATGCTATAGTAGGGTTGAAAAAAATGAAAGAGAGTAGGGAAGATTAGAAGGATTATTAATATCTTTGCAGACCAAACCGAAATAAATTATGAAACGTAACATCTTTTTATTCATGGCTATTATAGCTACATCTGCCGTTCAGGCACAAAATATCAATTATCCTAAAGCTGAGAAAGACGGCACCACCGATACCTATTTCGGAACTACCGTTGCAGACCCATACCGTTGGCTGGAGAATGACACCAGTGCACAGACTGCTGCATGGGTAACAGCTGAAAACGAAGTAACCAACGCATATCTGGCAAAGATTCCATTCCGCCAGAAACTGCAGCGCAGACTCACCGAACTCTCCAATTACGAGAGACTCAGTGCTCCACGCAAACGCGGTGGCAAATGGTATTTCTCTAAGAACGACGGTCTGCAGAACCAGTATGTTTTGTATGTCATGGATGAACTGGGCGGTACTCCGCGAGTATTTCTCGATCCTAACAAACTGAGTGACGACGGAACTGTGGCACTGAAGAGTGTGTCCTTCTCCAACAACGGACGTTGGGCTGCTTATAGCATCTCCCGTTCAGGAAGCGACTGGGAAGAATTCTTCGTTATTGACCTGAAGACAGGAAAACTTACTGAGGACCATGTGGAATGGGCGAAGTTCTCCGAAGCGTCATGGCAGGGTGACGGATTCTTCTATAGTGCCTACGATGCACCAGAAGAGGGTAAGGAGTTCTCGAATGTCAATGAGATTCATAAGATTTACTATCACAAGATTGGCACTCCACAGTCGGAGGATGTGCTTTTCTACCAGAATCCTGCTTATCCAAAACGTTTCTACTATCTCGAAATCAATGAGGAGGAAACGGTGATGTATCTCTATGAGGGAGGTGATGGCGCAGGCAATAATCTCTTCGTGCGTGACTTGCGCCAACCTAATTCGCAGTTCATTCAGATGACTTCGAACATGGATTACCAGTATAGCCCTATCTATACCGAAGGCGACAAGATATACCTTTTCACTAACTATGGTGCTCCGAAAGGTCGCATCATGACAGCCGATCTCCACCATCCTGGTATCGGTGACTGGAAGGAACTTATTCCTGAACAGGAGAATCCTCTCGGAGGACTTAGCGTAATCAACAAACAACTGTTCCTTACTTTCCAGAAGGATGTGTTTGATCATTCATACATCTATTCACTTGACGGAAAGCTGATCCAAGAGGTTAAGCTGCCAAGTGTAGGTAGTGTAGGCTTTGTAGGTGACGAGAAAGAACCGGAGTGTTTCTATTCCTTCACTTCATTTACCCAACCGGGATCAATCTACCAGTACGATATAAAACGTAACGAAAGCAAGCTGTATTCTATACCAACCATAAAGGCTCGTCTTGAAGACTTTGTAAGCGAACAGGTGTTCTTCGAAAGCAAGGACGGCACACGCATTCCTATGTCACTGACATACAAAAAAGGTCTGAAACGTAATGGCAAGAATCCAGTATATCTCTATGGCTACGGAGGCTTCAATGTAGCTCTTGGAGCTAACTTCTCAGCCATGCGAATTCCATTCCTAGAGAATGGCGGCATCTATGCACAGGTGAATCTGCGTGGAGGAAGTGAATATGGTGAGGATTGGCATATCGCCGGAACCAAGATGCAGAAGCAGAATGTATTCGATGACTTCATCGCCTCTGCAGAATGGCTCATCCGTGAAGGCTATACTTCAAAAGATAAGATAGCTATTGTGGGCGGTTCGAATGGCGGTCTTCTTGTCGGAGCCTGCATGACTCAGCGTCCCGACCTCTTCCGTGTAGCTATTCCTGAAGTGGGAGTGATGGACATGCTCCGTTACCATAAATTCACTATCGGATGGAACTGGGCTTCCGACTATGGTACCAGCGAGGACTCAAAGGAGATGTTTGAATACCTGCTTGGATATTCGCCTTTGCACAACCTCAAACCTGGTACAGCCTATCCTGCAACCCTCGTCACTACTGCTGACCACGATGACCGTGTGGTTCCTGCACATTCATTTAAGTTTGCTGCAACTCTTCAGGAGTGCCATAGCGGTTCTGCTCCTGTACTTATCCGCATCGATACCAAGGCTGGACATGGTGGTGGCAAACCATTGGCAAAGGTGATTGAGGAACAGGTTGACATCTACAGCTTCATCATGCTGAATCTGGGCATGAAGGTGAAATAACTTAAAAACTTAAGAACTTAAAAACTTCTAATGCGAAAAGAAGTTAACCCACAAGAAACGAGTCGTGCTGAGGCATTCAAGATGTGGATGTCCTCACCTCAACCTACTGTGACGCTGGTGAAGACGATTGATGTCAGTCGTCTTAGGAAGGTGAGCAGGAAGAGGGGACTGAAATTCAATATGCTGCTTTGCTGGTGTATTGGTAAGGCAGCGAGCAGAATTGATGAGACCTTCCTCCTGCCGGTAGATGGGAAAATGTTTCAGTATGACAGCCTTGCCATCAATGTGATTGTGCCAAACAAGAAAGGTGGCATCAGTTCTTGTGATGTCCCTTTCTACGATGATATTGATCAGTTTGATGCAGACTATAAGAAACTGACCGAAAGGGTTGCGATGACATGTGAAAGTGCGTTTTTGGAAGAATATATGATTGTCGGAACATCGACTCTGCCTGACACAGAACTTGATTGCATTGTAAACCAATACAGCGGCATATTCAACAATCCTTTCCTTGCATGGGGCCGCTATCGCAAAGGATGGTTCAAGACAACTCTGCCCGTCAGCCTTCAGTTTCATCATGCCCAGATGGACGGTATGCAAGCCTGCCGTCTCCTCAACTACTTGCAGGAAGAAATATCCAGGTTGTAAGAATGAAGTGGCGTTCCCTGCCGCAACCATGAGAACCGGGGTCGCTTTACCACTATCTCTGAAAAAGAATAAAGCATCATCAAAATCAAATCATAACAAAAGAGGATGTGCCGAAATAGGCACATCCTCTTTTGTACTAATTCAGTTTGAAACTGATAGGCAGTGTGTATGTTGTCTCTATCCGTTTACCGTTCTGACGTCCGGGATTCCATCGTGGCATGTTGCGCACCACGTAAACGGCTTCTTCCTTTAATGCCTCAATAGCGTCGGTGTAAGCCTTCGTCTTTTCTATGGCTTCCTCATCGTCATTTTCATCTGCTCCTGTTATAGATGCAGAACCTTCGGGCATGTGAGTGGTAACCGCAATGGCTTTAGGAGAGCGTACGAATCCAGTTTTGTCGATGATGAACTGAACGGTGATTTCTGCCTCCGCATTAATTTCACGAGCTACAGTGGGATAGCGCAGGTGAGTCATCAGGTATTTCATGATTTCATCGAAACCGCCAGGGAAAGTGGGTATTGACTCTACAACTTGGAATGTGGTTTCATCACCGTCTTCTAAGTTATAGTCCGTGTAACGTTTTTCGCCTCTGTCAATGCTGTCACGATTACCAAGTAATTGTACGGGGTTAAACTTCATGGCATCTTCCATGGTTACGACTATCTTCTTATTAGTGATGTCAAGAGTCTGTGTCTTCTTCCCAACGTAAGAAATGCGAATCTTATCCTTGGGATTGACAACTTTTAATGTGAAGCTCCCGTCTGCTTCACTGGTTGTTTTGGCAACAATGCGTCCGTTCTCGTCAATCTCTACGATATTGGCGAACATCAACGGACCTATGTCGTCTTTCACAATTCCGGTAATCTTGTCACCACGCTTAACGGGTTTATTGTCTGGTTCCTCTTGTACCAGTTCTTCAGCAGAGGTGTCAATCTCCTCTGCTTCGGTAGCTTCTGCTTCGGTAGAGAGAGCGTTGACGATAGGCTGTTCGATAATCTCGACACTGCTGTCCACAATTTCCTTCAATGCTTCTTTGGGTTTAGAGAAAGCTGTGAGTGCAATGCCAACGAGAGGGATAGTGACTGCAATCCACATCATGCGCCACCAATGTGTTTGTTTTTTCTTCATCATAATAATTCGTGTTTTAATGTTAAGATTAAACGAACTTGCCAGTGCGTAGGCTTCCGCTCCAACTGTTCGCAGGACTAATAATCGTTGATAGTCACGACTCTGAATATGATAATGATTGATCACTTCATCGTCAGCTTCATATTCGTGAACAACCTTGATTTCTTTCATAACAAGCCAGCATACAGGATTGACCAGTGTGCACAGCAGGATAAATACCAAGTCAATGGGGTGCAGCAGTTTAATGTGCGACAACTCGTGGCGCATGCTGGCGCGACGACCGAAACCGCTTTCCTTGTCTGAGATGACAATAAAATTCATCCAGTTGAAAGGACCATACTCTTCATTATGCACTACCAGGTGTATCCATCTGTTTACCTTCCGTGTGCGCTTCCCTCTAAGGAAGAGTATCATCTTCACCATCGACTTAATCCAACCTATTATTTGTATGGCGATATAAAATAGATAGATGATGGCAATGACGATAAAAATCTTCTGGGAAGTAGAAAGCTGTGCAGGCAGGTCGTTATCTGTCAATGTCTGTGTGGGCAGAGTCGTAACGATGGACAGTGGCTCGAACTGAGTAGTGTTGAGACGGCAGACTTCTGCTACAGGTTCCATTTGTTCGCTGACAACGATATGGATGAGCGGCAGTAGAGCTGCTACCATCACGCTGCCCAACAGGTAAATGCGGTTGAAGCGATGGAAGGTGGAACCGCTGAAGCACATCTTGTACAGTAACAGGAATGCTGACAGGCATAATGCCCACTCAATGATATATACTACAAAACTACCCATATTATTCCTCCTCAACTATGCGGATTATTTCTTTAAGTTCATCGACGCTGACATCGTGCTCTTTTACCAGCGATGAAATAAAATTCATGTACGAGCCGCCAAAGAGCTTTTTCACATTCTCTTTTTGAATGGCACTGTTATACTGCTCACGAGTCATAGTAGCATCATATAGATAGAACTTGGCACTCAATTCCTTGTGGCTTATCATTCCGTGCATTTCCAATCGCCGTACATAGGTAGCCACGGTGTTGAAGTGAACCGTGGGATTAGGAAGGTAATTGATGAGGTCGCGAATCGACATTTCACCATGCTCCCAAAGCACTTCCATCAATGTCATTTCCTTATCGGTTAGTTTTTTCATATATGCTATGCGAATCAGGTGTTTTTTAGTTCTTGCGCCAAAGTAACTACAAATTGTAGTAACCGCCAAATAACTTAACCATCATTAACAATTGATGTGTAGTTGTTAACACACTCAGCAATTATTTTTCAGCAGTTTATTCTAATCGTTTAGGTGTATTCACATATATATATTATCTTTGCATCGAAAACAAGAACATAAATGAAGTATATCATGAGTTTGCTGTCAGATGTGCAAAGAAACAACCGACTCGTGGCTGTTTGCATTGCCTTGGTGTGTTTCGTCATGCTGTTGCCGTTGAAGGTGTCGGCAGATGATATCAAGATGCGTGGCTGCAGACAGGGACAAATGCCGGAACATATTGCTGCACGTCATACTGTACGTAGAGCTGCCCGTCGTGCGGATAACGTCAATCCCTACATCGGCAAGCGCCGCCAGTTGGTGGTGCTGGTGTCGTTCACAGATCTGCAGTTTCAGAGCGACGTGCCTTTGTCGGCATGGAACAGACTTTTAAATGAGGAAAACTACACGGAAAAACCGTTCTGTGGTTCGATACACGACTATTTCCTGGCACAGAGCTATGGGAAGTTCAACCTGACGTTTGACCTCTATGAGATTGCTCTTGACGAGTCGATTGTGAAATACAGGAGTACATATTCTGACGATGCAAATTCCCAGTATCTGGTTGAGGATATTGTGGACTCGCTGCGAACAAAACCGATTGACTGGAGTGTGTATGACTGGGATGATGACTTGAATGTTGAACAACTGGTGATTGTCTTTCCTGGCGAGGGAATGAATACCGGTGGTGGTTCCAACTCTATCTGGCCGCATCAGTGGTGGATGAGCGGTCATAAAGGCAGTGACGGACAATACAAGCTGCCGCTCGTTGTCAGTACAGGAGATAAGGAATACCTGATAGACTGTTACTGCTGTGTGCCGGAAAAGTACAAGCAGGTATTCGGATCGTTCGGAACAATCTGTCATGAATTCAGCCACTGTTTTGGCTTTCCCGATTTTTATTATGGTAGTACTTCGTATCTGGAATACTGGGATTTGATGGATTCCGGCTGTTGGCAGATGGATGGTTTCTGTCCCACTGGTTATTCAGCCCATGAACGTATGTTGATGGGGTGGTTGGAACCTGTAGAACTGACAGAACCTTGCACTGTGGAGGGGATAGAGGCATTGAGCAATGCTCCTCAAGCCTATATCATTTTCAATGATGAATATGGGGATGAATTCTACATGGTGGAGAATCGTCAGCAAACGGGGTGGGACAGTGGTCTGCCCGGAAGCGGAATTATAGTCTTCCATATCGACTTTGATGAGGAGATATGGAATTATGGCGTCCCTAATAAGCCGGCTGGGCAGCGATGCAGTATATTCCATGCTAACAACAAATCTTCCGTACTGTACCAAAGCGACTGGGCTTATCCTTACGAAGGAAATGATTCGCTGACGAATTTCTCTGCTCCGCCAGCCGAACTCTTTCATCCATTGGCTGACGAATCATTGTATATGTCTAAACCTATTACCAGAATGAAGGTAGTGGATGGTTTGGCTTCGTTTGACTTCATGGGCGGTGATGCTACAGGGATTGAAGAAATCAAAGCCTCCTCTGACTTGCCCATGGAGGATAATGTCATCCAGATGGTTGTTTCCCCATTGGGGGATTTAAAGGGGGCTTTAATGAACTTACCTTGCGGCGTTTATATTATCCGTTATAGGAATGGGGTGACTCGGAAGGTGTATTGGTGAAGTGGGCGAGTTCATAAGAATTGATGATGTTCTGCCAGAGGACGTAGCAGCCTGCACCGATACTCGATACTGGTGACAGATAGCTGTAGGCTATCCAGATGGCCATTCCTGTATTCTTCTGAAACATGCCCTGACCGCAGTTGATGCGCTCGTGGAAAATACGTCCAATACCCCTGCCGATGGCAAACTGAATGATACATATAATCATTGACAGTAGAGCAATCCATAGCAGGAGGGTGATGCCTGCATTAGCGTGGAAGATGTTCTTGACGGTAATGCCTGTGGTGATGGCTAATGCTCCGCTCCAGCAGTAGAAACCGAGGTCAGGATGGTTTACTATGTATTTGTAGATTCGCGGAACATAATGGCGTACCGTCCAACCTAAAAACAGAGGCAGTAGCATCACTATTGCCAGTTTCTGCAGGATGGTCATTGACGCCTCGAAGAAGGTTACACTTTCGGATTTCTCCAACAGCGGAAATACCAAAGGGATGGTGACTGCGCATAGCAAACTCGACAACAATGTGTAGGTGGTCATAGTGTGAATGTTTCCGCCTAACTTGGCTGTTACAACTGGTGCGGCAGAGGCACAGGGCGCAATGACGCAAGTCAGGACTGCTTCCCAAATCAGTTTCTGCTGAGCATTGTTGCTAACAAAGGTTATGATGCCGATAACCAGTGCAACCAGGAGAAACTGTGAAATCACCAGCCAAAGATGCCATCGTCGTGGACGCATCTTGTGGAAATCCACCTTGGAGAATGTAACAAAGAGGGTAAGGAACAGCATCACCGGCAACAGCACATCCATCACCTTGCCCAGTTCGTTGCCCGCTGCATCCAACTGGGGAACAAACGCAAAAAGAATATATGTCAACGTGCCTACAACAATCGCTACAGGCAACGTCCACTGTTTCAGAAATCGTAAAATCATGATTGTTCTTATTTTCGTTGCAAAGTTAGTCTTTTTAATTGGCTTAAGCAAAAAGGTTTGATGCCTTACTTGCTGTGTGAAAAGAATTTGTTAATTTTGTAGCCAGAATAAATCCTCATAGATAATTATGCAAGACACAAATATGGACGATGCAATGTATAGCATCGATAAAACAGAACCGGACACAGCGGATAAGAATTCTGAGAATGGTGCGGTGGTGTTGCACGATACTAAGTTCGTGGACCTGATGCGCCGTCGCATCTTCAATATCCTGCTTATTGCGAATCCCTACGATGCCTTCATGCTTGAAGACGATGGGCGAGTGGATGAGAAAATCTTTGACGAATACTCCAAGCTGGGCCTTCGCTATCCACCGCGTTTTGTTCAGGTTGCTTCACAGGAAGAAGCAGAGGCGGAACTTGAGAAGACGAGTTTCGAACTGGTCATCTGTATGCCAGGTACCGATAACAATGATGTTTTCGACATTGCCCGCAGCATCAAGGTGCAGCACCCCCATGTTCCTATTGTGGTGCTCACTCCTTTCAGCCACGGTATTACCAAGCGCATGGAACATGAGGATCTCAGCATATTTGAATATGTGTTCTGCTGGCTCGGAAATACCGACCTGCTGCTCTCCATCATCAAGCTTATTGAGGACAAGATGAACCTTGAACACGATGTGGAAGCAGGTGTGCAGATGATTATGCTCGTAGAGGACAGCATCCGTTTCTATTCATCCATATTGCCACATCTGTATAAATTCGTGTTGCAGCAGAGTCTTCTCTTCGCAACCGAGGCTCTTAACTCGCAACTTGAGACACTGCGAATGCGTGGACGTCCAAAGATTGTGCTTGCACGAAACTATGAAGAGGCATGGGAACTCTATGAGAAGAACAAGGACAATGTGCTCGGAGTTATTAGCGACTGCCGTTTCCCACGCAACGGAGTGAAGCAGGAACTCGCTGGATTCGAACTTCTCTCTGCAATAAGGCAGAGCGACGAGTTTGTCCCACTCATTCTGGAATCATCGGAAATTGAACGTGCGGATCTGGCACGGCAGTGCGGTGCTTCGTTCATCGACAAGAACTCCAAGAAGATGGGCGTGGATTTGCGTCGTCTTATCCTCCGCTATTTCGGTTTCGGAGACTTTATCTTCCGCGACCCACATACTATGCAGGAAGTGGCAAGAATCAAGAACCTGAAAGACCTGCAGGATAACATCTTCACCCTTCCGAGAGAATCGCTGCTTTACCACATTTCCCGAAACAACGTCAGTCGATGGCTGTCGTCGCGTGCGCTGTTCCCGATTTCGGAATTCCTCAAGCGCATCACTTGGAATTCTTTGCAGGATGTCGATGCTCACCGTCAGATTATCTTCGATGCCATCGTTGCTTACCGAAAGATGAAGAATCAGGGAGTGGTGGCTGTCTTCCAGCGCGACCGTTTCGACAACTACTCCAATTTCCAACGAATCGGCGACGGATCACTGGGAGGAAAGGGGCGCGGCATTGCTTTTATTGACCATATTATCAAGCGTCACCCTGACCTGAATAATTTCTCCAACGCTCGTGTCATGATTCCGAAGACTGTCGTACTCTGTACAGATATCTTCGACGAATTCATGGATACCAACGAACTCTATCAGGTAGCACTCAGCGACCTGCCAGATGCAGACATCCTGCATCATTTTCTCCATGCCCGACTGCCGGAACGTCTTGCAGATGACCTCATGACATTCCTGGAAGTGGTACGTGAACCAATAGCCATACGCTCATCTTCACTGCTCGAGGACAGCCATTATCAGCCCTTTGCAGGAATCTACAGCACATACATGATTCCATACTGTGAAGATAAATACCAACGTCTGCGAATGCTCAGCGATGCCATCAAGGGAGTCTATGCCAGTGTATTCTACCGCGCCAGCAAGGACTATATGGTGGCAACGTCGAATGTCATAGACCAGGAGAAAATGGCTGTCATTCTGCAGGAAGTCGTAGGAACGCAATATGGAGAGCGCTTCTATCCGCAGATATCTGGAGTGGCGCGCAGTGTGAACTATTACCCAATTGGTGAGGAAAGGGCAGAAGAGGGTGTAGTGAATCTTGCGCTCGGTCTTGGTAAATACATAGTCGACGGAGGACTCAACCTCCGTGTTTGTCCCTCTCATCCTGACAAAGTACTTCAAACCAGTGAAATGGACATCGCCTTGCGCGAGACACAGACATGCTTCTATGCTCTTGACCTGAAGAATATGGGCGAGAACATAAGTACTGATGACGGTTTCAACCTCCTGAGATTGAATGTGCGTGAAGCCGACAAGGACGGGTCTTTGCAGTTCATCGCATCTACCTTTGATCCCTATGACCAGGTTATCCGTGACGGAATCTATGAGGGTGGACGTAAGATAATCACCTTCTGCAGCGTGCTGCAGTACGGAGTGTTCCCTTTGCCAGAGATACTCAGATTGTCCATGAATTACGGACAGTCTGAAATGCGCCGTCCTGTGGAGATAGAGTTTGCTGTACGTCTTAACCCGGACCGTACAGGAGAATTCTACCTGTTGCAGATACGCCCGATGGTGGACATGAAAATGGCGTTAGAGGAAGATATTACACTGATTCCAGACGAAGAGGCACTCATCCGCTCTCACAATGCCATAGGACATGGCATCCTGACTGATGTGCAGGATATAGTTTATGTCAAGACGATTGATCCGGAGACTGGAAATAATATCTACAGCGCATCCAACAACTATGCTATTGCCGAGGAAATAGAGAGTATAAACCGCGAATTCCTCAACACACAGACGAACTATGTGCTTGTAGGTCCTGGACGATGGGGTTCAAGCGATTCTTGGCTTGGAGTGCCAGTCAAGTGGCCTGCAATCAGTGCCGCGAAAGTGATTGTAGAAGCCGGACTCAACAACTACCGTGTAGATCCCAGCCAGGGAACACACTTCTTCCAGAATCTTACCAGCTTTGGAGTAGGGTACTTCACAGTCAATGACTATATTGATGATGGCATTTACCGGCAGGAAATTCTTAACGCCATGCCTGCAGTACATGAAACAGCCCATGTACGCCATGTACATTTCGATACTCCACTGACCATCAAAATTGATGGAATGAAGAAAGAAGGAATCATTATGAAATGAAGAATATAGGGGGCTTCTTAGACTTTCTGTTTCCCCGCACCTGTGCGATGTGTGGGGAACGGTTGACTGTAGGTGAGAAAGAAGTGTGTGCTCGATGCGTCATGCAGTTGCACAGACTTCGTTATGACGGTGATGGCCATCATGGCTATATAGAACGGCTCTTCTGGGCAAAGATACCGATAGAGAAAGCCACATCAATGTTCTATTACGAGGGAGGGGAGGCGCGTCGCTTATTGCACTCAATAAAATACAGAAACCGTCCACGTGCAGGAGAGGAATTGGCAAAAGTATTTGCACGTGAAATGCTTGACGAGGATTTCTTTGATGAGGTTGATGGGATAGTGGCAGTACCACTACATTGGCGAAGAAGATTACGCAGAGGGTATAATCAGTCTGACTATATAGCCCGTGGGATTAGTAGCATCACCCAGATACCTGTGTTGCGAAACGTCATAAAAAGAACCGTGAATAATTCGACTCAGACTCACCTCAACCATTTCCAGCGGCAGGAGAATGTCAAGGATATATTTCGCCTGACCAGACCTGATATGGTTGTAGGTAAGCATATTCTGCTGGTTGACGACGTGATGACTACAGGGGCAACAATCCTTTCCTGTGCTCAGGAACTGGCTTCAATCCCCGATGTCAGTATATCAGTGTTTACACTTGCTCTCGCCAACCAACCAGTAGATTTTGCGGTTTATGAGAACACCCCTATGGAATATGAGTTCCATGTCCGCCCAACTACTCCTCAGAAGGACGCTTCAGCTGATTCCTCTGAATTGGATTTGCCGTATTGATGGAGAAATCAGAGCGTTGGTACGAAAAAAACAGTATGGTTTGTGCTGTTTTTTGAGAAAAAGTATGTAACTTTGCAACGCAAATGACGCCAGAGTGCTTTGCACGGTTGTCATTAGCGTAGGAGAAAACGACTACTTACATGAAATTACGGGATGTTATTGTAACCCTTGAACGTTTTGCTCCTCTGTCCCTGCAGGACGAGTACGATAATGCCGGACTGCAGATTGGATTAACAGAGGATGCTGAAGTCTCAGGGGTATTATTGTGTCTGGACGTCACTGAGGATGTGATTGACGAGGCGGTGGCTTGCGGCTGCAATGTGGTTGTAAGTCATCATCCTTTGCTGTTCCATCCTTTGCGCAGAATTGCCGGTGAAGACTATGTGCAGCGTTGTGTGATGCATGCCATCCGCTGCGGTGTGGCAGTGTACAGCGCACATACCAATCTGGACAATGCACCTGGTGGTGTAAGCTGGCGCATGGCAGAGAAGATGAGACTGACCGATGTGAAGGTATTGCAGCCGAATGAAGGCGTGGAAGGTGCCGGAGCCGGTGTTGTCGGAGATCTGCCGGAGGCAATGAGTGCTGATGAATTCTGTGGTTTGCTGAGGAATTGTTTCAAGTTGGACTGTGTGCGTCATAACGATGTGGGTCAGCGTAGCATTAAACGTGTTGCTCTGTGTGGTGGAGCAGGTGCTTTCTTGATGTCAACAGCGTTGAGAGCCGGTGCAGACGCTTTCGTAACAGGCGAGATAGGTTATCATCGTTTCTTCGGCTATGAGAATCAGATGCTCCTTGCAGAGATTGGTCACTATGAGAGCGAGCAATACACCGTGGATCTGTTTGCAGACATCCTCTCTCCAACCGGAGTGCGTATCTGCAAAACACAGTTGAAGACAAATCCTGTAAGGTATAGAGTGTGAAAGGCGCTTTGTAGTCGTTATTACGTTATAACTTTATATTGTAATTACGCCTGCGCCTTAAAAACTTAAGAACTCAAAAACTTAAGAACTCAAAAACTCAAGAACTTAAGAACTTAAAAACTTAAAAACTCAAGAACTTAAAAACTCAAAAACTAAAATATTTATTATGGCAAGACGTAAAGAAACAACTCCAGTAGACATGACTGTTGAGGAGAAACTGAAGAATCTCTATCAGCTGCAGTGCATGTTGTCGGAAATCGACAAAATTCGCATTTTGCGTGGCGAACTTCCACTTGAAGTAGAGGACCTTGAGGATGAAATCGAAGGACTCAAGACCCGTGTAGAGAAATCAACTGCTGAGGTGGCAGAAATTCGCCAGCGAATCAATGAGTTCAAGACTGCAATTGATTTGGCAAACCGTAAGCTTGAGGAATATAAGACTCAGCTCGACAATGTCCGCAACAACCGTGAGTATGATCTCTTGAACAAGGAAATAGAGTTCCAGACTCTTGAGGTTGAACTGGCTCAGAAGCGTATTCGTGAAGGTCAGGCTGCAGAGAAAGACAAAGAAGCTCTCATTGAGCGCAGCAAGGCAACCCTTGAGGAGCGTACTCAGGACTTGGAGGAGAAGAAGAATGAATTGGACGAAATCGTTGCAGAGACCAAGGCAGAGGAGGAGAAGCTCCGTGAACGTGCAAAGAACCTGGAACTTCTGATTGAGCCACGTTTGCTTCAGTCGTTCAAGCGTATCCGCAAGAATTCACGCAACGGTTTGGGTATCGTATATGTTCAGCGTGATGCCTGCGGTGGTTGCTTCGCTCAGATTCCACCACAGCGTCAGCTCGACGTTCGTATGCGCAAGAAAATCATCGTTTGCGAGTATTGCGGTCGTATTCTGATTGACCCAGAACTGGCTGGTGTTAAGATTGAAAACGCCAAGGCTGAAAAACCAAAGAGAAAAAGAAGTATTAGAAAAAAGTCGGACGAAGAGACTGAATAGTAAATAAAAAAAGCTGCCATCTTTCAAATTGAAGGATGGCAGCTTTTTTTTATATGTTAAACATTAGAATCTGACTTTCTTTCCGTTTATGATGTAAACACCATTTGGTAAGTTTTGAGTTTTTGAGTTCTTAAGTTTTCGTCCACTGAGGTCGTACCAATTGTTATTGGATTCTTCATTGACTAATTCATTCTTCTGGATGCCCACAGCTTCGGGTGTGAAACTACCATAGAACAGGAGACGAACATTGGAATATACACTCCACGTTCCTGCATCGTTGGCGGTAGCTCTGACTCCAACACGAACACGATAACTGTCGCGCTTTTGATTAGCTACAACCATATTGTCGTAAAGTCCATTGGCAAAATATGTCTTCACTCCTTCGATAGAGGTAGGAACATATGTTCCATCGGTTAGGAGAGCATCGTCCTCGTTGAGAGCCGATGGCTGACGGTCTGCCATGATGTTCTTAATTGCAGTGTTTGTAGCTGTTGTTTGCAGGTAAATGGAGGCGCTGCTCTTGTCGGTGCCGTTAACAAAGTCATTAAAGACAGCATCAGTCTCTCCAGGACGTTGGAAAGCCTGCAGACGGAAAGCATAGGTTCCCTTAGGCATACCGGTTATTTCCTGATAGATGTTGAATGTGGCATCGTTGAAATGAACGATTCCATCGGTCTGAGTGTAGGTTCTGCTTGGTACCCATCCGTAGGAGAGATCTGCCTTCATGCCAGCGTTGGTCAGCATGCAGGTGATGTCGAATGGCTGGTCGATGTCTGTTGGTTCAACATTAGCAAGGAATGTGGCTGCTGCAGTACGCAGGTCTGTACGGACTGCCTCTACTGCTGATGGATCTATCGCTGCTGCCATATCTGTTTCTGCCTTTGAAATAGCTGCGGTAAATGTGGCGTCTATGTCATCGCCAGTAGTAATGTGAGGAACAGAGAGCATTGCCTTATATTGAGCAAGCGAATTGCTGACTTCTTCCTTGATGATAGTGAAGCCACCGTTGTCGAAAACAGGAATCTCATCTGCTGTGAGGATAACCCATCGCTGTGCTGTGGCTGAATTGGCGATGTCGAATGTGCTTGCATTCACAATGCCGTTGGCTGCGGCTGTCATGGCAGCTGGTTCCCATCCGCTTTCAGGATGAATAATCCAATATCCACGCATCGTGCTGACGTTGTTGCCCAGGCCAATCTCTACGTCCACTCTGCCTTTCATTAAATGAAGATTTTCTGAATCGGTAGTGGCACCAGTTAATTGGGTTAGTCTGAAACGGTTGGAAGAGTATGAGATATAGCGTCCGCTGCCGGCATTCTTAATCTGGTAGTACTGATTGCTTGGAGTGAAAGTGAAATACCAAGCGGCTGCATCATCGGCGAGAGCTTCCTCTGCAGTCATCTCTACCCATTTGAGAACGTGTGCTGATGTTTCTACGAGGTAGCTTGTGTAGAGACCGTTTTTAGAAGATTCGCTCTTGATGTAGTATTTCTCACCTTCGTTGTGAGGGAATGCCCAATATGGTTCAGCAAAGAGACTGGATGTGTGTTGGAGACCATCTTCTCCGAGAGCCTGACACACAAGTGAACAACCGATATAGAGCGCGTCTGAACCATTGTCTTCCGATGCACCGTTGATGCCATAGGGCCACATGTGCTGGTAGTCGCCTTTGAGGACTGCCGAAGCATCATTGTCCCAGAATTGCAGTACTTCGGTTACGCGGTCGCCCAACCAATTGCCGCTACCTGTGGTGTAACCCGCTGCATTGCTTGTACCTGAACGGAGGTTGAATCTTGCCCATTCAGTGTTAGCCCAAGGAATCACTCCGACACCGTGCAGCATCTCGTGCATGATGGTTCCGCAGCGCTGATAGCTTGAGTTGCTACCTACACGAATCCATCCTCCATAGGAACAGTCTGCGGTTTGTACTCCGTCAACAAAACCAACGCTTGCACGGAATCCTTTTATTTCAGTTAGGGCGTTCCACCAGTTAATGGCGGTTTCAGAGGCAGCTTTTATTCGAGTGTCTGCATCTGTGTTGTTGCTTGAACGGAATTCGAGACGGATTTGTCCTTTGGGAATAGTGTAGAAACGAATGACTTCGCCATATCCAACTGCGTCTTCAGATGTCTTTGCGTATGCACGGGCATAATACTCAGTAGCTGGCTCAAGGTCTTTCATCCAGAAGATTTCGCCTTTGTTAGAGATGAACTCAGTGGTATGTCCTATGGCAGTCTCAAGGGTTATATCAGCAGATGTTCCCCAACAGAAACCATGTTCAGTAACAGTGGTGCCGTTTTCTTTTACCGTCATACGTCCGAAGGCCATAGTAGCTCCACGGGCATAGCGTGTATCTGTAGTGACGATAGGAACTTTCTTGTCACCGTCGTTGGTGGTTGCTTGCGTTAAGTTGAAAGTACCTGCAAGCACAAAAAGAGTTAGTAGAAGTAAAAGTTTACTTTTCATAAGCAGTAGTAGTTATTTAGTTGTTTATATGTTAGTCTTGGCGCAAAATTAAGAATAATCGTTGAACTATGCAAATTAAATCCAAATAGTTTGCTATTTAATAAAATCTTAAAGATTGTTTACAAAAATGCGCAAAAATAAATTGAGGTATGACATAATTTGTTTATCTTTGCCCTTTGAATACTAACTAAAAAAGAATTTAACTAACTATTCTTATGAGATTTTTATATCCAACGAAGAGGCAAGCAGTGTTTTTGCTTGCCATTACAGCATTTCTGCTTAATTCCACAGCAATAATGGCACAAAAGTCTGTTCTTCATGCACGTAGGACAGTCGTTCTTGGAGCTAAGAATATGCTGCTTACAAAGAGTAATGGTACCACATATTATTATATGGTAACAAGTGAGAACCCCGCTGTAGTGAAAATTCAGGGAGATAATGTTTTGCTTGGCAGTGATACATTTGAGAAGAGCGAAATCAAATCCATCAGATTCAAGGAGATGGAGAAGATTCTGCTTAATGAAGATTCTACGGTGTACAATACAGCCCAGACAGTGGAGCATGGTCTGGTGGGTCTTCGCCGCTCGCTGAACACGGGTAAATGGAACTCTATAGTCTTGCCGTTTGCTCTCACCGGAGAACAGATTCTCGATGCATTCGGAGAAGGAACGATGGTGGCAGAGTTCAAGGGGATAAAAGAGGACGATAACGCTACCGTGGAGCTAAATAGCCTCAATATCAACACTTCGGGAGTGGTGATGAAAGCCAATTACTGCTATTTGATACGCCCGACAAACGAGCCTGACTATACAGCAGACCAGCGAGTGACGACCTTTGGTGGTACCAAGCTCTACGGACCGATTTACCTGCTGCCAAATATCAATATGTCTGCCAAGCAGAGTCCGAGAACGCAGCTGTTCAGTTCTGAAGACAAGGCAACATCGATTCGCCTGCGTGGCACTTATGCTATGTTGGACAATTCGGTTCTGTTAGGCTCTGTAGTTCGTAACAAGAAAATCGCTCCTGGAACATTCATGATAAATGATGAAGGTTTGATGGCAGAGAATGTAGACAGCACTATTGTAAAGGCTTTTGCATCATGGATTGTGAACGAAGGGGAGACAAAATCCTTGCGCTTCTATATCAACGGAGCAGAGGAGGACATTTCTGCAATTGCAGATGCTATTTGCCTGCCAACGGTGTTCGCTACCAAATCCGAAGCTGATGTATATGATATCCACGGACGCAGGATTGCTCATCTCAGAGACGGAGAGGCCATAGGCAGTCTGAATCTTCCCAGTGGAATTTATATAGTTAGAGGATTGAAAGTGGTTGTGAAATAAAAATTGTTTTCCAGTATTAAAAAAATTATTGACATGTTACGTAAATATATATTCCTTGCTACACTGGCAATAATCAGTGTGACAAGTGCGGTGGCACAGTCTTCGGACACATTATTTGTGCGCTACGACAACCGATTCAAGGCAAATGCAGTGATTCCGCTTGAAGGTGCTGATTCCCTTATATTCTATCCGTCGAATGTGAGAATCTATCAAGGAGATAAGAGTACGGCACGTACCTATACTTCCATCCTCCCCAATCTTGCGGGTGAGTTCTCTTTTGTTAATCCCGGAAGAATTCTTCTTCAGGCAAATCAGTATTCTGGGAACAACTACACGAACGAACAGGCCACTTCTGGATACAATTTCAGCCATTCGATGGAGAGCGACCACTATGCAGTGTTCTGGGATGTAAGATATGGTAATGACCCGACAAAGATTCAATATCCAGGAGACGGAAATGTGGCAAATGCCAAGACCATACTTAACATTTGCGAGCGCTGTTGGGATAAGTATGTGGAACTGGGATTCATCGTTCCTGGTGCGTCAACAACGGATAAGTATAAAATCCAGCTTTATATACCTTACCAGAAGGAATGGCGCGCAGATGCCGCTGGTGACTGGGGCGTTGGATATGTTGGCAAAACAGGTATAGGTCACTTCAATCCCTGGGCTGCTGTGGCTCGTGGAGGTCACACCGTTGCACATGAGGTTGGACATACTTTCCAGTATCTGGTTTCTGCAGACATAGATGAGAATCATGGTTGGCGCTGGGGATATACCAGCGACGGCAGCGGTGACTGTGGATGGTGGGAGAGCTGTGCTGACTGGCAGGCTTATCAGTTGTTCCCGGAGCGTCAGTTTACCGATGGTGAATACTTCGAACAGCACCTCGCCAATCATCACCTGAATCTTTTGCATGAAGACTGGCGTTATGCTTGCTGCTACATCCAGGACTACTGGGTGATGAAGTATGGCAAGGATTTCATCGGACGTATGTGGCGTGAGACACAGAAACCGGAAGACCCTGTTCAGACATATAAGCGTATGAACGGACTGACTCAGGATCAGTTCAATGATGAAATGATGGAGGGGTATATGCGTATGGCTACATGGGATATTGACGGAGTACGCGAGCGTGCAGCACACCGCATTGGTCAGCATAAGAATTACTTGAAGAAAGTGTCCGGAACTACAGCCACATATAAAAGTGATGTGGATCACTGTATTCAGAACTACGGTTATACTATCATCAATATGAAGACTGCAAATGCAGGGACAGAGGTTAAGGCAGAGTTTACAGGGCTTGCAGGTGCAGATGGGTGGAACAAGGTGAATACGCAGTATGCTGGATGGCGATATGCCTTTGTGGCACTCTCGTCCGACGGAACACGAACATACGGCACTGTTCAGAAGGATAAGGAAGGAACTGCGTCACTCATCGTTCCGGAAAACTGTACCAATCTGTTCTTTGTGGTGATGGGTGCACCAACTCAGCACTGGCCGCATCCTTGGACTAGTGGCAAAGCCAGCAGCAGTTGGCCGCAGAATGAGGAACAATGGCCGTTCCAGGTAGCCTTTGTGAATACTACAGTGAAATAATTACAATACACGAATGACAAATAAAGCCAATCTTAAAAAATTGAGATTGGCTTTATTGTTGGTTCTGTAAAACAAACTTCAACAGATTTTATGAGATGCTTCCCCAGTTGATATTGGTTTTCCGTAATTCTTGCAAACGACTCCATAGAATAGCGTTGACAGGATTCGTCTCTGCTTCGTCATCGTCAATAACCTGCTGGGCTGTATCGCGAGCCATCTGAAGCAGGATGCCGTCCTTAGCAAGGTTCGCAATTTTCAGGTCGAAGGCCATTCCGCTCTGCTGGGTGCCTTCAAGATCGCCTGGACCACGAAGTTTCAAATCCTGTTCAGCAATCTCAAAACCGTCGGTAGAGTCAACCATAATCTGTATGCGGCGACGGGTGTCGTTGCTGAGTTCATATTTGGTAACTAATATGCAGAACGACTGGTCTGCGCCTCTGCCCACACGTCCGCGGAGCTGATGCAACTGACTCAGACCGAAGCGCTCAGCGTTTTCTATCACCATAACCGATGCGTTGGGCACATTTACGCCCACTTCAATGACTGTAGTGGCGACGAGAATCTGTGTCTCGCCTTGAGCGAAGAGACGCATCTGCTCGTCCTTTTCCGCAGGCTTCATCTGTCCATGTACTTTAGATACTTTACAGTCGGGAAAATCCTTCTGTACTTGCTCGAATCCTTCCTCGAGATTTTTCATGTCCATTTTCTCACTTTCCTTGATGAGAGGGTAGACGATGTAGATCTGTCGACCAAGGTCAATTTGCTTGCGAATGGCTTGATTGAGCGAAAGACGGTGGCGGTCGTACTGGTGTATGGTCTGAATAGGTTTGCGGCCTGGTGGAAGTTCATCTATGACGCTTACGTCGAGGTCTCCATAGAGTGTCATTGCCAGAGTTCGAGGAATAGGAGTTGCAGTCATGACAAGCACGTGAGGTGGTGTGGGATTCTTCTGCCACAGTTTGGCTCTTTGTGCCACTCCGAAACGGTGCTGCTCGTCAATGATTACCAGTCCGAGGTTGGCAAAAGCTACATTCTCCTCAATTACGGCATGAGTTCCTACAAGAATGTGGATGTCGCCTGTTAACAGTGCCTGAAGTAAGGCAGCGCGACGTTTACCCTTTACCGAACCGGTGAGCAGTTCTACACGTACAGACATTCCTTCAAGCTGTCGCTGGAGTGTCTGTAGATGCTGCTCAGCCAGAATCTCGGTTGGAGCCATGATACAAGCCTGATAGCCGTTGTCGATGGCGATGAGTGAGCACATCAGGGCAACAAGTGTCTTTCCGCTTCCTACATCACCCTGAAGCAGACGGTTCATCTGACGTCCGCTTCCCATGTCGGTGCGTATTTCTCTGATCACACGTTTCTGTGCTCCTGTGAGAGGGAAGGGCAAGTGGTTGTAGTAGAAATCGTTGAAGTTGTTGCCTACTTTGCTGCAAACCAATCCGCGGTAGTGACGTTGACGGTCGCGTGCGTACCTTAATATATTAAGCTGTACGTAGAAGAGTTCCTCGAACTTCAATCTGGCCTGTGCCCTACGCAGAGAATCGGATGAAGTGGGGTAGTGGATTTGGCGCATAGCCTCGTCGCGCGACATGAGATGATGACGTTCCACAATATACTGCGGCAGTGTCTCCGCAATCGGCTGGTCAAGCATGCGCAATAGGGTTGCGGTGAGCTTAGATATTGTAGAAGTAGTCAGCCCGCGCTTCTTCATCTTCTCCGATGTGTGATAGATGGGGCGGAATGGAGAAGAAGACCCTCCCCCTTGCCCCTCCCTGCGAGGGATGGGAGAAGTTTGATATGTATCTGTATCTAAATGTATGGTGGTTTGTGAATTCCCTTCATCGGAAAAGAGGTAACCACTCCCTCCCATTACAGGAGTGGGTAAGGGAAGGGGTCTTCCTTCCCCCTTCTCTATTTCCGGATGTGCAATGTTGTATCGTCCCTTGAATGGTTGGGGTTTGCCGAAAACAATATATGGTTGGTTTTGTTGGTAAGTCTGAGAGATATATTTCGTTCCTTGAAACCAAACAAGGTCTATCACTCCCGTTCCATCGCTGAAATGTGCTATGAGTCGTTTCTTGGCTCCCTCTCCTTGTGTCTCGAACGAAAGAATCTGTCCCGCCAGCTGTACATAAGGCATTGTCCCGTTTATATCGCTGATGCGGTAAAAATTGGAGCGGTCTATATGGCGGAAGGGATAATACTCAAGCAAGTCCCCGACAGTTGTTATGCCGAGTTCTTTCTGTAGTAGTTCTGCTCTGTGCGGACCTACTCCCTGTAAGTATTTTATATCCTGATCGAGACGCAACATAATATAATTGCCTTTAACGCCACAAAATTACGCTTTTCTTCTGAAAAAACAAACACTCTGCCGTCAATCACAGTGTATTTCATAGAGAATAACGATTGTAATGCATATTTTTCAACGTTTTTTTTTTGCAGTTTTTGTAATTTTTTGTTCCTTTGTGCGATATTTTGAATTATTTAACATTAACAGAAGTATTATGAAGAAAATTTTAGCTATCGCCATTCTGTCAGTAATGATGGTAGGTAAGGCTGCCGCTCAGGAGTCTTCAAGCAGCAAATGGTCACTCGACACACGTGCGTGGTCAACAAACTATTTTGCATCTATGTTGTACAGTGGTATAACCAGTATTGTAAAGCACTATGCGTTTGATGGCAATACCGCAGATTCCCTGATTGTGGAGCGCATCGTTCCTTCTTTCGATTTGGTGTTCCCTGTCGGAATGGGAAAGAAAGGTCTTGACATCTATGGTCCTTATCACTATGCATTTGGTAATCCTTTCAAGCACATTGGTGACTATGCTTTTGGTGTTGATGCTTCATTCAAAGCCTCTACAGTAGGCTTCTATGCAGGAGCATATTTCAAGAGCCAGGAAATCCGCTTCAAGCATAGCCTGGGTAATCTTCGCGGATACTACTTCCAGCCACGTGCCGGTATTATCGTCGGTGGCAAGAGCGCAGCATTCGAAGCAGGTGTCTTCTACGATGCCGTTACAGGTTGCAGCGGCTCTTGTACTAACAATCCTGATAAAGACTGCCTGAAGGGTGGCTGGGGTCTCGACTTCGCTCTCTCTTCAAAGTACAACAATGGTAAGGGTGCATGCATTCTTCAGTTCTCAATGCCTTTGCACAACTTCCTTGACACGAAGTATCCAGGAAATGCGGGATTGAAGCGCAAGGTTGGCTACATCATGCTTACACAGCGTGTTTATTTGTAATCGAAACTAAAACTTTCACCATAAACCTCGGAACAGTTACTGCTCCGAGGTTTTTTTGTGACTTTGCTCACTCCTTTTTCTTCTCATTTTTTTATGCAAAACTAATTATAAAATCGTACGAAAAATCGCGTTTGTAAAAACTTTTTGTAATTTTTTCTGCATATTTTGAAGATTTTTGTAAGTTTTTTTGGTAGTTTTGTTGAAAAGTGTTTACTTTGCACTCGAAAATAAAAGAAAAATGGTTTTTTAGGTTTTTTATCCTACACGAACACCAATTATTATTTAACGCGATTTTTAATTATTTCATTTATTAATACTAAACAAGAAAAAAATTATGGATGCAAAGAAAGTTTTAGCAGACCTTCAACGTCGTTTTCCAAACGAACCAGAGTATCATCAAGCAGTGGAAGAAGTACTCAGCACTATTGAGGAAGAGTACAACAAACACCCGGAGTTTGACAAGGTGAACCTTGTTGAGCGCCTCTGCATTCCTGATCGTATTTATCAGTTCCGTGTTACTTGGACAGACGACAAGGGCAACATCCAGACAAATATGGGTTACCGCGTACAGCACAACAATGCTATCGGTCCCTACAAAGGCGGTATCCGTTTCCACTCAAGCGTAAACCTCGGAATCCTGAAGTTCCTCGCTTTCGAACAGACTTTCAAGAACTCACTCACAACTCTGCCTATGGGTGGTGGTAAGGGTGGTTCAGACTTCTCTCCACGTGGAAAGAGCAACGCAGAAGTTATGCGTTTCTGCCAGGCTTTCATGCTCGAACTTACTCGTCACATCGGTCCAGACGTAGATGTACCTGCAGGTGACATCGGTGTAGGTGGACGTGAAGTAGGTTTCATGTTCGGTATGTACAAGAAGCTCACTCGTGAATTCTCTGGAGTCCTCACAGGTAAGGGTCTTGAATTCGGTGGTTCTCTCATCCGTCCTGAAGCAACTGGTTACGGTACAGTTTACTTCCTCCGTGCAATGCTCAAGACTAAGGGCGACAGCATAGAAGGTAAGAAGGTGCTGATTTCTGGTGCTGGTAACGTGGCACAGTATGCCGCAGAAAAGGTTCTCCAGCTTGGCGGTAAGGTTATGACTATGTCTGACTCAGACGGTTATATCTACGATCCAGACGGAATTGACCGTGCTAAACTTGACTACATCATGGAGCTTAAGAACGTATACCGTGGACGTATCCGTGAATATGTTGACCAGTATCCATCAGCTAAATATGTTGGCGACGGTGCTAAGCCTTGGTTCGAAAAGGCAGATATCGCACTTCCTTGCGCAACTCAGAACGAACTCAACGAAGAGCAGGCTAAGGCTCTTGTTGCAAACGGTGTAATCGCTGTAGCTGAAGGTGCAAACATGCCATCTACTCCAGGTGCAATCCGCGTATTCCAGGAGGCTAAGATTCTCTACTCTCCAGGTAAGGCTTCTAACGCCGGTGGTGTATCTGTCAGCGGTCTTGAAATGTCACAGAACTCAGAGCGTCTGAGCTGGTCTTCTGAAGAAGTTGACGCTAAGCTCCTCTGGATTATGGAGAACATCCACGAGAACTGCGTGAAGTACGGTACTGAGGCTGACGGTTACGTCAACTACGTGAAGGGTGCTAACGTTGCCGGCTTCATGAAAGTTGCTAAAGCAATGATGGCACAGGGAATTGTGTAATCAATTTCCGCCTGAATGCGAGGAAAACTTCGGCGTAGCGTAGCGAAGCCAACGTTTTTCTGCAGATGGCACAGGGAATTGTGTAATCAATTTCCGCCTGAATGCGAGGAAAACTTCGGCGTAGCGTAGCGAAGTCAACGTTTATCTGCGGATGGCACAGGGAATTGTGTAAAATTCCAAGATAGTTGTTTTCATAAACGTTATATGTGAGAGACGCTTGTGTCCGAGAGGGCGCAAGCGTCTCGTTTTTTTGTATTGTTGCTTCTGGGTTTCGATAAAAAAACTTAAAAAAAAGCATAAAGTGAAGAAGTGGAATTTATCATAAGATGAAAACATATATATTTGCAGTGAAAATGAAGACAGATGATTTTTCAAAATTAATTATTTATTATTATAAGGCGTTGGCGGAATAACTATATAACGTAAAGATGACAATAAAGCGCCTTAAAAACTTAAAAACTCAAAAACTTAAAAACTCAAATATAATGCGATATGAGAAATAGTGTGTATTTACTGGCAATTTGTGCTACTCTTGGACTTAACACCCTGACTTCATGCCAGTCGTGTGTCGATGCTGCCAATAAAGCAAAGGAAGCCATTGAGGAAAAGGCTAATGACCGTACCTCACCACGTTATCTGCGTGATTCGGAAGAGTGGGGCAAGGTTGTGAAGAATAGAATAGATGTTACGGATTTCTCCCAGCTCGAGGCTGTAGGACTGGTTGACATTGTATATGAGCAAAAGGATTCCTTCTCAGTCTATGTACATGGAAACGAGAAAGTGCTCGACCTCTATGACTTTGAAGTGAATAACGGCAAGCTCCAGGCTAAGTTCAAGTCCGACGAGAAAGGTCGCAAAACCATGCCAGCCATACGCATTTATGTGGAAGCTCCCAATGTTGATTTTATTCATATGTCAGGCTCTGGTGACGTCTATCTCACATCTCCTGCCATCCTTGAGGGCGATTTGACCATTACCATCGACGGCAGTGGTGATATTGACATAAAGGATCTCAGTTGCGCTGCATTTAAGGTTCAGATAAACGGAAGTGGTGATTTCAATATGGATAATCTGGAGTGTGAGAACGCCAGTATGACAGTTAATGGTTCTGGTGATGTCAAAGCAGCCAGCGTGGCTTGTATGGACGATGCGTCATTTGTGATAAACGGTTCCGGAGACATCAACAGCAGTGTCACTTGCCGCAATCTTCATGCAGAGTTGAATGGCGACGGAGAGGCTAAATTCAACGTAAAAAGCACTCTTGTAGAAGCGATTAGTGTGGGCAAGGGCGAGATTGAGTTGAAAGGTACTACAAAGAAATTCATAAAGCAGAAGAGAGGACTTGGAAAGATTGTCAGCAAGGATCTCGAAGCTGACGATGTCGAATTACGATAATTTCCCGGAATGATACATCTTGAGAATATCCACAAAACCTATCGTGGAGGAAATGATCTGCATGTGCTCAAGGGCATAAACCTTGACATTGCCAAGGGAGAGTTTGTCAGTATTATGGGTGCATCAGGTTCGGGCAAGTCAACTCTTCTCAACATCCTTGGTATTCTTGATGACTATGATGAGGGTGTTTACACGCTTGACGGTACGCTTATTCGCGGATTGAGTGAGGTACGCGCTGCTGATTTCCGCAATCGCATGATAGGCTTTATATTCCAGTCGTTCAACCTTATTCCTTTTAAGGATGCAATGGAAAACGTGGCTCTCCCGTTGTTCTACCAGGGTGTGCCGCGAAGAAAAAGAAATGCACTTGCACTTGAATATCTCGACAAATTGGGACTGAAAGAGTGGGCACACCATCTGCCAAATCAGTTGTCGGGAGGTCAGAAACAGCGAGTCGCCATTGCCCGAGCACTTATCACCCAGCCAAAAATTATTCTAGCCGACGAACCCACAGGTGCGTTGGACAGTAAAACAAGTATCGAAGTGATGCAGATACTTAAGCAGCTGCATGACGACGGCATGACCATTGTGGTTGTGACTCATGAGAGTGGAGTGGCATATCAGGCTGAAAAAATTGTTCATATCAAGGATGGGCTGATAGGTGACATCGAACTTGTCACCGAACAGTCAAGAACGCCTTTCTCTATGAACGGCATGATGAAATAAAAAAAGAACACAACAAACATAAATGAATACACTTCGCGAGGTATGGGACGCCGTCATACGTAATAAGATGCGTATGTTGGCAACAGGCATAGCGGTGGCCAGCGGCATTTTCCTGATGATTGTGCTACTTGGTGCCGGAAATGGTATTATCCATACCCTTGAACAGGATAGCGAAGGATTGAATCTTGATGCCATAAACATCTGGCCAGGAATAACGTCAAAACCATTCAACGGACTTAAAGAGGGTCGTAGCATACAACTGTACGACGATGACCGTAAGATGTTGCAGATGAGCTATAAGGATGATATAGAATCAGCTTCCGCCCAACTTGAGCACTCTGAGACAGCGAGTACAGGACGTTTTCATATAAGTGTTTCACTTATGGGTGTATTTCCTTCTTACACTGAAGTGGAAAACATTCCAATACAGCGAGGCAGGTTTCTGAACGAGATTGATATGCGGGAACGTAGGCGAGTAGTTGTGATTGATGAAAAGACCGAGAAGGCTCTTTTTGGGAAAGGTGTTAACAGCATAGCACGTACGGTGCGTGTCGGAAATTTCGCATACAATATAGTAGGGGTGTATAAGAGCGATTTTGTGTTCAGCAACTCTTCGATGTATGCACCCTTTACCACCGTCCATGGCATCTACGGAGGTGGTCAGAAGGTAGAGCAAATCACTTTAAAGGCTCGAGCAGGAGGTTCTGAGGAGCAGATGAAAGAACTGTCAGAAGGCATACGTCATTCACTTGGCGCTCGTCACGAGTTTGATCCGGAAGACCGCCGAGCTGTGTGGATATGGAATTCAGCCGAAGACAACGCTTCCATGAATCAATCAAAGAAGATTCTTAATACGTCCTTTTGGATTCTTGGCTTGCTGACTTTGCTGAGTGGCATAGTCGGTGTGAGCAACATCATGCTCATTTCTGTAAAAGAAAGGACTCATGAATTCGGAATACGCCGCGCTCTTGGTGCCCGTCCCTGGAGTATCATCCGCATGGTTATGCTGGAGAGTGTGCTGATTACCACTTTCTTTGGCTATTGTGGAATGTTTGCCGGTATAGTCTTCTGCGAATGGATGGACAAGTCGGTCGGTTCCACAGTCGTTGATATAGGTGTTTTCCAACAGCATGTGTTTGTAGATCCGACAGTTGACTTGGGAACGTGTGTTCAAGCCACTATAGTGATGATTATAGCTGGTGCGCTTGCTGGCTTCTTCCCGGCTAAGCGTGCAGCTCAGGTGAAACCAATAGAAGCACTTAGGGGATAATAGAAGAATGAAAATACGTCTTTTTGATCTGGACTCCTGGAGCGAGATCGTCGATGCTCTTTCTAAGAATCGGCTTCGCTCTTTCCTCACTGCTTTTGGCATTTTCTGGGGCGTTTTCATGCTGGTACTCCTGATGGGAGGAGGTAAAGGACTGGAGTCGATGTTGGCTAATAATTTTGCAGGATTCGCATCAAATAGCGGATTTATGGGAACTATGCGCACCAGTCGCCCTTATATGGGATTCCGGGAAGGGCGTGTGTGGGAGTTGGATATGAGCGACATTGACCGTGTGCGCAACTCTGTTCCTGAAATAGAAATACTTACTCCAACCAACAACAGATGGGGGGCCAATGCTGTTCGAAACAATAAAACCATCTCTGTAAGCATTACTGGAATTTATCCTGACTATCTCAAGGTGAGCAATCCACGACTGAAGGCAGGACGTGTCATCAACGATATTGATATAGCTCAGGAACGCAAGGTGTGTATCATCGGTTCCAGAATAGCAGAGGAACTTTTTCCTGGCGAAGATGATATTTGTGGCAAACGTATTCAAATCGATAATATATATTATACAGTCATCGGACTTAGCGGACGTTCAGGCAATGGTATAAATATCAACGGAAATGCCTTGACTACGGTTGAAATTCCCTTTACTACAATGCAGCGTGCATATGGCATGGGACAACACATCGGACTATTGACCTATACTGCCCGTCCGGGATATAAGATATCAATGGTGCAAGAGAAAGTCGAGGCTGTTGTGAAACGTGCACACTGCATCCACCCCGATGATGAGCAGGCTGTATTGAAGGTAAATGCAGAAGCGATGTTTTCACTCGTGGACAACCTGTTCACGGGAATTAGCATTCTGGTGTGGATGATAGGTCTTGGTACATTGCTTAGCGGTGCTATAGGCGTTAGCAATATCATGATGGTAACGGTGAGGGAACGCACTACTGAAATCGGAATCCGCCGTGCCATCGGTGCAACTCCAATAATGATTCTTCGCCAAATCATCAGTGAGAGTGTCTTACTAACATTGATTGCAGGGTTGAGTGGCATTCTCTTTTCCGTGCTGATTTTGCATGTAGTGGAGACTGCAGTGAACGCTTCGCCTACAGATGCGGCAGATCCAGCAAACGCCACTTTTCAGATATCATTCTGGTTGGCTATTGGGGCAGCGGCTATCATTGCTTTGCTTGGCGTTGTTGCAGGTATCGCTCCTGCTATAAGAGCGATGAAGATAAAGCCTGTTGAAGCGATGAGGGATGATGAATAAAAGACATAATTTATTTTAAAAAAATATGAGAAAAATTCTAAAATGGGTTGGCGTAGCAGCCATTGCACTTGTCTTTATAGGGACTTTCATGTTTCTCTATCAAAAGTCACAGCCTCGTATTGTAAGGTACGAAATAAACATTGTCACAGTCAAAGACCTTGAAAAGAGTACAATCGTTACTGGCAAGGTAGAACCGCGCGACGAAGTTAATATCAAACCACAGATATCAGGCATTATCGCAGAACTGTATAAACAGCCAGGACAGACAGTAAAGAAGGATGAAGTGATAGCAAAGGTGAAGGTTATTCCTGATATGGGAAATCTGTCGTCGGCAGAGAATCGTGTGCGCCTGGCAGAACTCTCGCTCTCTCAGGCTCGTACTGATTTTACCCGTATGCAGAATCTCAAACGTGAGAAGGTGGTGACAGACGAAGAGTATGAGAACAGCGAACTTAAATACCATCAGGCAGAAGAGGAACTTAAGAACGCCAAGGATGCACTTAATATCGTGCGTGAGGGAGTGTCATTGTCAAATGCACAGATGAGCACAACACTTATCCGTAGCACCATAGACGGACTCATTCTCGATATTCCTGTGAAAGTAGGAAACAGTGTTATTCTCAGCAACTCTTTCAATGACGGAACCACAATCGCAACCATTGCCAATATGCAGGACCTTATCTTCAAGGGGAAGATTGACGAGACGGAAGTCGGACGCCTCACAGAGGGCATGCCTGTTGTGATAAGCATAGGAGCATTGCCTGACGTGCGACTTGACGCAACACTGGAATATATCTCTCCGAAGGGGGTAGAGGAGAATGGTGCAAATCAGTTTGAAATCAAAGCTGCCATAACCATCCCGCAAGGTGTGAAAATTCGTTCAGGCTACAGTGCCAACGGCGAGATCGTACTGCAAAAAGTGCAAAAAGCTATTACCATCCCTGAAGCCTCTCTTTATTTCCAGGGCGATACTACTCTTGTGTATGTGCTAACCGACAGTAATGACGGTCAGCAGCACTTTCAGAAGCGAGTTGTCACTACTGGAGTAAGCGATGGAATAGATATAGAGATAAAGAAGGGACTGAAACAAGGTGAGAAGATACGTGGAATAGAAATAATCGAATAGGAGCATGAAAAAGATTCTGTTAACCCTTGTGGCACTTGCTTCAGTGTGCCATGCTACTGCTCAGACAAATTCCGCATGGACTTTGCGTCAGTGCGTAGAATATGCCATTGAACACAACATAACTGTGAAGCAGCGAGAAAACAGTGTGAAGGCATCCGAAGTCGAACTGAGCACAGCTCGCAATTCCCGGCTTCCAGACCTTCACGCTTCGGCTAATCAGAGTTTTAATTTTGGACGAGGACTGACTTCCATGAACACTTACACCAATCGCAATACTCAAAGCACGGGATTCGATATGGGAACAAGTGTGCCGCTCTATACAGGTGGACAGATTTCAGGAACGATAGCTGTAAGCCGAATCAACCTGGAGGTGGCAATGGCTGATTTGGAACGTGCTCGTGAAGACATCAGCCTTCAGGTGGTATCTACCTATTTACAGGTGCTTTATCAGCGGGAATTGCTCAATGTGGCAAAAGAACAGCTGAATTTAAGCAAGGAACAACTGAGACGTATTGAAGTGCTGTACAACAATGGTAAGGCGTCCTCTGCAGACGTGGCAGAGGCTCGCGCTGCGGTGGCAAATGATGAACTTTCAGTTACCCAGCAGAATAATGCACATCAGCTTGCACTTCTTGACCTTGTACAATTGCTTGAGATCAACTCTCCTGAGGGATTCGACATAGACTATGATATCATTGCGGATACATCTCTCTTGCCAGATTCATTAACTGCCATTACCATGCCTTCTCTCTTGCTCACCGAGCAACGCCCTGCGCTAAGGGCTGAAGTACTGAAGCTACAGGGTGCCCAACGTAGTGTGCGGACTGCTAAAAGTGGTTACTATCCCAATATCAGCCTTAGTGCAGGACTGGGGTCGAGCTACTATAAAACGAGTGGATTCCAGGCGGAATCTTTTGGCAAGCAGCTCGATAACAACTTTAACAGATATGTGGGAGTGTCGTTATCGGTGCCTGTCTTTAACCGCTTCTCAACGCGTAATTCCGTGAGACAGGCGCGACTGCAGGTGGAGAATCAGCAGCTTACACTTGAAAACACACGCAATTCACTGTATAAGGAGATGCAGCAGGCATATTACAATGCCCTTGCGGCACAACGGCAGTACTGTGCCAGCAGCACAGCTGCGGATGCTGCTCAGGAAGCTTTCCGCTTAGTACAACACAAATATGAGAATGGTAAGGCTACACAGACGGAATACGAGGAATCACGTACACGTATGCTGAAAGCGGTGGCTGATCTGCTTCAAGCCAAATACACATATATTTTCAGAAGCAAAATCCTCAATTTCTATCAGGGAGAGCCTCTCTGCTGATAATCATTCATTTCCCAGCACCGTTTCGGCGTTGGGAATTTCTTTTAGAAACTCGTAGGTCTGACGCTCATAATCCATACGGCAGGCGAAATGATGCATGCCGTTGCTCACAACCAGATAATCAACGTGCATGACCATATTGTAGCGGCATATCTGGTCAAACACTCGTTGAGTGATTTCAACCGACGGACGCTTGTATTCCAAAATCATGCGCGGACGCAGCTGCTTGTCATAGACCACAGTGTCGCACCTGCGACTCATCCCGTTAAGGCTCAGAGACACCTCATTTGCTGTCAATGAAGACGAAAAACCATAGTTCGTCAGCAGCATATTGACAAAGTGCTGGCGAACCCATTCCTCAGGTGTCAATGCCACAAATCGCTGACGGAGTGTGTCGAATATCCTG
Organism: uncultured Bacteroidales bacterium; assembly: GCA_902776985.1. Classification (GTDB taxonomy): domain Bacteria; phylum Bacteroidota; class Bacteroidia; order Bacteroidales; family Bacteroidaceae; genus UBA3839. The sequence continues at coordinate 119,894 of CACYSD010000007.1, forward strand.
ACATTCTTGCCCTCACGACGGATGTTGGCATTAAAAGGCGGAAGGTTCAAAGTAGGAAAGGGATTATTCATAACAGGTTTTTCGTTGCTTTTACTTTATTTATTGATGCGAATTCGCTATATTTGCACAATATCTCGCATAATGCGTGACAAAATTAACATAAAAATCCGATATGGCAAAGAAACTGACTGCAGGAACTAACATTTCCCACCGTGATATCATCACAGCGATACGCAATGGGGAATATGCACCCATTTACCTGCTCATGGGGGAGGAGTCCTATTACATCGACCGTATTGCCAACTTCATCGCTGACAATATTCTCACGGAAGAGGAGAAGGGATTCAACCTTATAACCATGTATTGTACACGCGAAACGAATGTCGCTGACATTATCAATTCTGCGAAGAAATATCCGATGATGTCCAAATATCAGATTTTAATTGTTAAGGAATGTCAAAACCTGTTAAAGTTCGACGATCTCCAATTTTATGCCCAAAAACCTCTCGAATCAACCATTCTGGTGCTCTGCTACAAGAATGGGACCGTGGATCGGCGCAAGAAAACCGTCGCCATGATAGAGAAAGTCGGGGTAGTGTACGAAAGCAAGAAATTGAGGGACGGACAACTGCCCACATTCATCGATGAATACCTGCAGCGCAAGAAAGTGACCATTGAGGATCGTGCCAGAATGATGCTTGTAGATAGTATAGGCTCTGACCTCAACCGCATGGCAAGTGAGCTTGACAAGCTTTATGTCACTCTGCCAGAGGGTGTTAACCGCATCACTCCAGAGCTGATAGAAAAGAATATAGGTATAAGCAAGGAGTTTAATAACTTCGAATTACGCAATGCCATCATCGAACGTAATGTATTCAAAGCCAATCAGATAATCAATTATTTCAATGATAATCCCAAGGATAATGCTCCTGTGGTGACGATTGCCATGCTTTTCAACTTCTTTGCGGGTGTGATGCAGGCATACTATGCTCCTGTAAAGACTGAGCAGGGGCTGATGGAGCAGCTGGAACTGCGCAACAGCTGGCAGTTACGCGATTATCAGAATGCCATGCGCAACTATTCAGCTTTGAAGACAATGCAGATTATCGGTCAACTGCGCCAGGCGGACGCAAAATTGAAGGGTATAGAGAAGGGGAGTACAACCGATGCTGATATCATGCGTGAGCTGATTTATTTTATACTTCATTGAAAAACTTAAAAACTTAAAAACTTAAAAACTTAAGAACTTAAAAGCATAAAAATCTTTGACAAAAATCGTGATTGCTTATTTTTGACAATCAAATTAACCCTAAAAACATACTCAAAAAACATGATTTTCCATCCCTGAAATAGGGCTGGAATTTTTTTTGCACTTTTTTTGAAACAAAAAATAATGTGCTTTTCTGACTATAAATCTGTGCGTTATATCGAAAAGTAGGCTCTGAGAATCGTGCAAAAATGTGCAGTTTTATACGTTGATAAGAATACTCTCAAATTGCCTGAAACAGTCATCTTCGTGTTTTGCAAAAGTAAAATTTAACTTTTGTTTAGTTTTATATGTGCAAATACCGTTTAAGAATCTGAAACCACAGAGTTTGTAAATGTAAAATTGTTTTAGGTTTGTTTATGTAAAAATGGGATCAGTTGGTGCTTTTTACAAAAGTGAATTATTTAAGAATCTAAACTTTACAAATACAAAGCTTTATTTATTCTTTATCAGATTTTTGGTATAACTATAAGAAAATCAGTGGAAAATATGTGTTTGTTAATGATTAGGTGTATTTGTATATGCAAAATATAGACGATTTTGCAGCTTTTTGCCATATTTTGGCTGAAATTGGCTCTATATTACTCATTAAGGATGAATTAGTTAATTTTTTAAGGAGAAGTAACAATATAAATGTAAAATCTGTGCTATTTCATGTTTGTAAAGGCTTTTGCTTAATAATTATTAATTCTACACTTTACATTTGTATTTTAGATTTGCGATTATTTATTTTATTCCTCTTAATTATTTTGTAAAATGTTTTGTAGTTTTGTAAATCTGTCGTAACTTTGTAAAATCGTTAGAAAAGGGGTAATTTTCTCCTGTTCCTAACTCTTTAGAATTATCAAATCAATTTTTTACTACTTTTCTCATGAACGATACCCAGAGAATTTTGGAAATAATGCGAGTGAAGAATTTGTCGAATATTCAATTCAGTTCCATCACCGGTATTTCACCCGCTACCCTCTCACAGTTGACAAGTGGTCGAAGTAACCCCACTCATACAATTTTTAAAAAAATAGTATCTGCCTTTCCAGATATAAATCCGTCATGGATTGCTTTCGGAATTGGTGAAATGTTTGTCTCGGGTGCTGATGTTTCTGGTCAACCCCCAATCCAGGTTGATTCTTCTACTAATGTAGCCGATGATAATTTCTCTTTTGATTCTGATCCTTCTTTTGTTCAGCCCGAGAAACCGGCTCCTGCACAGGTAATTCCTTCCCATAATCCTGTAAATGCAGCCTCTAACCAAGCTGGAAAGCACATAGATGCAGCGGTTCAGCCTAATATGTTTGATAAAGAGGATTCCCATCAGGTGGATCTCTCAGCAACTTCTCTATCTGCTATCTCTGCTGCTGTAAAGGAGGTAATGACCCAGGAACGACGTCCTCAGCGTCGCATTATGGAGGTTCGTATCTTCTTCGATGACGGTACTTACGAGTCATTCGGCGGACCTAAATGAAGTTGAAATGTGCAGATGTCGAATAAGCCTCTTGTAGGTTTATTGTAAAGAAATAGCCAACTGTTAATTTGTTTGCGAAAATTAACAGTTGGCTTTATTTTATTTTGATAATTCTTAAATTAGTTTTTTGCTTTTTTGTATTTCTTATAGGGAAAAAGTAAATTTCATCCGTTTTTTTCTCAATTTGATGGTTAAGTATCAAATATTTGATTCAACGTCTTCAAACATTCATCACTATATACCACTTTTCTTTTATTATTTCCTCTATCGCTTAAGTTAAAAGCGATAAAAAACATTTATTATATGGCTTCCAGTAGCTTCGGTGGATTCCGAAGTCGAACGAGGCCATATATTTTTTGCAAAAACTAATACGAGTAAAACGACAAATAACTATTAACGTTTTCGTTATCGTTAAGGTTATGGTTATCGTTGTGGTTTAGTTCAAGGTATAGATGCGGAGTTTGAGGCGTTTCAGGGCTAATTCTTTCTTTTTCCCTGCAATTGTGCCTGAATCTATCATTGCCTCTATGCTTTTTTCTGTAAAACTGTAGGCTTCGTAGCCATTGAGGTTGGGACGGATATAGAGATCCACATCCTTGAGGTTTTGCTTGTATTTTGTTATGTCGGGACGTGAGAGAACCCAGTCAAGCGCTTCGCCTAATCCAAGGGATTGGCTCAGCTTTAGTGTTGGATCATCAGGCGTGTTCTGTGTGAGGTCAACAGCAATCACTATATCAGCTCCCATTGCCTTAACAACATCAACAGGGAGGTTGTTCATCACTCCGCCGTCGAGGAGTGTTTTCTTGCCTATTTTGACCGCTTTGAAATACGTTGGAATAGCCATGCTTGCACGCATTGCCATAGCGAGGTCTCCACTGTGCAGAACTACCTCGTTTTTGGGGTTTATGCCTTGAAATTCGGTAGCTACGCAGCGGAAGGGAATACGTGTCTGCTGGAATGTCTCAACCCCCTTCTTTGTAGTAAGACGGCGCAGTAGGTTGACAATGCTGTCGCCAGCCACGATTCCATTGCCGAAAAACTGATCGAACGACTGATTGAGATTAAGTGTTGACGCTGATAGTGGAATGCCGAATATATAGGTTGTACCGCCTTCGTTGCGAAAAGCGGTGGTGTTGAGTTCCGTGCGACGGTCTGTAAGGAGGTCAAGCCATTCCTGAGAGCGGAATAGCGAGTCTATTGCGTCTGCAGAGTAACCGCAGGCGTACAGGCCTCCGACGATGGCTCCGATACTTGTTCCGGCGATGTAGTCAACGGGTATTCCAGCCTTCTCTATGGCTTTCAGAGCGCCAACGTGGGCTGCACCCTTGGCTCCGCCACCACCAAGCACAAGTCCCACTTTGAGGTGTGGAGCATCCTGTGGAATAGTGGTGGTTTGTGCGTTAAAACTGTGGTTGCATGTAGCGGCAAGGGTTATGCCTAAGGCAATGAATACAGTCGCAACAATTAATAAAATGGTCTTCTTTTTCAGTGTCATCCTTATGGTGTTTATTCAAAGTTTGTCATGTGTGCTGCGTCACGCACTGCCTGGATGTGATTCTTTACGATTGTTGACTTTGCAGTACCGAGGATGTGCTCTATACGGTTTACGGTCAGGATGGCATTTCCGTTGTCAATGAGTTGGTATTGACCTTCAGGTGTGATGAGTATCTTCACATCATCGCGTGTGCCAGGAATTTGTGCAGCTTGGATGCTGTCGATAGCCTGCATTCCGTTGCGCAGCAGAGCCTGACAGGTGAGCTTGTAGTTTAGTGAGTTGCGATCACCTTCCAAGATGATTTCCCTTGATGGCTGGTGCTGTATGTTGAAGGAGCCAGTTACGCTGTCGAAACTGATGCCGTCGCGCTGGAAATACTCTTCAATCTTGCCTTCAACGATGAGATCTTCTGGCATTCCTGTAGTTAATCCGTGCTGGTTATCGAGTAGCCACACTTTGTCGGCGATATGGAGTGCGTGTTCGAGGTCGTGTGTGGAAAGGAAGATGGTTTTCTTGAGAGCCTTTGCCAGACGGTGCAGCAGCATGAGCATTGACATCTTGCTGGGATAGTCGAGGTAGGCTGTAGGCTCGTCAAGCAGGATGATGGGTGTTTCCTGTGCAATGGCTTTTGCAATCATCACCTTCTGACGTTCTCCGTCGCTGAGGGTTTCTATCTTACGTTGTGCAAGATCGCTTATCTCAACCCATTCCAGACATTGCTCTACCATACGCTTGTCGTTGCGTCGGAGTGTGCCCCAGAATCCTGTGTATGGGCTACGACCGATGGCTACGACTTCCTCCGCTGTCATATTCCGTATGGAGTGGTTGTTGGTGAGTACCACACTAACCAGTTTAGCCAGTTGTTTCTGGCTGTATCTTGCCGCATCCTGATGGTCAATCAACACTTTGCCTGTGAGTGCCGGCTGGAATCCTGCAATTGTTCGCAGCAGAGTTGACTTTCCCGCACCGTTGGGACCGAGCAGGCAAGTGAGTTCTCCGATATTCAGAGAGGCGTTGAGTGATTTACCTATTACCTTATTCTGCTTTTTAAGCCGGTAACCTGTATCGAGGTTATGGAGTTGTACTATAGAATCGTTGTTCATAAGAATGAATTATGAATTAAGCTGTAATTACAGCTATGGTGTAGTATGCTATTGCTAAGAGTACAAGGATTAGTCCTTTAGGCCTTGTGACGGTGAATCTCGGTTTGCCTACCACGCAGAATATCCAAAGCAGCAAGTTTGCTACGAGCAGTGTGCCAAGGTCGAAGAACGTGATGTCGCCTACTGTTAGCGGAGTGATGGTCGCTGCCGTTCCAAGTACCAGGAACACATTGAATATGTTGCTGCCTAATACATTTCCGAGAGCCATGTCGGTGTCGCCCTTACGTGCGGCAACAACAGATGTTATGAGTTCAGGAAAACTGGTTCCGCCTGCCACGATAGTCAGGGCAATAGTGCGTTCGCTCACTCCGAGCCATTCTGCTATGCCTGATGCTCCGTCAACCATCCAGCTTCCGCCGAGGATGAGTCCTGCAAGTCCCAGCACACATAATACTATCGAACGTGTAACGGTCATCGTCTGTCTGTTTTCGTTGTCGCTATCGTCCACTCCCTGATGTGCTATAGCGAATGTGTAGCTTATGAATATCAGGAAGAAGCAGAGCAGTATGATTCCGTCTGTTCTGCTTATGGTGTCTGTGGTAAGTGTGAAACTACCTATGGTGGTACATGTGGCAACAGCAGCAATGCTCGAGATGATACACAATGGAATGTCGTAGCGCAGGTTGTTGCGAGTGCAGATGATAGGGCTGATAAGTGCTGTACCGCCGGCAATTGCAAGTGAGTTGAAGATATTGCTGCCGATGACGTTGCCTATTGACATATCGGGCTGATTGTTGATGGCAGCCAGAACGCTGACCACGAGTTCAGGGGCACTGGTTCCGAAAGCCACGATGGTAAGACCTATCACCAGCGATGATATGTTGAATCGGCGAGCAATGGCTGACGACCCATCGGTAAGCCAGTCTGCTCCTTTGAATATAAGGAATAGTCCTACTGCAAATTGCAGGAAAAATAGAATTGTTGACACGAATACTTAATTAATTTAATTAAAAATTATAAGGCGCGAGCAAAATTAGAACAGCGCTACAACTGTTGAGGCTACAAGAATGTAGCGTAGCAGTTTGCCTATGCTTATTGCGATGAGGGTTTTCCAGATGTTGGTACGCATCATGCCTAAGACAAAGGCGATGGCTGTGCCCAGGATGGGAAGGAAACAGAAGAATCCGACCCATACTCCTCTCTGATTAACCCATCGTTGGGCTTTTTCCATACGTTTGGGTTTTATCTTCAGCCATTTGCTCACCTTCTCAAGGTCTCCAAGTCTGCCTAAGCTATAGTTGAACATCGAACCGGCAATGTTGCCGATTGTAGCCGCTACCACTGTGAGAACAGGATCCATGTCGGTTGCAATGAGCAGTGCACCCATAACCGCCTCGCTGCTGAAGGGAACGAGGGAACCGGCAAGCAGGGCTGCAAGAAACATACCGAAGTAACCGTATTGGATGAAGAATTCGTTTATGGTGGACATGGGATGCCTTTTATAGTGAGTACGCTGTTAGTGCAAATATCATTACCGAAATGATGATGGCTACGATATGCAGGACTTTGCCTGTAGAAAGTGCAAAGAAATGTCCGCCCGTTATTGCTGTAGGAATCATGCATAGCGGCATCACTGTGCTGAAATCCGATGGAAGCAGTGCCAGCATCACGAAAGATGCGAAGCCTGCCAGCATCACCATGCTGTAGTTCTGACGTGTTCGGGTGCTCTCTTCATGTGCCGTCATAAGGTGATGGATTGAGCCTATCAGGAATAGGAGCAGCATGAGTCCGGCAACCAGCCATTGTTGCAGAGTCACAGTAGAGTATAATTGTGTAGGCAGATCTACGAGTTGGTTAAAATGCCATGTCATCAGTGACATGCTGTCTCTGCAAAATGAAACTGTAAAAAAGAACCAGTAGGGAATAGACAATCCTATAATGCCTGCGAGAAGATGTCTCAGACTGAAACTGCGCATCAAAATCAGTATCAACAGGTACAGAGGTGCTGTGTAGAGCAGGCGAGGGTAGAACAATGATGCCAGAGACATGAAAAGGAATGTTGTCAATGGCAGTACCGGAGCATTGCTGTTCTTGTACGAAGCAAAGACAGGGAATAGCACAGATACAGCGAACATCATCACAGCATGTCCGTTCTGAAGCGGATGCAGGAATACGGCTGGAGCAAGCAGCAGAGTCAGTGTGGCACTGATCATTCGACTGCTGATTCTGAGCAGTGCAAAGGCATTGTTGAGTTCTGCCGTTAAATACACGGTCAGTCCGCATAGAGCCATACCGCCTGCAAAATCAGCAAAAGCCGTGATGTTGCTTGTCGTCAGCGTTCCTACGTGATTGGCATGGATAACCCATGTAATCACAGTGAATACAGCAGCGAAAAGGAGTGTAAACCTATGTGTGGCAATTGTTCTGAGAAAGGTCATAAGTCTTTGCCGATGTCGCTGCGGAAGTATTTTTTCTCAAACTGAATCTTTTGTGCTTCAGCGAATGATTTCGACAGAGCTTCAGCCTTGTCCTTGCCGTAGCTGCTTACAGCCAGCACTCGGCCGCCGTTGGTCACAATCTGTCTATCTGCATTCTCTTTGGTTCCTGCGTGGAACACTATGCTGCCGTCCACACTGTCGATTCCGCTGATCGGGAATCCTTTTTGGTATGCTTCGGGATAACCGCCTGATACGAGCATTACGCATACAGCGCTGCGAGGGTCAAATTCCAATGCTCGTTTATTGAGGTTGCCCTCGGCTACACCTTGGAACAGGTCAACGATGTCGCTCTTGAGGCGCAGCATCACGGTTTCTGTTTCAGGGTCACCCATACGCACATTGTATTCAATCACCATCGGGTCGCCGGCTGATGCACATGAGTAGTCGCGGTCCACGCGGATGAGTCCGAGGAAGATGAATCCCTTGTAGTCAATGCCCTCTTTTGCCAGACCTTCCACTGTAGGACGCACGATGCGCTCTTCCACCTTCTTCATGAACTCGCTGTCGGCAAAAGGTACTGGAGACACACTGCCCATACCGCCTGTGTTCAGTCCTGTGTCGCCTTCACCAATGCGTTTGTAGTCCTTGGCTTCAGGCAATATCTTGTAGTGGGTGCCATCTGTGAGCACGAATACTGAGCACTCGATGCCGCTGAGGAATTCCTCGATTACTACGGTTGCGCTGGCTCCTCCGAACATACCTCCGAGCATTTCCTTGAGTTCGCTCTTGGCCTCTTCGAGAGTTGGGACAATAAGTACACCCTTGCCTGCACAGAGTCCGTCGGCTTTCAGCACGTAGGGTGGCTGGAGAGTCTCAAGGAACTGGAATGCTTCGTTGATAGTCTCTGCTGTGAATGCGCGGTAAGCCGCAGTCGGTATGTTGTTGCGCTGCATGAACTGCTTTGCAAATTCCTTTGAGCCTTCAAGTTTTGCTCCCTCTGCCGAAGGACCGATGACAGGAATGGCAGCCAGCTGTGGATCAGCTGCGAAGAAGTCGGTAACGCCTTTCACCAATGGATCCTCTGGACCGACAACTACCATTTTTATGCCTTCGCTGAGAACAAACTGCTTAATAGCATCGAAGTTGTCAGCCTTTATATCTACATTCACGCATGGAGCAAGTTGTGGACGGTCGCTACGTCGGTCGTTATCAGCAAGATGGGCTGTTCCGGCATTGCCTGGGGCAACGAAGAGAGTTTCTACATGATTGCTTTGGCAGATTTTCCAGGCAAGCGCATGTTCGCGTCCGCCACTGCCTAAAAGGAGTAATTTCATTGTGTTTGATGATTTGTGATTGAATTTGTCTGCAAAGTTACGTTTTTTCATTGAAAAACAGGCATAAGTCAACTAAAATCTGTAACTTTGCAACGTATTCAAGAACTCAAAAACTTATAATCCATATTCCCCGCAGTAGGTAACAACTCCCCGCCCTTACAGGGAGGGGTAAGGGGGGAGGGTCTTTCAAATAAATTTTTATGACTAACATAGCTATATTTGTGAGTGGCAGTGGAACCAACTGCGAGAACCTGATAAAGTATTTTGCCGACGATAAGCAGATTCGTACTGCTGTCGTCATCAGCAACCGCAGCGATGCATACGCACTGGTGCGTGCCGAACGCCTTGGTGTACCGAGCATAGTAATCAACAAGGCACAGATGAACGATGAGTCCTATCTGATGCCGATTCTTCAGAAGTATGAGGTGAATTTCATAGTGCTTGCAGGTTATCTGCTCATGATTCCAGACTATCTCATCAACGCTTTCCCGCGTCGCATGATTAATCTCCATCCCGCTTTGCTCCCTCGCCATGGAGGAAAGGGCATGTGGGGACATCATGTGCATGAAGCTGTGAAGGCTGCTGGAGACACAGAGACCGGAATGACCGTTCACTATGTGTCCAATGTCTGCGACGGCGGTGAGATTATCGCTCAGTTCAGCACTCCTCTCACTCCCGATGACACTCCCGACACCATTGCCGAAAAGGAACATGTACTGGAAATGGAACACTTCCCCGAAGTTGTAAGGAAAGTGATAGAGGAAAAGACCCTCCCCCCTTGCCCCTCCCTGTAAGGGCGGGGAGTGGTTTGATTCCATCCTGATAAACAAAAGCGGAGCAACCTGAAAAATGGTTGCTCCGCTTTGTTTTTATGCTTCTGAATTATCTGTTACTTCAGAATCTTTGTTGTCTTAACAGTTCCGTCGCTCAGGATATTCTTGATGATAGTGATTCCTGATTGAGGCTGGCTGATACGTCTTCCGTCGATGGTGAAGTACTGACGACCTACGAGTTCACTGCTCTTGTCGCTTACTCCCTGAATGCCTACAGGCACGTCTGTGTTGTTCCAGAAGAGTTTGAAGTTGTCGAGTTTGAACCAACCTGCACTGTCGTACATGTGTGCTTCGCCAGTGAATGGGTCAACATTGTTTGTACGGAAACCGATTGTAAGTTCTCCTGTCTCGTTGACAGCAAACTTGAGTTCCATATGGTGAGGGCATGAAGTGTATCCGTAGCTAACATCGTTTGTCCATCCTGCATAGTTCATGTACTTGAGTTCTGCGTCGGGATGTGCTTCATCGCTCAAACGCGCTGCGCGCATGTCGGCTGTTTCGTTGAGATGTTCTGCATAGGTTTCCTCTGCACCGTACATCTCAATGAAGTCGTTAGCGAAGATACGTTGAGTAGTAACACAGTGACCTCCCCAGTTATACTGAACAACCATATCGCAAGAGAGTGTGTATGTTCCTGCCGGTATGCCGGTAAAGCTCTGTGAGAGTTCGATTTCTGGCATATTGGCTGTCCATATACCCCAAAGATACTCACCGTCGGTATATTGAGTTGTCCACTCTGTGCCGTTCTGGTCTGTTTCGTTGATGGCGTCACCTCGGTTGATAGCGCACCAGCCGGAAATAGGAGCTTTGTCAACTTTTTCACCATTTGCGTATAGGTTCCAGCCTGCAGGGGCATTCTGTACTCCGTCGCTTGCACTGCCTCCCTGAGCTGAGAGGTCCTCAAAACTTGGGTTCTGGATAATCTGGAGATACTCGCCAACAGCTATGCCGCTCTTCTGAAGTTCAATCAGAGCTTCGGCGAGTTGCTCAACAATAGCGAGTGCACCGGCTGCATCGGTGGATCCGTCAGCATATACGTTGTCGGCTTCCATCAGCAGGTCTGTATATACGTCAATACCGCTGTAGTACATATAATCATTTGCATATTCATATCCTTCATCTATGGCGATGCGGAGTTTCTTATATGCGTCAACAGAAGCTTCAACGTCAGATATCTTGCTTGTAAGGACATTGATGATATTGTTAATGTCCTCTGCAGGTGTTGTGGCAGTTACCTTGTCGTAATCCTTCAGCACGTTGTCGATTTCATTGCGCAGGGCTTCTTCGATAAGTTCTGCGCTATAGATACTGAATATGTTAATGTAGTAGTTTGCCACAGCTGCAGCGTCTTCACCTACATATCCTTCTTTCTGAATGCGGAAGTTGTCGAGCTTGAACCATCCATCACCGCCTGCACCATTGCTGCTTTCACGAAGAGCTGCACGATAATTGCCGTCGGTGCGAAGTCCGAATGTGAGTGTACCGTCGTAAACGTATGCACGGACAGAGATAGGCTGCAGTTCGGTATCGGTAAAAGGTTCGATGAGGTTTGCATATCCGTGTACTTCGCTCTTGTCAAGCAGGTCTTCGTCGTATTCTTCTGCCATTGCGAAATATGTGGAGTTGAGGTTGCCGAAGATGCGTTGAGTGGTGCGGCGTGAACCATTGCCGTTGGCACCAACCATGAGTCCTGCGCTGATTACGTATGTTCCATTCTCCAGTCCTTCGATTGTTTGAGAAATCTCGAATTCAGGAACTCCGCTTGTCCATATTCCGAACGCATATTGACCGTCCTTGCCTTCGCCAGTGCAGTCTGCGTTTACACCAAACCAGTTTGCGATGCCGTTGCTCTTGACATCGTCAGCTGTTTCAACTTTATTGCCATTGATGAATACAGACCAGCCTATTGGAGGATTAGCAACACTGCTTGTGGTATTTCCTCCCTGAGCCGTAAGGTCTTCGAAACTCATGTTGGTTCCGTATGAGGTGATGTCGCCTGTACCCTCCTTATATGCTTTGACTGCGTCGTTGAGGGCTGCAATTCCCGTTTCGATATCTGCTATGCTTGTCGCTGTTGTGAATACGCTCTTGGCGTTGGCGATGGCAGTGTTCAGAGCTTCAGCCTCTTCTGCAATAGCAGCTTCGATAGCGTCTTCGAAAGCTCTTTTCTTGTTAATCATGTTGGCAATGATTTCAGGGTCTTCTTCCCAGTTGAAATCGGTTGAATTATAGATGGCGAGAGCTGCATTGAGAGTAGCATTGTAGCCTGCCATGTAGTCTTCGTCCACAGTCTCCATGTGCTTTACAAGTCCGTTGAGAGCATCGTAAGCCTGATACTTAGCCTTGTACTCAGGGAAGTCTTCAAGTGTTATGAATGCCCAGTTTTCACTTGTCTTGTCTGCCATTACTGCGCGCATACTGCCGTCGCCAACGTCGTAGACTTCGTAGCCGTAATCGTTGTCAGCAGGTATATTCCCACCTGCATAGTCAGGATACCAACCGCCTCCGTTCACTTCCTCGCTGATGACGAGGTATGTGCCACCGGCGTTGAGATGAAGGTAAAGAGGCTTGAATACGTCAGGATTTCCTTCGTCTGGTTGCAAACGAACGAAGTTGGCAAAGTCGCCTTCGGCAAGTTTCCATTTAACGGGAGTAGGAGAGTTGAACTTCAGATTTCCGCTTCCGTTAATCATGTTCATGTAGTTGAGGCTGTCTTCTCCTGTATCGTAAGTCTTTCCAGCCACACGTGAGAACGACCATGTACCGTCACCATTGTTAATAGCGGTGAACTCCAGATCTACATCCTTGTTGAGATAAACGGAGCCGTCCCAATTTGTGAGGAATGAGTACTGTTGGGTGTTGTATGCACTTACAAGTACATACTTACCTCCATTCTTTGGAGCGCCAGCCTTGGTGGTTGGACGCTCGATGGTTTGGGCTGATGCACTTAATGATATAAGTAATCCCCAAGCCAGCATGAAGAAGTAGTTTTTTCTCATGTTGATAGTTTGTTTTGTTAGTTTGTGAATAATATGCGCCTTGTTGTCGAGTTAGGCGTTATGATTTATGATAGAACAGAAACTATATTCTATTGGTTTATTGTAGTCTGAAGATGAGTGGCACGGTGAAGCGGACACGAACAGGTTTGCCTTTTTTCAAGCCCGGCTTCCATTTCGGCATAAGGCTTACGATTCTCAGAGCTTCTTTGTCGAGAGATGGATCAACGCCCCTGAGAATTTCTGTGTCAACGATTGAACCGTCTTGGTTTACCACGAACTGTACCAACACCTTACCCTGAATGCCGTTCTCTATTGCTACGATAGGGTAGTGCATATTGCTGGAAATGAAGCTGTAAAGTGCAGACTGCCCACCAGGAAACTCCGGCATCACTTCAATTTCACCCTCATTGAAAATATGGCTTTCCTGGATGTCGCTTGCCAATTCTGACTCTTGTGATGTGTCATCTTCCGCTGTTATTTTTATCGGAGGAATTGAGTCTGTCTCTGCCTCTGTGGTTGCCTTCGTCCTTAGTGTCGCCTCTGTCAGGAGCCTTTCCGTCATTTTTGGGCTTTGGAGGTGGAATGAGGTGCCCGCTTGTGCCGTCAATGTCCATGATAGGCAGATAGAAATGATGATAATAGCTGCGTTTGTTCGGTTTGTCATATGGAATTATAGTATATGTTACAGTATCTTCTGGATAGTATGTGTCAATGATATATCTGGCTTTTTTGGAAATTGCCGGTTTCATTTTCTTATAAAACTCACCTCTCTCTCTTATTTGAGGCATAAGCATCTCCACACGATTTGCCACTTCTGCATCCTGTTCTGCGTCTTGCTCATCCATCTCGTCTCTCATCCTGCCCATCATTATTATTGTGGCAGTAATTACGGCAGAAAGGATAAATATTATAATGTATAGGATATAGGTCTTGGAGTGTGACTTCTTTTTCGGTGTAACGCTGACGGTGGGTTGGTACGAGTCGTTGTCGCTTGCACTGCTTACGGAGATAACTCCAGGGGCAACGGTCTGCTGCTGAGGAATGACCGTAGGAATCGGCTCGCTCTTGAACATCTGTGTGGTTCTCACTTCCTCCAGCATGCTTGCAAATTCACGGATGGACTGCGGACGGTCCTTGGTGCGAGTCTGCATAGCCCGTTCTATGGCGTGCCATGTTTGTTGCGACACATAGTCCGGGCAGTCGGGCAGTCCGCTGTTGATAACCACCGAAGCCTCAGGAGGTATGTTGCCGGTGAGCAGGCAGAGCAGGGTAGCACCGAGGCTATAAACGTCGGTGACGTACGATTCGTTCTGCAGTTCCTGGTTGTATTGTTCGATAGGGGCGAAACCGGCACTCACTCCGATTGGGGTGGTGCTTGTCTGGTGTCCCTGAGAATCGTAGCGTTTACTGAGTCCGAAGTCAATGAGTTTGGCTTGTCCCTGCTTGTCGAGCATTATGTTGTTGGGCTTCACGTCGTAGTGGCAGGTGTGGTGCTCCTCATGCATGTATTGCAGGGCAGAGGCAATCTGCATCACATAGCCTACGGCTTCTGATTCTGAGAAGTGCTGGTCAGGCTGCTGGCGCATGAGTGAGTCGAGCGAACCTCCGGGCAGGTATTCCATCACGTAGTAGGCGGTGCCGTTTTCTTCGAACACGTCAAACACCTGGGCTATGTGCGGATGCTTGAGACCCGACATATTGTGAGCCTCCTTCAGGAACTTATGCAGGTAGCGGGCGGTCTCGTCGCGATTGTCCTCTGTAGGCACAGACACATGGGTTGAGCTACCCGTTCGCTGGCAGGTCGACTTCATGAAGAACTCCTTGACAGCCACCTCAATGGTAGCGGTCATAGAACCAAGCTGACCTTCCAACTGCATTTCCGTAGTTGCAAGGTAAGTGATGCCGAATCCTCCTTGTCCAAGAATCCGTTCAATGCGGTAATGACCGTTTTTCAGATATGTGCCTGGTTGTAGTTCCATTTGCTGGCAAAGATAATACATTTCTTATAATATAAAAAAATGTGTATGGAACTTTTTTTGCCCCCATTACATCTTTTTCACATCTTTTAGTTAATAAGTTCAAGAAGATATTCTTAAATCTTCGGTAATTAACAAGAACATTACAAAGGTGTTTTTTCCGCTTTTTTTTCTAATAAAAGTACTTCCGGTAGATGAATTATTCTTATATTTGCAACAAATCATTTACATTTCCGGTACTATCACTTTACACTTCGCTATATGAAGATCAAATCTGCAGAATTCAAGACCAGCAGTCCACGTGCGGATATGTGTCCTAAGACCACCGAACCCGAGTATGCGTTCATCGGACGCAGTAATGTTGGCAAGTCGTCACTTATCAACATGCTTACCGGTCACGGCAAGCTTGCAATGACTTCGTCCACTCCGGGCAAGACCATGCTCATCAACCATTTCCTCATCAACAACGAGTGGTACATAGTCGATCTCCCCGGTTATGGTTATGCAGCACGAGGCAAGCGCAACATGGACATTCTCTGGAATCTCATCAGCCACTACGTCCTTGAACGTGAGCAGCTCACCTGCCTCTTCGTCCTCATCGACATTCGCCACGAGCCGCAGACCAAAGACCTTGATTTCCTTCAGTTCCTCGGTGAGAACGGAGTGCCTTTTGCAATTGTGTTTACCAAGGCCGACAAACTCACTCCGACCCGTGCCCGTGCCAACGTCGCTGCCTATCTCAAACAGCTTGAAGAGTGGTGGGAGGAACTCCCTCCCCATTTCGTCACCAGCGCCACCTCAACCCAAGGCCGCGACGAACTCCTCGACTATATAGAGAGCATAAATAAGAGCCTAACCGCTTAAATCCTAAAAGCAGACCCTCCCCCGACCCCTCCCTGTTAGGGAGAGGAGTGGTAACCTGTCATCCGGATGGCAATTTTTGCTGCGCAAGCGTGCTCTTTTGAGTGCTTTCTTTAGCGGTATCGCACGATAACTTCATTCTTCATTCTTCATTCTTCATTCTTCACTCTTCATTCTTCACTCTTCATTCTTCACTCTTCATTCTTCATTCTTCACTCTTCATTCTTCATTCTTCATTCTTCATTCTTCATTCTTCATTCTTCACTCTTCATTCTTCATTCTTCATTCTTCATTCTTCATTCTTCATTTAAAAGGGGGAGGAGGCTTTTTGTTCTATTTTTTTATTATATTTTAAAAATTTCTTGGTTGCAATAATTTTTTTTGTACCTTTGCACTGATTTAGGGATTAAGTCAGGTTTTTGACAGGTGATATACTATAGTCAGAAGCGTTTTAACCCAAATCGATCATTAGACTTTATGACAGAGTATTATTTATATTGAGCAGATTGGTTAAGTGATTATTGAAGGCGTAGTGGACTACGTCGAAATAAGCACTTAGACAAGATGCCGATAGAAATACTGCTATGCCATGAAGAGAACAAAAAATAATCAAAAGAACTATTTCGTTCTAATGACCGATTGGGTTTTAATCCTAAGATTCATTCAGTTTTTTCTTAATCATTTTTCATCTGAAGATTCTTTCCAATTCTTCTTGTTTATTTGTGTAATACACTGGCTACAGGTGTGTGATATGATTACACGTAGCAGAGTAGGGTAGAGTTGGAGCACAATTATACTTTTATATGAAATATACAAAAGACCAACTAACAGGCAAGAGCATTGACGAGTTGCGTGAGATTGCTGCCGAGTTCGGTATCAAAGACACACAGACTGACGAAATCTCCCTGATTTATGAAATTCTCGACCGTTCGGCCGAGGCTTCAGCTGCCGACGACGCAGCAAGTGCAAAGGCAGCAACACGCAAACGTACACGCATCAAGACCGTTGATCGCGTCTATACAGCCAATCAGAAGAAATCTAAGAAAGTCGACAAGACCATGACCAAGGAAGTCGACGACACCCTCTTCGGTTCACTTTCCAAGGAAGAGCAGAACATGATGATGCAGACTCAGGAAACAGAGAAGCAGACCGTTGACGAAACTGCAGCACCCGAAACTGCTCCAGAGGTTGCTCCCGCTGCCGAAGCTGCTCCTGTAGAGGCAAAGCCAAAGCGTGGCCGCAAGAAAGCCGCTCCTGCTGAGCCTGAAGCAGCTGCCGAACCAGCTGCACCATCAGCTGAGGCAGAGGCAAAGCCAAAGCGCGGACGCAAGAAAGCCGTAGCAGCAGAGCCTGCTCCCGAGGCAGTTCCTGAAGCTCCAGCCGAACCAGCAGCCGAGCTAGTAGCAGAGCAGCCTGCACCAGCACCATCCAACGACGGAGCTACATTCATCATCCTCGAGGATATCCCCACAGAGGAAGAAGTGCTCGACACCTACTTCGCAGCAACAGGCAGAAGTTACGGACGTCGTGAAAACCCTATTCGTGAGGTCGCACCTTCACGTCACACTATCGACCGTTCACTCTTCGACAACCAAGGTCCTGACATCCCTCAGCAGCGCAATCCTAACCCACAGCCGCAGCCGCGTGAGAAAATGTACGATTTCGGAGATGTGCTCACCATCACCGGTGTGCTCGACATAGTAGATAACTCAGGATTCCTCCGTTCTTCCGACTACAACTACCTCGCTTCGCCCGATGACGTATTCGTAAGTCCTGCTCAGATCAAGCAGTTCGGACTCAAGACCGGAGATGTCGTAGAAGGCACCGTGCGTCCCCCACGCGAGGGAGAGAAATACTTCCCGCTCGTTTCTGTACGCAAGATCAACGGATGCGACCCATCAGTCGTTCGCGACCGCGTATCGTTCGAGTTCCTCACACCTCTTTTCCCAAATGAGAAGTTCACCCTCTGCACAGGCGACGGACGCGACAGCCACTCCTCACGCATCGTAGACCTCTTCTCGCCAATCGGTAAGGGACAGCGCGCCCTCATCGTAGCACAGCCGAAGACAGGTAAGACCCTCCTCATGAAGGATATTGCCAACTCCATAGCCAAGAACCATCCTGAGGCATACCTCATCATGCTCCTCATCGACGAACGTCCGGAGGAAGTCACCGACATGGCACGTACCGTTAATGCAGAAGTAGTGGCATCTACCTTCGACGCACCGGCTGAGAACCACGTCAAGATTGCAGGACTCGTGCTCGAGAAAGCAAAGCGCATGGTGGAATGTGGACACGACGTAGTCATCTTCCTCGACTCCATCACCCGTCTGGCACGTGCCTACAACACCGTCAGCCCTGCCAGCGGCAAGGTTCTCTCCGGAGGTGTTGACGCCAATGCCCTGCAGAAACCAAAGCGCTTCTTCGGAGCAGCCCGCAACATCGAAGGCGGAGGCTCACTCACCATCATCGCTACAGCCCTCATCGATACCGGTTCCAAGATGGACGAAGTCATCTTCGAGGAATTCAAGGGAACCGGCAATATGGAGCTGCAGCTCGATCGCACACTTGCCAACAAGCGCATCTTCCCTGCAGTCAATCTCGTTGCATCATCCACCCGTCGCGACGAGCTGCTGCAAGACCAGACCACGCTCAACCGTATGTGGATACTACGCAAGCACATTGCCGACATGACCTCCCTCGAAGCCATGGATCTCATGAAGACCTATATGGAGCGCACCATCAACAACGAGGAACTCCTCCTGTCAATGAATGGGTAATTAGTTTTTAAGTTCTTAAGTTTTTTAGGAACTTCGTTAACCGTTAACCGAAATAATACAAACTCCCCGCCGCATCACTGCGACGGGGAGTTTTTTTGTGTAAACGCTTTTACACTAACTTAATTAACAATACGTTGGAAAGATTTTTACTTATCCATACGTTTTTGCAATGTAAATATATATTGATGTTTGTATGTTGTATTCTATTATTTGCCATCCCGTTTTTTCGGTGACTTGGCAAAGTTGTAAGTCAGGTGAAGCATTACGTAGCGGGGTAGGGTGTTCTGGATAGTCTCTGTACGTCCTTGTCCGTTGATTACGATAGATGTATTGGAGAGTTGGTGGAGTATGTCGAATGCTTCAAGGCTGGTTGTGATACTGCCTCCAAGAGACTTGCCGAAAGGATTCGGGAAAGTGCGTGTTATCAGGATATTCCACACGAGGTCGTCAGTGTTTAGAGATTTGCTGCCATATCCTCGGCGAGAGTACATCTTGATGTCGGAACTTAGGCTGAATCCTTTGATCCATTTGCTGAAACAGTCTTTCTTGAAGTTGTATGTGGCATTGAGTCCGTAGGATACATTTACTGCGTTAATGGTTTCAATGGTATGCTCACGGTTATTTGCATGACGGTATTCTCCGTATATCTGACTGCCGAGTGTGAGGTCTTCAAAACGATAGTTGAGGGTGAGACGGTCCTCAAGATAGTAGTTGTTGACGTGGGAAAGTGCGCCAGTTTCAGCAGTTGTGTTTCTTGCATAATCAACGTTGCGGCTGTAGTCTCCGTGTATGTAATTGGAGAGGTTCAGACGTTGCATATTATCGATGTTGCGGCTGAAGTGGCTCCAGAAATATGTCTGCCAGTTTCCGTCCACGTTCATAGGCATGTATGTGTAGGCACCTGTGGATGCATTATATGAATATCCCTGTGATATCTGGTCAAGGTATAGGCGCAGGCCATAGCCGATGTTAAGGCTGGTTTTATGTTCGTTCCAGCGTCGGTTTACGCTCATCTGCAGTCGGTGAATGATAGGGGCTTTCAGATTAGGATTGCCCATGCGGACGGCCAGAGGATTCTCATCGTTGCGTACATTGACTTTCTGAAACAGGTCGGGGGTTTTCCATTCCATGTTGTAGTAGAAATTGAAATAGCGCGCCCAGTTGTCTTTTGCGATGTAGGCTTCGAGTATTGGCGAGAAGGTGTAGCAGTTCTGATAGAGCGTGGTGTCAGTGTAGGCGCTCTGGTAATGCAGTTTTTCTCTCACGTTGTAGCCTTCGAGCGTGGCTTCCAGATAGTAATAATTGTTATTGGTTTCCTTCACATACCGTGGTACGAGCATTATGCGATGCTCCTTACGCAGGTGAGTTCGGTCGTAGGTGTTCTCACTGTCGATAGCGAGTAGCAGTGAGTCGTGGGTGGAGGGGAGGATTCCGAAGGCTTCTTCCTCATATATGCCTCCCAAACGGTCAAGGCGGTAGGTGTCGTTGTGGTTTTCTTTACGTTCCTGAAGATATCGGTAGCTTGCTGCGAGTTGAACACCGTTGAGCCAAGCTATTGTATATTTCGGCATGAAGTAATAGTGGTAGTTATCTACCGGAAGGCTGGAGTGGCGGTTCTGCCGTGTGTTCTGGCCTTCGGCTTGAAGGTAGTCTATGGACTGCTGGCTGAAATCCTTGTCCTTCTGATGCGTGAAGTTGCCGTTTACTGTAAGGCTGAGCACATCACCGGTGGGTAGTTTATAGTCTATATCTGTGAATGAACCTCCGTACAGGCGGCTGCCGTTGCTGCGGCTACGGTTGCGGCTACGGTTGATGAGTTCAGATTGCTTTTCAAGACTGAGCGAAGCGGAGAATGCGGAATCAAGCGCAACTCGTGTGTTGCCCCATTGTGCAGGGTTGGTCATTGAACTGAAACTCATGCTGTTGCTGCGGTTGAAAGTCTCATTATAACTCATTTCTGTATAATTCTGCATGCTGAAGGGCTTTTTCAGTATGAAATTGTTAACACCGCGGAAAGTAAGTTCACGATGAGTGGTATTGGAGAGTGAACGGCTGTATGTGCTGTTGCTGTTGGCGAAGAACTGCTCAGCGTTGGTTTGTGTGCTGTTTTCGTAGCGATTCCAGTTCACCTGAAACTGAGCGCTTTCCTTCCATCGTTTCTTGCTGTCGTCGATGAGCAGGTCTGCACCAGCCTCTCTGGTGGTACGTTGTCCCGTAGGCATATTGCTCGGTGTCCACTCTCCGTTGCTGCCGGGTTTGCGAGTCTCGTTCACATTGTTGGTGTTGGCAAAGAATGAAAGGCGGGAGTTGTCGGTATAACGCATGGCAAAAAGCCGTGCGATGTATCGGTCGTCGTATTTCTTGCCGATAGGATTCTTCTCGCCAAAGGGTGTTCCTCCTGCTATGTCTACATTCGCCAGCCATCCTTCGGCATATTCACGTTTCAGCACCACATCCATCACATATTTCTTCTTCTCGGCATCATAACCCAGGTATTCACTCTTCTCGGTAGTCTTGTGATAGACCTGGATGTTCTGAACGGTATAGTGAGGCAGGTTCTCAAGCAGCATTTTGTTGTTTCCGCGGAAGAAATCGTTGCCGTTGAGAGTGAGTTCATCTATTTGCGTGCCATTTACGAGTATGCGTCCGTCGTCCTTGAGTTCCACGCCGTCAAGCTGACGGATAAGAGCATCAAGCATTGAGCCTTCGGGCAAGTTGAACGCATCCGCGTTATAGACAATGGTGTCGCCTTTGTACACTACTTTAACTTTTGTTGCCTTGACCACAACACCTTCAAGCATACCTTCATCTATGTCGTAGTTTTTCGGACGTTTCTTCATGTAGTGCCAAGGTGCGTCAAAGTAAGTATTCCGGGCCACATGCTTTATTTCGTAGTTTATGTAGCAAGGCTCGTAGTCGGGATGGTCTGCACGGATGATGAATTTCTGCGGACGGGCAGGAACATAGAAGCGGTAGCCTACGTCGATTTTCGTGGCTTGCCACTGACCCATATTGAAAACAGTCATCGTGTCGACTACTGTGCTGTCCTCTTTCATCAGGGTGATTTTGGTGTCGAGCACACCTGCCTTGGTGAATGAGTCATACACGTGTCCCCAGAGGGCAATGGTACGCTCTTTTTTTACTTTTGTAGAATCGGCCTGCTCATTCTGTGCAGACATAGTAAGAGCTGTACTGGCAATGATTGCCAGCATAATAAGTTGTTTCATAGGTGATTATGTGTTAGGGATTTATTCTTGTGGAAATGCTGCGGTAAGCAATAGGTGAAGGTCTTCGGGAAGAGCTTCGATACGATGGTAACTGACTATATCTTCATATTCCTCACGTGGTGTGTAAATAGTAATATGATCGTTATCCTTCCATTTCACGGCAGCAGTTCTGTCGGACAGGAAGATTGCGTTTTCGGAAATCCAGCGGAAGTCGCCGCTCCAACCACCTGCGCCACGTCTGAGATACTTTTTGTCGGAATAAAACCATGACATAGTGAAAAATATGTCATCGTTTACCACGAAGAAGTGGTCTATGTCGGGCGTGGTGTCGTTGTCCCATTGCCATACTCCGCTTATCCGGTGGCTGCGGTCTTCGCCTGCTGTGTACATGGCACGGAGAATACGCATGGCTCCTTTGTCGGGTTTTACACGGTGCCTTTGCTCCGTAATCTTAGCACCATTAACCAATTCTACCTGGTCGGGATCGCGATTCCATTCCTCCTGTACATTGTCATCGTCAAGCCATGTGATGCGTAGAGTGTCGCCCTTGGCTGTATGCAACTTGCCGTCGCTGTAGATTTGCTGTTCGCCTGAGAAGTTATATCGCATATTCACTTCTTTGTAACGCTCAAACCAAGAGAAGTTAATCATCATGTTATTGCCCCAGAATTTATTGTTATAAAGAGACACAACATGTTCATACTTGTCGTCACTGTTGCGAATCCAGTCGGTCCTCCAGCAACCGTCAAGCGGACTTTTCTCCTTTTCCGTCCTGCATGATATTGCAATTGATGTGCCTGCAAGCAATAGAAGTAAAATAAATGCAGCGAAGAACCTTTTACGTGAGGTCTGTTTGCTCACGCTGCTGTTCATAAACAGGATGCGGTATTTCAGCGGTGAGGCACCGAATGCAGTCTGCATCAGTACCCACCGACCACTGTTGCTGCAAACACGAAGAAGTGACATCTGGTAAGCCTCACGGTCCACTCCTTCCGCCATCAGTTCGCTGTCCACCTCCATCTCCTGATGCAGTTTCAGTTCGTTGAGCAGCATCCAGACAAATGGATTGAACCACTGCACCGCAATAATCATCTCCATCAGGCATAACCACATGAAATGCCGGTGACGCAAATGACTATGCTCATGTTTTAGCACATATTGCTTCATGTCTTGGTCGAGCGAGGTAGGCAGGAAGATATTCCGTCCGAAGGAGAAAGGCGTTGCGAGAGTTGATTCGTATATGCAGACATTGTCCTTGCACTCAATCAGCCTGTTATGCAGACGAACACGCAGCATCCAGCCGAGTTGGAAGAGTATGTAACTCAGCACACCGCCAACTCCTATTATATAAATAAGTAGAACTATATTAGTATGCTCCTCAGGCATGGATTGATAGGAAGCAACATCATTGGTCTTAACCTCAGACGTCAGGTTGGTTTGCATAAGATCCGTTATCTGCGCACCAACGTTCTGAGGTTCAACTGCATGTCGGGTACTTACAGACGTGGCATGAACGGATTTCCGAGTCTCATTAGGAACCACACGTACAGGATGAACGAATGTCACGAGCAGCGAAGCCGCTACAGCCAGTTTTATGAATCGCTGGGTAGAGCGAGGCGAACACTTCATTCTTAGCCACAGACGATGAACGACATAAAGTACTGCTGCCAGCACTATGCCAATGATAGGGAATATGCCGAAAGAGATAGTCATGACTTTGAGTTTTTAATCAATTTGAGTTCTTAATTAATGCGACTAATTCGTTGATTTCCTTGTCGCTCAGCTTCTCCTGCTTGGCGAAGAAAGAAACAAGTGAGGCAAACGAACCACCAAAGAAGGAATCCTTTACATCCTTTACCATCTCACCAGCATATTCATCGTGGCTGACGAGAGCTGTGAAGCGGTTGTTCTTCCCCATACGTTCTGTTCTCACGAATCCCTTCTCTGTGAGAATTTTAAGGAATGTCAGCAGGGTAGTGGGGGCAGGTTTTGGCTCTGGCATCAGTGCCATGATGTCGGCACTCGTTCCATTCATTTCCGGCAGTTGCCACAGGCTGTTCATCACCTGTGTCTCCGCTTTTGTCAATTGTGTTTTCTTCTTCTTCATATCAGTTAGCCAGTTATAGTATAATTATTCAACTTTCGTTAAACATTAAACTTTCCACATTATACGTTGACTTCTACATAGTGGGATGTTTATTGTTCCAACGCCGCAAAGTTATTCTAAACTTTTAGAACAACAAAACAAATCTTCTAAAACTTTAGAACTTTAACTTTTATTGTTAGAATGAAACACTCAGTGTAAACAGGTGTGAAGATTTAACACTTTTAACATTAATTAGGACGGATCTGGAGTGAAGAATTAAGAATGAAGAGTGAAGAATCACCATCCGAGTGGCTAAATCTCCCCTCCTTATGGGAGGAGCTGTGGGGTAGGCTGTTTTGACGTTTTGTTTGTTGCTTGCGATTATTATTCGCAAATTGCCACACAAAACGCCCTACAATCCCTCAAAGTGTCAAAACTTCAAGGCCTTGAAAACTCAAAAACTTAAGTCTTTTTAAAACTAAACTTAACTTCCGTTCCAACAAAACTTAACTTTGACATTTTGCAAAGTTAACTTCCGTGGAAAAAAGACTTCGCCAGAGTTTCAACTCCGGCGAACTTCCATTTTGTCAAAATGTAAATATACAAAAAATGCATAACCGCTTCCACGATTATGCATCCTTTCCCTGCTAAAGCAAAGATAATACATTTTTCATCAAAAAGCAAATGTTAAAATCCGAATTAACATTTACGTAAAAATCGCAATTATCTGATTATCAGCTGAATGAAAAATGTCAAAAAAATCAAGGATTTCAAGGATTACAAGGATTTTTTTTAAACATGCACCTTTGGTGCAATGTAACGAATTCAACGAATTTATCGCAAAGCGTGGGAGAACTCCCAACGATAACTCGCTGAAGGCGACTCTTAATAATCAATCGTGCTTGCACGATAGAATCATTCTAATATTTTTAATCATAGTGAGCAGCACGTTGTTTTTTTGTCAACAACCGAAACTTCAATTATTTATGGTAATTATATGGAATATTTGTGGCAATTATATGTTTATTCATAAATTTTTTTCGTATTTTTGCATGAAGTAACTAAATAGTACTTGATAGTAAGGGTTGTCGTGAAGAGGAAAAAGAAAAAGTAATTCGATATGACTGAGAAAGTAGAACCCACATATGTGCCCCCATTTACGGTGAGTGCAGAGGCCATCAATCTGATTGCTGAGATTTCAGGTCAGATTGAACGCTATGCCATCCGTCTGGAGCAGGAGGATGGACTGCGACTGCGCAAGGCGAACCGCATCAAGACGATTCACTCTTCGCTGGCCATCGAGGGCAATACGCTGAGTGAGGACGAGGTTCGCGACATCATCGACGACAAAAACGTGGTGGCTCCTCCTGCTGACCGCGTGCCCATGTTGATAGAAGACTTGTTCGCCTGGCTGAAGGATGCTAAGGATCATCTGCTCATCCGCTCATGTGTGTTCCACTATGAGTTTGAGTTTATCCATCCTTTTGTAGATGGCAACGGTCGTACAGGTCGCTTATGGCAGTCGCTCATTCTGGGTAAACTTCATCCGCTGTTCGAGCATCTGCCTGTAGAGAACATGGTATATGCCAACCAGCAGGCTTACTACGACGCTATCACGGCCAGCACGAATGCAGGACAGTCAGGGCCGTTTATCGACTTTATGCTGAACGAAATCTATAAGACGCTGAAAGAACACCAAGGAGAGGAACTGACATCAGGCGATGCCAGTCCTGTTGACAAACAGTTCAGTGTAAATTTCGGACAGGAGTTCGGTGTAAAGTTCGGTGTAAAGTTCGGTGTAAACGAAAAACAAGTCTTGATTCTGCTTGATGACAACCCAAGCCTATCGGCATCTGAGATTGCAGAACGTATCGGCATCAGTAAGCGTGGTGTTGAGAAACAGCTGAAGAAGTTCAAGGAGCTGGGTATCATAACACGCCAAGGTAGTGATAAAACAGGATTATGGATAATCAACAAAGGACATCCCTGAACTTTTGAAGCAGCGAGAGCCATCATGCTCGCATGTTTGGCCGAGTCGCGCCAAAAGTCAACGAAGTTAACCCTGAAGTCTGCGAGTAAGCGAGAGCCATCATGCTCGCATGTTTGGCCGAGTCGCGCCAAAAGTCAACGAAGTTAATCCTGAAACCATCAATTGGCTTATACCTTCGGAGATAGCTTGGAGATGGAAGAAGAGACCAAGAATGATACATGAAGATATAGAAACAAAAAGAAACGATCATAGAATATGAAGAAAGAAGAGATACTTGCTCTGTTTAAGAGTTACGAAGAGGCGGTCTGCAAGATTGACGAGACTGAGTGCTGGAGTGCAAGAAGTTTGTGCTCATTGTTTGGGTACACCCAATGGCGCAATTTCAATAATGTGATAGATAAGGCAAAAGAGGCTTGTAACAATGCAGGTCAGTCGGTTTCCGATCATTTTGCTGACGTCAGCAAAACGATACCAATGCCCAAAGGTGCTGAAAAAGAAATAGACGACGTGATGCTCACTCGTTATGCCTGCTACCTCGTGGCGCAAAATGGCGATCCTCGCAAACCGCAGATAGCCTTCGCACAGACTTACTTCGCTGTGCAGACACGTCGTGCCGAGCTGATAGAGCAACGCCTGTTGGAGGTGGAGCGTGTGAAAGCTCGTGCCAAGTTGCAGGAGACTGAGAAGAAGCTTTCGGGTATCCTCTATGAACGTGGCGTAAACGACCAGACCTTTGCTGTCATCCGCTCCAAAGGCGATCAAGCTCTCTTCCGTCTCAGCACCAATATGATGAAGCGCAAGATGGGTATGCCGCAAAGCCGTCCCCTTGCCGACTTTCTGCCAACCATCAGCATCAAAGCCAAGGATTTTGCTGCTGAGATGACCAGCGTGAATGTACAGACCAAAGACCTTCACGGAGAAGTTTCTATCACCAAGGAGCATGTCGATAACAATGCAGCCGTCCGCAAGATGCTAACAGAGCGCGGCATTATTCCCGAAGACCTGCCTGCCGCTGAGGATGTGAAGAAAGTGGAGAGACGTCTAGCTAGCGAAGAAAAAAAGATGCTGGGAAAGAAGAAAAAGTAGAGCGTATACCCTCGAAGATGGTTCGGAGATGATTCGAAGATGGCTTGGAAATGACACGTTAGGGGTTGAAGAGAGATAGAATACACCATGAAGGCTGCGAGTAAACGAGAGGAGAATCAAACCCGTTTGAATTATCCCGAGTGAAAGCAGGCTCGACCGAAGGTCAATGGTGCATGAAGAAAAATAGAAGCAAATAGAACGCTCAAAAGAGCACAAAAAGACAATAGATGAAACAGTATAATCGTGTAATGTTAGGCAAAGGCGGCAAGTATGCCAAGTGGTGCCGCCAAGAGGGTTTTATTGGCAGTGAATTCGAAGTTATGCAAGACCTGTCGGATTCGCTGTATGATAATTGGCGTGACTTCAATAAGAAGTTCATCCCCGAATGGCTTAAGCTTTTCCCGGAAAAAACGAAAACTTCTGCTGGCCTTGTCTGCGGAGCTACGTGGACAATAGTAAAGGGTCTGAAGATTGGTGACACTGTGCTTTGCTCTTCTGGTGAAGGTTATTATTATGTTGGAACCATCAGCAGCGATTATTACTATGCTTCAAACTCTAATCTGGCTCATCGTCGCAAAGTGGAATGGATGGATATAACCATTCCGCGCAAAGCAATGCCAAAAAAGCTACGCAACTCATCAGGTTCCATCGGAACTTGCTGTGACCTTACAAAGTATGCCGATGTCATAGAGGAGTTGATTTCTAATGCAACATCGTCACCCTCCCATAAGCCTATTAAGGTTCATGAAGTGAAAGCGCTCAATAATTATGATGAGCGTTCTTTGCACAAACTCTTCTGCAATTTCCTTCGTACTCGCAATATCTACGCAAAAACAATCTACCACGAGAAATCATCCACGAAAGCCGACAACACTCAGAAGTGGGTGCATCCTGACATCATTGGAGTGCAATTCGAGGACTTCAATAACGATGCAACCCTTTCGTTGCTCAAAGCCACAGACCCCAAACAATCTGTACACATCTACTCGTATGAGATGAAGCGGCGAGTGGAAAACGACAGCCAGTTAAAGCAATATTATTTCCAGGCCCTTTCAAATAGCAGTTGGGCAAACTTCGGTTATCTGGTTGCTTTTGAAATTGCTGATGGTCTCGAGGAAGAGATGCAGCGTCTTAACAACGCATTTGGCATAGGAATCATTCTGATGCAAGCCACAGAAGCAACAACCCTTTATCCCGCTCGTGAGAAAACATTGGACTATATCACCATTGAGAAGTTAAACAATATCAACAAGCAGTTCTGTGAATTCATCAACAAACTTGCCAAAGTTCTTCACGCTTCAAAGGAGTATACGGAGGTGGCACGCGATGCATTGATAGCCATTTGCGATAAGGTGTTTGAGACAGATGAAGAAATAGAAGTTTACTGCAAAGAACATAATATACCGTTCTAAGAAGGAGATACAATGAATAAGCAACAATTAGCAGCAAAGATATGGGCATCTGCCAATAAGATGCGTTCGAAGATAGAGGCCAATGAGTATAAGGACTATATTCTGGGCTTTATCTTCTATAAGTTTCTGTCTGACAAGGAAGTCAGATTTGCGACAACAGAGGCAGCAATCTCTAAAGAAGACCTTCCAAAGTATCTTCGGGAGAGCGATGATGATGAGCAAACAGGAATGGTGGAGTATTTCCGCAACAATTTAGGTTATTTCATTTCTTTCGATAACCTTTTCACCACGTGGCTTGACAAGAAGAGAGATTTTGACGTGAAGAACGTGTCAGATGCTTTGTCCGCGTTTGAACGTCTTATTCATCCAACCCATCAGAATGTTTTCAAGAATATCTTTAATACTCTTGAAGTTGGCTTGAAGAAACTGGGGGCTACCTCTAAGGACCAGACGGCAGCCATCAAAGGTTTGCTGAACTTGATAAAAGACATTCCGATGGACGGCAAACAGGATTATGATGTGCTTGGCTTCATTTACGAATATCTGATTGGTAAATTTGCCGCTAATGCCGGCAAGAAGGCAGGCGAGTTCTATACTCCGCATGAAGTATCGGTCTTGATGTCTGAAATCGTGGCTGATCACTTGAAAGACAGAAAGCATATTGAAATTTATGACCCAACGAGCGGATCGGGTTCATTGCTGATAAACATAGGCAAGGCTCTTTCCAAATATTTGACAGATGAGAATGGTGTAGTCTATTATGCTCAGGAATTGAAGGAAAACACCTACAATCTGACCCGTATGAACTTAGTAATGCGAGGCATCATTCCATCCAATATTTTTGTCCGTAATGGTGATACGCTGAAAAAGGATTGGCCTTTCTTTGAAGATGGGCCAGACGACACGTACGCTGACGACACGTACAAATATCATAGTGTAGATGCCGTGGTCAGTAATCCTCCATATTCCCAACCATGGGAACCTAAGAATAAGAATAATGACCCTCGCTTCAAGGAATTTGGCGTAGCCCCCAAAGGAAAAGCTGATTATGCATTCCTCTTGCACGACCTCTACCACCTGAAAGGCGATGGAGTGATGACCATTGTATTGCCTCATGGTGTGTTGTTCCGTGGAAGCCCAGATGATGGCAGTGAAGGTAGCATCCGTAAGGAACTTGTTGAGGGTAATCATATAGAGGCAATTATCGGTTTACCTTCCGACATCTTCTATGGTACAGGCATTCCAACACTTGTCATGGTGCTACGCAAGCAGCGAGCTGACGAGGGCATATTACTTGTGGACGCTTCAAGCTGCTACATAAAACAAGGCAAGAAGAATGTGCTTCGCACTTCTGACATAAAGCGAATAGTCGACGTGGTGAGAAGTCGTGAAAGCAAAAAAGGATTCTCTTGTGTGGTGAGTAAAGAGCTGATTCGCAAGAATGACTACAACCTCAATCTTCCCAGGTACATCAGTTCTACCAAACAACCCGAAACATGGGACATTTATGCCACAATGTTCGGGAGTATTCCTAATAGCGAAATCGACTTGTTGAATAACAAATGGGAGGCAATGCCTGGTCTCAGGCAACACCTCTTTACATCGGATGACACGCCATTTAGTCAAGTGGCTCATGATGATATTGAGAACGAGATAATACGGCATCCCTCTGTAATAGCCTATAAGCATGAGTTCGCAAGAGCTATGCAGGGATTTGATGAATACCTTTTTGAGGAACTGCTACGACATCCAAAGAAAGTTAACATCACTGCTGAGGAACCAAAGATCAGCGAAGAGATTTTTTCTCGTCTGAAGGATGTGAAACTCATTGACTCGTACGATGCTTATCAGCTTCTCGATGACGAGTGGACTACCATTGCTACCGACCTTGAAATTATACAGACTGAGGGTATGGATGCTTGCTTTGTTGTTGATCCCAACATGGTCACAAAGAAAAAAGACAACAAGGAAATCGAGGTTCAGGAAGGTTGGCTGGGCAGAGTGCTCCCATTTGAACTTGTGCAGCAAATGTACCTCAAGGAAGATTACGATGCTCTTTGTGAGAAGCAGAAGAAACTGAATGGTGTCTCCAACGACCTCACGGAGTTGGTGGCATCTATAGCAGGATATGAAGATGGTGCATCAGTTCTTAATGATGACAACAATGCGTTTGTAGCCAAGGACGTTGCCGCAAAACTTGACTCCATCTATGAAGGTTTCGACACTGATGAGACCAAGGCTCTGGAAGAATATCTTACCCTGACAAAGAAAGAAGAAAAACTGGCTTTCATAGCCAGTCACAGGGATATTGATTGGAGTATCGGTGTTCCCAACAAAGATAATACATACAGTGCCAAAGCCGTACAAGCTATCATCAGGGACATTCGGTCAAAAACAGAATTCGATGAAGAGACTTTTGAGCATGACCTCGTAAAGGCAGAAAAACTATTGGAGGAAGAGAAGAGACTTAAAAGCGAATGCAAGAAAGATGCAGACGCCCTCCACCTCCTTACCAAGAAAACCATAGAGGAGAACCTAAGCACGGAGGATGTCATCAAAATTCTTCAACAGAAATGGATTGAACCAGTGGTGAAGAATTTAGCAGCGATGCCAGACAGCGTTGTATCGGACCTATGTACAAGCGTAAAAGCCCTTATAGACAAGTATGCCACAACAATGGTAGAGACCGAGCGAAGCATCAATGAGACAGAGTGCAAACTAAACAAGATGTTGAGTAATCTTGTTGGCAACGATTTCGACATGAAAGGCATTGGCGAGATTCAGAAACTTTTTAACCACAACTATTATGAGTAAGAAGTTGTTGCCAAACATCAGATTCAAGGGATTTGATGGAGAGTGGAAGGAATCGCTGTTGAACGAGAAGCTTATTCCTTCAAGAGAAAAGAACATACAAGAACTCTTTTCGAAGGATGATGTGCTCTCTGTGTCAGGTGATTATGGTGTTGTGAATCAACTAAAATTTAAGGGAAGGTCGTTTGCTGGTGTGTCTGTAGCTCCATACGGAGTAGTACATACGAATGATGTTGTCTATACAAAGTCACCGCTCAAAAAACAACCTTATGGCATTATTAAGACCAATAAGGGTGTAGATGGCATAGTTTCCACGCTCTACGCTATTTATTCTTGTGCCCAAGGAGTCTATCCTAATTTCGTAGAAGATTATTTCAATTCAGACGATAGATTGAATTCATATTTGCGTCCACTGGTTAGGAAAGGTGCAAAGAATGATATGAAGATTTCTTTGGAAGGGGCATTGGCGGGGAAGGTGTGGTTCCCAGAATATGAAGAGCAAAATATGATTTCCAACTTCTTTGAGATTTTGGCTAAAGAAATTTTATCGGTTCAAACGAAGTTGGATAAACTCTATGCCTTAAAGAAAACAATGCTCGTCAAAATGTTTCCGCAAGGTGATGCTCTTGTGCCAGAAATAAGGCTTAAAGGATTTAAGGAGGAATGGAGAATAACGGAATTAGGTAAAATATCTACAAAAGTTATAGAGAAAAATTCCGATAGAAAGTATGGTATAACTTTAACTAATTCTGCAGAATTTGGCATAATAGAACAAAGTGATTTTTTTGACCATACGATATCCAATGAAACTAACATAAATGGTTATTATGTAGTGAAACCAAATGATTTCGTTTA
Organism: uncultured Bacteroidales bacterium; assembly: GCA_902776985.1. Lineage (GTDB taxonomy): Bacteria > Bacteroidota > Bacteroidia > Bacteroidales > Bacteroidaceae > UBA3839. Next base: position 151,909 of record CACYSD010000007.1, read on the forward strand.
CAATCCCCGAGTTTCAACAATAGCACCAGTAGGTCCAATTAATAGAAATAAAACTGGAATTGTTGGTGTAATGTCTCCCTTGTATTATGTATTCAGTGTGCACGATATTGACTTACTTTATTTGGATTATTTCTTTAAGAATTTTAGTTGGCACCGCTTTATGTATCTAAATGGAAATAATGGTGCTCGTTCTGATAGATTCTCTATTTCTGATATAGTATTTAGAAACATGCCAATTAGTGTTCCTGAAAACCCAAAAGAACAAGCAGCCATAGGTCTGTATTTCCATACTCTGGACAAGCAACTTCGTTTGTATGAACAGAAGCTGTCGAAACTAAAGAATCTGAAGTCTGCATTTCTTAAAAACATGTTTGTGTAGCCTATGAAATTTGATGTTGAAAAAACATTTGAGGATGCCCTCGTCGCACTTCTTGCTCCATCGAAAGGTTGGGACGAGAAGATATTGATGTATCCCACGGAGGAAGATTTAATAGCAAACTGGGCACAGATTCTCTTTGAGAATAATCGCGAAATTGACTGTCTGAACGAACAACCGCTGACAGCCACAGAGATGGAACAGATTCTGCAACAAGTGAATAACTTGAAGACTCCCATCAAACTAAATGGTTTTATCAATGGCAAAAGTGTGGCAATCACCCGTGACAACAAGGACGACAAGCTACACTATGGAAAGGAAGTACGTCTGAAAATCTACGACCGCAACGAGATAGCTGGCGGCAAAAGCCGCTATCAAATTGCACGTCAGCCCCGATACAAGAAGAAATGCCCAGTATTACAAAATCGCCGTGGCGACATTACTCTCCTCATCAATGGTATGCCTGTGATACATATAGAACTGAAACGTTCAGACACTCCTATCAGTCAGGCAACAAGCCAGATAGAGGAATATAGTCACGAGGGCATTTTTACAGGAATCTTCTCTTTGGTTCAGGTATTTGTGGCGATGACCCCAGAAGAAACCGTTTACTTCGCCAATCCCGGTACCGATGGAAAATTCAATCCGAGCTACTTTTTCCATTGGGCAGATTTCAACAATCAGGTAATAAATGAATGGGAAAAGATAGCAGGTCTGCTATTGTCTATTCCCAAAGCACATCAACTGATAGGTTTTTATACTGTAGCCGACAAGTCAGACAACACGCTAAAAGTGATGCGTAGTTATCAGATTGAGGCTGCTGAGAATATCAGTGATGTAGTGAGAGATATTCATTGGGGCGAGAACAACCTCCGCGGTGGCTATATATGGCATACAACTGGAAGCGGCAAAACAATGACCAGCTTCAAAACCGCATGTCTAATAGCTGAAGCCGATAAGGCGGACAAGGTGATATTCCTTGTTGACAGAATAGAACTGGCCAATCAGTCGACTTTGAAATATCAAGGTTTTGCAGATGCAGAAGGAGACGTGGTGGATACTGACGATTGCGAAGATCTGATTAGCAAGTTGAAGAACACGGATGACGACCTGATAGTGACCTCTATCCAGAAGATGAGTCGTATCACAATAGGGGAATCAAAGAAACGTGACCGCGACATTGAGAAGATTCAAAAGAAGCGTAAGGTGATCATCATCGACGAATGCCATCGCGATACGTTCGGTGATATGCTCATCAACATCAAGAGTACCTTCCCTGAATCGGTATTGTTTGGTTTTACAGGCACTCCTATTGACAAGGAGAACCAAAAGAAGCTGAACACAACAGCCACAGTTTTCGGAAATGAATTACACCGATACACATTGGCAGATGCCATAACCGATAAGAATGTATTAGGATTTGACCCACGAATGGTGCTCACTTACAAAGACAAAGACCTGCGTAAAACCGTAGCACTGGAAAAATGTAAGGCCAAAACGGAAGAAGAAGCCATAAGCGACAATGACAAGGCTAAGGTTTATTACCACTATATGAATGACGTGCCGATGGCAGGTTATTCAGACGAGTCTGGCAAATATCATTCCGGCATTGAAGACAATATCCCTTCATCCCAGTATAATCAAGACAAGCACCGACAGGCCGTTGTAAACGACATAAAAGAGGGATGGCTTACGTTGAGCCGCAATAACAAATTCCATGCTATACTGGCCACGTCGAGTATTGTCGAAGCCATCGCATATTACAGATTGTTCCGTGAACTCTTGCCATCGTTGAAAGTGACGGCACTTTTTGACCCTTCCGACAATCACAATGAGACTTCTATTGAAAAGATAGATGGATTGAAGGATATAATTCTTGATTACAACAACTTCTATAGCCAGAAATACTCTATCAGCAATTATGGCAAGATGCGCAAAGATATATCAGCCCGAATGTCGCATACTGAGCCTTATCTTGGTCTGCACAAAACGCCTGAAATGCAAATCAACCTGCTGATAGTGGTTGATCAGATGCTCACAGGCTTCGACTCCAAATGGGTGAACACGCTGTACTTAGACAAGATGCTAGAGCAGGAACACCTGATACAGGCCTTTAGTCGTACCAACAGATTGTTCGGGCCAGACAAGCCTTTCGGTAACATACGCTTTTATCGCAGGCCGCACACCATGAAGCGGAATATAGACGATGCGATATCTCATTATAGCGGTGACCGTCCACAGGGATTGTTTGTGGAGCAACTGGAATATAACCTGCACAAGCTTAATGAGATATTCGCAGACATTGAACATCTATTCTCGGCCTCTGGTATCAAGAACTTTGAAAAGTTGCCCGATGACATAAGTGAGAGGCAACAATTTGTAAAACTCTTCAATCAGTTCAACAAGTATCTGGAGGCTGCCAGGATTCAGGGATACATTGCATACGAGAAGAAGCAGAAGGTGGAAAAAGAGGATGGCACAACTGTAATGGTAGAAATGTTGTTCAATGAAAGCCAGTATAATGCCTTGCTTCAACGCTATAACGAACTCTCACATGGAGGCGGAGGTGGAGGCGATGAAGACGTGCCATATGACATTGAAACATATATCACGGAGATAGACACAGGCAAGATCGATGCAGACTATATGAACCACAAGTTTGACAAGTGGCTCAAAGTACTTGCTCAGCCTGATGTAACAGAAGAAGAGAAAAATGCAACGCTTGACGAACTGCACAAATCCTTTTCTACGCTGACACAGGAAGAGCAGAACTACGCATATATCTTCTTGCATGATATAGAAAATGGCAACGTAAAATTAAAACCAGGCAAGACGTTGCGCGATTATATTACCGAATATCTGACACGTTCTCAGGATCGCCGCATTCACCATTTTGCAGAGACATTCGGATTGGATGAGCAGCAACTGCGAGACATTATGCTGTCTGGCCCAACTGCTGACAATATTGACATTAGAGGTAGATTGACCAACCTTAAAAAGACTGCAAATCTTCAACTCGCTAAAGAGTATTTCGAACGTGAGGAAGGACGTAGTTTGGCGACCCCTATAGTGATAATAAAGTTGGACAATCTGTTGAGGGAATTCATCTTAGGAAAAGCAGATGATAAGTTTATGGACGAAGAGCCATCCGAAAATGAGAAGTCATCACCTTGCATCATCGACATCTATGAATTCCAACAACAAGATAATAAGGAAGGATTTGTTCCACTCTATACGCTGCGTGCAGCCTGTGGAATGTTTGATAGCGAAGGATTGTGTGAAGAAGAAGGATGGGTTGACGTCTCTGGCAATGGATTTACGCCCGACCCCAAACGTCACTTTGCGATTTATGCAAAAGGAGACTCGATGTTAGACAAGATTAAGGATGGAGATATCTGTGTGTTCGAGTGGTATAACCAAAGAGGTGGATCGCGTGAAGGCGACATTGTGTTGGCCGAATTCAACGGTTTCGATGACGAGAGTGCCATTAAGGTTTATCACAGCAAGAAAATATTTAACGAAGATGGTAGCTGGGAGCATACAAAGATTGAGCTGGAACCTCTGAACAAGGAGTATCCTGTAATAGAACTCGATGAAGACTCAGAGTATCGGACCATTGGAATATTTAAGTGCGTATTATAGCTGAAGAAAGATGAACAGGCTTGTACTCATAGGAAACGGATTCGATTTGGCTCATGGGCTTAAAACCAAATATGAACACTTCATAGAGTGGTATTGGGAAGACTGGGGCAAACGCTTGTTGCGAGGACAAAGTAAGGAAGAATCAGATGGATTATGTTCTTTCACACTGAAAGACAATATTAATCTGAATAGCTGGGTGTACGTTTGGGAGTGGCATTACCAGCGCAGGAATCCTTTGGAGCCCTGGGATCCTAAAGAAGTGATTAAAATAGCAAAGGAAGATAAGGATTTGTGCGAGTTTAAATACATTGGAAGTTTTCTTGAAAGAATATGCCATAGTATTTCGATGAAAAGATGGGTTGATATAGAAAATGAATATTATGACCTGCTGGTTCAATATGCAAAAGAAGAGTCACCCAAAACGAAAATAGACGAACTGAATAAGCAACTATTTGTTTTGCAAGAAAAACTCATAGAGTATTTAAGTGGGGTAAATTCGCAAGAGGTATCTATCAATAATGAAATCAAAAGGAGAATTTATGCTCCATTCAGCGAAAGGGATATTGCCATAGAAGGCAGGCATGCTTGGGATGAGCATATCGAATATGGCCTAAATCTTGACGATAATGAATGGAGGCATAAGCTATGGCAATATGGGAAGGACAATGCATCCTGTATGTCATACGTGAATTCCTTTAAGCAAAAGTTTGAGAAAAAGGAAGAAATTTTGGAATGTGACAAAACAGAATTCCTGTTACCTAATCATATAATGCTCCTGAATTTCAATTATACCAAGACGGCTGAATTATATGTTTCACCGGAATCGGGTTTTACTATAAACCATATACATGGGAACCTGAATAAGCCGGAGAGTGTAATTTTCGGGTATGGCGATGAATTGGATGAAAACTACAAGAAGCTGGAAAATTTAAGGGAATGTGACGGCTTACGAAACATCAAATCGATAAAATATCTGGAGGCAGATAACTATAGAAAGGTTCTTGCATTCATAAAGTCGGAGCCCTACCAGATTCTCATCATGGGGCATTCGTGTGGAAACTCAGACCGTACACTACTGAATACGTTGTTTGAGCATAAGAATTGCGTATCGATTAAACCATACTTCTACAAGATAAATCAGCAGGAGACTAACTATCTGGAACTTGCGCAAAATATTAGTCGTAATTTCACAGACATGAAACTGATGCGTGACAGAGTGGTCAATAAAGTTTATTGTGAGCCACTAACATGATTGTTAAGATAATAAGGCTAATGAATGATGTAACATTTTCGTGTTTTCCATACTATAATAAGATGTAAGATGTTAGATGGAAGATGTATGATGGAGTCACGGAACTACGGAATCAAGGACTCACGAAATAAGAATAGGAATAAATACGTTATAGAAATATATGAGTAAGAAGTCGATACGATTTTTCAATGACCGCGAGGTGCGAGCAGTGTGGGACGAGGAGCACAGCAAGTGGTGGTTCTCGGCTACGGACATCGTGCGGGCGGTAAACGATGAAGAAGACTACGTCAAGGCAGGTAACTATTGGCGCTGGCTGAAGAAGAAGCTGATCACGGATGGCGTTCAACTCGTGAGTGTCACTCACGACTTCAAATTTCAGGCTCCTGACGGCAAGCAGCGCTATGCCGATGCACTGGATGCTGAGTGCGTGCAGACAGTAGCAATAAACTATCCCAACAACCGTGCCCGTAAGTTTCTGGAATGGTTCACTTATAGTGACAACAGCATCGATGGGCAGAGCAAGAAAAAGGCTTATACGCTCATTGAAAGCGGATTGCTTGACAGCATGAAGCCAGGAACCGTAGAGTGTTTGAAGCAGATTCACGCTTATCTGTTTGGCGGTCTCTATGACTTTGCCGGGCAGATACGGACCAAAACGATATGGAAGGACGGGACGCTGTTCTGTCGTGCTGAATATCTGATGCAGAACCTGAAGCAGATAGAGGCGATGCCGGAAACAACGTTCAATGAGATTGTGAACAAGTATGTAGAGATGAACGTGGCCCATCCTTTCATGGAAGGTAACGGACGTAGCACACGCCTCTGGCTGGACTTGATTTTCAAGAAGCGCCTGAAACTATGCGTGGATTGGAGCCAGATAGACAAGAAGGAGTATTTGGCTGCCATGCGCAGAAGCACCACGGATTCCACCGCCATCAAGGCTCTGCTGCAAGGAGCAATGACTGACAAGATTGACGACCGCGAAATCTTCATGAAGGGCATCGACTACTCGTATTATTATGAGCAAGAGGAATAATCAAATATGGCAATACCGAAGTTGTGGTGGCCCATTGATAAGCTGCCTCCATTGGCATTCGACCATGATGATATCATGCGCGATGCGGTTTCGTTGTATCAAACTAAAGTTGCAATATTGAATTAGTGACTATGGATTTCTACAAGAAATATAGCTCTTCTGAAAGCCGCAGAGAAGAGCTGATTAGAAAAAATGAGGCGGCAGTCAACAACCTCACACTCGAAGAGTTGGAGGCGCTGCACTACGATATGATGACCAAGAATTACATTAACGATTAACAATATGAAGTACGTAAAACTATTCTTCCGCCTGCTTTTGGGAGCCTTTATGGTCTATGCAGGATTCAGTCATCTGACGTTCAACCGTCAGGAGTTTGTGGCACAGGTGCCCACATGGCTACAGTTCAGCCCAGAATTTACCGACTTTGTCGTACTGGCATCGGGTGTGGTTGAGATTGCCTTTGGCCTTGGCATCATCTTCCTTGTAAGTAAATGGAGAGCTATTGCAGGTGCTCTGCTGGCACTCTTCTATGTGGCAATCTTCCCTGGCAATATCAACCAGTATGTGAACCACATCGATGCCTTTGGTCTCAATACCGACAATCTGCGTCTTATCCGTCTGTTCTTCCAGCCTGTGCTCATCTTCCTGGCATTGTGGACTACTGGTGGTTGGAAGTACTGGAAACTATGGGCTAAAGGTAAGTTTAAGGAATGATTGTATCCATGAAACATATTGCTTTTTCATTCATATTGACAGCCATGTTATTATGCTCATGTGGTAGCAATACCACGAAGAGTGAAATAACAGCAGAAATGGCCTACGAAGGAGTCAGCAACTATTGCCATAGTGCGTATGACTGGAGCATAGCCAAAGAGAATCCTTCCATCATGTATGTTCAGATGGGCGAAGAGACCGATTCTGCCTATCAGGTGGTATTCCGTAGTTATACAGGGGCATTCGTCAATTTCTACGTCGATAAAGCCAGTGGCACTACAAGAATGGAAGAATATGTTCCTACCCTTGATGTCAGAAACGAGGCAGGAACTATTAATCTATTCGATTATTTAGAGAAGAAATGAAGAAGATAATAAACCCTTGGCGCAACCATCCTGAGTATAACTGCTTTGGCTGTTGTCCTGACAATCCCATCGGACTTCATCTGGAGTTCTATGAAGATGGTGACTATATTGTAAGTAGATGGAATCCACAGCATAATTATCAGGGCTGGGTAAACACTATGCACGGTGGTATTCTGAGTACGCTGATTGATGAAGTGTGCGGATGGGTGGTCACCCGCAAACTACAGACCAGCGGCTATACTGTCCAGCTGAATGTGAAGTTCAAGAAAGCCATTCCGACTACAGAACCAGAACTGACGATACGAGCAAAAGTCGCGAAGCAAGTCCGCAATCTGGTATATATCAACGCGGAGATCGTCAATTCGAAGGGAGAGCCCTGTAACGAAGGTGAGGCCATCTACTTCCTGATGAATCAGGAGAAGGCAAAGGAAATGGGATTCCTACATTGTGAAGTCGAAGATGAATAATAAAATTTATAAGCCTGTACTTCATCAGAAATCATTCCAGGAACTGACAGTTGATGAGCTATACGAACTTTTGAGAGTGCGTAGTGAGGTGTTTGTGGTCGAGCAGAACTGCGTCTATCAGGATATGGATGGTGATGACCAGATGGCCATCCACCTATGGCTGACCTTGGAAGGTAAGATTGTCGCCTTGGCTCGTGTCTGTCCTGCTGGTACTCACATGAAGGGAATATCCATCGGCAGAGTTATCACCACTGAACGAGGCAAAGGGTATGGCAAGCAGATCATGCTCTATGCCATTGATGCAGCAAAAGAGCATTTCGATGCAAAGCTTATAGACATTGAGGCACAGGAGTATGCCAAAGGCTTCTATGAAAGTGTCGGTTTCAGACAGTCATCCGACACCTTCATGCTCGACGGCATCCCTCACATTAAAATGACATTGACAACATGATTCAATTAAAGGTAATTGATATTGAGTTCTCCGTATGCAAGGTTAAGGACTATTCGGGTATTGACCTGAACCAGGAATATGTGTTTACAGGTGCTACAGACGAAGATGTCCGTTCTCAAAAGCGAATCAGTAAGTATGGAAATAGTATATAAGGACATACATGAATTCAAGAAAGAAGACTTAGAGTCTTTGTTTCTCTGGTAGTGGCCATGCAGAACTTCGAGACGGTCTATACAGCATGGGACGGCGACCAGCTCGTTGGATTGATCTGTGCGATGGACGATGGCATCATGACAGCTTACGTCCATTATCTGCTCGTCCGTCCTGAATACCAGCATCTTGGCATTGGACGAAAGCTTGTTGAGATGATAAAGGAGTACTATCAGGAATACCTGCGTATCGTCATCGTCGCCTATAACGAGGAGCTGGACTTCTATGAGTCTTGTGGATTCAAGAAAGCCGACGATGCAAGTCCGATGTTTATCACCAGT
>CACYSD010000008.1:0-78376 GCA_902776985.1 uncultured Bacteroidales bacterium
CTGAAATAAAGCAATCCTATTTCATTCAACGCCAGAACACATACCATGTTTGTTCTGGCGTTTTTAGTGCAATTGTTGTAGCCTATTAAACGTACGCACTTAATGGGTGAAGTTGGGATGGGAATTTTTGAAGTTAAGAAGTTATGAAGTTAGAGAAGTTAAGACGAATGAAAAATAAAATATAAGTTAATGGGTGGTATTTAAGAAACTTACAAATTATGAAAAAAAAGATACATTTATGAGAACATGGAATATGGCTTTTTCATAAATTTGCAGTGTAAAGACTTACCCGCACTTCGTGCACCTCAGCCCAACTGCCTAACCCATCCCGCAATGGAGGGGGAAGAAAAAAAGGAAGAGATTGCTTTAAAACTAAATATTATGAAAAGAATTGCATTGTCATTATTGATGGGAATCAGTGTAGCATGTGCTACAGCTCAGCCGGCAGGCGGTTTCGGCGGATTCCAGGTACAGAAATTCAATTTGGAGACATCTCAGGAGTGGAAAGACGTTAACTATGCAGGTGACGACCAGGCATACCACACTTGTGACATCTATCTGCCTAAGAAGAAAGCGAAGTCTTATCCTGTAGTGATTCATATCTACGGAAGTGCATGGTTTAGCAACAACAGCAAGGGTGCTGCCGACTTAGGTACAATCGTGAAGACATTGCTCGAAAACGGCTATGCTGTGGTTTGCCCTAACCACCGTTCAAGCATGGATGCCAAATGGCCTGCGCAGATTCACGACATCAGAGCCGTGGTGAGATTCGTGCGTGGCGAAGCGAAGAAATATAAGTTCGATACTTCATTTATTGCAACCAGCGGATTCTCTTCTGGAGGTCATCTTGCTTCAATTACCGCTACTACCAGTGGCACTAAGCAGACAAAAGTAGGCAGTGTTGACATAGACTTGGAAGGCAACGTGGGTAATTTCACCAGCGAAAGCAGTGCGGTCAACGCTGCCTGTGACTGGTCGGGACCGATAGATCTGACTGCGATGGATTGCGGTGACCACATGCAGATGGGTGATAATAGCCCTGAGGATGTGCTTCTTAACTCCAAGTTGGCTACAGAACCGGATAAATATCTTAGCCTCAGTGCAACAACTTATGTAGATAAGAACGACCCTCCAGTAATCATTTTCCACGGTGAAAAGGATAATGTGGTTCCTTGCTGTCAAGGCAAGAAATTCTTTGAGGTGCTGCAAGGTGCAGGCGTAAAGACCGAGGCTACTTTCGTGCCTGAAGGCGGTCACGGCATGGGAATGTACAGTGAAGAGAATCTGCAAAAGATGGTTCGTTTCCTTAATGCAGTTCGCGAGAAAAAATAATCATTATTCCGGTCGCAGCTGTTTGCGATATTCCTTTGGTGTGATTCCAGTGGCTTTGCGGAACATTCGGATGAAATAGTTCTGGTCGCTGAATCCAAGTGTATAGGCTACTTCCTTCACTGCCTTGTCTGTGGTGAAGAGAAGTAGCTGTGCTTGTTCCACCTTCTTGCTATTTATGTATTGTATTGGTGAAACTCCGAACTCCCGTTTGAATATACGTATGAAATGTGGTTTGGTGACGTTGGCCACACTTGAGAGTTTGTCAACGTCGATGCTTTCTCCAATGTTTGAATGTATAAATTCTAATACCCGCTTCATACGTTCGTCGTGAGTCCATACCCGAGGGTGCGCATAGTGTATGAACTGCGACATAATCAGCAGCATGGCACTACGCAGTTCCATTTTCTCCCATAGTTCCATGTCACGGTATCGCTCCACGTAGTTCGAAGTCTGTGCTGATGTGTCGTAGCTCTTAGGGTCGCTCTGCGGCAGCTGTGCCTCGGGATGCTGCTCGCACATATATTCAAACATTTGTTCTATTACGTTTGTCCCATCAACTTCCGTAGACAGTTCATACACTTCCTGCAGATTCACCATGTTCTTGAATCCCTCATACATGTGTAGATAATAGTGTTCGAATAATCCGTGACATTCGTATGAATGAATGGTGTATGCCGGCACTATGTACATGTGATTCGGACGCAGCACCACATCCTGTTTGGGCAGATGCAGCATGGCTTCCCCTTCTGTGACGTAGAATATACGGATGAACGGGGAACTGACGTCTTGCCAGTTCCAGTCTGCGTTGTGGTGTGCGCGACCCACATTCAGCAGCATCAGGTTCATTGATTCTATAGGTATCTGGAGCATAAGGAAAAAGACCCACCCCCTAACCTCTCCCACCTTCCCTACGGTCACCAACCGCTTGAGCGACTATTCTTCGGAGCTTTGCCCGAAGCGACAAAAGTCGATGACTTCGGAGCTTTGCCCGAAGCGACTAAGGTCGATTACGCGCGGTTGCCCGAAATGGAGGGGAAGCCTTCGGGGTAAGTATTCAAGTTTTTAATTATTTTGCAAAATTACACAAAAATAATTATAAGTTGTAAAAAATTGACAAAATATAGCACAAAATTATCATCGGAATAACTGATGGCAATTTTGTGCTATTTTAGAATAATAATATGATATTTGAGAAACAGACACTTTTGTACTTTTGCAACATAAAAATCAAACATACATAACTAAATAGTTTAACTAATGAAAAAGATTTTCTTAATGCTTCTGACTGCTGCGTCATTGACTGTAAGTGCGCAGAACACAGATGTAGATGTTAAGACCGGTACATTCGGCAATGATTATGCTTCCTTGAGTTCTTGGGAATGTCCGGAATGGTTCAAGGATGCAAAATTCGGCATTTGGGCACACTGGGGTCCTCAGTGTCAGGCTGAGGCAGGTGACTGGTATGCCCGTTTTATGTACTATTCAGGTACAGGTGCTTACAACTGGCATGTAAGTCATTTCGGCAATCCAAGTAGTTTCGGATTAAAGGACCTTTGCAATGCATGGAAGGCAGACCAATGGGATCCCAAGGCTCTTGTAAGTCTGTACAAGAGTGTCGGTGCCCGTTATTTCATGGCTCTTGGCAATCACCACGACAACTTCGACAACTGGGATTCGCCTTATCAGGAGTGGAACTCAGTGAATGTCGGTCCTAAGAAAGACCTTATAAAGGGCTGGAGCGAGGCATGCAAGGAAGAAGGACTGCCGCTTGGTGTCTCCATTCATGCTTCACACGCATGGACTTGGCTTGAGCCTTCGCAGAACTACGACGGCAACCTGACCAAGGCTGACGGAACAGGCAAGTGGTGGGAAGGACTCGACCCACAGGAACTCTATGCACAGAAACACACCCATTCCACAGGGTGGGAGAGCAGCGGAACCATTCACAGCCAGTGGGACTGGGGCAACGGTGCCAGCCTTCCTTCACAGGCATACAAGACAAAATTCCAGAATCGTGTCCTGCAGCTTGTCAACGACTACAATCCCGATATGCTTTATTTCGACGACACTGCAATGCCTTTCTACGGATGCGACGAACAGGTTGGCAAGAACATTCTTCAGCACTACTACAACCACAGTGCGGCACAGCATGAGGGCAAGGCGGAAGTTGTTGTTACAGGCAAGCAGCTTACCGCAGAGCAGAAGGGCTATATGATGTGGGACGTGGAGCGTGGTATTCCCGACCGTCCGCAGGATATCTACTGGCAGACATGTACATGTATCGGTGACTGGCACTACAACCAGAGCACATATAATAATAACGGCTACAAGAGCGGTGCTACAGTCATCCGTATGCTCGTTGATGTAGTTTCCAAGAACGGAAACCTGCTTCTGAGCATACCGGTCAGGGGTAACGGTACTATTGATGACAAGGAACGCAAGGTGCTTGCTGACATCAAGGCGTGGATGGACATCAACAGCGAGAGTATCTACGGCACTCGTCTTTGGAAGACCTTTGGTGAAGGTCCTTTGGCAGAGGCAACAAATCCCATGAATGCGCAGGGATTCAACGAAGGTCAGGCATATTCGGCACAGGATGTACGCTACGTGGAGAAGAACGGTGTGGTATATGCGACAATAATGGCTTGGCCTGAAGCGGGAAACTTCACCTTCAAGGCATTCTCCATAGCAGAGCCGTCATACAGCGGTGAAGTGGACAAGGTGGAACTCCTTGGCGCAGGTGCGGTGGAATTCACCCATGGCGTGAATGGTCTCACGGTTGTAGTTCCTGGTAACAAGCCCAACAGCATAGCACCGGTGTTCAAGATCACTTTCAAGGAAGAAACACGTAGTACATACGAACTTTTGCAGGATCTCGTCGGCGGCGTACAGACAGCTGCCGATGAGGCTGCACCTCAGGTACAGGCATACAATACAGGCAAGTACAGCCCGGCAAAGTATGAACAGCTGCTCACAGCAATTACCAATGCCAAAAACGTGGTTTCCAATGCCTCTGATGAAACTATTGCCGCTGCCCGTGAGTCCCTCATGATTGCCTATCGTTCCTTTCACAATGACGGACTTAACAAAGGAGGAACTTTCAGTGGTGTCATAGAGTCAAACCTCACAACTCAGTTTTTGATTGAGACATCAGGGTTCAGCCGTTCTGCCGGCAGTGGCAAGCGATTCGGCACGCCCAAAAACTGGGAAGTTGAGAATTTCAACATACCCAATGGCAACGACGGTACCAAGCATGGTCTTGACATATATTCAGGTAACGAAGCTTTGATGCTGGGAGTGTGGAACGATGCAGGCAACAACACATCGGGCAATCTTGGCAATGCTCGAATCTATCGCAAAATCACCCTCCCCAAGGGTCAGTACTACTTCGGAGCAGCTTACAACACCACATATAGTATCAGTGAGCAGGCTTATATGTTTGTAAGCAGGGAACTATGCAATACCGCAGATATTCCGGAGAAGAGCCTCGCTTACTATGGCATCAACAACTGCACAGGCGACTTGAAGATACAGGGTCTCTACTTCGCTCTTGAAGAGGAAACGGAAGTCTATATCGGATTTCAGGCAAATCTGCTCAACGGTTCGACAACGCAGGAGTTCAGGGCAGAACAAGTAGTTCTATATACTCCGAAAATCGTTGAGGACATGCACTCCGCTGACAACGGTTGGATGAAGATTGAAGTACTGCCTAACGATGTTAGTCAGTATTTTTTTGCCATTTACGAACACGGCACAGACAACGGTTTAGTGCTTGCAGCAGGTAATCAGCAGGGCAAGAGCTATAAAACAATGTGGTATCAGTCAGAAGTCTATCCAGAGGCAAACAAGGATGCCCTGTGGATGTTCGATGCCTTTGACAGCAACAATTATTCAGGAACCCTGGCAACCGACATGAATTGGCTGGTGATTACCAGTGCAGGTGATCAGAATGCCTGCCTGCAGTCCTACGACAACACCACATACAATTACCGTACAGACAACAATGGAGAAGGCTGGGTAGATCGCGCATACATCACCCCTTCGTATCTGTCCGAAGGAGTATGGACTCTGAAGAACTACAAGGGAGGTGACTATCTTGGCCGTTGGGATTCCACTGATGAAATTGCGGGCAACACCAAGGATGCTGCAATCGGGAAATACGATTTCTATTCCATCCTTCGTGGCAAGTATGTTACCTCACCGACCGCACCATCAGTCAGCAGATTACTGGTCTCCCCAACGGCATCTATCGTTTGTCGGTACGCACACATTCATCTGTGATACATGCCGGAGCCTTCCTCTTTGCCAATAGCGACCGTACCGACATGACTACAGTCTCGGGCAGTGGGGTAGTGAGCGTAACAACCGAGATTGAGGACGGAACCCTGAACTTTGGTGTGGAACTGAAGAACTATCAGAGCAATGACTGCAAGTTCGACCATTTCAGCCTTGAATGTCTTGGAGCAGCTGAAGACGTAACAGAAGTTGAAACACTCGCCCCCGACAATCATAATAGCACTTATTACGATATCTTTGGGCGCAAACTCTCCGGCAAGCCCTCTCAGAAAGGAATCTACATAATGAATGGAAAGAAATATCTTTTCTGATTACTTCTTTTCTGATTATTTCATCACCTTCTTTGCTTTTCCGTTTGTGTTGCGGACGATGTTGATGCCCGGTTGGGGATGTAGGGATTTTATGCCTGCCAGGTTGTAGTAGGCTGTCGCGGTGCTCTCGTCGTTCCCGACGGCGTTGACATTCAGCACTTCCTCTTCGGTGCAGCTGAAGAGTCCGATGTTGGTGATGGTGATGGCGTCAGTGGTCTTCTCGCGGGTCATGGTCAGTCGGTATTCGCCCCATCCGTCTTCAATCTTGAAGGTAAAGACATGATCCTTGCCTACCCCCACTGTCTCGTTGAACACCACGGTGTGAGTGCCCGTGAGTTTTACGAGCTTTACGCTGAAAGTCGTTCCAGCTACACCGTCGGAGTGGAACACGAATTTGTAGCAGCCGTTGTCGAGCTGCAGTGAGCGATACACGTTGTTGTCGCTGTTGTCTGCTTTGTGTTGGTCTTTTCCGAAGAGCAGCAGGGTTTTGCTTGCGTTTACAGTCCATCCGTGCTGCTTGGGAGCATATCCTTCTGTCTCTATGCGAGGCATCCATTTGATGGTGGCGTCGCAAGGAGTGTCGAGCGTATATTTCTTGAAGTGGTTC
Organism: uncultured Bacteroidales bacterium; assembly: GCA_902776985.1. GTDB lineage: Bacteria > Bacteroidota > Bacteroidia > Bacteroidales > Bacteroidaceae > UBA3839. Next base: position 6,547 of record CACYSD010000008.1, read on the forward strand.
CACATGGTCTTGCTCGAACTGCCCTCTGGAGTATTGCCAGTCCATGGCGAGTGTCCCATGCCGTCCATTTCGTAGTACACATATTCAAAGCTGCCGTCTGTAGCCTCATAGATAGATTTATCGTACTTGCCGCTGACAGTAGTCTTCACAGGAACAGGATTTGCCCCGAGGCGTGCCACCATTTCGTCCACGATGACAGGCATGCAGGAGTATTTCACGAAATCGTCTGCCTTTCCGTGAATATGCAGGAAAGGCACAGGGCGCTCACCGGTGTGACGGAAATGGAATTCGTTGAGAGGAAATCCGCTGATGGATGCGAAGGCGGCAAACACATCGCTGCAAGTATTGGTGAGGGCATAGGTCATCATACCTCCGTTGGAGAATCCGCATGCATAGATGCGGTTGCGGTCAATGGTGTAGCTCTTTGCCACATCCTCGATTACGGCTTTGATGAATTCCACGTCTTCGTTCATCTCTCCCGAAGCGTCCCAACCGTTGACACTTCCTCCGAACACAGGGAAGTAGATCAGTTTGCCCTGAGGGTAAACGATGATGCATCCTTCAGAATCAGCGATGTCAGTACCCATAGGACTTTTGTCGTTCATAGAGCCGCCTGCTCCGTGGAGCGAAACCACCAGAGGTGCATTAGCTTTCACGTTGTTAGGCACATACAGTTTGTACGAACGAGTTTCGCTGCCAATCTGTATGTTGACATTCTTTTCAACTTTAGCAGCCAGTGACTGCATTGCGCCCATTAGGGCAAGCATCAGGACAAGAGTAAATCTTTTCATATTTTGAGTTTTTGAGTTTTAAAGTTTTCACGGCAAAGGTATGAAATTTATTCTATATATATATGACAGTTAAGGTGTTTTTTATACGTGATGAGTGGTAAAAACCTGCAACTCATCCCAAAGCACTTCCATTTGTCACAGAAACCTGCAGAATATCCCAGATATTTGCACGCATTAATTATTGCCCATACCTTTGCAGCGGAAACGAGAAGAACTTACGAACTCAATAACTTACGAACTCAAGAACTTAAAAACTTATATAGAAATGATGAACAAAAGATTTTTTGCAGTATTAGCTGCAGTAATGATTTCAATGATGGCTTTTGCAAAGTCACATGATTTGAGCGGAAAGGTAATAGACGCAAACGGCGAACCTCTTCCTTATGTAAATGTAGTGCTTTTCTCTCTGCCTGATACTACTTTCATTCAGGGAGCAGTGACCGATGAACAGGGTTTGTTCCATATAGTAACAGATAAGAATGAAGGAATCCTTCGACTTACAAGCATTGGTTATGAAACTATCTACCTGCCTGTCAAGACTACAACCGGAATCTCCATTCAGATGAATGAGGATGCACGTCTGCTTGGCGAAGTCGTAGTAAAAAGTTCTCTCCCCAGAACTCAAGTCAAGGGCGACGCTATGCGTACAACCGTAGATGGCACCATCCTTGAAAAGGCAGGAACAGCATCCGATGCATTGTCGAAGATACCGTTCCTCGAGGCAGAACGCGACGGAGAAGTGAAAGTGCTCGGTCGTGGCGATGCAGAAATCTACATCAATGGCCGACGTGTGCTCGACGTGAAGGAACTCTCTCGTCTGCGTTCCGACCAGATTCAGTATGTCGATGTTGTTCAGAATCCTGGCGCACGCTATGCGGCTTCAACCAAAGCCGTTGTTCGCATCCAGCTCAAGAAGGCTCAGGGCGAGGGTGTCAGTTTCCAGGACTATGCTTCCGACATTTATCAGTATGGCAATACATTCCACAATGACTTCTCGGTTAACTATCGCACAGGCGGACTTGACCTCACTGCTTCTATGTGGGCTGGACGCTACGGACATTCCAAGTCTCTACAGGAAAACAACATTGTTTATTATGTGGGTCCAGACCGCTATGAAGGACGTAGCACACAAGACTCCAAGTTTGTATGGAAAGGTTGGTCTCCTCAGTTGCAGGTAAACTACATGGTTGACGAGAATCACAGCTTCGGTGCGTTCTATAAGTACGACCGCCACCCCAGTACCAACTGGCACAGCAAGTTCCTGACCGACAACTATGAGAATGATGAATTTACCGAACATTCAGAGAGCAATATCTGGCAGGATGAGCAATTCCGTAAGCACATCTTCAATGCCTACTACAACGGCAAATTTGGAGATTTGAGCATTGACTTCAATGTTGACGGACTCTTCGACGAAACCAAGACCCCTGGAAATACATATGAGCAGACCACATCTCAGGATGCAACCGTAAGTCCGTCGAATCGTTCCATTGAGAGTGAGACAAACAGCAGCAATAACTTCTGGGCATCGAAACTCATCGTCAGCTATCCCGTTTGGAAAGGTAATCTCTCTGTGGGAGGCGAGTATTCCTACAACCACCGCACAGACGCCTATACCTTTACGGCAACAGAGGCTGTACCTGTGAAGACCACCGACACGGAGATCAATGAGAAGTCTGCAGCTGCATTCGCTGAATACGGCAGAGCGTTCGGACGCGTCTATGCACAGTTGGGACTCCGTTACGAGCACCTCACCAACGATTATTTCAATTTCGGTCAGCGTCAGGATGAGTCATGCCGCGACTACGGTGACTTCTTCCCTACGGCCGTAATCTCAGCACCAGTTGGTCAGGTACAGATGTCGCTCTCTTACCGTCGCGATATCAGTCGCCCGAACTACAGCAACCTCACCAGCAGTGCAGTGTACATCAACAGATATACTTACCAGAGTGGTAATCCTTATCTGAAACCGACCTACACCCATAGCCTAGTGTTCAATGCTGCATACAAGTGGACAAACCTCTCTGTAAACTTCTCACGTGCAAAAGATTCTGAAACAATGTCTACCGAGCCATATCCTGGTTCAGAAGACCCACTCGTAAGCCTTGTGCGCCCGATAAATAGCAAGGAACAGTACAACCAATGCAGTATCAATGCTGTTGCACGTCCTGTAATCGGCTGCTGGCATCCGTCTTGGAGCGTGTTTACAGTGTTCCAGAACTATAAGACTCCAACAGCAAAAGGAACAACCCTCACGCTCAACCGTCCTATAGTGTCGCTGACATGGAAGAACGACATTGAACTGCCACACTCGTTCCGTTTGAACGCATCAATGAGCTGGATGTCACGCGGCGACTACGACAACTTCCGTATTACTAAGTCCCGTTTCAACACTTCTCTTGGAGTGCAGCGTGACTTCAATCTCCGCAGCCTTGGTTCACTCACCATTGATGCCCGTTGCTACGACATCTTCAATAGCAACGAGTCGGAGTCAACAATCTTCGGAATGCGCGAAATCACAGCTTATAATCCTGCACGCCGCACCTTCTCGTTAGACCTTACCTGGAAGTTCAACGAAGCTCGCAGCAAATACCGTGGTTCCGGCGCCGGAGAAAAACAGAAGGCACGTATGTAATAATGACTATTTCTTAAAACGCTGAACTTCTTCAATCAACCGCTCCATGTTGTCCTGCATCGCCTTGGGATAAATCAAGGCAAGTACGGCAGCATGGGGCACTTCGTCTTCTACAATGACTCGTTTGAGGTAGAAGATACGTCCGTCAGCAATATATCCTGAGAAAATGCCCTTCTTTTCTGCAGAATACGTCACTTCACGAATCTCCGTCTCCGGTGCTATCCTGCAACCTGCAACAGGGAAGTTCTCAGTAAATGTAGCCCAGTTTCCTGCAAAGAAATAGCTCAGTTGTGCAGACCTCCATGTATAACACTCGAACGTGGTTGGAACTTCCCCGTCGAATGTTTCTGACTTCACCATGAAATCAGGATATTTAAATCCATAACCACTGTCCAGCCAATCAGCATCCCTGAGAATGGATGCAAAAGTAACTTTGTCTGTACCGCCTTTCAGATTCTCTCCTTTGTCATTTATATCGGCTTCATTCTCATCGACAAAGAGTTCCTCACCTTCGTCAAAGTCGCTGTCATCATTTTCTTCTACAACTACATTGTTGCCACCATCCTTTTGCTCTCCCTGTTTTGAGTTGCAAGAAACCAAGAATAAAGTGCATACCATGCACACTTGATAAAAAATAGTTCTCATCTTATTATTAGTTTTTAAGTCTCATCAATCCTGTAAGGAATAAGTAATAGTTCTCTGTTCCTTTGACTTTGCAAATTTATATAAAAAATCCATAAATTTCCGTCACCATTTCTTATTTAGAATCATTATAAATTAGCAAAAAGGTGATTTTTAACACTAATAGACCCTCTCTAACTCCCCCAAGGGGGAGGATAAATCCATCCGGATGGTAATTCTTCACTCTTCATTCTTCATTCTTCATTTAAAAGGGGGGGGGAGGCTGTTTTGTTTGTTTCTTGCCAACTTTGGTTGCAACTTGCGAACCAAAACTCGCAAGCACTGAGCAAAGTGTCAAAATTGCCGCTTCCGTTTTTCTCTAAAACTTAAGTCTTTTTTATTTTAGACTTAACTTCCGTTGCAACAAAACTTAACTTTGACATTTTGCAAAGTTAACTTTCGTCGGAAAAAGAGTTCGCCAGAGTTTCAACTCCGGCGAACTATCATTTTGACAAAAAGACAAAAAAAGAAAGGATGCATATCCGCTGTCCGAATATGCATCCTTTCTCTGCTAATGCAAAGATAATACATTTTTCCTCGAAATGCAAATGTTAAATCCTGAATTAACAGTTATCAACAAAATACAATATATTGATTTTCAACAAACTGAGAATTGTTAAAAATCAATCCATAACTGCAAATCGCACAAATGTGAATGCAGCGATTTAGGATACCAAATAATTGGAGTCTAATGTATAGCAACAAAGCCCTCCAGATCAGCATAAGAACATGACTGAACAGGAGGGCTTGTTTTGTGTTATTCTTAACGTTGCAATTTATGACTTTTCAATTCGTGCAATTTGGTAGGTTGGTTGGAATGTGTTAACTTTGCAGAGCTAACATAGATAACAACTAACTATATGCATTATTCTATCAAACTAAGAACAAGGGCTGTGGCTGTTTGCACCATGATGGTGGTGGCAATCGGCTATGCCGGTGAACGACCTATCAAGGCGGTAGAGACAATCAATGTGGAAACGGAAGTGGGTACTGCTCCCCTGCTGCCTTTCCATGTGTGGGTGACATACGAGGACGGAAAGGGTGAATGGAGACAGGTGCGCTGGACCAACAGCGCTCTGGCTACTGAACAGAAACAGGCTAACGCTGATGAAACTCCCGTCGGAACAACCTATCAGGTGCGCGGCTACATCACGGGCGACAACACTACAAAATATGGCTACCCCATAGTGGCGAATGTTAAGGTAAAGACCCCCCTTGTGACCACCGTCGCTAAAGCTCCCCAAAAGCTTGAACGCGAACGCGCTTTTGCCCCCCAAGGAGGGAAGATGGTGGAACCTCTCCCCCTGAACAAGGTGCAGATAACGGGTGATAATCGGTTGACACATAACATGGACCTTGACATCGATAACCTGCTGTCGCTCGATGTGAAGCAGCAGCTGTATAACTACCGCGACACCTACGGTCTCAGCACCGAGGGCTACCCTGTGGCTGACGGATGGGATTCGCCTACTACTAAACTCAAGGGACATGGCAGCGGACACTATATGTCGGCAATGGCTTTCGCCTATGCCTGCTGCTCAGATAAAGGTAAGAAGGCTCAGTTGAAGGCAAATCTGAAACTGATGGTTGACGAACTGCGCCGATGCCAGGAGATGACATTCGTGTACGACGAGAAGCTCGGACGCTACTGGGAGGCTCGTGACTTCGCTCCTGAAGACGAGTTGAAGACGATGAAGGGCACATGGGAAGCCTTCAACGAATATAAAAAGGACTACAGAAAGTACGGCTACGGATACATCAACGCCATTCCTGCTCAGCACTGTGCACTGATTGAGAAATACAGTCCATACAACAACGAACAGGGTGTGTGGGCGCCTTACTACAGTGTGCACAAGCAGCTGGCTGGTCTGATAGACATTGCCAGCTATGTGGATGACAAGGCTATTGCTGAAAAGGCACTTCTGATTGCCAAGGATATGGGTCTGTGGGTGTGGAACCGCCTGCATTACCGCACATTCGTAGAGAAAAACGGCAGTCAGGAGGAACGTCGTGCCAGGATGGGCAACCGCTACGAGATGTGGAATATGTATATTGCAGGTGAAGTAGGCGGAATGGCTGAATCACTCGCCCGTCTCTCGGAGATGGTGGGTGACAAGGACGAGAAAGCTCACCTGCTGGAGGCTGCCACATACTTCGACAGTCCTGCATTCTTCGATCCTCTGGCAAGGAACGTGGATGCCATCCGCACCCGCCATGCCAACCAGCACATACCGATGGTTGTAGGTGCGCTTCGCATATTCAGGGACAGCGGCAATCCTTATTACTACAATGTGGCTAATAACTTCTGGATGATGATTCAGGGACGTTACCGCTACGCCATGGGTGGTGTGGGCAACGGAGAGATGTTCCGCCAGCCCTATACCCAGATGCTCTCGATGAACACAAATACCGGTGGCTGGGGACGCGACCGTTTCCCAGAGCCTACCATCAACGAGACCTGCTGTGCATACAATCTTGCCAAGTTGTCGAAGGACCTGAACTGCTTCGACCCTGACAATGCCGAGTATATGGACTACTATGAACGCCTGCTCTATAATCAGATCATAGGTTCGCTGAACAAGCACCAGTACAAGGTGCTGTATCAGTATGCGGTAGGTCTGAACGCTTCGAAGCCCTGGGGTAACGAGACACCGCAGTCCACCTGCTGCGGCGGAACTGGCGCCGAGAACCATGTGAAGTATCAGGAGGCTGCATACTTCGTTGGCGAGAATACGCTCTACGTGGCTCTCTACCTCCCGACCATAGCTACTTGGGATGCGAAGAAGGCTGTGATTGAGCAGGAGTGCCTGTGGCCGGCAGAGAAATCCACCATCAGGGTGAAGAAGAGCAGTGGCAAGTTTGCCATGAAACTGCGTGTGCCTTACTGGGCAACCGAAGGTTTTGAAGTTCGTCTGAATGGAAAGCCTATAGCTGCTTCATGCCGTCCCTGCTCATACGTGGAGATACCGGAAAGGAAATGGAGCAAGAACGATGTGGTGGAAGTAGTCATGCCTTTCACTAAACATATAGATTTCGGACCCGACAAGATGCAGATTGCAGCAACGGGCAAGAACGAGACTCAGACTCAGTTCACTCCTCAGTGGCTGGGCGCACTGATGTACGGTCCGCTGGTGATGGCTACCGACGGCATCAAGTCGTGGAATGAGGCTGAAGTGGATGTGGAGGCAGACCTAAGCAACGTAACCCTGCTCGGTGCAAGAGAAGGCAAGGGTGCTGACGCCAACTTGTATTCATTGGTATTTGCCGGACGTACATTCATTCCTGACTATGAGGCAGACCGCCACACTACCCACTATCTGCGCATGAATCTGATTGGTGCTCAATCGGACACTTCGTTACTGCCTGCCGACATGGTGGCAGAGGACGACGAGGTTGCTACTCTCGATGAGACTCCGCTGCGCGAGGCAATGGCTGTGGCTCGCACTCGCCGCGATGCACAGATCCGCTGGAACGGCATGGCGGTGAAGGTGCCTGAATATGCTCCTTGGGCAAAGCATGGATTTGCTCGGATGATGGCTGAATACGACAAGGCGCAGCGTGTGTTCGACAACTTTGAACGTACTCAGGACGACATAGACCGTCAGGCTGCAGCCCTGAATGCTGCCATCAACACCATGCGCCCGGGCAACCTGCCCGAACTGGAGGATATGGATGACCTCCTGCCTCTGCTCGACAAGGCGAAGGCTGTAAAGAATCCTTCTAAGGCTGTGCGTGAAGCCGTTGAATATGCGGAGATGGTGGTGAAGTACGTGAGCGACGGCTCCGGAACTATGGATATGATTACAAGGGCTACAGAACAGCTGAAGAAAAGCCTTCCTTAAGTGAAGACTTTTTCGAATTATGAATTATAAATTACTCCCATGAAACTATTTCTATCAATCATATTATTTTTGTTCGCTTTGCAGTCTCAAGCGCAGAAGTTCGGCTCAAAAGTTACTTGGGATGAACACAGTCTGATGTTCGACGGAAAGAGGGTGGTGCCTGTGATGGGTGAAATCCACTATTCTCGTGTTCCTGAAGATGAATGGGCTGCAGAAGTCAGGAAGATGAAAGAAGGCGGAGTGACCGTCATTGCCACATACGTGTTCTGGAATCATATTGAAGAACAGGAAGGTGTGTATGACTGGAGCGGACAGCGAAACCTGCGCCGGTTTATCGAGATATGCAAGGAAGAAGGTATGCCTGTTGTGTTGCGTGTAGGTCCTTTCTGCCATGGTGAAGTGCGCTGCGGAGGCATCCCCGACTGGGTGATAGACTCTGGATGCAAAACCCGTAGCCAAGATGCACGGTTCATGGCTTATGCAGAACGTCTGTACAGACAGATATTCACACAGGTTCAAGGTCTGCAATGGAAAGACGGCGGTCCGCTGCTGGCTTGCCAGTTCGACAACGAATACAGAGGAAGTGGTGATTATCTCATGGCGCTGAAGAAGATTGCCTTGAACATAGGCTTCGACCTGCCTTTCTATACCCGCACAGGATGGCCTGAACTCTCAAAACCAGTGCCATTCGGAGAGATGCTGCCTCTCTATGGCGACTATGCCGACGGATTCTGGGACAGAAGCATCAAGGAAGGCTCAGGAAATTATTGGCAGGCTTTCCACTTCAAACAGTTTCGTGTCTCCACAGCAATTGCAAGCGAACAACTTAACTACAGTACAGAGAACAAACCGCAGAAGGGTGACGAAAATTATCCCTATTTCACCTGTGAACTGGGTGGCGGAATGATGACCAGCTATCATCGCCGTGTGTATCTCTATCCGGAAGATGCCTATTCCATGGCACTCGTGAAACTCGGTAGCGGAAGCAACCTCCTGGGCTATTATATGTATCACGGCGGTACCAATCCCGAAGGCAAGCTCACCTACCTGAACGAGATACAGGACACAAAGGCTACCAACTACAACGACCTGCCTGTGAAAACCTACGATTTCCAGGCACCTATCGGAGAGTTCGGACAGACAAATCCGCATTACTACACACTGCGCAAACTCCACCTCTTTATGCACGACTTCGGAGAAATGCTCGCTCCGATGGATGCACATTTTCCTACGGCAGATAAACCTCAGAAGCAGGGAGATGACTCATACTTGCGCTGGAGCTATCGCAGCTTGAATGAAGAGAAGGGCAGTGCGGCATTTGTGTTTGTGAACAACTATGCACGATTCGAGAATCTCAAGGCGAAGGACAATGTGAGGTTTGATGTTGTGGGAACACAATTTCCTCAGAAAGCGATGACAGTTCCTGCTGGATGCATGGCTGTGTTACCTGTGAATATAAAATTGGGCGATATCACCATTGACTATGCCACAGCACAACTCATTGCCAACCGTGACGGCAAAATCTATATGGCAAAGATTGACGGTGTGCCTGCCGAACTGAAGGTTAACGGACGGGTGATGAAGAATGTCAAGCCACAGGGTACAAAGAAAGCTGTGTACAAGAACATCTATCTGCTCTCTGAAGACGAGGCTTCGCATCTCTTCCTGCCTCAAACCGAAGCAACAACTGGTGTGAAGTACGAAGTAGGCTGTACGAAAATCAAAACCGCTGGCGCACCTCGCAAAATAAGCATCGGAGTTAATCATGTGGCAGAGGAACCAGTAGATGAAGATTTCGAGACAGCTGCAATATACAGAATCACCATTCCTGCCAACTCCAAGACAGATGGTAATAATATTATATGTATCAACTACCAGGGTGACTGTGCCCGTCTCTATGCCAATGGCCGTCTGATAGAAGACAATTTCTACAACGGACGCCCCATGCTCTACGGACTGTGGCGACTGCCCGACGGGTGCAACGACCTCGAACTGCGCATTCTTCCCATGCAGAAAGACATGCCGGTGTACTTCCCTCGTGAGGCAGACACAACACCCGGGGAAAAGGTCGTTGACATAAGCATATTTTAAGGTGTCGTCGATGATTGAGTTCTTATGTTTTGGATACAAAATCATCGCAAAATAAATCACAAAATCGATTTTGTGAACGATTCTTGTGGAAATTTTGCGTCCAAAACCCTCATCTGGATGGTGCCCATTAACTTATAATTTATAAATAATAATTTTCATTTGTCTTTACTTCACCATTCATATGAACTAAATGAAACATTTCATAAACATAAAGTCTTTCATTATAGCAGCGGTAGGCAGCCTCTGTATGTCCGTTCATTCACAGACTATTGTTGAACTGTCGGGTATATGGGAATTTGCTGTTGGCAATGACTCAGTATATAACGACCATATCATGCTTCCAGGGTCTATGATGACAGACGAGAAAGGTGATGATGTCAGTCTCTATACCCAGTGGACAGGTTCGCTCTATGATTCCAGCTTCTATTTCAACCCTTATATGGAGCGTTACCGTAAGGCGGACAATCTGAAATTTCCTTTCTTCCTCACACCAAAGACTCACTATGTGGGCAATGCATGGTACAAACGTACATTCTATGCTCCGCAGTCGCTCAAGGGACAGAGACTGATGCTCTTCCTCGAACGCCCTCATATAGAGACCACCGTTTTTGTGAACGGTGAGGAGATAGGGCATCAGATGTCGTTGTCCACACCTCATGTCTATGATGTGACCAAGCAGATCCGTGTAGGTGAGAAGAACGAAATTGCCATCCGTGTGTACAACGGCATAGAGAATGTGTGTGTGGGACAGGACTCACATAGCGTAACAGACCAGACGCAAGGCAACTGGAACGGAATAGCCGGACGCATAGAGTTGCAGGCACGTCCAAAGAAACTTAATGTTAAGAGTGTGCGTGTGGTGCCTGACGTGAAGAAACGCCAGGCAAAGGTGTATGTGGAACTTGAGAACCATTACGACGGAATCCGTTTCTTCCCACGCTACGACTATTACGTTGTGGCAGAAGCCGTTCCTCTCAACGGCTCTCACCACAGAATGGTCATGGATTGCAAGGAAGCATTGAGCGCACACATGGAAATGACTCTCAATTTCGGTGATTCTATGCTTGCCTGGGATGAGTTCCATCCAGTGGTGTATCAACTTACGGTACGAGCAGGTGATGATGTGTACGAAACTCAGTTTGGTATGCGCAACATAGATGTCAGAGGACGTCAGTTCTATCTCAACGACCATCCTATATGGTTGAGAGGCACAGTGGAGAATTGCAATTTCCCGAATACAGGCTTCCCTCCAACAGAAGAGGATGAGTGGCTGCGCATATTCCGCAAATGCAAGCAATATGGCTTGAACCATGTGCGTTTCCATTCCTATTGCCCACCAGAAGCCGCTTTTTCAGCAGCCGACATCTGTGGTATGTATCTTCAGGTTGAAGGTCCGTCGTGGCCAAACCACGGAGTGAAGTTGCGTCGCGGAATGAAGATAGACCAGTATCTTCTGGACGAATCCAAACGCATCATCGATGCCTACGGAAACCATCCTTCGTTTGTGATTATGGCAGCAGGCAACGAACCTGCCGGCGACTGGGTTGCATACTGCAACGACTGGGTGAAAGAGATGAAGAAATATGACCCAACTAAAGTGTATTGCGGAGCCAGTGTCGGAGGCGGATGGGCTTGGGACAACGGCAGCGAGTATCATGTGAAGGGTGGTGCACGAGGATTGGATTGGGACAGGAATCCACCACAGTCTGCAGACGATTACTATGCGCAGATAGAGTTCCCTCGCAATTATAAGGATTCACTTCCAAACACATCCCCGATTATCGCACATGAGCAGGGACAGTGGTGTGCTTTCCCTGACTTCAAGGAAATACCTCAGTATAGTGGAGTGTACAAGGCTGCCAATTTCGAGATATTCCGTGATATGTTGAGTGACGGAGGCATGGAAGGTCAGGCAGAGAAATTCCTGATGGCAAGCGGACGTCTGCAGACATTGTGCTATAAATACGAAATTGAACGAAACCTGCGAACTCGTGACTATGCCGGATTCCAACTGCTCGGACTCAATGACTACAGCGGACAGGGCACTGCTCTTGTCGGTGCTCTCAATGTGTTCTGGCGTGAGAAAGGTTATGTGGATGCAGACGAGTGGCGGGAGTTCTGCTCACCTGTAGTTGTGATGGCTCGTTTCCCACGTTTTGTCTATACTCCGTCCGACACTCTCGTCATTCCCGTTGAGGCTTATAACGCATACAACGCACGGTTTATGCCGTCAACGACATGCTATATGATAACCACAAGCCAGGGTGACACACTTGTGGCAGATACTTTGTCAACCAAGGCTTTTCCGCAGGGTAAGAATATAGAACTGGGCACCATCCGATATGCATTGAATGGGATTGACAAACCTGTCAAGTGCACACTTGCTTTCAATGTGGAAAATGTGGTGGGCAACCACTATGACTTCTGGGTTTATCCAGAATTGCCTGAGGCTAAAGCACAGAAGAGTTCTAAAATGCAAGTCTATATAGCCGATTCGCTTGATGATAATGCTTTGAAGGTTCTCAAGAAGGGTGGAACGGTGTTACTTACAGCCGCAGGTCGCATTACATTCGGAAATGACGTAAAGCAACATTATCTGCCAGTGTTCTGGAATACAAGCTGGTTTAAGATGCGTCCGCCCCACACCACAGGTGCATCAATTGATAAATCCCATCCTCTGTTCAAGGATTTTCCGACCGATGACTGGTCAAACCTCAACTGGTGGGAACTCCTCAACCGTGCCCAGGTCATTAACCTCAGTCAGATGCCAGCAGATTATCAGTCGCCTATCCAACCTATCGATACTTGGCATGTGAGCCGTAAGTTGGGAATGATGCTCGAAGCACAGGTGCTGAAAGGACGTCTGCTGCTCACGACTATGGACATTACCAATGACCTCGACAAGAGACTCGTGGCACGTCAAATGCGTTATGCCATACTGAAATATATGCAGAGTGATGACTTCCGTCCATCTCTTCAGCTCACAGTGGAGCAGATCCGGAAACTGTATACTGACACTGCACCTGCAGTTGATATGTTTACCAATGACTCACCTGATGAACTTAAACCGAAAATCAAGTAACTATTATGAAAAGGTACTTTTTTATATTATTTGTTTTAATTTCTCCCGTTGCAAGCATCTTTGCTCAGGATAATCTTCAGGGAAATGAAGATGTGAACGGCGTGCGCGATGTTACGCTTGACTCTCTTGCCAAAGCTAATCAGGTGCGTCCTGTGAGCGGTAGCAGCAGGAAAGGTGACAACCCTGTGCTTTTCCTCGTAGGCAACAGCACCATGCGCAACGGTACTCTTGGCAATGGTAACAACGGACAGTGGGGCTGGGGATATTTTGCCCACAACTTCTTTGACGAGAATAAAGTTACGGTAGAGAACCATGCTCTTGGCGGAACATCCCCACGCACATTCTACCGCCATCTCTGGGCAGATGTGCTGAAAGGCGTGAAGAGCGGCGACTATGTAGTGCTGGAACTTGGTCATAACGACAACGGACCTTTGGCAGAGGGACGAGCACGTGCCAGCTACAAGGGACTTGACGGCAATTCCCCCTTGTCCGACGATTCAGTGGTGGTGACAATCAAGGAAACAGGAGTGCAGGAGACAGTTTACACATTCGGAGGATATATCCGTCGTTTCGTGAACGAAATCCGTAGCCGTGGAGCACAACCAATCTTGCTTACCCTCACTCCCCGCAATGCGTACATGGAGGATGATACAACTAAGATTGACCGCAAACTCACTACCTTCACTCCCTGGATTAAGTCGCTTGCCGAGGAACTGTCATTGCCATGCATTGACCTCAATGATATATCTGCAACGAAACTTGAGAAATACGGACGTTGGAAAGCCGATTACCATTTCTTCGGAGACAAGATTCATTCTTCAGAGTTCGGAGCGAAGATGAACGCTGCTTCGTTTGCAGAAGGATTGGAACAATGCTCTCATCCCTCTATGGCAACGCTTAAATCATATCTGCTGCAGGATATGCTTCATCCCAAAAGCCTGAAACCAGAAGGTATGCCTGACAGTCTGTTGGTAACAACCTGTCTGCATCAGGCTAAGCCTTGGAAGAAGAAACGTCGCCCTGCAGTTTTCCTCACAGGAGACTCTACCGTCAAGAACAATGATGATGACGAAGATGGTATGTGGGGATGGGGTAGTCAGGCTTACACGGTGTTCGACATCACCAAGTGTGATGTTATCAATGCAGCAAAAGCAGGACGAAGCACTCGCACCTATCTGCAGGAAAACCGCTGGGATGCCGTTTACCATTCCATTGAACCAGGCGATTATGTGCTGATTCAGTTTGGCCACAACGACATAGGTCCTATCGACAAACAAAAGGAACGTGGTGTGATTGCTTCAGCACAGGACACCTGTCATGTGTATAAGATGGAGTCTAATAATCAGTATCAGGTTATTTATTCTTTTGGCTGGTATCTGAAGAAATTCATTCAGGATGTCCGTGAGAAAGGCGGAACACCAATCCTGGTTTCACTTACCCCTCGCAATGAATGGCCTAACGGAAAGGTGGAACGTCGTAATGACACTTACGGAAAATGGTATCGCCAGGTAGCAGAGGAAACCGGTTGTGACTTCCTTGACCTTCACAATATCACTGCCGATGCTCTTGACAAGATGGGCAAGGAAAAAGCAGCAGCAATGTTCAACCACGACCATACCCATACTTCACTTGCTGGAGCAAAACTCAATGCTGCAAGTGTGGCAAAAGGTCTGAAGAAAATGAAACATCCACTTAGAAAACTTTTGAAATAATTATGAAAAGATTCTTGTTTTTGCCAATTATGGCAGTGATGTTCTGCATTAACACAAATCTATTTGCACAGAACAAAGAAGAAGGTGATGACTACATGGAGGAAATCAACTATCCTGTGAAGTTCTCTGGAGCACAGCCTAATATCGTAGACTTTGTGAACGCATTTCTCAACATTGAAGGAGTATGCGAAGGTTTCCAGGCTATTCGTGAGGCTATGGAACAATACAATAAAGGACAGAAAGTGGCAAGGGGTGTGTTGACTGTTGACAAAAAGAACGGATACCTAAGCCATACAGTGGATTGGGGAGCAGAAGATGAGGAAGACCCTACACCTCATGTCTCCACAGTTGAAGCTTGTTACTGGAACTGCAAGGACGGTAAGCACAAGTTGTTTGCAGTCAATCTTAACAGCAAGTACGGTAATTCATACATCTGTACGGAAGTAACCGGCGTTTCATTCCTACTTTACAACAATCAGACACGAACAATGGTGTGGAAAAGTCCATGCGACTTTGGTATAGATGTAGAATACGGAGAAGATAGCTGGCCTGTATTCTTCTTTCCTCAGACAGGCAAGGACATTAAAGTGGAAATGATGAACAACGAAGCACCTACTGCTCCACGCCGTACCTTCACCTTCTCTTGGAACGGTCAAGGCTTTTAATAATAATATAGTAATTCTCCGATACTATCGTTAACCGTTAATCATTAACCGTTAAACGATAAACATTAAACATTCAATGCAGCCATTAGCAGAGCGGATGCGTCCGCATACATTAGATGAATATATAGGTCAGCAACACCTGGTTGGCGAAGGTTGTGTACTGCGACGCATGATCGAGACGCGTCGCGTCAGTTCGTTTATCCTCTGGGGACCTCCAGGAGTTGGAAAAACAACACTGGCAAACATCATAGCCCATACGCTGGAAGTGCCGTTCTATACACTCAGTGCTGTGACGAGTGGGGTGAAGGATGTGCGAGAAGTGATTGACAAGGCTCGTAGCCATGCCGGACTGTTTGCATCCAAGGGTAATCCAATACTATTCATCGACGAAATACACCGTTTCTCCAAATCACAGCAGGATTCACTGCTCGGTGCGGTAGAGCAGGGGATTGTCACCCTCATTGGCGCAACAACCGAGAACCCTTCTTTTGAGGTAATCCGCCCTCTACTGAGCCGTTGCCAGGTTTATGTTCTGAAAAGTCTTGAGAAGGATGACCTTCTGGCATTGCTCAACCGTGCTTTGACTCAGGATGCAGTTCTGAAGGAACGGAAGATTGAACTGCGTGAGACAGGAGCAATGCTTCGTCAGAGCGGTGGGGATGCACGAAAATTGCTCAACGTGCTTGAAATGGTTACACAATCTGTGCAAGGAGATATAGTTGTTACAGACGAACTGGTACTGAATACAATTCAGCAGAATCCCCTGGCTTACGATAAAGATGGTGAGATGCACTATGATGTCATTTCCGCTTTCATCAAGAGTATACGCGGAAGTAGTCCCGATGCAGCGCTCTACTATCTTGCTCGAATGATTGAGGCTGGCGAAGATCCGGTATTCATTGCCCGCAGATTGGTTATCAGTGCAAGCGAGGATGTTGGTCTTGCCAATCCAAATGCCTTGCTTCTTGCCAATGCCTGCTTCGATGCAGTCTCTAAAATTGGTATGCCGGAAGGACGTATTCCTCTTGCTGAGGCAACGGTATATCTTGCTGCCAGTCCTAAGAGTAACAGTGCCTACCTTGGCATTGACTCTGCCCTTGATTATGTGCGGCAGACTGGTAATCTTCCTGTCCCTCTTCATTTGCGTAATGCACCTACGTCACTGATGAAGGAACTGGGTTACAGTGACGGCTATAAGTACTCGCATGACTATCCTGATCATTTTGTACGTCAGCAGTTCCTGCCCGACGAAGCAAATGGTCAGCATTTCTGGAATCCGCAGCCACATACACCGCAGGAAGCCAAACTTGCTGAACGTATGCAGCAGTGTTGGGGAGAGAGGGGTGAGAAAGAATAAAACAAAAAAGAGGGCACACACCCTCTTTTTTTGTTTTATAATAATTGGATTAATTCAAAACTAAAAGTCTTCTTCTCCTTCAAAGTCGTTACGCTTACCAGCTCTGGCCCAAGAGTTGCTTGAACCTCCATAGGTTATACCTGTAGTATTAGAACTAACACTATTTACACTTTGTTGGAGAAGTGTAGTAGGTTGTATCTGTACGACAGAAATTGAAGGTTTTTGATATTGTTCTTTCATTGTCTTAAGTTTTTAATATGTGCTTGTTATTTCGTATTTGGTGGCAAAGTTATAAAAAAATAATTGTTACCAAAGATTTTTTTTATAAAAAAAATAAAAAAGGTTGGCTATGAATTTCTTCACAGTCAACCTTGTTCGTTAGTTGTTGTGTTGCAATTATGCACCTGGAGCGATAGCACCTGAAGGGCATGCATCAGCACAAGTACCGCAGTCAACACAAGTGTCAGCGTCGATGATATACTTGCTGTCACCAGCAGAGATTGCTCCTGCAGGGCATTCGCCTTCGCATGTGCCACACATAACACAATCGTCACTAATTACGTAAGCCATAGTCTTTTTTGTTTTTATACGTGAATAATATTATTTGCTTTCTTATACCTAAAAATAGGTATTGCAAGGGCAAAGTTACAACATTTCATTTAATCGCAAACATATTTTCTTAAAAAAATGCAAAGAAGGTTGGTTTTTTGTATGGAAAGCAATAAAAAAGCACTGGTTACGTTTTATTTACAAAAGGAAATGGTTAATGTCAACTAAGACTTTATTTATAAACACGGTGATATTCAATCGTGCCGGACTGACTGTCTGGCATCGTTTTTTGTGTGTTTGTATGTTAGTTGCATTGCAGTCTGTCTTTGTCCCTGACGTGTCTATGGCTCAGAAACGTAAGGTTCAGTACCGTCCATACATTGATCAGCGACGTCTCCACTATGGATTTCTTGCTGGTGTGCACTTGCAGGATTTGGAGTTCCAGAACAATGGACTTCGTGATGAGGAAGGAAATGAATGGTATGCTGAGACCCCTAACTATGAACCTGGATTCAGCGTTGGTGTGCTCGGAGAATTGCGTCTTACCAACAATCTGGCATTAAGGGCTGTTCCAACTATGCACTTTGGAACAAAGAATGTCACTTTCCGCAATAACCTAAACAACGAGCGTGTGTACCAGACTATAAAATCAACTTATATCAGCGTGCCTATAGACTTGAAGTTCAGTGCAGAGCGTTTCAACAACTATCGGCCATATATGGTTGCAGGTGTAAATCCTATGTATGACCTTACTGTGAAGAAAGGCAAAAATCTGTTGCTAAAGAACTTCGACTGTTATTTGGAAGTAGGATTCGGTTGTGACTTCTACCTGCCTTTCTTTAAGTTTATCCCTGAAATCAAATTTGCCTACGGACTGAGTAATGTGATTGATAAGACACGTCACGACTTGACTAATCCTCAGCAGCTTATCTACACCCATTCCATAGATAAGGGCACCTCAAAGATGATTATCCTCAGTTTGTATTTTGAATAGTAGACCCCCCCTAACTCCCCCTCATCGCTTAGCGCTTCGGGCAACGCTCCGAAGAACGGGGAGGACATTAACCATCCGGATGGCTTAATCCTTCACCTGGGGAGGTAACTGTGCGGATAGTCGCTCAAGCAGTTGGTGAAGCGCAGCGGAAGGTGGAAAAGAGGGGGCTTTAATGTTTTTGTTTCTTCCAAAATACAGGTTCATGAAGTTGTTCGGAAAGATTCTTCATTCTTCATTCTTCATTCTTCATTTTTTTGTATCTTTGCACATTGTTAACAAGTAATAATGTTGTAAAGTGAAATACTCCGTCATTATACCAGTATATAATCGTCCCGAAGAGGCTGACGAACTGCTTGCCAGTCTTGCAAAGCAAACTTGCAAAGACTTTGAGGTGATTGTAGTTGAAGATGGTTCGGAACGAACATGCAAGGACGTAGTTGATGGCTATGCCGACAGGCTTGATGTGCATTATTTTGTTAAGAAGAACGGAGGACCTGGACCTGCGCGCAACTACGGTGTGGAGCGAAGTTGTGGTGAGTATGTGCTTATCCTCGATAGCGACTGCGTGTTGCCGGAGAACTATATAGAGAACGTGGAGCAGGAGCTTACGCTTAACCCTTGTGACGCATTTGGAGGACCTGACCGTGCTCATGATTCATTCACTCCCGTACAGAAGGCCATCAGCTATAGCATGACATCGTTCTTCACTACAGGAGGTATCAGAGGCGGAAAGCAGAAACTCGACAAATTCTATCCGCGTTCGTTCAACATGGGTGTTCGTCGTGATGTGTATCAGAAATTAGGAGGCTTCGCTAAGATGAGGTTCGGAGAAGACATCGATTTCAGCTACCGCATAGTTGAGTCTGGTCACACCACACGTCTGTTCCCTACTGCATGGGTATGGCACAAACGCAGAACAGATTTCGATAAGTTTTTCCGCCAGGTATTCAATTCCGGTATTGCCCGCATCAATCTCTCGAAGCGTCACCCTGGCACACTGAAACTAGTACATCTCCTGCCAATGGTGTTCACCGTAGGAGTCATCGCACTTATCTGTGCAGCACTTGTACTTCGGCTCTCTACCTTTGCAACTGCACCTACGTCGCTCTTGTGGGTATATCCGTTACTACCTATAATATTATATATAGTATTTGTATTCATAGATGCATCTATACACAACCGTTCTCTGGTGATAGGGATGCTGAGCGTAGAAGCTGCATTTGTACAACTCTTCGGCTATGGCACCGGATTCCTTTGGAGCTGGTGGCAGCGATGCGTGAGAGGAAAAGGCGAGTTTAGTGCGTACGAAAAGAACTTTTATGAATAAAAGCCTCCTCCTGCCACTCCGAAAGAGGGGAATTAAAATGATAACGATAATAATAAGAGTTCAAAGGTTCAAGATATGAGGGAATCATTATCGATTAAGGATTTGTCGCCAGAGGATCGTCCCCGCGAACGATTGTATGCTCATGGTGAGAAGGCACTGAGTACGGCAGAGCTTCTGGCAATCATCATAGGTAGCGGCAATACCAATCAGTCAGCCGTCGAACTTATGCAGACAGTGTTGCATGACTGTGAGGACAAACTACTACTACTCAGCAGACTTACCATTGAAGACCTTATGAAATACAAGGGAATTGGTCAGGCTAAGGCTATTACCTTGAAGGCAACGATGGAACTTGGGCGTCGTCGTGCAGCTGAAGATGCCATTCGCGACCTTACAAGCCTTTCAAATTCGGCAGATATATTCAAATATATGCAACCTCTGATGCGCGACCTTAACCATGAGGAGTGCTATGCCTTGTTACTGAATAATAATTTCAAACTGATAAAACGTGTAAAAATCAGTCAGGGCGGATTGACCGAGACTGCGGTTGACGTGCGGCTCATAATGAAACATGCATTGTCGGCTGAAGCCACAGCGCTGGTACTCGTACACAATCACCCCTCTGGCAACTGTCGCCCGAGCCGCATGGATAAAGACCTCACTCAGCGTACTCGCCAGGCCTGTGATTTATTGCGCCTTCACTTTGTCGACCACGTAATCATTGGCGATTCCGACTATTACAGTTTTGCGGAAGACGAGAAAATATAGAAGACACCCCTTACCCATCCCTTATCGTTCGGCTTGCTGACGCTTGCTTGCAAGAACGGAGGGGAGTGATTACTCGCCATCAGTATTGTTAATCATTCATCAGCTAATCCCTAACAATTCAATAATATGGTATTTGACTCCAACCGTTATAAGTATGAATTTAAAGATATCCCATCTGATTTTTCTCAATTGGGACTAGGTAATTTCGTTGAAGCATACGATGACCAGAAAGATCGCAATTCTTATGAACTGATCATGAGAATAATTTTGTTGTCATCTATTTTGGCAGTAACAGTTTTTTGTTTTTTTATCTCTTACCATTTAAGCATCATATTTGCAGGATGCTTGTTGTTGCTATTATTCAAAACAGTAACAAATACTAATAGTCATCGATTCTACGAACGTTTTTATATTTTTGAGCAGGGTGTTGTTCGAGAAAAAGTAAAGAAAAAATCTAGAAAACGGATTTCTTACGACATCATTCATTTTGAAGATGTGGCTTCTATTATTAGTTACAAAGAAAGGAAATATAAAGGTAATAATGGTAATAGTAGATACTCATTCCATAAAGAATATGTATCCTCTAGTAGAAAACTTACCATTAAAGATCAAAAAGGAAATATCCTTTTGGATTATAAAGGGAACTATGAGAACGAAGGCGATAAGGGAGAAATGTTTTCTTGCGTTTGGTTTGTAGTTAAAGCTATCGAGCGGCAATGGCGGAAAAGATGCTTGCCTGCTCTTTGGCAGGAATTACAGAATACATCACAAATATTATTCCCTATAGGCTCCCATTCTATAAAATTATCAAATGATGGAATTGTTTATGACCAAAAACAGTTTATTCAACGCGAAAATTTAATTATTGAGTGGCTTGACAAAGCACAAGACGAAAAAATATCAATACGCGATAAGAATATAAAACGTACCGGATTGCAAAAAATAATGAATCAAGATGAAATTATTATTAATGTCAATGCAATTCCCAATGGTTGTCTGTTAGCTCCTTTGCTTCAGCAATTATACGGAGTGGAACTTGAAACTGAAATTAAAAACTAAATATGTAAATCAGTATTACAAAATGGCATTATCTCAATACGAAATAGAAGCAAAGACGGTTGAAATGCTCAAGACAGTGTTCGACCCTGAAATACCAGTTAATATCTATGACCTTGGATTGATTTATAGGATAGAGGTCACAGAGAATCCAGAGGCAAAAGATGAGAACAGCAAGTATGACCTTGCTGTGGATATGACACTCACTGCTCCCAATTGCCCTGCTGCTGACTTCATCATGGAAGATATTCAGCAGAAACTTGATACGATTGCAGGTGTGAATACAGCAACCGTAAATCTTGTCTTTGAACCGGAATGGACAAAAGACATGATGAGCGAAGAAGCAAAACTTGACCTCGGTTTTATGTAATTCCTACTTCATTTCTTCCCAACGCAGAACAGAGCCATTTTTGCGGTTTGGATCCGAACCTGCAAAGTCCATAGAGTATGGGCTGCCTGTTGTAGGACTCTTACCGAGATAGCGGTGGTTCTTCAATGAGAAAAGCATGAAGTCGTGGTCGAGGTAGTCCTGCCACAGGAATATCTCAGCGTCTTCCTCTTTATTTGTGAATCGTACATCTCCAGGAAGACCGTCTCCGTAAACCTTTATGTAACGTCCGTCGAGACACTTGATTGACACAGTTCCTTGTCCGCGGTCAATGAGCTGGAACTGTGTGCGTGGACTCATGTCATCGCTGCGAGTGTCGTAGAGAACACCATGAGGATCACAATTAGCTGGACGTCCATTTGCTTTGTTGATTATGCGGAATGTCTTGCCGAATGGGATGTTGCCGCTGCGATCTGCCATCGGCTCATCAACAGTGAAGTTGTCAAATTCTGCATAGCCTCCGTTCTTTCCTTTTACGTTGAACGCGAAGAGGGCGTGACGTGAACCTTGGAAGGTTGTCAGCTGATAGCTCAGCGGCATCATACGGCCGATGGTTTCGAACTCCTTGCCATCAGTGCTGTAAGCATACTGAGCCTGATTGTCATCATACTCACCGATGCTACGCAACCAGATTTTTCCGTTGGTTAACCCGACGGGCACAATGATAGTGTCGTTGGTTAGTTGCTCAAAGCAGCGTAGGGTGATATTGTTACCATTTTTGACAACACCAACCCATGAACAAGGGATGTTGATATTGCCTAACCCTGCCACATCACCGTCTTTCAGCCCTTTTACGCTTAGCTCCACTGTTGTGATGGACTTTGGACCAATTACTCTTTGGGTAAGACTGTTTCTTGCCCACATTAACTGTTCGGCAGGCATGGAGTTAAGACGAAGCTTGCCACCACGCAGACTCCACATTTTCTCTTCTGGATTGTGATTCCACTGCCAGATGCGTCTGAGTTTCTTACCGTCGAAGTTGTCGCTGCGCTGGTAAGGAGCGCGCAATGGCTGTGGCTTTTCATCAACGCCATAGGTGCCCAACTTTGTGCCTGGCTTAAACCAAGTGCGTGGTGCACGACCTAAGTTGCCTTGCAATCCAATCATTGGCCATCCGTCCACCCATGTGATGGGCATAAGACAAACGGTGCGACCGATGGAGTGGAAGTCCTGCATGAGCAATGCCCACCACGAGCCGTCTTTATACTGAACAATACCGCCCTGATGTGCGTTAGTGCAAGCAGTTGCATCCTTATCCAGCGGACCAATCTTGAAGTCCGAACCGTCTGGCAGAATCCTTCCTTTGAACTGAGTCAGCGGTGCTGCATGGTAGCCGTAGGTTTCGTCTGCGGTGATGACACGTGTCTCGTAAGGTCCCCAAATGCTCTTTGAACGGGAACAGAGAGTGCGTCCGTTTGGTTTATAGTCTGTAGAGATGA
This sequence comes from uncultured Bacteroidales bacterium, assembly GCA_902776985.1. GTDB lineage: Bacteria > Bacteroidota > Bacteroidia > Bacteroidales > Bacteroidaceae > UBA3839. The sequence continues at coordinate 29,924 of CACYSD010000008.1, forward strand.
GATAGTACATCCCATTGATTTTGTACATGTGATGCCCTTCACCCACACCGTTGCCTTCAGGAATTATGACGCGGTCAGTACCTTCCACCGGTCCGCTCATGTCGGGCTTCAGCTCTGTGCAATGCACTTCGCCGTATTTGTGAATGGCATAGATTTTTCCGTCATCGTCGAAGAGAACTCCGAGGTCATAGATGTCGCCCTTCATGTTGTGGTGCTCCCATGGTCCCCTGATGTCTTTGGCTGTGTAGCACTGAAGTCCCTTGCCGTTGATGTTGGAGAATACATAGAACTGTCCGTTGGCGTAACGGATACATGGTGCCCAGATTCCTTGCCCGTAGATTTCCTTGTGGTTCTTCAGCGAGAACGCATCATCGTCGAAATCAAAACGGTCGAAGCAGTAGCTGATATTCTCCCAGTTCACGAGGTCTTTGGAATGAAGAATCACCAGTCCTGGTACGGCATGCATGGTAGTTCCTGCAAGATAGTAGTCGTCTCCCACACGAAGAATGTCTGGGTCGGAAAACTCATCATAGAACAGTGGGTTTGTGAATGTCCCGTTGCCGTTGTCAGCAGTCCATGAGTTGTTTTGAGCTTGAACTCCAAGGAAACTGGTCATTGCCAGCAGGCAGAATAGAATCGTTTTCATTATATTCGGTTGTTATTTTGTTATATCGTTATATCGTTATTACGTTATCCTGTTATTTCGGTATATCGGTACTATCACTCTACAGTTACATCACTTCGTTCTGTGATTCTTGCGTTCGCAAGCGTGCTCTTTTGAGTGCCTATTTTAGCGGTATCGCAACGATAAATTGTCACGACTCAGCATAGCTTGAACAAGTTCAGTTCTGCCTTCGCTGCTCCAATAATTCACTCTTCACACTTTACTCTTTACGGCATTAGCAGTGATGAGTCGCCATAACTGAGGAAGCGGAAGTCGTGAGCAAGGGCGAAGTCATAGATCTTGTGCCAGTCGCCATGCACGAAAGCGGAAACCAACAGCAGCAGTGTGCTTTGCGGCTGATGGAAATTAGTCACCATCCGCTTTACAATCTTATATTCGTACCCTGGTGCAATAATAATCTGTGTAGATGTGTGTAATGCCGGCAGATGGTTGCTGTCAAGATAATCGAGGATGGCTTGCATGGCTTCTACTGGTGTAGCTGTAGGGTTTGTTTCGTAGGGCATCCATTGATCCACAGCAAGTTCGTTTTCGCTTAAGTGTGGATTTTGGAGCAGTTTTACACCTATATAATAAAGGCTCTCCAGTGTACGTACTGAAGTTGTACCTACAGCGATAGCCTCTCCTCCATGCGCCAACAGTTTTTCTATTGTCTGACGTTTGACGACGATGTATTCCGAATGCATCTCATGGTCGGCAATTTCCTCGCTTTTTACTGGTTTGAACGTACCTGCTCCTACATGCAGAGTCAGTTCTTCACAGTCTATTCCGGCATCGTCCAATGCTTTCAATACACGTTCGGTGAAGTGCAGGCCTGCTGTTGGTGCAGCCACACTGCCTTTTACCTTAGAATAGACAGTCTGGTATGTTTTTAGGTCGCTTTCCTGAGTCTCGCGGTTCAGATAGGGTGGAATAGGGAGTTCACCGACAGCTTCAAGAACTTCGGAGAAGGCCACCTTGTCATCATTCCATGAGAAACGAACTAGGTGGTTGGTTCCTGTAGCATTGGGTGATTCGTATGGAAGACGCTCTGCTGTAAGGATTACAGTCTCGCCTTTAATATTCAGTTCTTTAGTGAGAATACCGCTTTTCCAGCGTTTCAGATTTCCAATCATGCAGAGCCACTCCACGCTGCCTGTCTGTGCGAAGTTCTGCTGGTATTCTATCGGTGCGAATGGCTCCATACAGAATACCTCAATTTGTGCGCCTGTCTCTTTCTGGAAATGCAGACGGGCGCGGATTACACGGGTGTTGTTGAATACCATCAGAGCACCCTTCGGCAGGTATTTGGGAAGATTGGTGAATTTGTCTTCCGACACTTCACCGTGATTGTAAACGAGGAGTTTGCTGCTGTCGCGTTCGGCGAGAGGAAATTTCGCAATCCTTTCGTCGGGCAACTCATAGTTGTAATCTGCTATTCTTATGTGTTTTGGATTCATATCACAATTTTTACATCCTTGAATTCATATCTGCGTAATTCGCCGTTCTCAAGTCTTAGCACTAGATGACCGGTCTTTTCTACATCCGCTATTTCTGCGAGAAACTCACCATTCGCGTCAGCGTATTTATAAAAGCCCGACTTACGATAAAGCCACACCTTATATAATCGGCGTACAGCATCAGCATCGCCTTGACGAATTACGTCGTAGATGGTAATGAACCTGCCAAGTATCTGAGAAAGAATTGCCTCACGGTCGAATTCTTTCCCTGCAATCTGTGCCATCGACACAGGGTTTGGCGCATCGCTGTGGAAAACTTCCTGATTGATATTGATGCCAGTGCCAATGATGCATGTTTCGATGTTGCTTCCACGGAGATCGCACTCAATGAGTGTTCCGCTGACTTTCTTATTACCTATATATATATCGTTAGGCCACTTTACTCTACATTCGTCCGTAACAACAACCTCGTTTACTGTCAGGGCTACAGCAAGAGCCATAACTTGGCTCAGCACAAACTGTTCAGAAGCTTTGAGGAAGTCCGGATGACAGACTATCGAGAACAACAGGTTCTTACCTGCTTCAGCCTCCCAGGAATTACCTCTCTGTCCACGTCCTGAGGTTTGTTCATCGGCAATAATTACAGATATTTCGGGCAACTCGTCATTGTTGTCCAATCTGCGTCTGGCTTCGTTGTTTGTTGAGTCAACCGATGCCAGAAGTATCCGTTTGTTTATTCTTGTTTCTATTTCTCTTAAATTTAGCTGCAAAGATACTGAGTTTGTTTGAGAAAACGAAAACTTTCCAGTATCTTTGCAGTCAAACAACATATATATTATGATCGAAGACGAAAAATTCATGCGAGAGGCATTGGCTGAGGCACACAAGGCTTTGGAAAAGGATGAGATTCCTATTGGCGCTGTTGTAGTCTCCAACGGACGAGTGATTGGTCGTGGGCATAACCTCACGGAAACCCTTCACGATGTTACCGCACATGCGGAAATGCAGGCTATAACTGCGGCTGCGGAGTATCTTGGTGGGAAATATCTTGACCGATGTGCGCTCTACGTCACTGTCGAACCATGTGTAATGTGTGCAGGAGCTATAGGTTGGAGTCAGTTGGGTAAACTGGTTTTCGGTGCCGCTGACGAAAAACGAGGTTTCCAGCGTTTCGCACCTCAAGCCCTTCATCCTCGTTGCACTGTCACTCAGGGAGTGCTTGCCGACGAATGCGCCACTCTTATGAAAGAGTTCTTCAAAAGCAAAAGATAGCCCATTTCTGCATATTTTTCTGTAAAGTGTGCATGCTTTTACATAAAAACTGCATATTTATAACAATATTTGCATATTTTATACAAATTTCTTGTATATTTTCTTCTTGTTTTGCATAAAAATGCGTAATTTTGCACCGTTTTTCAAATAAATATGCATTTTTAACTTTTTATATTTTTGAAATGGGAGTCAAATATTCTCGATTAGACACAATTAAGATGATTATTTCCAGCCGTGAGGTCGGAAATCAGGATGACCTTCTCAAGGAATTGGCAGAAGAGGGTTATCAACTCACTCAGGCTACACTTTCACGCGACCTTAAACAGCTGAAGGTTGCCAAGGCAAGTAATAGTATGGGCAAACCAGTGTATGTCTTGCCTAACAACACTATGTACAAACGTATCAAGGACCATCGTCCTGCTCACGAGATGATGATGTACAGTGGTTTTATATCATTGAATTTCTCCGGAAACATGGCTGTGATCCGTACTCGCCCAGGTTATGCAAGCAGCATAGCTTATGATATAGACAATGCCAATATACCGCAGATTATCGGAACTATTGCAGGTGATGATACAATCTTCATTGCTTGTGAGGAAGGCTGTTCACGCGACTCCATCCGTGAAGCGCTGAGCGCTCTTATTCCAGTATAGGATAATAATAATGTATCATTATCATTGTAAAAGCAACAAATCATTATAATCCAAATGGAAAAACCAGAGATACAGATTCTCGTGGCTGACGCATCACACGAGAAATATGTTGATACAATTCTCAAAACTATTGCTGATGCCGCTAAGGACCGTGGAACAGGTATTGCGAAGCGTACTCACGAATACCTTGCTACCAAAATGAAGGAAGCAAAAGCTGTCATCGCACTTTGTGGTGACCGTTTTGCAGGCTTCAGTTATATTGAGACATGGGGAAACAAACAATATGTCACAACTTCAGGACTTATCGTCCATCCTGACTTCCGCCATCTCGGTATCGCTAAGCGAATCAAGGATATGACATTCTCGCTTGCACGTACGCGCTGGCCTCATGCAAAAATTTTCTCACTCACCAGTGGAGCAGCGGTCATGACCATGAATACTCAGCTCGGTTATCAGCCGGTTACATTTGCAGACCTCACCGACGACGAGGCTTTCTGGAAGGGATGTGAGGGTTGCCAGAATGTTGATGTTCTCCACCGCACCGGCCGCAAATATTGCATTTGCACAGCGATGCTTTACGATCCCGAAGAACATCTACCGGCAAAAATCCCACAGGATGTGATTGACCGAATCAATCGAATGGAAGGTAAGACAAAGACTGAAAAATAGAATCAATAGAACTCAAGAACTTAAGAACTTAAAAATATATGGAATCAAAGAAAAAAGTTGTCGTTGCTTTTAGCGGCGGTCTCGACACCAGTTACACAGTAATGTATCTCGCCAAGGAGAAAGGTTATGAAGTTCACGCAGTATGTGCCAACACAGGCGGATTCAGCGCAGAACAGCTTCGCACTAATGAAGAAAATGCCTATCGTCTTGGTGCTACAAAATATGTCACACTTGACGTGACTCAGGAGTACTACGAGAAATCTCTTAAGTACATGGTTTTCGGAAATGTACTCCGTAACAACTGCTATCCAATCTCTGTGTCTTCAGAACGTATCTTCCAGGCACTCGCCATTGCCCGTTATGCAAAGGAAATCAATGCTTCTGCCATCGCACATGGTTCTACAGGTGCTGGTAACGACCAGATCCGTTTTGATATGACTTTCCTCGTTATGGCTCCTGGAGTTGAAATCATCACTCTTACTCGTGACGGAAACCTCTCTCGTCAGGAGGAAGTGGATTATCTCAATAAGAACGGATTCGATGCAGACTTCGCAAAACTCAAATACTCTTACAACGTAGGTATTTGGGGAACATCAATCTGTGGAGGTGAAATCCTCGATTCCAAGCAGGGTCTTCCTGAGTCTGCATATCTCAAGCATCCAACCAAACAGGAACCGGAACTCCTTCGTCTCGGTTTCGAGAAAGGTGAACTGTGCAGTGTCAACGGCAAGCATTATGACGATAAGATTAAGGCAATTCAGGCTGTTGAGGAAATCGGTGCTGCCTATGCTGTAGGTCGTGACTGCCACGTTGGTGATACCATCATCGGTATTAAGGGACGTGTAGGATTTGAGGCAGCAGCTCCAATGCTTATCATAGGTGCTCACCGTTTCCTTGAGAAGTACACACTCTCTAAGTGGCAGCAGTATTGGAAGGATCAGGTAAGCAACTGGTACGGTATGTTCCTCCACGAGAGCCAGTATCTCGAGCCAGTAATGCCGGATATCGAAGCCATGCTCACTTCAAGTCAGCGCAACGTAACAGGTGAGGTAACACTTGAACTCCGTCCTTACAGCTTCCAGACAGTAGGTGTGGACAGCCCTAACGATCTTGTCAAGAACAAACTGGGTGAATACGGAGAAACAGCAAAGGCATGGTCAAGCGAAGATGCCAAAGGCTTCATCAAGGTAACATCAACACCTCTCCGCGCTTATTATCTTGCACATCCAAACGAAAGAAGGTAACCCCCTCCCGACCTCCCCGAGGGGAGGAGAAGAAAAAGCATTATGGGAAAGAATGACGGAAACTACAACACAGCATCACCGGATAGGTATTTGCTCCTGAAAGGTTTCGCCCAGACAAATAAACGTTTTCAAACTGACGCAGAAAGACTGCTGTGGGAACATATTCGAGCAAAGCAATTATGCGTTAAATTCAACAGACAACATATTATCGGTGATTTTATCGTAGACTTCGTTTGTATCGAGAAGAGGCTTGTCATAGAGGTAGATGGAGGGTATCATTCAGAATACGAACAAATAGAAAAAGATGAGTTCAGAACTGAACGGCTGAAAGATTTAGGTTTTCATGTCATACGTTTCAAAAACGAAGAAGTCTTTGAAGACATTTCTGGCGTACTGAATATTATAAAAGAAAAACTTTATCAATAGAAATGAGTAATTTAAAAATATCCTCCCCTCGGGGAGGAATAAAGGTGGGGGTTTTGGGTGCGGCAGGTTATACAGGTGGGGAACTCATCCGATTGCTCCTTAACCACTCGCAGGCTGAGATAGTTTTTGCTAATAGCGAATCAAATGCAGGCAACCTCGTAAGCGATGTGCATGAAGGTTTGGTCGGTGAAACCGACCTTCGCTTCACATCGGAAATGCCTTTCGACACGGTTGAAGTGCTGTTCTTCTGCTTCGGTCACGGAAAGAGCGAAGCGTTCCTCAAGGAGCACAGCATACCTGAGAATGTGAAGATCATAGATCTTGCACAGGACTTCCGCATCAAGGGCGACCACGACTATATTTATGGTTTGCCGGAAACTCACCGTGATATAATTGCTGAATGTAAGCATCTCGCCAACCCTGGTTGTTTTGCCACATGTATTCAGCTGGCTATGTTGCCTGCGCTGAAAGCGGGAATCATTAGTGGTGATATTCATGTGAACGGAATCACAGGCAGCACAGGTGCAGGACAGAAGCCTGGAGCAACCACTCATTTCTCTTGGCGCAACGACAACTGCTCTGTCTATAAGACCTTTACCCACCAGCACCTGCATGAGATAAACCAGACGGTACAGGAACTTTGTCCTGGCTACGACGGACGTGTTCTCTTCATTCCGCAGCGAGGCTGTTTCTCACGAGGCATTTTCGTTACAGCTTACGCAAAGTGTGACAAGTCCATAGAGGAAGTTCAGCAGATATATGCGGATTATTACCGCGACGCAGCCTTCACTCATTTCGTCACCAAAAGTCCTGATATGAAGCAAGTGGTGAATACCAACAAGGCTGTAGTGTATGTAGAGAAATACGAAGACCAGCTTCTTATGATTTCTTGCATCGACAATCTCCTCAAAGGTGCCGTAGGTCAGGCAGTGCAGAACATGAACATCATGTTCGGACTTGAAGAAACAACAGGACTTAACCTCAAAGCATCCGCGTTTTAAAAGATTATGAAATTATTCGACGTATATCCATTATTCCCGATAGCAATTGAACGTGGTAAGGGATGCCACGTGTGGGACGACAAAGGACAGGAATATCTTGACCTCTATGGCGGTCATGCAGTAATCTCCATCGGTCATAGCCACCCACACTACATAGAAAAACTTACAGAACAGCTCAGTAAGATAGGTTTCTATTCCAACTCCGTGCAGAATCCTCTCCAGCAGCAACTGGCTGAGCGTCTCGGCAAAATATCTGACTACGAAGACTATCAGCTCTTCCTGATTAACTCCGGTGCGGAAGCTAACGAGAACGCACTCAAGCTGTCTTCGTTCTACAACGGACGAACTCGTGTCTTGTCTGCCCAGAAAGCATTCCACGGACGTACATCGCTTGCGGTAGAAGTCACCAACAATCCGAAGATTATTGCACCAATCAACGACAATGGTCATGTAACTTACTTGCCATTGAACGACATCAACGCTTGGCGCACGGAAATTGAGAAAGGTGACGTCTGCGCCTGCATCATTGAGTGTATTCAGGGAGTTGGCGGCATACGCATGGCAACGCCTGATTTTATGCAGAGCCTGAGCAAACTCTGTGAGGTACACAACACAGTGCTTATCTGCGACGAAATTCAGTGTGGCTATGGACGTAGCGGACGTTTCTTCGCACATCAGTGGCTTGGCGTCCGTCCCGACATCATCACAGTTGCAAAGGGAATTGCCAATGGTTTCCCTATGGGTGCGGTACTCATTTCTCCGAAGTTCACGCCTGTCTATGGACAACTCGGCACCACTTTCGGTGGCAGCCATCTGGCATGTGCTGCAGCACTCGCCGTGCTTGACGTTATGGAGAGTGAACGCCTTGTTGAAAACGCAAATGAGGTAGGGTCTTATCTCATTCAGAAACTTCAGGAGGCTAACCTCCCTCATGTGGTTGAAGTCCGTGGACGCGGACTGATGATTGGTATCGAACTCGATGTTCCTTATAAGGACATCCGCAGCCGCTTAGTCAGCGAACTGCATTGCTTCACCGGTTGCGCAGGCACCAACACCCTTCGTCTGCTTCCACCTCTTTGTCTTACAAAAGCCGAAGCCGACGACTTCCTCACTCGCCTCAAATCCGCAATCGGATAATATTATTGTTCTCCAATATCTTCAAAGCCTCTGCATCTGCAGGGGCTTTTTTGTTTTCCTCCTTCTCATCATACCCACTCCCTTATTTAGAATCGTTATAAATTAGCAAAAAGGGGGATTTTAACATTAATAGACCCTCTCTAACTCCCCCAAGGGGGAGGATAAAGCCATCCGGATGGTAATGCTTCACTCTTCATTCTTCATTCTTCATTTAAAACGGGGGGTAGGCTGTTTTGTTTGTTTCTTGCTAACTTTGGTTGCAACTTGCGAGCCAAAACTCGCAAGCACTGAGCAAAATGTCAAAACCTCCATCTCCGATTTTTACCAATACTTAACTTTTTTCAAAACTCCACTTAACTTCCGTTGCAACAAAACTTAACTTTGACATTTTGCAAAGTTAACTTCCGTTGAAAAAAGACTTCGCCAGAATTTGAACTCCGGCGAACTTACATTTTGTCAAAATGACAAAAAAAGAAAGGATGCATATCCGCTGTCCGAATACGCATCCTTTCCCTGCTAATGCAAATATACAACATTTTTCCTCGAAATGCAAATGTTAAAATCCAAATTAACAATTATCCTTATAATTCAATTGTCTGATTATCAACCATATGTTTTTTGTTAAAAAGGATTCTTAAAGTCAAATACGGAGATTTACCAGTAATGCGTGATTTTTTTAACACTTTTTGGTGAAAAAATATTATTTATTGTTCAAAAAGTACTGTTGCGCTTCTTTTTATCAAAATTCCTTTGGTGACTTGTTATAAAACTCTATACCTTTGCAGCGATTTTCAGATGAGGGGAATCCGAAAACCTCATAAAAACAGAGTAGGATAGTATAGAAACAAACATTCATTATTTTTTAATTTTTTATTTCAGAAAGGAAAATGATTATGAAGAAAATTATTCTTGCAGCTGTAGTAGCAGTTTCATCTCTCTCAGCAAACGCACAGGTATGGCTCGGTGGTAGCCTCGGTTTCAACTACAACAAAGCAGAAGCAAAAATTGCAGGTGTTACAGTAGACGTTAAGACAACTAAGTTCTCTATTGCTCCTGAAATCGGTTATACTCTCAGCGACAAGTGGGATATCGCCCTTGCACTCGAAGAGAGCTATGCAAGCCAGAAGGATGGCGAAAGCATGAACTCTTTCTCAGTTAATCCTTATGCTCGTTGGACTTTCGCTAAGAGTGGTAAGGTAAGCTTCTTCCTTGATGGTGGTTTCAAAGTAGGTGTTCAGAACAACTTCCTCGATGACAACAATGTTATTCAGGATGTTGACGATGACATTACAGTTTGGGGAATTGGTGTACGTCCAGGTATCAAGTTTGCAGCAAGTGACAAGGTTTCTCTCGTTGCTTCATTCGGTGGACTTGGATTCCAGCAGACAAAATGGGGTGATTTTAAGGATAGCGACCTCGGTTTCAACGTTGACGGCAACGCCCTCAAGTTCGGTTTCTACTATACTTTCTAATCTATTAGAACATAAATCTATAAAGGATTGCACGCTCGTGCAATCCTTTTTTTTGTTAACATGTTGCTGCGCCACAATGAATAAACATCGCACTTCGTGATAAGATTACGATGATTAAGATTATTATAACATCATTCGAGATGTAATAACTTTTACGCTTCTCTAATCTCTGCAACTCTTCTTAAGTTGAGGAAAGCTTCTTTCAAAGGCTGAGAAACTGCACTGACAGGTTCTTCCAACAACAATTGTTGGTAATGGTCTAAGAAAGATGTTCTATAGCGATAAAAGAAATGCAGGAAATGATTTATAAAACCTATGCAATCCAGCACTGCGATTTCTACTCCTAATTTGTTATAGAAAGAGTCTGCTAATTCCTTAACATCTTCGTCTATTCGTTCAGTGGTGATAAAAATATAATTATCGGGCTTTTCAGACATCTTGGTGATTTTTTCGGCACATACATAAATATCATCTGTAGTGACACATTTTTTCTTCATTTCATAACAAGTTGCCGTTTTGTCTTCATCAATAATTGTTATCTCAACATCACCAATAGCTCCTGTTTGACTGTCTGCAGCATTGTGAGCAAACAGCGGTCGGTTTACTTCTTTAATTAGATGATGAACAGATTGATATGCCGCGGTAACCATTAGTACAGGTAGTCTGCTTGAACCTTTGCATTTTAAGTGCTGTTGTAATAGCTGTGTAATTTCTTCGCTTGATAAAGCTTGCTCTCCGCCAGCAGTCAGTCCTTCCACCAGTTGCGACATTCGTGATTCTGCCTCCTCTTTAATGATAATCAGGTCTGATAATATCTGGGACAACACTTTCTTGGAGGCGTTCGGACTCTTTTCCACAAAATCTAAGATGTCCATCATGTCATAGTAAACGTAGGAAGGTCGGCATTTATCAAAAGTGCTCTTTGTTAATGCCGTTTCGACCGTTCGGAAAGCCGGAGTTAGAAATGCCGTGGTGCTATTACAAGGAAGTTGGTTGACGTGAATGAATTTCTGGACGAGTGATTCGTCAATGGAACGTCCAGGGAAAGATCTTTCTCCTAAATTGGGATATGGCTGTCTGGTGTCAATTTGTGCATTTTCTATCTTTGCAAGCATGGCAGATATCAGATAACGAATAGGAGCTTTGTTCCGTTCGCATTTACACACAGACTGTATCTTTTGACGTATATTTGCGCTATTGACATAAACTTTGCCTCGTTCATTCAATACCTTATTATAGGTGCTTTCTAAGACTTTTTCTAATAGTTCCATGTTAAAACAACGTTTTTTGTAAGTTTTCTTGTTCTAAAGAGTAATTAATCCACAACACTTCCTGTCTAATGTCGTGAGTGGAGTTAATCTGCTTAGCAGGTGCAAATATCTTCTTCCATTTTGGAGCAGGATACAATGTGTCCATTAACTCGCAGTCATAATTGGAAATCGCAACCTTTCCCTTTACATTGTTAAGGATTCTTGCAAGTTCTATATGTTGTTCGTCTGTCATCTCGTATTCATAAGCCTTGTTGTCGCCACGTGTGGAATGGATGTATGGGGGATCACAATAGAACAATGTGTTTACATCATCGTAAAGGCTAATTAATTCAGTGGCAGGACGATTCTCTATTTGAACACGCAAGAGGCGATTTGCGATTTGTTCTAATTGTTCAATTCCTCCCATCCATCTGCTGATAACCCCTGACATTCCAGATCGGGAAGTATTTTTACAGTTTGCCCATCGCCCAAGGGATGCTGTCTGAGCCAAACCAGTACGTACTTGTCTTGCACGCACATAAAAACGTCTGGCTCGTTCGATGTCAGATAAAGAAGAATCCAGTTCACATGCAAGAGCAAATTCTTCACGAGAGAAAGGAGTTAACGCTATTAGACGAATGAGTTCATCAGGATTATTACGCAGAGCCTTAAAGAAGTTTACAACTTCTCCATCTAAATCATTGTAAGTCTCCACAGGAGAGGGATCTCTGTTTAGTAATACGGCTCCAGACCCTCCAAATGGTTCGCAATAGTGGTGGCAAGGTGGAAGATAGGGGAGGAGCCAGTCTAAATGAGAATATTTCCCTCCATACCATCCAAAAGCAATGACTTTCTTTCTGGAACGAGCAGAAAGAATAGGGGAAGGTCTATGTTTAGTTAATGTGTTCATTGTCTTTATCCGTATACGCTTTGGCAGTCAATAGCTCAATCTGTTGATTATTATTAATATAGATACGGCTGTGTATTGGTACTGGTGCCCTGCCATTGTATATTTCCGCTAAGTAACGAAAAAAAAATGAATTGCTAAAATAAAGACGTAAAATTTATTAAACACAGTGGTAATTATATGTTTTTTTACTAGCGGTAAAAAGACTCATGATGTTAAGACAAAGAAACCTAATGAATTTGGGATTTATGATATGAGCGGTAATGTTTCGGAGTGGACGAGCAGTTACTGGCGCAAAGACTATAGCAGCTCTGTAGATACGCGCTACAGTGTGGAACGTGGTGGCAGTTGGCACTCCAGTGTGAGGAACGTACGTGTACCGTGCCGTAGCGGCATCCCGCCATTTCTCGACATCGAATACCTTGGTTCCCGCCTCGCAATGTAGTTTCATGAAAAAAAGACTAAATTAATAACGAACCTTCGAAAAGCTTAGAAGGGTCGTTATTTATTATATATTAGGTGTGAGTATTAAAAAAAGTTGGAGATTTCTTTTAACTTATTTTATAATTGTGTATATTTGCACAAAATCATAAAAAATGAGCATAAACATGCAGACAGAGTATATACATGAAACGAATTCGATAATGCGAGTTATCGAACGTACTATTCGTGAAAACTGGGATTATCCTGCATTTTCAGACTATGGAACTCACATTACTTTCACTTACAAGGACGTTGCTCACGAATGTGCACGCCTGCACGACTACTTCAAGTCGAAAGGTATAGAAAAGGGTGACCGTATTGCCATCTGTGACCGCAACAGCAGCAAATGGGCGGTATCCTATCTGGCAGCCCTGACCTACGGGGCAGTGACTGTGCCAATCCTGCAGGACTTCAACGGTGAGCAGATTTGCAATATCCTCGAACACTGCGAGGCAAAGCTTTTTATTTGCGGATCGAGCATTCTGAAGAAAACTGGTGATGTGAGCGTGAAAGTGCTTGACATCAATTCCGTGGGTTCGCTGGCTTACGACGGACCTTTCGCCAAAGCGGACGTGCATTATTTTGACGATCAGCCAGATGAACTGGCCATGCTAAGCTATACAAGCGGTTCAACAGGACATTCCAAGGGTGTGATGCTGGCTTACCGCACTATTTGGTCGAATGTCGCATTTGCCGACGAAAAACTGATGCTGGCTTCTCATGCCAAGATTGTATCACTGCTTCCAATGGCTCACATGTACGGTTTCGCGTTTGAATTCATGTATGAGTTCTGCATCGGTTGTCATGTACATTTCCTCACCAAGGCTCCAAGTCCGTCGGTGCTGCTGAAGGTGTTTGCCGATGTACGTCCGGACATCGTTATCGCAGTGCCTCTGATTATAGAGAAGATTGTACAGGGAAAGATATTCCCGATCATACGGGCGGTACAGATGCGTTCGCTTCTGATGCTGCCTGTGGTACGCAACTTCATTTACCGCCGGATCCGCAGCAAACTGATGGATGTATTTGGCGGCCGTTTCTACGAGGTTGTCGTAGGTGGTGCTGCCTTCAACAGTGAAGTGGAGACTTTCCTCAAACTTATCAAGTTCCCTTATACTGTGGGCTATGGCATGACGGAGTGTGGACCGATCATCTGTTACCGTGACTGGAAGTCGTTTGCAAAGACTTCCTGCGGTGAGGCTGCTCCTCGTATGGAAGTGAAGATTTTGTCGGAAGACCCGCATAACATCCCTGGAGAAATCGTTACCAAGGGTATGAACGTGATGCTCGGTTATTACAAGAATCCGGAGGCTACAGCAGAGGCTATAGACAGTGAGGGATGGCTGCATACCGGTGACCTTGGTACTATTGATGCCGATGGTAATGTGTTTATCCGTGGACGTGCCAAGAATATGTTGCTTGGCAGCAACGGACAGAACATCTACCCGGAAGAGATAGAGGAAAAACTTACCGGACATGCTCTGATTGACGAATGTGTTGTTGTGCAGCGTGGTGACAAGCTCGTCGGACTTGTATATACAAGTGATGATACGCTTCAGCGTCATGGGATGTCTCGCTCGGACTTCGAGAAGCAGCTCGACCAGTACCGCCGTCATATCAACCGCATGCTTCCGAACTTCTGCGCCCTCTCTGCTCTTGAAAGCCGCAACGAGGAATTTGAGAAAACTCCTAAGCGCAACATCAGAAGATTTTTGTATAAATAGGCCCCCTCCCGACCTCCCCCAAGGGGGAGGAGTACAGACTATGCAGAAAAGCTATGACTATTGCACGGCCAATCCAATGAACTATAATCTTCTGAAGGATTTTGCTAATAATAATAGAAAAAATCCAACAGAAGCGGAGTCTGTTCTTTGGGATTGTCTAAAAAAGAATGCTTTAGGAAAACCTTTTAGGCGACAATATATTATTGGTGATTATATTGCGGATTTCTTCTGCCTTCCCTCAAAACTTGTAGTGGAAATAGATGGTGGTTATCATCAATTGCCAGACCAGATTGTTGATGATGCAATAAGGACGGAATGGCTTATTAAACAAGGTTATAGGGTTGTGCGTTTTACAAACGAAGTAGTAATTTGCGATATTGAAACTGTCTTACATACAATAAAGGAAAACTTATGACTAATAATAACCGTTTATCTACAGGTAACGTCCAATCATCCCCCCTTGGGGGGATAAGAGGGGGGCTTTTAGTTCTGCTCTTCATGGTCTGTGGACTTGTAGGTTATGCTCAAACTGCGGATCAGCTGTATAAGGAGGGGAAGGCTCTTTATGACAAGAAGCAGTATGGGCAGGCTGTGCCTAAACTGAGGGCTGCGGCAAAGAAGAATCATAAGAAAGCGCAGTACCGCCTGGGGCGTTGCTACGACAAGGGCCGGGGAGTGGAAGAGAATGACTCACTTGCCTTCCTTTGGTATTCGAAGTCGGCTGAGCAGAACTACCATAAGGCACAATACCAGGTAGGCCGCTGCTATAAGAAAGGTAAGTTCGTTAAGAAAGACCATGCCACAGCCTTCCGCTATTTCCTTAAAAGCGCACGTCAGAATAATGCTGATGCAGCCCTGGCTCTGGCAGAATGTTATATGAAAGGTAAGGGCACGAGTAAGAACCTTGCCAAGGCTAAGCAGTGGGTGAAGCGAGCCGTCAATAACGAAGACGACGGAGCGGAGATTCTTGCCAATCTCAAGAAAGACGCCAAAGACGGTGATGAGGATGCTATAGAACTGCTAAAGCTGCTGAAATAAGGCTTTAGATACAGGGGAGAGTAATAAACTTGCGATAGTTGAGTGTTTTTTTTGTTTTTGAGCGATATTTTTGCTCAAAATGTTTGCATGTGTGCAGAAAAGAATATACTTTTGCACAGAATTTACAAAAACGTGCAAAGGCGAGGTGCTAAACACTACAAAGTTTCGGTACTATCACTTCACACTTCACATTAAACATTAAACATTATCCATGAATACTTTTCGCAGATTATTACCTACAGATATTCCACTTATAGCAAGTTATTTTGATGGTGAGGAACGTGAGCGCTGTATCTCTACATTACAGAAATTCAGCCGTCAGGAAAGTACTGACATCTCAGTCGCTGTGATTGACGGCATGATGGTGCTGAGAGAGGAGGCGTCCACACTCTATGTTTACTCAATGCCTATAGGTAAAGGTAATCTGCGTCTGGCACTGATGCAAATGATGGAAGAGGCTGATCGTATGAAGTATGATTGGCTGATAGTAGGAATCCGTCAGGATCAGAAAGAGAGTCTGCGTGTGGCTCTGCCGCATCATTTCAAATTTTCTAATGAGGAGAAGTTCTCGTATCTCGACATGATGCGCATTGGCCGCCGTATTGTGGACGATTCACTATATGTTGCAGTACCTGTGAAGAATTACAGTGAGAGCATATTCTACAGCAACGAGAAGATGGTGCCTACAATCGGTGAATACGGACAGACTTCGTAATAGCCTATAAATCTTCAGAAACAATTGTCCTGACACGGCTTAGCGTCTCGGGAGTCATCTGCAGGTAGGATGCTACTATGTGCAGAGGAGCGCGACGTATGATGTCAGGATGATCAATGAGAGTTCGTGTGTAGCGTTCACGTGCGGACTCGAATCGGAGTGTGTCTGCCTTGTGCTGCGACACAATCAGTGATTCCTTGAGAATGGCAAGCAGGATGGAGCAGAAGTTGAAGGTTACCTGTGCCAGTTCCATGTATTCCTTATAGGGAATGGCATAGAGGGTCGTAGGCTCAAGTGCTTCCACTGCCAGAGTGGAAGGTGTTTCGTTGAAAAGACTTTCGATGCACATCACTATACCGCATTCATATGAGATATGCTCAGTACATTCTTTCCCGTTCTTGACATAGACCTGGCGCACAAGTCCACGCTGAACATAGTAGATGTTGCGGCAAATATCACCATATTGCACAGCCAACTGTCCTCTCGTCAGCTTGACAGGAGTGATGATAGCAGTAAGCTGGTCAAGTTCAGCGGGTGTCAGCGTGCCATAGCGTCGGGCAAGGTCGCGTGCGATGTCTTTTCTTTTGTCTGCAGCCATATTTTTCTTAGTTTTCTAGTAAACCTAGTATATCTATTATCTATAGGAGGGAAGTGGATTCTTAACTCATAGTTCTTGGGAGCGTTCAATGGTCTTTACACCCCCTTCGGTTCCCCCGTCATCGGGGGACAGAAACCCCAAGCGATTCCCGAGCATAGCTCGCCTACCCGTAGCCTTTCGGCAAGCCGAACGATAACACTTTATTTATACTGTCGCTCTCCGAAGATTTTGGTGCCGACTCTTACCATGGTTGCACCTTCTTCAATCGCGATTTGGTAGTCGTGGGTCATACCCATGGAGAGTTTGCAGAATGATGGTGAGTCGGAGAAGAATTCCTTGCGAGTCTGTTCGAAAGTGTGACGAGCCAATTGGAATTCACGACGGACCTGAGCCGTGTCGTCGGTAAATGAAGCCATAGTCATGATTCCGCAAATGCTGACGTTGGTCAGTGCCTTCCATTCTCCCTGTGCAAGCATGGCGTGCAGCTCGTCGGGAGAGAATCCGAACTTGGATTCTTCCTGAGCTACATGCAATTCCAGAAGACATGGGATCACTCGACCTACTTTCTTTGCCTGCTTGTCGATTTCGCGCAGCAGTTTGAGTGAGTCCACAGCTTGGATCATCGTGACGAACGGTGCGATATACTTCACCTTGTTGGTTTGCAGATGGCCGATGAGATGCCACTTGACATCGGAAGGCATTTGCGGCTGTTTTGCCACGAGTTCCTGCACATGGTTCTCTCCGAAGATGCGCTGCCCTGCATCGTATGCCTCACGCAAATCCTCTACAGGATGGAATTTCGACACGGCTATCAATTCCACTCCTGCAGGAAGTTCCTTATGCAGTTTCTTGATTTGTTCACTAATCATAATTTAAATGAAGAATGAAGAATGAAAATGAAGGGGCTTATTCAGTTTGAGCTTCGAAAGGGAAGACGTCGAGGATTTTTGTTTCCTGAACGGTGTTGATTTCGTAGTCAATCAGAGAACCCTTCATGCCTTCGTCAAAACGCTTGACTGCATCGCGGAGGTCGCTTGCCTGAACAAGCATAAGACTTGCTACTTTCTTCTCGCTTTGTGTCTTCTCGTCAAGAGTGATAAACATACATTTCACCTTGTACCATTTATCTGCGTTCTCGGCATCGCTTGTAAACATTTCAGAGTATTTTACTCGTTTGATATCCTTGACTTCGAGTTGACCGTTGCAGTAAGGACTGATTTCCTTGATTATGCGTGCTTCTGCCTCAGTAAAGTTAAGAGCATCTACAAGATATGGTTCTGTTACTTTCTTTGTTGCACCGCCTTCGAGTGTCTTTTCTGTTGCTACCTTACACTCGAACCAATTGTTCATTATCATTGCAGTATTTTTTATTATTAGACGTTAAGAAGTTATGTAGTCAAGAAGTTAAGACGATAGAAATAATCACTTAAACTTCTTAAACCACTTAAAACTCTTTTGCTTTTTTATTTGTTGATGCAAAGTTACGATTTTTCGGAAAAAAGACGAAAGATATTCTATTTGATTTCATCGTTTCGTGAATTATGCCTAACTTTGTAGGTTAGTTTAGGTCTTGAAGCAAATTAACTATATTTCATAATTCTCCGGAGCGTTGCCCGGAGCGACTAAAGTCGATAACACATTTTATAATTCACAATTATATTAGACTATGGATTTAATTCAAAGTATTATCGAACGTGCCAAGGCTAACCGCCAGCGCATCGTGTTGCCTGAAGGAACTGAGGAACGTACGCTGACTGCTGCTGATAAGGCTTTGGCAGACGGTCTTGCTGACCTCATTGTCCTTGGTAATGTAGATGAGATTCATGCTCTTGCAGACAAGCTTGGACTGAAGAATATCGACAAGGCTACTCTTATCGATCCTGCTACAAGTGAACGTCGTGAGGAGTATGCACAGTTGCTTTACGAACTTCGCAAGAAGAAGGGTATGACAATTGAGCAGGCTCGTGAGAAGGTGCTTGACCCTCTGTATTTCGGCTGCCTGATTATCAAGAACGGTGATGCTGACGGACAAATCAGTGGAGCTTTGTCAACAACTGGTGAGACTCTGCGTCCAGCACTTCAGATTATCAAGTGTGCTCCAGGTGTGACTTGCGTGAGCGGAGCCATGCTGCTTGTTACCCAGACTCCTGAGTTTGGTGAAAACGGTGTCCTGGTTGTAGGTGATGTAGCTGTAACTCCAATGCCTGACGCAGAGCAGTTGAGTCAGATTGCAGTTTGTACAGCACAGACAGCCCGTGCCGTTGCAGGTTTTGAAGACCCACGCGTTGCAATGCTTTCATTCTCTACGAAGGGAAGTGCAAGCCACGAAGTGGTTGACAAGGTTGTTGAGGCAACCCGTCTGGCTCGTGAACTCGATCCTTCATTGAAGATTGACGGCGAACTGCAGGCAGACGCTGCGCTTGTTCCATCCGTAGGTGCTAAGAAGGCACCAGGTTCAGACATTGCAGGCAAGGCAAACGTGCTGGTATTCCCGAACCTTGAAGTCGGTAACATTGGCTACAAACTTGTTCAGCGTCTCGGACGTGCCGAAGCCATCGGTCCAATCCTCCAGGGAATTGCGGCACCAGTCAACGACCTCAGCCGTGGTTGTAGCGTGGATGATATCTATAAACTCATCGCTATTACAGCGTGTCAAGCACAGAGTAAATGAAGAATGAAGAATGAAAAATGAAGAATTCGGTATACTTGATATGCAAAAAGCATTATCTTCGTATGTCAAACGTGAAGAATCAGTACTGCATCGTAAGAGTAAGGCTTACGCTGGTAGAATAATAAAGATGGTCCGTCATCTTTCTCGTGATAGAAGTTTACGTTCATTGCACGATCAGGTATTAAGATCCGGTACTTCAATTTATTCAAACATTCTTGAGTCAGAATTTGCTCAAAGTCCTGCTGATTTCGCCAATAAACTTTCGATCTCGCTAAAAGAAGCAAACGAAACTATAGGCTGGTTAGAACTTCTTTATGAAGACGGAAGCATTGATGAGAAATCCTATGATAGTATGAGAAAAGAATGTGAGGAGCTATTAGCCCTTCTTATTTCTTCTATAAAAACAACAAAAATTAATCAACAATTAGTCAAGTAAGAGTGTAAGATGTAGTTTGAAGTTTTTTGTCTTATGAATTAGTTTGTTACTTGAATTCTTCATTCTTCATTCTTCATTCTTCATTTAGCACATGAAAATATTAGTATTAAATTGTGGCTCGTCGAGCATAAAATACGCTCTGTATGACATGACGGATAAGAGCGTCGTGACTTCAGGCGGAATTGAGAAAATTGGATTGGAAGACTCTTTCATCACTGTAAAACTCAATGGTGAAAAGTTCAAGACTGTTACTCCGGTTCCTGAACACACTGCTGGTGTTAAACTTATTTTCCAGGTTCTGACAACAGGTGAACATGCTGTGATAAAGGACCTCCATGAGTTGGATGCAGTTGGTCATCGCCTCGTACATGGGGGTGAGAAATTCTCGCAGTCTGTACTTATTACCGATGAGGTAATGCGTGACTTCGCCGCTTGCAACGACCTTGCACCTCTGCACAATCCTGCAAATATCAAGGGTGTTAACGCAGTGAAGGAACTTCTTCCGGAAATACCACAGGTAGGTGTGTTCGACACAGCGTTCCATCAGACAATGCCTGACTATGCATACATGTATGCTGTGCCTTACGAACTCTATAAGAAATATGGAGTACGTCGCTATGGTTTTCATGGAACCAGCCACCGCTATGTTTCTGCACGCGTGCTGGAATATCTCGGCATCAAGGATGCAAAGGGCACAAAGATTATCACATGCCATATCGGAAACGGAGCTTCTATAGCTGCGGTTAAGGATGGCAAGGTTATTGACACATCTATGGGTCTTACTCCGCTTGAAGGTTTGATTATGGGAACTCGTAGCGGTGACATAGATGCAGGAGCTGTTACCTTTATCATGGATAAGGAAGGACTCGACACTAAGGGCATCTCAAACCTTCTCAACAAGCAGTCAGGTCTGCTTGGTGTAAGTGGCGGTAAGAGTGACTTCCGTGATATCCTCGCTTCAATTGCTGAAGGTAATGATCAGGCACGTCTTGCCAAGGAGATGTACACATACCGTATTAAGAAGTATATTGGTGAGTACGCTGCTGCTATGGGTGGAGTTGACATTATCGTCTTCACTGGTGGAGCAGGCGAGAACCAGTGGGAGGTTCGCGAAGGCGCAACCAACGGACTGGAATTCCTCGGTGTGAATGTGGATGTAACCAAGAACCACTCTTGTCGTGCAACAGAAATGACTATTAGTAGCGACGACAGCCGTGTTAAGGTTTGTGTCATCCCAACCGATGAAGAGCTGATGATAGCTACAGATACATTGGCTTTGGTGAAGTAAGAAAGCTTAGGTTGTCCTAGGCAATCCTAGGCGAACCTAGGTCTAAGATTCCTTTAAACGAAAAAAGCCTGGAAGCGATCGCTCCCAGGCTTTTTTCGTTTATAGGTTTTAAGCTTTACTTAACCATAACTTTCTGTCCGTTGATAATGTAAAGACCCTTTTGCAGACCGTTAATCTGTCCGTTGCGGTTTACGATACGACCGTCGATAGAGTAAACAAGTCCTTTCTTTGCCAAGCCGTTCTCAACAGAGTTGATTGCATCTGGCAGACTATCGTAAGTGAATACGTCAATTGAATAAAGATAAACACCATTGCCAAAGCCTAATGACAAAGGAGCATTGTTAGTTTCAAGATACTGAGTAACAGATGTACCTGCACTGCTGCTAGTCATTACATATTCACCGTAGTTGAGTCCGCTAACCTCAACTGTACCACGGGACATGAAGAAGAGACCGCTTGCATCAGTAAAGATAGCCATTGTGCTATAGCTGTCATGAGTGTTGTCAACTACAAGACCCTTAAATAAACCGGTGAGGTCTTCAGCGTAGGCAGTGCTAATGATAGTAGTTTCATCACTATCGTATGTTGGAATCCATGTACGCCAGTGACGAGCAGCGTTGCGTGAGTCAGCACCATCCCATCCGAAGTATTGTGGAACAGCAACAATAACTCCGAGGTCGTCCTCTGGGATTTGCTCATTAGCTTCTTGTTCTACAGTGTAGGTGCGAAGTTCGTTTCCGTCAGAATCAAGAACTGCATAGTGATCAACTACCTGAAGGTTGATTTTTGCGAGAGTTCCCTCAGAGAGATTCTGGAAGTCCCAGTTGTGAGCTTCATTTTCTCCGTTACCAACAACCTCGCTAAGGCGCATGTCAATTCCCTTACCTTCAACTTCGTCAATTGTGTACACACCATCTGTATAACCTTCAACTCTTACTACAGCAGTGATATTCTTTGTAACAGTAACAGGCTCACCGATAGTGTTGAGGTCGTATTCAACTGCAACTTCTTCGTCGTCACCAGTTACGTAAATCTGCCAGTCTTCACCACAGAGAGTATTGTTGGTCCAACTTACAGTATATGTACGTCTGTCACCATTGATACCTGTGAGAGTGAGGGTAGGAGCGTTAAGGGTGATTTCGCCAACAGAAACGCGAAGAGTGATTACGTCGGAGAACATACCAGTTTCAGAAACTGTAGCAGCCTGAATTTCAACAAATCCGTCACCGTCTTCGTCATCGCTGGCATAAACATCGATGCTCCCGTCTTCAGGATTGTACATATTTGCACCGTATTCACCGCTTGTGAGAGCCTCGTCAGTGAATTTCTTCTTGTAAACAGGAGTCTGGGAAATGATGACAGGCTCGTCATTCTCGTAAACTATATTGCCCTCTCCGTCATATTGATATTCATATTCATAGTGGTCAATCTCTTCTGTGTCTTCAAGGAAGAGAGCAACTTCACCACGGTCAACAATACCATACCATGTGGTGCAAGCTTTATTCAATGTAGATTCACCAGCCTTGAATTCCAATGAGCGCGCATCGCCATTAACCTTAGTCAGCTTCAGAGAAGGAGCAGTAACTGCTTCTTCTGCACCAGCGTCAATCCAAACCTGGAAGCCACGGATGGATGCAGCTCGTTCGATAGGCAGAGAAACCCAACCGCTGTTTACAACACGGAGGTAGAGGTAATTGTCGTGAGCTGTCTGTCCTTCTGGCAGTTCACCTGCAGCTTTATCTTGTGCAGCGTGAACTTCGTTAGAGATGTCCTCAACCTGGATAGGATCAAAGAATACCCATTTCCAATCTGTCTTGTTGCTGTAGTTCTGACCGTTAGGAACGCAGAAACCATTGTATTCAGCATTTGTCTCACCTGTGTTGTAACCACCGTTTTTTCCCTGAAGAACAATGATTTGGCCAGCAACCATGTCGCTTAGCAAGAAACCGCGAGGACCGGAACCGTTTGTAATAAGACCTCTGTCGGCATTCCAGTTAGGAGTGGATGTTGCCACCCAGACATTTGACAGACCTTCGTTGGAACAACGGTAGGGAAAATAGCCGTTGTACTTGATTTCGTCTGTAGTCTGATCTGCATCAAAATTGATTGCTGTTTCAGCCATAGGCTCACCGTTAATAGTGAGTGCACCGAAGTCAACGTCTTTGTAAAGACGCATGTTGAACTCGCTACCCTCAAGAATAGCATTCTCTGTAGGAAGCTGAGCAAAAGTGTTAGTAGATAAGCTGCACAAGAATAGTGCTGCTAAATAAGAGTAGAGTTTTCTCATAAAAAAGTTAATTTAGTTAGTTAAAAGTTGATTTTATGCTGCAAATTTACGATTTAGTAAGTGAACGACCAAATAAATCTTGGTTTTTCCAATTATACCCTAACAGCTATTCCAGTTCTGGAGCAGAGGAATCTTCGAGCAACTTTGCGTTTATGCTCTTGTTGGTGATTACGCCTTTCTCCTTGAAGGACTCCAACTGGCGGGCAAAGTTGCCACGCCCGTCGGTAATCTGATTGCGAGCCTGCTCGTAGACATTGCCGACTGATTGCAAGCGTTCACCAAGGGTTACAAATGTATCTGAGAAAGTGGCAAACTTCTCATAGAGCTTGGTTGCACTGTCGATGATGTCCTTGACATTCTTAGTCTGTCGCTGGTTTTGCCACAAAAGCGATACGATTTGCAGTGCAAGCATGAGATTCGTTGGGTTAACAATGATTATCCGTTCTCGATAGGCATCAATAGCAAGTCTGCTGTCGTTTTCCACTGCCAGCAGATAACTTCCCTCGTTGGGAATAAACATCAATACATAACCTGCAGCGTCCTTCACCTTCTTTGGATAATGCTTGTCTGCC
Source organism: uncultured Bacteroidales bacterium (assembly GCA_902776985.1). GTDB lineage: Bacteria > Bacteroidota > Bacteroidia > Bacteroidales > Bacteroidaceae > UBA3839. Next base: position 53,888 of record CACYSD010000008.1, read on the forward strand.
AGTTCACGGTAGTGCTTACGGACAGAATCAATATGTTCACGAAGGTGTTGCTTGCGCTGAATCTCATCATCAGCTTCGAGGTATTCCAGATATGCCTTAATGCTGGTCTTGGAGTCAATTATCAGATAGCCTTCGCCAGGAATACGGACTTTGACATCGGGTATATATCGGTTGCCTTCAGCATCTACTTCTCCAGCCTGAGTCTCGAAATCAATCCCCTCGGTCATGCCACTGGCTTCAAGGATGTTCTTCAGAATTTCCTCTCCCCAGTTGCCTTGCTTCTTCGGATCTGCCTTAAGGGCTCGGGTGAGATTGTTGGCGCTCTCGCCAAGCAAATCCGTCTTCTGCTGAAGCTGACTGATAGCTTCTTTCATCACGGCGTCGGTGCGTGCTGTGTCGGTCATCTTGTCTGAGAACTCTTTCTTGAACGTCTCGATTGTCTGGCGAAGAGGGTTAAGCAGGTTCTCCACACTCTCCTTGTTCGTGGCTTTCATATCTGCCTGCTGCTGACGAAGGTGCTCTGCGGAAAGTTTGTCAAATTCCAACCGCATGGTCTTCAGTTTCTCTTCCCACTGCCGCTGCTGTTCCAGACGTGAAGCCTCGAACTGTTGCTTCAACTCCTGCTTGGACTTCTCGTTCTGCTCCAGAAGCTCTTCTCTAGACTTGGCATGCTGCAACTGTATGTCAGCACGTGATTTGTCGAACTGCTGCTGCAGGGCTTGAATCTCAGCAGCATGACTCTGCTTGAGTTGTGATATACTTTCTTCCTTGTGTTGTTCGTTCAAGGATTGTATCTGCTTCAAACTCTTTAACTCTTCAGACGACTCTGCTGCCAGACGTGTCTTTTTTATGGCGATAAAAGCTGCCACTACAAGTAGCAAGGCGAGGATTATGATAACAACAATTTCCATGTTTCTTTCTTGTTTCTATTTTGCAGCAAAAGTACAATTATTTTTTCAGAAAAACACCTTCGTGGGGCAAAAACTTCATCTTTATTTGACTTACAATTAGCCAAAGGCTAAAAAAGGGAAAAACTTTTCTTATTATAATTTTGATTATTAACGGCATAATTGTAATTTTGCAGAAAATGCTAATACTATAGTAATATGTTTGACAAAGAACACGGTTTGTATATTGCTCACAGTGCCGAAGTTGGTCCACTGAGCATAATAGGTAAAATGGCGAACCGCCACGGACTTATAGCCGGAGCGACGGGAACAGGCAAGACAGTTACATTGCAGGTAATGGCTGAGACGTTCTGCCAGGCAGGAGTGCCATGTTTCATGGCTGACATGAAAGGCGACCTTTCCGGAATCTCTCAGGCTGGAAAGATGAGCGGTTTTATTGAAAAGCGAATCAAGGAATGGGGATGGAACGAAAACAACCTGCCTGAATTCCAGAGTTGTCCGGTTCGTTTCTTCGATGTATATGGAGAGCAGGGACATCCTATGCGTGCTACTGTCAGTCAGATGGGACCGCAGTTGCTCTCACGTCTGCTTGACTTGAATGAAACTCAGGACGGTGTGCTCAATATCGTGTTCCGTGTTGCCGACGAACGGGGGTTGCTTATTCTTGACCTGAAAGACTTGCGTTCGATGCTTGACTATGTATCGCAACATGCCAAGGAATTCACAACCCAATATGGAAATGTGTCATCGGCATCAGTCGGTGCGATTCAGAGAGCAATCCTTCAGCTTGAGAACCAGGGTGCGGATAAGTTCTTCGGTGAACCGGCGTTTGATATATTTGACCTTATGCAAACCGAACAGGGAAAGGGTGTGATGAACGTGCTTGCTGCTGATAAACTGATGATGCAGCCTAAGCTATACAGCACTTTCCTGTTGTGGCTTCTGAGCGAACTCTACTCTACATTGCCAGAAGTCGGTGATATGGATTTGCCGAAGTTGGTTTTCTTCTTCGACGAGGCACACATGTTGTTCGACGGCACTTCGCGTGCGCTGCTTGACAAGATAGAACAGGTGATAAGACTGATTCGTTCCAAGGGTGTAGGAATTTATTTCGTAACTCAAAGTCCAACCGATATACCTGAAGTTATTCTCGGACAGCTTGGCAACCGAGTGCAACATGCCCTTCGTGCCTACACGCCTAAAGACCAGAAGGCAGTAAAGGTTGCTGCAGATACATTCCGCGCAAATCCTAATTTCCGAACAGATGAGGCTATAAGTCAACTGGAGACAGGAGAGGCACTTGTATCCTGCCTTGATGAGAAAGGCGCACCGACCGTCGTTCAGAGAGCAAAGATTCTCTTCCCTCTCAGTCAGATAGGTGCCATAACAGAAGGACAAAGGCTCGATATAATCAAGCAGAGTCGCATTTCCGGAAAGTACGACAAACCGATAGACCGTGAAAGTGCATACGAGATTCTGATGAAAGAATCTGAGACTGCAGAAACAGAGGCTGCCGAACTGGAGGAAAAGAAAGGTGAAGCTTCTGCAGATGACAAGAAGAAGTCTAAACCAGGTTTCTTCAAGAAAGTGCTTAAGGCTGTTATAACAGCTATCACTTCAACCATTGCTGCCATCTTGGGAACAATAGTAAGCGACAAGGTAACGGGAAAGAAGACAAAGTCACGTACATCATCTACTGGACGTGTGGTGAAGAATGCCACTTCTGCTGCAACCAGAACTATTACCAAGGAACTTACCCGCGATATACTTGGAAACTTAATTAAATAAATGAAGAATGAATAATGAAAAATGAAGAATTCAGTTTTCATGTGTAAACATTTATTTTTTCAAAATTCTATTTTATTATTCATTAATAAATTTAAAATTCGTACCTTTGCAAATCAAAGCAACATATTAATTCACTTTATACAATAATCTTAAATTATTCATCGCATTATGAAGATTGAAAAAATCGTGGCTCGCGAGATTCTTGACTCTCGTGGCAATCCAACAGTGGAAGTAGACGTAGTTCTCGAAAATGGTGTTCTCGGTCGTGCAGCTGTACCAAGTGGTGCATCTACAGGTGAGAATGAAGCTCTCGAACTGCGTGATGGTGACAAAAACCGTTACCTCGGTAAGGGTGTGCTCAAAGCTGTTGAAAACGTTAATACTGTGATTGCTCCTGCACTCAAGGGTGACTGCGTATTCGACCAGCGTGCACTTGACTACAAGATGCTTGCTCTCGACGGAACTCCAACTAAGAGCAAACTCGGTGCAAACGCAATTCTTGGTGTTAGCCTCGCTGCAGCAAAGGCTGCTGCTAACGCTCTCGGTCTGCCTCTCTATCGCTACATCGGTGGATGCAACACTTACACTCTTCCTGTTCCTATGATGAACATCATCAATGGTGGTGCTCACTCTGATGCTCCTATCGCATTCCAGGAATTCATGATCCGTCCTGTAAGCGCAGCAAACATCAAGGAATCTATCCGTATGGGTGCTGAGGTATTCCACAACCTCGCTAAGCTTCTCAAGGCTCGTGGCCTGAGCACAGCTGTAGGTGACGAAGGTGGTTTCGCTCCTGCTCTCGACGGTATCGAAGATGCTCTTACTATCATCTGCGATGCTATCAAGGCTGCTGGTTACAAGCCAGGTGACGATGTTAAGATCGCTATGGACTGCGCTGCTTCTGAATTCGCAGTTCAGGAGAACGGCAAGTGGTTCTATGACTACAAGCAGCTCAAGAACGGTAAACAGAAGGATCCTAACGGAAAGAAACTCTCTGCAGAAGAGCAGATTGCATTCCTTGAGCACCTTATCGACACTTATCCAATCGACTCTATCGAGGACGGTCTCGATGAGAACGACTGGGAAAACTGGGTTAAGCTCACAGCTAAGGTTGGTCACAAGTGCCAGCTCGTTGGTGACGACCTCTTCGTTACTAACACTAAGTTCCTCCAGAAGGGTATCCAGATGGGCGCAGCTAACTCAATCCTCATCAAGGTTAACCAGATTGGTTCACTCACTGAAACTCTCGAAGCAATCGAAATGGCTCACCGTCACGGCTACACTACAGTAACCAGCCACCGTTCAGGTGAAACAGAGGATGCTACAATCGCTGACATCGCTGTAGCTACTAACTCTGGTCAGATCAAGACTGGTTCTATGAGCCGTACAGACCGTATGGCTAAGTACAACCAGCTCATCCGTATCGAGGAAGAACTCGGTTCTACTGCACGCTATGCATATGCTAAGCTGAAGTAATAGAGACCCTAAATAAAAAAGCGTTATCGCAATCGCGATAACGCTTTTTTTATTTTAAACACTCAATCACTCGTCTCACCTCTTCGTCTGTCATGTATGGATTGCAGGGCAGACTCAGTTCCTCAGAGTGAATCTTCTCTGTGATCGGAAGAGAAAGTGAATTCCACTCTGAATAGCATTTCTGCTTGTGGGGAGGAATGGGGTAGTGTATTTCTGTACCTATTCCACACTCCTTAAGATGCTGTTGCAATTCGCCGCGATGAGAAGTAAATATGGGGAAGATATGGAACACGCTATCGCGATTGTTGTGTCGCATAGTGATACCCTTATTACTAATATTATTATAATATTGTGTAGCGATTCCCTTGCGACGTGCATTGCGTTTGTCAAGCATTGGAAGCAGAGAACGGAGGATTGCTGCCTGTACCTCATCCATGCGTGAATTACGTCCTATATGGTCGAAGACATATTTGCGTCCACTTCCATAGTTGGCAATGCTACGAATCAGATTCGCAAGTTCTTGGTCATTTGTCGTAACTGCTCCAGCATCGCCCATCGCACCCAGGTTTTTTGTAGGGTAGAAACTATGTGCTGCAACATCGCCCAGTGAACCGGTGCGTTTAACTGTCCCATTTTCATCTGTATATGTACATCCGTGAGCCTGAGCATTGTCTTCGATTAGCAGCAAGTTGTGAGTCTTGCAAATCTCCGCAATTTTAGATGTGTATGCACAGATTCCGTAAAGATGTACGAGCATGATGGCTTTAGTACGAGGTGTGATGTGCTGTTCAATGAGGCTGTCGTCGATTTGCAGAGTGTTCCAATCTGGTTCTACAAGAATTGGTGCCAACCCATTTTCCGTGATGGAGAGAATTGAAGCAATATATGTATTTGCAGGTACAATCACTTCGTCGCCATCATGTAAGTGCCCAAGTTCTTTGTATGCACGGAGAATCAATGTCAGAGCATCAAGACCGTTCCCGCAACCTACACAGTGTTCTGTACCAATATACGCGGCATATTCCTGTTCAAACAACCTTGTCTGTTCACCACGCAAAAACCAGCCGCTTTGCAGTGCGGCAGTTGCGGCAGGCAACCATTGCGTTGTGTCCTGATGCAGCCGTTTTAAGTCTAAGTATGGTATTACAGTATCCATTCGTAGCAGTCGTAGCAAACACATCGTCCACCGAATCCTTCCTTCTGGAATAATAGCGATGTGTTGAGTTCGGATGTGTGGTTAAGAGCAGACGTTCCCAAGTCGAGGTATGTCTGGTTCCATTGTGTTTTGTTGATAATGTGGTGGAAAAGCAGGTCTAATGCTCCGCAGGCTTTTCCTTCCTCGTTGGCGGAGATATACTGTGTCTTGATTACTCTTTCTGAACAGTAAAGGAGTGTTCCGCCAAGCATCTGACCTTTGTCGGTGAAAACAGCAAACAGACGTATGTTCTCAGGAAAAGCATTCTTAAGCTTGTCAATCTCCTCGAACGTGTGGATTGGCTTTGCGTTGTATTTAGCTTCCAAGTTTGACGAAAGAATATCCCAGAAAGCTTTCAAATCATCGCTTTCCTTTGTAACGAGACTCAGTTGTTGTGCCTTCTTCACTCCTCGTCTCCGTAGCATGGAGAAAGAAATAGGTGAAGAAAGAGGTACAACCGATGTTATGTCACGCTCCTGCAGACGAAGAGTAGTGCCCTTGCACTCGTTCAGTGCATAAAGGTCTTCCTCTGCAGGATATCTGTGGTAGATATGCGGAACGGGTTTGTAAACCACACGCTTCACGCCTCTTTCCCTCAGTTCGTCGCGAAGTAGGTCGAAACACTCACAGACATCAGTTGCAGTCATCTTATGATTGCAAATCAGTCCGCCGTAGGTTAGTCCTGCATGGCTGTAAAGTGTGTCACCGACTATGTTTGCAGGAAGTACAGCGCTGAGGTTGTGTTTCTTGTAAAAGCAGAATGACATGTCTTCAAACCTGTCGCAGTGATAATCCATGTATCTTCGGTCGAAGAGGAAAGTTCCGTTCTTCGACTCAGCTACAAACTGATTCCATTGCTGGGATTGGACAGGAGAGTATCGGCTGATTTCTATCATTCTGTGAATTTTAGGAATTCATCGTATTCGTAGATGTACTCGTCTTCGTCAAACAGTTCGGATGCAAGAACAAGACACACTGCACCTGACGAGAAATCATCAAGTGTGCGCCACACACTGGTACCGACGTAAAGAGCCTGGTAGGGGTGATTAAGATGGAATGTTTGCTTATGCTTGCCATCGTCAAGAGTAACGTCAAACGAGCCGCTGACAGCTACTATGACTTCTTTGCAAGTGCGGTGGGCATGTCCTCCACGGCTTTCACCGCTGGGTACATCATAAGTCCAGTAAACACGTGCAACTTCAAACGGAATGTTTATCAACTGTTCCGCTACTGTAAGGTTGCCGCGTGGATCTATGTGTTTTGGAAGGTCGAAGATATATCCCTTTGACTTTAGTGGCGAATTATTCATATCAGGTGTAGTCGATGATTTCATCACTGTGAAATTGTTGAGTCAGAATATAGAATAATAACGATGTCTGGGGATACAATAGTATGTTATTTCCTTATTTTTCTTGTCTGTCCGTTCTCTCGGACTATGTATATCCCGGAAGGGAGAGTGTCCAAGTCGTCGCTCGCAATTCGCATGCCCGATAGCGTATAGGTCTCGCGTTTGTTTTTTGCAGAGCTGCCTATTGCTCCAATATAGTCCGGATTGGCATTTACGTTCAGGGTTATTGTGTAGTACACATAACCTGGATGCAGGCTGTTGTTGCCAAGTCGCAGCACAATGGCGTATGTGCCTTCCTCCGACGGTTTGCCTTTTAGTGTTACCTGTCGTTGAAGGGTGTTGCGGGTGAGTGTAAAATCAGAGTGAAGCCCTCTGTCTTTTGCCGATGGCGTGAAAGTGGAGTCAACTCCTAACGAACTGCAGTTGTAGTACTGCACAGTGACAGGCATGATACTGTCCCCGAGGTTCAGCGTCTGCTCCATTTGTGATTCGCCTATAGTGCGCAAACGCGACACAAAGCGGTCGGGGAGATAGTAGCCAAGGTGTGGTGGCTGATTGTATGCCACGTTCTGCCAGCAGATACCCATACGGTAAGTGTGGTCGTGCATCAGTGTCGGCACTCTGTAGTTGGTGGTTTCGGGAGAGGTGAAGATGTTGAGGGTTTCACTGTCACCGCTGTTCCAAAGAATCACTTCCTCGCGCCAGTCTCCGAAAATGTCTGCCTGCAGGTTCGGTGTGTTCTTTGTTCCGTTGCAGCTGCTTGAGTTATAGAATCCATAGAGGTCTGCACCCTTCAGTTTCAGACGTGTGGTGCCGTTGCCATTCCATGAGTCAATAACCGTTCCGTCGAGAAGCTCGTCCTGCACGTCACCATCCCAGTAAATACGGAAGTTGAGAGATGTGCTGCCAGCAGAGACTACCTGTCCGGTAGATGCGCTTAACTGGCTTCTTTGATCTGCAGAACTGCAGAAGAATCCACGATGGTCGTTGGACAGTTGTGCCGCAATACCACGTCCGTTGTCCACTCCTGAGTTCCCGCCTTTCCATATTACTTCGCCTGTAGCAGCGTCGTGAATATCCCATGAGTAAGTTCCTTTCTCCTCATGAACATCGAATAGTTCCAAACCAGGACGGTCGGGGGCGAGATCGGAGAGGTGTATTGCGTCACCATGTCCGAAGCCTGTTGCGTAGAGCAGTTTACCATCGTTGTTGAGAGCGGCACTTCCCCAGATGATTTCGTCGCATCCGTCTCCGTCAACATCTGCCACGGAGAGATTGTGGTTGCCGTTGCCGTAGAGAGTTCGGCTTCCTCCACCCGAAGTTGCTTGACCAGGAGTGTAGGTCTTTGCCGAACCTGTACCGCTGGTAAGCTTATAGCTTGTCTTTGAATCAGAGGCGTGAAACCATTTCTGTGTCAGTTCCTTGCCGTCGAAGTCCACAGCCCATACGTAGGCGTAGGTGTAGTAGCCTCGGCAGAATACTCCAGCCGGACGTTTGTCTGGACCGTCGAGGTATGCAACTGCGGCTAAGTATCGTTCGCCACGGTTTCCGTAACTTGCCTTGTCGCTCTTTCCGCTGCGGTCATCCCAGTTGAATGTTCCACTGGCTGCACCACCATAACCTGTGTCTCGGTTAGGATTATAGAATATCGTATTTATAGCTGCTCCAGTTTGTCCGTTGAACACAGTGAGGTATTCCTGCCCACCTGTGATGCGTCCGTTGCTATTGCGGTAAACAGTTGTGTTTACTGCACTCTTGATGGTGCTGTTGGTTGTAGCCTGATTCACATATTTCCCTTTGCCGTCAATACTGCCTGGAGCGGTTTTGCACATCAGCTCGGCATTGCCGTCGCCATCGAAGTCATAAACCATGAACTGAGTGTAGTGGGCACCTGCGCGGATATTAGGTCCAAGGTCAATACGCCACAGCTTGGTGGCTTCAATTGACTGTCCTTTAACCAAAGAACCATTGCTGTTGCTATAGCTGAATTTATAGCAGTCAATGAATACATTGCCGGTAACTCCGTTCTGACTGTTGTCTTTAGCGTTGGAAGGATCCCACTTTACAAACAGTTCGTATTCGCCGTCACCGTCCACGTCTCCCACTGAGCAGTCATTGGGTGAGTAGGAGTAGTCGCTTCCTCCTGCAGGACGTTGGAGCTTAACCTGAAGCACAGGCTCAGTCCAAGGCATGAATACATCAGTCGTGTCAACTGCAACACCATTGTGTTTAGTGACAATCTGGTAGCAACTGGTAGCCTTTCCCTGAGAATCGTTGTAACTTGTGGCACGCCAATAGTCTGTGACTACTGCTACTCCGTCACGAAGCACATCGAAGGTTGTGTTGTCGTTGTCTTCATTGCCCAGCAGTCGCCAACTGACGAAGATGCCACTTGATTTCCCTGGAACCGCTACTGCTCCACGTCCCAGTTTCTCCATTTGCATTTCATTAGTGTTCTGAGCTTTTGTCGGAACTGCGCAAAGGAGAAGTAAAGATGCTATAGCTATTATGGATTTTCTAAACATACCTGAACAATGATGTTTATATGATTATCTGACAATGAACTTGCGTCCGTTGCGAATATAGATACCTGGTTGCAGGAGTTTCGGGTTAGTCGTGCTGACACGGCGTCCGCTGATTGTGTATATCGTAGCGTTCTCGTCGTTGCTGTAAACATTGGCAATACCTACAGGAGCCACGTTGGTAACTCGCAGAATACCTTTTGCGATGTCTGTATCATCCCAGAAGAGACCTTTCTCTACATCAATTATAGCACTTGCGAGTTTTGGTGTACCAAGCATCTTGGTAGCTTTCCAGAGAATAACCGAGTCGCCTACTTCAGCTGTGAAAGAAGAAGTTACATTCACTTCCACCGTTCCGTTCATGGTGAGAGTTCCGATATTCTGAATGCTTGTACCGCCGGTAATGGATGATGTAGCTCCGCGACGCATGTTCAGCAACAATGTAGAACCGTCGTTGAAGGTTACGTTCTTGCCACCGAAGTTGATAACTCCTGAAGCGGAATTGTCGAGTACACCTACAATCACTTTACCGTTGACAGTAACAGAACTGTTGGTGAGGTTGCCGTTTGCAGCTGTCACACCGGCCAGAATCGCATCCTTTGCAACAGTGAGAGCGCCAGTTCCGAGTGAGGCTGTCTGTGTGAATTGCAGTCTTCCTGCGCTGACTTTCACTGAACCGGAGTTTGTCCACGCACCCTTGACGGTCATTTTGCATGTTCCGATTTTCTCGAAGAGCGCTTTGTTGGAACCTCCGCCGTCAGCTATAATTCCTTCGAAAGTGAAGTCTCCAAGTTCATCGCTGCTGTTACCTACACGCCAAGTATTGCTACCGTTGACTGCATTTTGGTTCTGGAAGTTTGCAACAGGATGGTTCAGACTTCCCTTACCTGTCAGCTTACCAATGGTAAATGTCTTAGCAACATTAGTCACACCACATCCCTCGGCTATGTCAAGTGTGCCTTTTGGCAGGCCTGTTGATGCATCGAGAGGAAGCCAGATACTGGTGTTGGTGTGTTTGATTGTTCCCTGGAAGTTGCTCCAATTACCAGTAATACGTACACGGCTTACGGTGTTGCGAGGGTTGATAATGAGTGTTCCTTCACCGGTGAGAGTATTGCCGTATGCGGTATAGTATGTGTTGGTGAGGTTCCATGTGCTGGTCTTGCCTTTAGGCACAACGATGGCACAGCTTGTTGCTTGAGTGTTGTCCCAAAGCGAGCCGCCTTGCAGTTCAATCGTTGATGCTGGATTTCCGCTGTTGCAGTCCACTGCTCCCGCTGTAATGATGAGTTTGGAGAGTGAGTTGTTTGCGTTAAACTTAAGAGAACCTGAACCTTTCTTTGTGAGCAAAGTACCGGAAACAACACCATCCATAAGGAATTCATTTGGATTGTCGATGACACCACCGTCTGTTCCGACCATCTTAATATATGATCCCATTTCTACATTGGCCGTGGTTTGGAGTATGGCAGCGTTCTCCATAGTGAACAGGCTGGCGTTCTTGGTGATACCGCCGAGGTTACCTGTTGCACTGTATTGGTTGGAGAGCTGACTAACTTTTGTGGTACCGCCTTTTAGGAAGTTCCCGCCAGTGTATGAATGGTCGCCAGAAAGACTAACAGTACCTGTTCCTTCCTTAGTGAAAGTCGTTGTACCGGTGATAGTTCCTGTTCCGTTGAATGTGTATGTACTTTCTGTATTTACAGTAATGGACTTAGGCATCAGGTTACCTTTCATTGTGACTGTCTTGTTAGTGGCATTATCGTCGAATACCACTTCGTCACCAGATACGAAGGAGGTTGTCTCATCGTTAAGGGCAAAGTTCTCGGTTTCTGCGAAGTCCCAGATTGAACTTGTGCTTCCTGTCCATACTACAGAATTCGCATCGCGTAGACCTATAATTTCAACGATAAGCTTGCCGTCCTCAACCAGCAGGTTCTTCTTGGTTGATGCAAGACCTTCAAGAACTACGGTGCTGACATTTCCGTCTATTTCTCCATTGAATTCGCAAATCACGTATTTGCCAGCCTTAATGCTTGTCTCACCATTAACCAGATGACCGACGACCTCGATTACAGGATTGAGGTATTGAGGGCCGCCCTGAACCCATGCAGAACTGCTCTTGCGTTCCAGTTTCAGACTGTTTGCTTTGATAAGGTCGGCTTCGTTCCCTTCACTGAACAGGTCTACTACCAATCTTGAACCGAAGCCCAGTGTTAGTTGTCCGTCAACAGTAATTGTTCCTTTTTTGTCTTCTCCTCCAGGACGGATTACTGAAGCATAGTCTGCCTTGATGCTCTTGAATTCACCGCCATCGCTGTTGAGTTCTGCAAAACGGTTAAGCCAGAGGTCAGAGTTCTTCATGGTTCCGTCGAAGTTCAGGGTTCCTGCCCAGATATTTGTTTCTCCAGTGTGGGTGAAGTCTTTCTTCGGCAGGTTGAGGATTCCGTCGCCCTGCTTGATAAGACGAGCATCGCCTGTGATTGCTCCGCCTGTCACATCGCAAGTATATTTAGTGTATGTGATTTTCGTGTCTTTGGTTGTACATTCGCTTGAAGCGCTTCCCTGTACCCATGTAGGAACATTGAATGTCAGGATGTATGGTTTTGCTCCATCCTCAATAGTGACGCTTGAGTTCTTAGTCTCGCATACTATGACATGTTTGCCGTTCAAACTTGATCCGATGGATCCTCCGTTTGCTACTTCCTCACGTCCTGTCATAGTCAATGGTGGTGGAGCCATGGTGATTCCTTCCATTTCTCCAAGGAAATAACTTGTGTGAGGTGGCTGGTTGTATCCGCACATCTGCCAAACCATCGCATTGCGATACTGATGGTCGTGCCACAGAGTGTAGTTACGGTACTTGGTAGATGTAGGTGTAGAATAGATGCGTATGTTGTTGTCCGCTGTACGCATGATGATCTCCTCGCGCCAGTCACCAAAGATGTCGCCTTGATAGCAAGGAGTCCCCTTAGTATCGTTGTTGGTCATTGAACCTGCGCAAGTGTAGATTGGTGTCCAGCTGCCGTATTTTGCAATACATCCTTCTGTGTTCTTGCCGTTAAGGTAGTTGAATGTCTCCTCGCAGAGGTCTCCGTCCCAGTAGATTCTGAAGTTTGTATTTACGCCAGTTGCGTTAAGTCCGCTGACTGCATCGTTGGTTATAAGGCTTATTGCACCTTCTCGTGCGGAGCATCCCAATGAACCAGGGTATGAGTTCGTGAAATTTCCTGCCATTGCACGACCGTCATCGTTGCCTGCAATAAAACGATGATAAATCTTGCTGGTCGTTGCATCACGATAGTTGTTGCCTGGATTATCTTCCAGACAAGCATAGATTTCCTGTCCGTGGATATATGGGTTTAAGTCTCCTGTATGCGATGCGTCGCCATGACCTAAGCCTGTTGTTGACAAACCTTTTCCGTTGTCGTCAATGACCATGGAGCCAAATACGATTTCGTCTCTTCCGTCCCAGTCAACATCGGCAATCGCATAGTTGTGGTAACCCTGACCTTTCCATGGACCGTTAGAGTTGTTGTACCAAGTCCAGCGAACCTTCAGGGTATGAGTTGTCGGGTCAACATCGTATGCAATCATCTTGTGTCGGGTGTAGATACCACGTGCAAGGAAAATGCTGGGTTTGCGCCCGTCAAGATAAGGTGCTCCGAAGAAATGCTTGGATGCACGGTGACCATATCCGTCACCCCAAGCCTTGTTAACATCAGATTCTCCGCTTTCCAACAGTGGGAGAGGGTAGGCTATACACTGATAAACCTCACCAGTCTGACCGTCCATGTAAACCAGATATTCCTCGGTAGTGATTACAAACCAGTTTGTACCGCCACCGGTTGCTCCACGAACGTTGGTGTTCTTGTTCCCTACGGTAAAAGTGGTTCCATCGGCCTTGTGGATTACAGTTCCACTTGCTGCACGCATCACAACTTCCGCACGTCCGTCACCGTCCCAGTCATAACCCACGATATTCTGTTCGTTGTTCTGGAAGTCTCCCATATTCGGGCCGCAGTTCACCCACCAAAGACGAGTGCCGTCTTGTTTAAGACATTCGAAGATGCTGTATTCTTTAGTTGCAACGCCATCAATGGTAGGACCGTATTTTGGGTAAGACTGCTCCATCTCGCTCAGGTTGTCGAACTTCATCAGGATTTCCAGTTCACCATCTCCGTCCACATCAGCGCAACAGGCATCGTTGGGGACAAGTGTACTCTTTATGCCTTCGTGAGTCAGCTTGATTTCCTTGTAACTGCTGCTCCACGCCTTAACTGGTTTACATGGTGCCTGTTCATTACCACGAACAACCGCAGCCACAGTGTATTCGTTGGCTGTTGTTCCTGTCTTGTCGGTGTAGTTCGATACAGTGAGCGGTGTGTCGGTTATCTTCACTCCGTCACGATATACATTGTATGTTACATCGTAATACTCTTCACCGTTGATTCGCCAGCTCAGATAGACACCACTGGTCGCTTTCATCGCCACGAGTCCGCGGTCAAGGTTGTCTGTACGTCGTTGAGCTGATGCAGAAATGCTTATAAACAATACTAAGCAGAACAGGAATAAGTTCTTCTTCATAGGGTTTAGTTAGTTTTGATAAATGATAGTTATTATAATTATTGTGCAAAGGTATTCAAATAATTGTAATCAGCAAAATCCTTGCACTTGTTTTTGCGTATTTGCAAGAGAATGAAATCATATTTATTATTTTTGTGGAAAGAATAATTGATAATAGAATTCTTTTTTTTATCTTTGTAGTCCAAATATAAATATAGACTAACTAAATATGAAATTCCTAACTACTATTATAGCTTTTTGTTGCCTGTTCTCAAGTTCTGCTTTTGCAGCTTTGGAGAATGGCGATGAGGTTTATGTGCTCAATGACTACTACAACATGGTGTTGGGTCTCAGCAAGGATGGAAACAGCCCTCAGCTTTCGGCTGCAGGAACTAATTCTGATGCGGATTCATACGTGATGGTGGTAGAGACTTCTTCCAGTGCGGGTTTTTTTTATCTGAAGAATAAAAGCACTGGAAAATATCTTGCTGCAAGCACAAGCAATAGTTATAGCATTGTATGGCAGAGCCAGCGTGGCACAGGTAATGAGTTCCTGTGGAAACTCGATATCCAGTTTGGTGGAGCCATAGTCAGCAAACGTAATACTGACCGCAGGTTGGGATGTGACTGGAGCACATCTGACTATATTGGTGCCTACTACGATAAGCAGGCAAGCAGCCGTGCGCGATGGAGTGTGTTCAAGGCTGTGGAGGCTGGTTACGACGCTTCGCTTCTTCAGGCGGAGACCGATGAGTTTACTAATAGCATAGGTACCAAGGAGAAGGACTATTTCCAGGTGGCAGAGCCAATTACTGTTGAGACAGCCCAGGATGTGCATATCATCAGTGCCAATCCGTTTGCAACTGCCGGTAGTGTGGATTTGGTTGCAGAAGGTGCTTGGCTGATTTTTGAGAATGTGCGACCAAGCAAGGTGATTAGCTCCTATCTCAGCAAGGTCAAAGTGAAAGGCGCTCGTGCCATTAACGGTTCAAATGTTCGTGTGGCAATCTATCTTGACGGAGCAGCTGTGATTCCTTACCGTCCCGTAGAGAATGTGTTTATCGGTTATAGCGAGGACAATAACACTGGCGAAGAACTCAAGTTGCGCTGCCAGAACTATACAACCTTGAATGCATGGAATAACCGTATGCGTGGATTCCTGCTCAAGCGCGGATTCATGGCTACAGTGGCAAGCGGTACTGAAGGCAGCGGATATAGCCGTGTCTATATTGCCGACCATGCCGATATCGTGGTGCCTGTACTTCCGGAACAGCTCAATCAGCGAATCAGTTCGGTCAACATCCGCCGTTGGCAGTATGTGTCCAAGAAAGGATGGTGCTCTACTCAGAGCAATAGTGGAATCGCTTCTGGTGCCGCTTCGATGAAGGCGACTTGGTTCTATACCTGGAGTGCTGACCGTTCCACAACCAACGATTGTGAATATGTGCCTATCCGCCAGCACTTGTATTGGCCTGCGATGTCACAGATTGAAGGTTTGAAAAATGTGACTCATGTATTGAGTTTCAATGAACCGGAACACGCAGAGCAGCATACAAGCGACAAATGCAGCTGTGGTGGAGTTATCAGCAGTTGGACAGCAACGACAAAGACTCCTGATTTCGCCACATCTGGATTGCGTGTTGGTTCGCCTGCTCCCACCGACCAGAGTTATCTTACTGAATATATCGGTCATTGCGACGATATGGCTTACCGCTGCGACTTTGTTGCACTCCACTCTTATTGGGGACCTAACGAGGCTAATGGTGCTTCGGAGTGGTACAACCGCCTGAAATCCGTTTATGACGCTACGAAACGTCCTATCTGGATTACAGAATGGGCTTATGGTGCATCGTGGACTGCAGAAAGCTGGCCGTCTAACTATAATGATCAGCTGGAGAAAAACCGTGCTGCCATCATGGATATAGTTGATATGCTCGAACGTACTCCTTTCGTTGAACGGTATTCATACTATCAGTGGGATACCAGTTCACGCCGCTTTATCAACGACGACGGATGGGTGACTCCTGCAGGCAAGGTATATCGTGACACTCGTTCTACTTTTGCATATAACCAGAGCGTGCAGTACATTCCTCACTGGTGGAAGCCGTCTGCCAAGACTCCAACCATTAGCTTCTCCTATGATGAATCTGGTGAGAACGTAGCTGTGGCTATTGGAAATACCAATGGTGACATCACTGCCTCATTGGTGCTGCAGCGCAAACGCGGTGACGGCGAATGGCAGGACTTCTACGAAGTGGAAGGACGGGCTGATTTCGATAACTCAACCATTGAAGTGCTGATTCCTGCTTCTGATTTTGACCGCTCAAACGACAAGTTCCGCATCCTCTCCACAACTATCTTCGGAGCAGAGGCTAATAGCGAGGAGGCTTCGTTTGGATTCATCACCAACCCTGATTGTATTTTTGAAACAACTGGATGGACAGTGAAGGAACTCTCTGTCGATAATGGAGAATCATTCGATGGTGATGCTTCTAACAAATACTGGAACCAGTGGAAGGCATCTGGTCTTAACTCTTCAATGACCCAGACTCTTACGAATTTACCGGCAGGGGAGTATGTTCTCAGTGCTCTTCTTCGTGGCGGAACCAATGTTTCTTTGGAACTGAAAGCTGAGGTGCTCGATGCCGAAGGCAATGCAACGGACATGGATCCTGTGACTGCAACAGCTATGGGTAAGAGTAATGCCTATGCAGCCGGAGACGAATGGCAGAACGGCTGGATGACGTTCGCCCTGACTCCTGTAACCATCACAACTGGTCAGCAACTGCGCATTACCGCAACGGGCAAAGGCTCAGGCTCTGCATGGTGGAGTGCCGACCACTTCACTCTTGAGTTCACTCCTGCTGTTGGAATTGATGCAGTTCGCAGTGATGCAACCAATTCGTCTGCTAAAGACGTTATCTATGACTTGAACGGCAGACGTCTGGATTCTGACGCAACTCATCACAATATCATCATCCGTAATGGTAAGAAAACAATAATAAAATAATAATAAAATTATTAAATATGAAACTACTATCATCAATTGTTGCGCTCAGCCTCTCGGTTGCGGCTACTGCGCAGACTCACCAGTTTGACATCAACACTAAGAAACTGGGTGCACCAATCCAGTCAACCATGTATGGTATCTTCTTCGAGGATATCAACTATGCAGCCGACGGAGGTCTGTATGGTGAATTAGTTAAGAACCGTTCGTTTGAGTTCCCTCAGAACTTCATGGGATGGAACACTTTCGGAAACATCCAGCTGAAGAACGACGGTCCGTTTGAGAAGAATCCTCACTATGTACGTCTCGGTTATAGCGGTCATAGTGACAAATTCACAGGCCTCGAGAACGAAGGTTTCTTCGGAATCGGCTATAAGAAGGACGCAGAGTACCGTTTCTCTGTCTGGGCTCGTGTTCCGGAAGGAGGTACAGGTAAGGTTCGCATTTTGCTTTGCGACCCTGTAACAATGGGTGAACGTCAGCAGTTTGCAGAGCAGGAACTTACTGTTGACTCAAAGGAATGGAAGAAATACACAGTTGTGCTCAAGGCAACCAAGACTGTGGAGAAAGGAACTCTTCGCCTGATGCTCAGCCGTGGCAGCGCAGTTCTTGACCTTGAACACGTCAGCCTTTTCCCTGTAGATACATACAAGGGACATGAGAACGGTATGCGTAAGGATTTGGCAAAGGCTCTTGAAGACCTGCATCCAGGCGTGTTCCGCTTCCCTGGCGGATGTATTGTCGAAGGTACAGACCTCGCTACCCGCTATCAGTGGAAGAACAGTGTGGGTCCAGTGGAGAACCGTCCTCTCAACGAAAACCGCTGGCACTACACATTTGACTACCGTTTCTTCCCGGATTACTATCAGAGCTATGGTCTCGGATTCTATGAATACTTTCTTCTGAGTGAGGAAATCGGTGCAGAACCTCTGCCTGTGCTCAGCGTAGGTCTTTCTTGTGAGTTCCAGAACGGCTCTCATCGCAGTGACAAGCACGTGCCGGTTGACCAGTTGCAGCCATATATTGACGATGTTCTTGACCTTATTGAATTTGCTAATGGTGATCCTGCTAAGAACACCTGGGCAAAACTCCGTGCAGATATGGGACACCCGGCTCCTTTCAACCTGAAGTTTGTTGCAATAGGTAATGAGCAGTGGGGTGAGATCTATCCTGAAAACCTCAAGCCATTCGTAGAGCAGGTTCGCAAGAAATATCCTAATATCAAGATTATCGGAACCAGCGGTCCTAACAGCGAAGGTGCAGACTTTGAATACCTGTGGCCTGAGATGCGCAAAATCAAGGCTGACCTCGTTGACGAACACTTCTATCGCCCAGAGGATTGGTTCCTCAAGAGCGGAAACCGTTACGACAACTACGATCGCAAGGGACCAAAGGTGTTTGCTGGTGAGTATGCATGTCATGGCAGAGGAAAGAAGTGGAACCACTTCAATGCTGCGCTTATGGAGGCTGCCTTTATGACTGGTATCGAACGTAATGCTGATGTTGTTCACATGGCAACCTATGCTCCTCTCTTTGCTCATGTTGACGGTTGGCAGTGGCGTCCTGACATGATTTGGTACAACAACCTGAAATCGTTCCGCACCTGCTCATACTATGTTCAGCAGATGTATTCACTAAATAAGGGTTCCAATGTCATCTCCCTTACTATGAACGGCAAGCCTGTAGCTGGCAATGATGATCAGGACGGCCTCTTCGCAAGTGCAGTCTATGATGCAGCAACTAAGTCGTTTATCGTTAAGGTTGTCAATACTGGTGACAAGGCACAGCCTATCACTCTTAACTTCAAGGGCTTGACTAAGGGTGCTCACAATTGTCAGACACTTTCGTTCAATGCCGACAAGCTCGATGGTGAGAACTCTATCGAGAATCCAACAGCCTATACTCCAAAAGCTGGCACTGCATCATTCAACGACAATACATTTGAAACCACAATTGCTGCAAGAACATTCGTGATGTACACGGTTAATAAATGAAAAATTAAGAATGAAGAATGAAGATGATATTTTTGTTGCTGAAAGATAACAAACCAAACTTATCAAGCGATTAATTTTATATTCTGAAATAATGTCTTAAGACAACTGCAAAAACTCAAATATTGCTATTCAGAATTCTTCATTTTTCATTCATCATTCTTCATTTGTTTATATGATCGAATTGCAGGAACTGTTTAACGAATCAGCACAAGCCGACGTTCAAAAATGTTATGAACGGTTCGGCTTGTTGCTGCATAGGGTAGTTGATGAATGTACCCTGGACAGTGGAATGCAATTCTCCGGTTTGTTCGCCCAGCTGGAGTATCTGCTAACAGAACGTCTGTCGGCTGATGAACCGACTGTTCGACGGGTGCATGACCTGCGAGTTAGAGTGCGCAGGTATAAGGAATTCAGCGTTGAATATCTGCAGCACCATTGCCTTTACGACTTACGTACTCTCTGTGAACTTGTTAATCTGCTGACAGGTGAGGAAATACCTGCGTCGCTGGTGGCTCTCTTTCCTCGTGGTACCTATCGTCTCGCTGGTGCCAAACATGCAGAGACGGACTGCATGCGCGTGGTGGTGGAGAGTATAGACGACAGTTTTATCTATGCCCGCCTTGACGATGAAGGGGCCAATAAAGTCGTAGTTTGTTACGACACCACGAATACTGATCTCTTAGGGGATACGGCAAAATTTGCCTTTGGCGACTGGCGCTGTTTGCGTCCGTTGCTTCAATCGTGTGTTCGACTGAACCTTGTTCGTCCCCGACAGGTGGAACACAAGGACGGAAATACCGCGCAGACATTCTTTGTCCCAGAACTTATAATCTACGAACCTGATTACCTGGTAGATGTATCTGCTGTGGCAGGACTGTTTGAGTCCTATGCCCATAGCCCTTTGTTGCATTTGCTTGGAAAATTCAAGCCTGCGCCTGAGTCTGAAGCCATTGTCTTGGGTAATCTCGCCAGTCAGTTGCTTGACGAGGAACTGCTCTTTGAAGGCAAGGAGAAAGACTATGCCAGCAGTGTGCGTGATTTCTTCCGCTACAATGCTCTGTCTGTAGCAACTCTTCAGCAGTTGACTGCAACCTTCCATCTGGAGGCGCAGAACCAACGTCGCAATATACAGCGAGCCATACGCAAGGGACTGTCTGAGATGGCGGCTTTCGACCGCGAGAAAGCGGTGGTTGAACCGTCGTTCTTCTGTGAAATGCTCGGGCTTCAGGGACGTATGGATATGCTCCAGACTGATTATACTGTGCTGGTGGAACAGAAGTCGGGAAAAAGTGAATTTCCTGTGAATCCTGATAATATCCGTGCACAGGAGAAACATTTTGTGCAGTTGCTCCTCTATCAGGCTGTGCTGCACTATCAGATGCATCTGCGCAATGATGAGATTCATCCCTTCTTGCTCTATTCAAAATACGAGAAGGGACTGATACGCACTGGCGTTGCTCCGACAAAACTCTTCGAGGCTCTCTGCCTTCGCAACGAGATGGTACATCAGGAGTTATTGCTGTCCACCGAGGAGGGGGCACAGATGATTACGAACCTGAAAGTGGAGGATTTCCTGCAGCTGCGTGTGTCTGACCGCTTGTGGCGGGGATATATCGAACCGCAGTTGCAGCAGCTGATATTCCCGCTGCAACAGGCTTCGCCTCTGGAACGTGCTTATTTCCTGCGTATGCTGCGCTTTGTCCAGACCGAACACGTTATGGCGAAACTTGGCAACCGCTCCAAGGAATGTTCGGGATTTGCTTCTGCCTGGAACGCAGCTCTTGCTGAAAAACGGTTGGCAGGCAATATCTTCGACCGCCTGTCAATCAAGGAACTGATTTGGGAGAATAATGCCATTGTCGGTGTGGAACTCAATGCTGAGGAGGATGACGGTGAGTTCCTGGCTAATTTCCGTCGTGGTGATATAGTTGTGCTTTATCCCTATCGTCGTGGTTCAGAGCCTGATATGCGTCAGACTATGGTGATGCGTGCCAGTATCGTGGATGTGAGCGACGGATGTCTGAGCTTGCATCTTAGGGCTCCGCAGACCCACAGGGTCGTCTTCGACTATGATGAGCAGTGGTGCTGGGCTGTGGAGCATGACTTCATGGAGTCATCCTATACTTCTCTTTATCGTGCGCTTCATGCGTTTCTCACCGCTCCTTTGCATCGCCGCCAGTTGGTTCTCGGTTTGCGTAAACCCGAGACGGACACCACACGTACCCTTGCCGGTGATTATGGCAAGTTCAACGATATGGTGCTTGCGGCAAAGCAGGCAAAGGACTTCTTCCTTGTCATAGGTCCTCCAGGCACAGGTAAGACTTCTTTCGGAATGTTGAACATCCTGCGTGAGCAGCTTCGTGAACCGCAGACCAACATCCTTCTTGCTGCATACACTAACCGTGCAGTGGACGAAATATGCAGCAAACTGGTGGAGCAGGGCATAGACTTCATCCGTATTGGTGGTGCGTTGAGCTGTGCATCCGATTACCGTCGTTACCTTCTTAGTGTACAGTTAGATTGTTGCAAAAATGTCAAAGACTTGCGTTGGCTTCTTGAACGTCAGCGCATTTTTGTGGGAACAACCACGTCCTTCGCTTCGCATCAGCACCTTTTCCACCTGAAGCATTTCGACCTCGCCATCATTGATGAGGCTTCGCAGATACTTGAGCCTCAGATTATGCCTCTGCTTACGGCTATGCATGGCAATGCGGAAGCTGTGTCGAAATTTGTCTTTATCGGTGACCATAAGCAGTTGCCTGCTGTCGTTGCACAGCCTTCGTCACAGTCGAAGGTTGAGGAGAAGGAGTTGATAGATATTGGTTTGACGGACTGCCGCAATTCTTTCTTCGAACGTCTGCTGCGCAACACTCAGGTGTATTTCCTCTCACATCAGGGACGTATGCATGTGGATATAGCAGACTTCCCGAATAAGGCATTCTATGGAAACCATCTTGCCCCAGTCCCGCTTCCACATCAGATTGCAGAGGGAACACAGCGTCTGCAGTTCGTCAATGTACCACGGCCGCAGAATTCTCCTTCGGACAAGGTTAATCTCGCTGAGGCGGAGGTGATTGCCCGTATTGTGGCGGATGTGGTTGCTGAAGCAGATCGTTTTGATCCTGAACGTACAGTGGGTGTGATTGTGCCTTACCGCAATCAGATTCTTGCTATTAGGAAAGCCATCGAAAAACTCAATCCGATGGCAGCAAGAATAACTATAGATACTGTTGAGCGTTATCAGGGAAGTCAGCGTGAAACCATTATTTATGGCTTCACCGTTCAGCGTGATTATCAGTTGAAATTCCTTACCGACAGCACGTTTAAAGACACTGATGGCACGCTCATTGACCGTAAACTTAATGTGGCCATGACACGTGCCATGAGTAAACTTTATCTCGTTGGAAACGCCGAATTACTTCAGCGAGTTCCCATTTTCAGAAAGCTGATAGAGTTTCTAGGCGGTCCTAGGCGGTCCTAGGCAGTCCTAGGTTATCCTAGGCAGTTTGTTATTTCTTATCCCTTTCCCTTATTTCCACTCTGCGGATCTTTCCGCTGATGGTTTTGGGAAGTTCATCTACAAACTCAATAACGCGAGGATATTTGTAAGGAGCAGTCTCGTGCTTAACGTGTTCCTGAAGTTCCTTGACCAGTTCTTCGCCTGCACGTTCCTTCCATTCGTGTCCGAGGACGATAGTTGCTTTCACCACTTCGCCGCGGATGTCATCCGGTACGCCAGTGATGGCACATTCCACAACTGCTGGGTGAGTCATCAGTGCACTTTCCACTTCAAAAGGACCGATGCGGTAACCGCTTGACTTGATAACGTCGTCGGCACGTCCCACAAACCAGTAATAACCGTCTTCGTCATAGTAGGCAAGGTCGCCTGTGTAGTACAGACCGTCGTGCCAGATGCTCTTTGTGAGTTCCGGGTTGCGGTAATAGCAGCAGAAGAGTCCGATCTGCTTGCGACGGTCGGTGCGGATGGCAATCTGTCCGATTTCGCCAACGCCTGCAGCAGAACCGTCCGGTTTGATAAGTTCGATATCGTATTGTGGATTAGGTACACCCATACTGCCTGGCTTCGGTTTCATCCAAGGGAAAGTGCCGAGGGTGAGTGTGGTTTCTGTCTGTCCGAATCCCTCCATGAGGTGAATGCCTGTTGCTTCGAGGAATTTCTGGTAAACAGCACCGTTGAGTGCTTCTCCTGCTGTAGTACAATATTTTAAAGATGAGAGGTCGAAGCGTGACAAATCCTCACGAATCATGAATCGATAGATTGTTGGTGGAGCACAGAACGAAGTGACGTGGTACTGTTCCATCTTGTGCAGGATGTCAGCAGGAGTGAATTTCTCGTGATCGTATACGAATACCGCAGCACCGACAATCCATTGTCCGTAGAGCTTGCCCCACACGGCTTTTCCCCAACCTGTATCTGCAACGGTGAGGTGAAGGCTGTCTTCATGCAGGTTATGCCAGAAGGCAGCAGTGGAGAGGTGTCCAAGAGCGTATGTGTAGTCGTGGATTACCATCTTCGGTTCACCGCTGGTTCCGCTGGTGAAGTACATGATGCTGTAGTCGGTTGCCTTGTTCAAATGTTCTGGCTTTGTCCATGTACCGGCATTTTTGACTCCTGTTTCGAAGTCTTCCCATCCTTCCGGAATCTCAGGACCTATACTGATACGGTGCTCCAATGTCGGACATTTGGGGTATGCACCGTTAACGTGCTCAACGATTTCTTCGTCACCGCAGCAAATGATGGCTTTGATGCTTGCCATCTCGCAACGGTAGATAATGTCCTTGGAAGTAAGGAGGAATGTAGCTGGAATGGCAACGGCTCCTATCTTGTGCAGGGCAATGATGCTTGTCCAGAACTGATAGCGGCGTTTCAGGATTAGCATGACCATATCCCCTTTGCCAATGCCAAGGCTTGTGAGGTAGGCTGCAACACGGTCGCTTTCCTTCTTTAGGTCACCGAAGGTGAAGCGACGCTCTTCGCCCTTGTCGTTGGTCCACAACAAGGCGAGTTTGTCAGGTGCTTCCTCTGCCCATGCATCCATCACATCGTAGGCAAAGTTGAATTCCTCAGGGATTATGTATTCGAGATTCTGTCGATAGTCGTCCATCGACTCGAAGCTGCTCTTTCGTAGAAACCGTTCAATCATTTGGTTGTAGTTTGGTTTTTGCGTTTTGTTATTCGATAAATGTGTCAGAAAAGAGTAAATTGCACAAAATATAGGGGTTTGTGCAGCAAAATTGCACACTTTGTAAATATAGCCTCTTTCTGCACTCCAAAATTAGAATTTTTTCTTAAAACAACCTTATTAAAATTCGTTAAATTTCAGTAATTTACACATACTTTCCAAAAATGTGCAATGATTTGCAAAAAAAACTGCACACGGAATTTTTACGTGTGCAGTGGGTTGAATGTGAAGCGTGAATTATTGGAGCAGCGAAGGCAGAGCTGAACTCGTTCAAGCTATGCTGAGTCGTGACAATAACCACAGAACGAAGTGATGTAACTGTGAAGTGATGGTACCGGATATTTTTTTTCGTTTTCGTTATCGTTTTCGTTTACGATTTTCGTTTAAGGTAGGTTCTATAAATTATGTCGAGACGATTTTTGATTTTATGTAAGTGGACTTTTGTCAGCTTTTGAGAGCGCAATGCGAGCATTGTAACCGA
>CACYSD010000009.1:0-74622 GCA_902776985.1 uncultured Bacteroidales bacterium
CCTGCGAGGGAGGGGATGGTTTGATGCCATCAGGGACAAAACAATCATTGAAATCCTTGACTGAAACAGCGCACTACGTGCTATGATTAAATGATTAAAATGATTAAAACGATTAAATCTTATAAATCCTCGTAATCTTTGTAATCTTATAAATCTTAGTGCGGAGCACGATGTTGAATAAAAACTTGGAATCCTTGACAGAAACAGCGCACTACGTGCTATGATTAAAATGATTAAAACGATTAAATCTTATAAATCTTCGTAATCTTTGTAATCTTATTAATCTTAGTGCGAAGCACGATGTTGAACAAAAAACTTGGAAATCCTTGGAATCCTTGACAGAAACAGCGCACTACGTGCTATGATTAAATGATTAAAATGATTAAATGATTAAATCTTATAAATCCTCGTAATCTTAGTGCGAAGCACGATGTTGAAAAAAAACAATCATTGGAATCCTTGACAGAAACAGCGCACTACGTGCTATGATTAAATGATTAAAATGATTAAATGATTAATCTTATAAATCTTTGTAATCTTTGTAATCTTATTAATCTTATTAATCTTAGTGCGGAGCACGATGTTGATAAAAAAAAACAATCCTTAAAATCCTTGACAAAACAATGAAGAAGCAGAATTTGATTGAGCTGGCAGTGAAGATGATAGTAGCTGCGCTCACAGCATTCCTGACCGCAATCACCACCCACTGTAAACTTAAATACAACAAAGGCGCTGCTATGATTAGCAACGCCTTTGTTACTTCTGCTGCAATTGGTAAAGGTAGGCCTTGGTTTGTGTAGGCTTCAAACCTATTAAGGCTGCCAACTCAGCTGTCCGACAGTATCCTTTTTCTTTAAGATAAGCCAAAATTTACGTCGGCTTATCGTCGGTCAGCACACGCATTGAATGTCAATGCCAAGATGGTCAAGGCCATCAGTGCCGAGATTTTTTCATTGTGGTTTATGAGTTTATATTTACTAATTCTTTCTCGAGTTGTTCGAGGCTTTTGCCTTTGGTTTCGGGGCAGCGGCGGCGGAAGTAGATGAATCCGCCAAGGCAGATGAGGGCGTAGAGCCAGAACTGTCCGCTTGCCCCCAGCCATGAGTGGATGATGGGAAAAAGGAAAGTGAAGGTGCTACTGCCTACCCAAAGGGCGAAGGTACAAGTTGCCATTGCCACACCTCTGATATGGTTTGGGAATATCTCTGAAAGGAGTACCCAGGTGATGGGTGCGAGCGACATGGCGTAGCAGGCTATGGCTGAAAGTACCAATGCCACTATCACTGCTCCAGGAAGTGCGAAATGGTAGCAGAAACCGAGAACGAGGTAGATGCATGCCAGTCCGCAGGAACCGATGAGCATGAGCGAACGGCGTCCGAGTCGGTCGACGCTGAAGATGGCAACGAAGGTGAAGACGACATTGACTATGCCTGTGAGCACGATATTGAAGAACATGTTGTTGACATCGAAGCCAGCCGACTTGAACACTTCCTCTGCATAGTTGAAAATGCCGTTGGTGCCGCACCACTGCTGGAAGACTGCGATGAAGAGTCCCAGGAGCAGCACTTTGGAGTAACGGTGGGAGAAGAGTTCTTTCAATCCGTAGTGACGATGCTTGGATTCTGTCTTCAGACTCTTTTCGATATTGCTTATTTCCTCTTTTGCATACTCAAGACCGCCCACGAGCCGCAGGTTCTGCTCTGCCTGATACTTCATGCCTTTCATCATCTGCCAACGGGGACTCTCAGGAATCACAGACGAGAGAACAAGGAAGAGAGCTGCCGGAACGGTCTCTGCCCAGAACATCCAGCGCCAGCCCATCTGTCCGTTCCACGAAGCGAGTATATCGGCATTGGTGAAGTCATGCGGCACTTCCTCTGCCAGCAGGAAATTGACGAACTGAGCGGCAAGTATTCCGAGCACGATGGTCATCTGATTGAGTGTGACGAGTTTGCCACGCATCCGGGTTGGTGCAATCTCGGCAATGTACATAGGTGAGAGGGCTGAAGCGACACCTATGCCTATGCCGCCCACAAAACGAGCGACATTGAACATCCAGAAATCGTTGAACAGTCCGGTGGCAATGGCAGAAACTGTGAACAGCACGGCAGAAAGAGTCAGCAGGCGTTTGCGTCCGTACTTGTCGGCCATAGCTCCAGCCGTCATCGCTCCGAATAGGCATCCTATCAAAGCCGTGGTCATGGCAAGTCCCGACATCACAGCATCGTCGGTTATGCCGAAATAGACTTCATAGAATGGTTTTGCACCGCCAATCACCACCCAGTCATAGCCGAAGAGGAGTCCTCCCATCGCGCTGACTATGCAAATAAAAAATATAAATCCTTTGTTCATATTAAAAAGACACACCCCTTACCCATCACGTAATGGAGGGGAAGACCCCCTCCCAACCTCCCCCGTAATGGGGAGGAGTAGTTACCTAATTAGGAGTTAAGAAGTTATGAAGTTAAGAAGTTAAGACGATTGACAACTTTCAATTATGACTTATGACTTATCAATTATGAATTAAAAAAGTATTTTCTGCAAAGGTATATAAATTGTTGTAATAATTCACCATAAATCACCATAAATGACTAACTTTGCCACAGAAACTATCATTATATCTATCAAAACAATGGTAAAAGCATGGAAAGAGACGGTGGTTATTCCCACATACGAGGTGGGAGCACCGGAAAAGAATCCAATTTTTCTTGAGAAAAGAGTGTATCAGGGTTCCAGTGGAGTGGTCTATCCCTATCAGGTGATAGAAAGCATGGCCGACGAGAAGGTCGATAAGGAATGGCAGGCTGTTTTTCTGGAAAACGAATATATCAAGGTGATGATTCTCCCGGAACTGGGAGGACGAGTGCAGATGGCCTACGACAAGGTGAAGCAGCGCCATTTCGTCTACTACAACCATGTAATCAAACCTGCCCTCGTAGGTTTGCTCGGTCCGTGGATCAGCGGAGGTATTGAATTCAACTGGCCTCAGCACCACCGTCCGTCTACCTACATGCCTGTGGACTGCACCATTGAGGAAAATGAGGACGGCAGCGTGACTGTATGGGTGAACGAGATGGAAAGGATGTTCCACCAGAAGGGAATGGCGGGATTTACGCTGCGTCCAGGCTGTGCCTATCTGGAAATCAAGGGGCGTGTGTCGAACCGCACCAATCTGCCTCAGACTTTCCTGTGGTGGGCAAACCCCGCAGTTGAGGTGAACGACGCATACCAGAGTGTGTTTCCACCCGATGTAAATGCAGTGTTTGACCACGGGAAGCGTGCCGTATCTTCTTTCCCTATCGCCACAGGCACATACTACAAGATGGACTACTCGGCTGGAGTGGACATCTCGAACTACAAGAACATCAAAGTGCCGACCAGCTACATGGCGGTAAACTCCAAATACAACTTCGAAGGCGGCTACGAGAACGACACCCACGGAGGTATGCTCCACGTGGCAAGCCATCATCTCAGTCCTGGCAAGAAGCAATGGACATGGGGCAACGGCGACTTCGGACGCGCATGGGACAGAAATCTGACTGATGAAGCTGATGATTCTTCACTCTTAACTCTTAACTCTTCACTTAATAAAGGTTTCCGCCCCTACATCGAACTGATGGCTGGAGTGTACACGGAGAACCAGCCTGACTTCACATGGCTCATGCCTTACGAGGAAAAGCAGTTTACCCAGTACTTCATGCCTTACCGCGAACTGGGTGTGGTGAAACAGGCTTCGAAGGACTTTTTCCTGAACATAGAAAGCACAGCCGGCAAGGGTGTCCGCTTCATGGTTCAAGCCACCTCGAAGAAAGAAGTGCGGATTGTGCTTCGCAACCGAAACGGTGAAATATATTATAATAATGTGCTGACATTGTCGCCGGAGAATATCCTTGACGAGACTGTCGATGTGAAAGGAGCGGCTCTGAGCGACCTGATTCTGACAGTCGGCAATCTGACTTGGGAAGCCGAACCCGACGACATCCGTCCTATCCCCGACCCTGCCGAAGCAGCTCTGCCCCCTGAGGACACAAAGACCGTTGACCAGCTCTATCTGACCGGTCTGCACCTGGAACAGTACCGACACGCCACATGGTCGGCCCTCGACTACTACGAAGAAGCTCTACGAAGAGATCCACGCGACTACCGCTGCAACAGCCAGATGGGTCTGTGGTATCTGCGCCGCGGACGTTTCGACAAAGCAGAGACATATCTCCGCACAGCGGTAAAGGTGCTGCAGAAACGCAATCCGAACCCCTACGACGGCGAGCCTCTCTTCTACCTCGCACTTTGTCTGAAACTGCAAGGAAAGAATGAAGAGGCTTACAACTGGTTCTGGAAATCGACGTGGAACAAAGCCTGGGCTGATGCCGGCTATTATGAAGCTGCTTGTATCAGTATGGCTGAGCAACGCTACGAAGACGCTCTCGACGAAGTGGAACGATGTCTCATCAGCAACACCCACAACCACAAGGCTCGTGCCCTGAAGGCTGCCGTGCTTCGCAAATTGGGACGCAAGGAAGAGGCTCTCGTATGGATAAAGTCGTCATACGAAATTGATGCGTTCAACTATGGTTGCATGATGGAAGAGCACCTATTGACCGACAGCGACGAACCGCTGCAGCGCATCCACAGCCTGATGCACGGCAATATATACAACTACCACGAGCTGGCGCTTGACTATGCCCAAGCTGGATTGTGGGATGAAGCGGCACTGTGTCTGAAGGACGTTCCTGCAAAACATCCGCTGACGGCATATTACTTAGGATGGTTTGCCGCAATGGAGAGCGACACAGACGAAGCTACCCTGTGGTTCAAGAAAGCAGAGGCTATGGATTCAAACGGCTGTCTGCCAAACCGTCTGGAGGATGTGATTGCCCTGAACTGCGCCAAGGCTTTGAATCCTCAAGGTGCGCGTGCTCCCTACTATCTGGGTTGCCTCTACTACGACAAACGGCAGTATGACGTGGCTATGGAGAACTGGGAAATGGCTGCCAAGCTCGACCCGCAATATCCAACCGTATGGCGCAACCTCGCCCTGGGTCTGTTTAACAAGCGCAAAGAGTCGGCAAAGGCTTTGGAATACATGGAACGTGCCTTTGCCCTGGACGAGAGTGACAGCCGTATCTTTATGGAACTGGATCAGCTGCGTAAACGTCTGAAGCAATCGCCAGAAGAACGATTCTCATATTTCGAGGAGTATCCGCAGCTGGTAGCCCAGCGTGACGACCTGATACTGGAACGTGCAACTCTGCTCAACAGCCTCGGACGACACGAAGAAGCCAAAGAACTTATCGACAGCCACATATTCCATCCTTGGGAAGGCGGTGAAGGAAAGGTCAGCGGACAATACCAGCTCTGCCGATTGGAAATGGCCAAGAAACTCATAGAAAAAGAGCCAGACCAGGCTATCACCCTGTTGGAGGAATGTTTGTATTTTCCGCATAATCTGGGAGAGGGCAAACTCTACGGAGCGCAGGACAACGATTTCTACTATTATCTTGGCAAGGCATACGAGAAGAAGGGCGACATGGAAAAGGCAAAGGAGATGTGGACTCTCGGCACAGCAGGTCCTACCGAACCAGCCGCAGCGATGTACTACAACGATGCAAAGCCTGAGAAAATCTACTTCGCAGCTCTGTGTTACCGCGCCCTGGGGCAGGAAGACAAAGCCAGAGGTCTGTTCTACAAACTCATCAACTACGGCAAGAACCACCTCTTCGATACGGTTCGGATGGACTACTTCGCTGTGTCGCTACCCGACCTCCTTATCTGGGAAGGCGACTTGCAGGAAGCGAACGAAATCCACTGCAAGAAGATGATAGAGTTAGGTAAACAAGGTATATAAAAAAAGGGCTCCCAAATTGGGAACCCTTTTTTTATATACCTTAATTTACCCACCGAAGTTGTCGAAGCGGATCATGTCGTCTTCTACACCGAGTGAGTGGAGAAGGTCGAGAACTGTCTTCGCCATCATTGGAGGTCCGCAGAGGTAGTATTCACAGTCTTCTGGAGCCTCGTGAGCCTTGAGATAGGTATCACCCATAACAGGAGCAACGAAGCCAGGAGTGTACTTGATACCAGCTGCGTCTGCCTTTGGATCCGGACGGTCGAGAGCAAGGTGGAAGTGGAAGTTGGGGAAGTCCTTCTCCAACTGCAGGAAGTCGTCGAGGAAAGGAATTTCCTCCAGCGCACGTGCACCATAGAAATAGTGCATAGGACGCTTACGGTCTTCATCGCTGACTCCGTTGCCCTTGAGCATGTGCATGATCTGTGCACGAAGAGGAGCCATACCGGCACCACCACCGACCCAAATCATCTCACGTCCGCTACCATAGACTGGACGGAACTCTCCGTAAGGACCACTCATAGTTACCTTGTCGCCTGGTTTCAGACTGAAGATGTAACTTGAAGCGATACCTGGATTTACATCCATGAAGCCTGGACCCTGATCCTTTGGCTTGAACGGAGGTGTAGCGATACGGACGTTGAGTGTGATGATATCGCCTTCGTCAGGATAGTTGGCCATAGAGTAAGCACGAACTGTAGCTTCAGGGTTGGTACACTTGAGTGGGAAGAGACCGAACTTCTCCCAAGCAGGCAGATAAGTGTCGCCGATGAGAGACTTGTCGAAGTCCTTGTCGTAGTCGATGCAGTCGAACTGCGGAAT
Organism: uncultured Bacteroidales bacterium; assembly: GCA_902776985.1. Taxonomy (GTDB): domain Bacteria; phylum Bacteroidota; class Bacteroidia; order Bacteroidales; family Bacteroidaceae; genus UBA3839. Next base: position 6,668 of record CACYSD010000009.1, read on the forward strand.
ACGGATCTGAGCGTAAGAACCTGGTTCGAAGTCCATGTGCTCGCCTGGAGGCAGAGCCACTTTGTACTCCTTGATGAAGGTGGCAACGTTCTTGTTTCCAATAACTGTGCACTCCCATTCCTTAACACCCATGACTGATTCAGGCACCTTGATAGAGAGGTCGCCCTTAACCTTGCACTGGCAGCCAAGACGGTAGTGCTCCTTGATTTGCTTACGTGTGAAGTGTCCTTTCTCTGAGTCGAGGATTTCACCGCCACCTTCTACAACCTGGCACTTGCACTGTCCGCAAGAACCTTTACCTCCGCAGGCAGAGCTGAGGTAGATGTTGTTGGCAGCAAGTGTTGCGAGCACACTACTACCCTGCTCTACAGAAAGAGTGTCCTTTCCGTTGATAGTGAGTGTGACGTTTCCACTTGGAGAAAGATATTTCTTTGCTACGAGCAGAATAACTACCACAACGAGTATTACAACCAAGAATACCCCTATGCTAGCTAATATAAATTGTGTCATATTTTCCATTTCTGATTCTCCTTTCATTTAGATTTTTAGACCAGAGAAACACATAAACGCCATTGCCATGAGACCTACGGTGATGAACGTGATACCAAGTCCCTGAAGAGGCTTTGGAACGTCACTGTACGCCATTTTCTCACGGATAGCTGCAAGACCTACAATGGCAAGCGTCCAACCGATACCGGAACCGAGAGCATAAGCGATAGAGTCGCCGATGCCTCCGATGAACTGAGTTGATTCAGGTTCCATGTTGATGCGCTGCTGCATGAACAGAGATGCACCCATGATGGCACAGTTCACAGCGATAAGTGGAAGGAAAATTCCGAGTGCGGCATAGAGAGACGGAGAGAAGCGTTCTACAACCATCTCTACGAGTTGCACCATACCGGCAATGACTGCGATGAAGAGTATAAATGCAAGGAAGGTGAGGTCTACTCCTGGGAGCAGGGCATCCTCAGCCAGCACTTTTGTCTGAAGCAAATAGTCTACAGGAACTGTGATGAGCAGCACGAATGTAACTGCTATACCAAGTCCGAGAGATGTCTTTACTGTCTTGGATACTGCAAGATAAGAGCACATACCCAAGAAGAAAGCGAAAATCATATTGTCCACAAAAATGGAGCGGACGAACAAACTAAAGAAATGTTCCATAATTGTTTTCTTTTTTAGTATGTGAATTATTTAATATCCTTATTATATGCACGGTGTGCCCAAATTACACAAGCAACCAGGATGAGTGCCATAGCCGGCATTGTCATCATACCGTTGTGCAGATAACCACCGCCATTGTCGAGCAACCATGTATCCGGAATAATCTGGAATCCGAGAAGGGAACCGAAACCGAGGAATTCACGGAAGAAACCGACAATCACAAGAATCAAAGCATAGCCCAGACCGTTGCCTACACCATCGAGGAAAGACTCCCATGGACCGTTCTGCATGGCAAAAGCCTCGAGACGTCCCATCAGAATACAGTTGGTGATGATAAGTCCGACATATACCGAGAGCTGCACACTCACATCATAGACGTAAGCTTTAAGGATGTTGCTGACGATAGTTACGAGAGCAGCAACAACTACAAGCTGAACGATGATACGGATGCGGTTTGGAATTGTCTTGCGGATGAGCGAGATAATCACATTTGAGAAAGCTGTAATAACTGTCACAGAAAGACCCATGACAATTGCAGGCTTAAGCTGAGAAGTAACGGCAAGAGCCGAACAGATGCCAAGAACCTGAACCGCGATTGGATTCTCCAGATTCAGCGGATTGGTGAAAGCCTGGCGATTTTCCTTTGAAAATAACTTACCCATATTCTTTTCCTCCATTACTTTTTATATGTATCCAGAATATCCTGATATGCACCAAGACCTTTCTGAATCATGTCGTTAACACCATTGGAAGTCAATGTCGCACCAGTCACACCATTTACATAGTTATCAGGTGAGATATTTCCTTCCTTTCCTTTCTTTACTACGCCGAGGGCGATGCCTTCATTACCGTCAGCATGAAGCTTCTTGCCAATAAAGCTTTCCTGGAACCAGTCCTCAGTGATGCGGGCACCAAGACCTGCTGTTTCACTTTCATGTGAGAAATATGTGCCAAACACGGTCTCGCAGTCATCATCAAGAGCTATATAGCCCCAGATACCACCCCAAAGACCTGCACCGGTTACAGGAATGACATATTTTGTCGCACCGTCTATATTTGCTACATAGAACGGACGCTTTTCCTTCATTTCCTTGGAAGCAACTTTGAAACCAGCCTGATCCTTAGTTTCAGACTTACCTTCGTCGATCACATCTGTAGAAGCGATGTCGTAAATCATATCCTGCTGGATTGCTTCTGCGAAACGAGCCTGAACATCAGCCTTCTCCACACCGCGGATATTGAGCGATGCGAGAATCTGCTGTTTCTTGTCAATCGCAACGTTTGCATCCTGTGTCGGTTTCAGAGAAGAAGACACAAATGCGAGGAGGAACGCTACGATAATAACTATTACGGAAGCATATACTATTGTATATACGTTTCCATTTGTATTGAATTTTGCCATAGTTCTGTGTCCTCTTTATTTTGCAGCACGCTTAGCACGCTTGTTTATATTAGATTGAACTACAAAGTAGTCGATAAGCGGAGCAAATACGTTCATGAGCAGGATGGCAAGCATCATACCTTCTGGATAACCCGGGTTAAGCACACGGATGATGATTGCAACCACACCGATGAGGAATCCGTAGATCCACTTACCGCACTCAGTACGTGCACTGGTAACAGGATCGGTTGCCATGAATACAGCACCGAAGCAGAAACCACCGACTGTGATATGCTCATACCACTCGAAGTTGTCAACGAGCTGATCACGGAACAGGAATGCAGTGAGGATTCCACCTACGAATACACTCAACATGGTCTTCCAACTTGCTACGCCTGTCCACAGAAGCAGGATTGCACCGAGAGCAATGGCAATGACGCTGGTCTCACCGATTGAACCAGGGATGAATCCAAGAATAGTGTCATTGAATGAAGCAGTAACTGTTTCATTTGCTGCCAGCTGACCCAGAGGAGTAGCTGCAGTAACAGCATCGGCAGCATTGCCTGCCACACCAGTGATACAATCCATGTAGTTGCCGTTTACCCAAACCTTGTCACCTGACATGGTAGAAGGATAAGAGAAGAACAGGAACGCACGAGTAACAAGTGCGACATTGAAGATATTCATACCTGTTCCACCGAACACTTCCTTGGCGAAGATTACGGCAAATGCAGTAGCAACGGCAATCATCCAAAGCGGACAGTTGATAGGAACGATGAGAGGAATGAGAATACCGCTCACGAGGAAACCTTCGTGGATTTCCTCACCCTTCCACTGAGCTACAGTGAACTCAATGCCGAGACCTACAACATAGCTGACTACAATCTTAGGAAGAACTGCCAGGAATCCGTACCAGAAACTTGCCCAGAATGCAGGAGCAGCTGTTCCTGTAAACAGATAGTGCTGATAACCCACGTTGTACATACCGAACAGCATGGCAGGCACCAGAGCCAATACCACTATCGACATGATGCGCTTCGAGTCGATGGCATCATGGATGTGGGCACCACGTGCTTTTGCTGTCTCATTGGGCACGAACATGAAAGTTTCGAAACCGTCAAAGACAGAACGGAAAGCATGCAGCTTACCACCTTCCTGGAAAGATGGCTTGATTTTATCTAAAAATTTTCTTAATGCTTTCATAATAAAGACCTCTCCCCATCCCTCCCCAAGGGGAGGGCGTAGAATGATTTATGGGAGAGATATTCTACAATAGTATTTTAAAGAATTAAAAGTTACCACGCCCCTCCCTTGGGAGGGGTAAGGGGGTGGGTCTCCTTACGCGTTTTCTTTTCTGAGCATATCCAGTCCTTCGCGAACGATGCGCTGAACTTCCAGCTTAGAGCTGTCAACGAACTCGCAAAGTGCAAAGTCCTCAGGAGCAACCTCATAGATACCAAGAGCTTCCATGCGGTCGATGTCGCCTGCGATGATAGCCTTGACAAGCTGCTCTGGGAAAATGTCCATTGGGAAAACAGAGTCGTATTCGCCAGACATAATCATGTGGCGAAGTCCACCCTTGATTCGTGCGTCAATAACATATTCTGTCTTTTTGCCACGCAGCCAAGAGAAGTAGCTACGGCTGGTAGAGAACTCCTTGAAACGTGGCATCATCCATCCGAATGCCTCGTCTGCAGTATCACCTTCAGGAATCGCTGTTACCTCAGTAGAATGAGCACCAAGGAAATCGTTGTCCTCAACTTTCAGACCTGTGAGAGGATTGCCGTCAATCAGACGTACCTTCTGGTCTGTCTTAACGTTACCGGCAACGATTGTACCAATCTGCTGACCTACAACTGCCTTAACATACTGTGGCTTAACAATCTCACTTCCTGCAACAGCCAGTGTACGAGTGAAGTCAACCTTACCTGTAGTGAACACACGTCCGATGAAGATTACTTCCTCTGCGCCAATTGTCCAAACCACTTCGCCCTTATTCACTGGGGCAACATGGTTGATCTGAACACCCACATTACCTGCAGGGCACTTGCCGTTAAACACATTGACTGTGACATTCTTGGCATCCTTCAATGCACTGCTTGCCTTCGGACTTACACCAAGATACACCTTGGCAAGTTTAGACAAAGCGTCAAGACCAGTCTGGAACTCAGCCTCATGTCCTTTGAGAGCTACTTCAAAGTCTGCTGCAAGAGGCATGTCACTGATTGCAGAAATAAAAATCGCCTTAGGCTGCTCCTCTGGATTAGCGGTTACAGCATAAGGACGCTGAAGGAAGAATGCGAACAGACCAGCATCAAGCATAACCTGTTTCACCTCATCTGCATTGAGTTTCTCTACTTGCTTCTTGCCGAAATCAACGCATGCCTGCTTTCCATCGGCTTCCACCTGGATACTCAATACCTTGCGACGTTCACCACGTTCAACGGCTTTAACAGTACCGCTGACAGGAGAAACGAACTTCACTTCAGGATGCAACTTGTCAACGAACAGTGCATCACCGGCTTTGACTGCATCACCTTCCTTAACTACTACCTTCGGCTTCACACCCACAAAGGAATCAGGTACAAGTCCGAACAACTTACCTGCCTCTGATTGCGAAATCTCTGGAGCAGCTTTGCCAGCAAGATTGATGGTCAAGCCTTTCTTCAGTTTAATTACATTCGCCATAAATTACTTAATTGAATATTTAATATGTTTGTTTTTCAGCATCTAACAACTTGCAAAGTTATTGTATTTCTTTGGATTTACAAAATTTTCATTTCACTTTTTCCCCCTCAGAAGGCATTAGCATCCCTATTTCCATATTCGGTACTAAGAGCACCAAAAACAACAAAACAGGAATTTAATATGCATAAAACAGGAATAAAACACTAATTCCATGAGCGAAGTGTTAAAATACATATCCAAATGCCAAATTTGTCCGCACCAAGTGCACATTATTTAAAAATAAATGCCTAATTTTGCAATTTAAATAGGCCAAAGAACATAAACGCACAAACTAACTTATCTAATAGTAGAAAAAAACAAAAAAATTAACAATGTTATGACGTATAAAAACTTCAAATATATTTACCAAATTAACACAAAGATGAAAAAAGTCTTCTATTTAGGATTAGCTCTGGCATTGTTTACAGCCTGCTCATCAGACGACGACTTAAGCAGCAATGTAAAAATCCAGAAAAACGGATTGGAAGTAACAGTTCCTGATGCATCACGGGTTACCAACTACAAGACACAAGGTACACGAACCGTAACAGCTGATGTAATTACAGCTTTGGGATTCGTGACAGACATGCCTGAAGCTCCATCCGTACCTGCAGAAGCCCGTGTTCTTCAAGGATTGCAGTCATGGCAGATGAGCGCAGGTTCTTATGTCATTGCAGCAGAGGAGACATTCTCCGGAGATCTTAACATGTCGAATGTGGATCTTTACGTTGCAGGTACACTTAACTATTCCGGTGGCTGGGGAAATGGAAACATTTACATCCTACCTGGAGGTACAGTAAACTGGAACAACACCAATGCCGTTCAGCTGAAAATCCACAACTGGGGTACTTTCAACTACACAGCCAGCAATAAGGAATTCTATGTACAGGGACAAACTGGTGGATTCTATTGCTACGGCGACATGAACCTCGGCAATGACGTTTCATTCCGCCTTAACAATTCCAAAGCTTATATTGGCGGTGACGTGATTTGTAAGAATTTCAACATAGAATGGAATGCTGTTTGCTACATAGCAGGCGACATGACACTTGACACCGACCTTACAATCCAGAACAATCTTGCCATTCGCGGAAAATTGCAAGCTCCAAACATATCACTCATCAATACAGCACATTTGATTGCAGACTGCACAGTTATCACTCCTGGGCAGTTCACGATCAATTCCAATGGAGATACAGCATGGCTTAACCATGTAATAGCAGGAAGCATTTTTGTTTGTGCCAACAGCTCAATCTTCCTTGAAGATGGTGCATTTGTCGAGGTTGCAGGAGACTATACCAATCTTAACAACGGCAACTCAGCATCATGTGTTCTTCTTGGCGATAACGCAAAGGGCGTTATCAAAGCAAACCGCATCGGTAACAATGCCGGTAACGGTTCAAGCCAAGTCCTCTACTCTTTCCGCACTGCATCTGACAGCGAGGGAGCACAGTTAGCCCTTGACGCCACAGAAGGTATATGGTTTATTGACGGAGGCAACAATTATGCAAATCGCATCGCAGACGAGAATCTCGATGTAATGCCAAACGTATACTATACTTCCGACAAACTCGCAACCTTCTCAATGGCACCAAACTGCTGTTCCCCTGGTTACAATTACAACGGCGGTACAGAGCCTAACAAACCTGTTATCGAACTTATCAGTGTGATTGAACCAGACCACACTCACGATATCTCCGCTACATGCGTACAGTCATTGGGCGACCTCAACTACATCTCTTATCACCAGCGCGGTTCAAAACAAAGCGGATGTATTGAAATTACTCAGACCAAGAACAATCAGACACAGCTTCTGCAGTTCCTCTGCGACCACAACGGGGATTGGGACTTCAACCACCTCCTGATTGATGACCAGAGCACTCCTAACCGTCTCTTTGTAGCAGGAAACTCATCAAAGCACGGAGGTATCCTCGCATACATCAACCTTACCAATGAAGGTTTGTTCGAAGTTTCAGGTCCTGCAGACACTACAATTGCACATGGGCAGAAAGGACAAGCTGCTCCTATGAGATACATCAAGCTGAAAGCTGGTTCCGGTGGTGACGGCAACTGTCTCATCCGTACAGGCAACTATCTGCAGGTTATGACAACAGCAGGTTATGAAGTTTACAACGCCAACACTCTCGCAAGAGAAAGCTTCGAAGCAAAGCCTGGTAAAGCTAAGCACATCAACAGCGACGGCACAACTATTGCAGCATCATACCTCACTGAGCGTACAACTGACGAAGAAGCTGAAATTCCAGTTCAGGTTCAGACATTTGCTGCAACAGACTTCACATTGTCTAACCCTCTGTCAACAATCGACGCAGGATTCATTCAGCCAAACAATGGTAAGAACGTTGTAAAGGTTGACGGAAACAGAATCTACATCTGCCTCGGTCGCGATGGTCTCAAGGTTATCGACAATGGCGTAGAGAAAGTATATCAGCCTGCAAACATCATCAACGACAAAGGCAAGTATGATGGTTTCTGCAACGGTGTTGCATTCGACAGCAAATACCTCTATGTAGCTTACGGAACAAGAGGTCTTATCATCCTTGACAAAGAGACATTGAAGGAAGTTGCTTCATACAAGTGCACTCAATCTGCAAACTACATCAATCTCTCCAACGGTTACATCTATGTAGCTTACGGACGTGATCGTTTCCAGGTATTCAAACTTGTTGACAACAACTAATTCAGTTCCAATACAAAAAAGAGTGTGCCAATTGATTTGGCACACTCTTTTTTTGTTCCCTTATATATAATAATGTGTATTGGATTAATACCGCAAACTCATTCTATTCATCCAATAAACCCTGCAATTGGTCAATTATCCGAATTATTATTACTTCGAGTTTGTGAATAATACGTATCTTTGCATATCACAAAACAACAGACGATTATGAAAAAGATATTCACAACACTGGCATTAGCCCTCACAGTAATAACAAGCAGTGCACAGACGGAGTCAGACTCACTGATTTCATTTGCAGACGAAGGCTTAAAGACATTTTGCATTAAATTCAACAAAATCGACACAAATAAAGACCAAGAGATATCCCTTGGTGAAGCAGCTGCATCAACCCGACTCAGTTTGATGGTTTACAAATCATTCATGCAACCCATCAAAGACTATAGGGACTTGGCATTTTTCCCAAACCTGCAATATCTGCATGCAGGTCTGTCGTATGCCGACACACTTGACCTATCGAACAACCCCCTGCTGGAAGAAATCGATGCATCGGACTGCCGCAAGCTTTCTGTAATTATCTTAAGGAAGGGGTGCAAGCCTGAAATAAAAACAGGCTACTGGAAAGGCGAGAAACCTAAAATTATCTATAAGAAGAAGAAGTAAGTTAATCCTTTTAGCTTAACCATAATCAACATATCATTAAATTCAAATCCAAAACACAACTATGAAACGATTATTCTTTTCTTTAGCAATAATGCTATTATTTGCAGCAAATGTATCAGCACAAGACAAATGCGACCGCTGCGATGGAACAGGTCAGATTCCTGACAATTGTGCATTCTGTGATAAAGGTTGGCGATCATGCAGCCTTTGCAATGGTAAAAGATACATTAGATGTACAATGTGCATGGGAGCAGGAAAATTCTCCTGTTACAACTGTAACGGAAGAGGTTACTGGGTTGACAGAAATGGAGACCATCGTGAATGTCAACGCTGTGGTGGCAAAGGCACTCCCACATGCGATAAATGTCATGGTGACGGAGAAGTTGTATGCACTAGTTGCGATGGTGCAGGCGGATCAAAATGCACCCAGTGTGACGGCAACGGAAACAAGTATTGGACTTGCCCTGAATGTTCCGGGAAAGGAGTTAAATAATTTTTAGGATTCCGAAGGGATTGGATATCCCTAACCCTGCCACGGGCACGGATTCCGAAGGGATTGGATATCCCTAACCCTGCCACGGGCACGTCTTACAAAGAAAAGCCACTTATTTTTATGTCAAAAATGAATTTTCACATAATTATAAGTGGCTTTTTCTTTGTGACTCCGGAGGGATTCTAACCCTCGACCTTCAGAACCGGAATCTGACGCTCTATACAGCTAAGCTACGGAGCCTTTATCTAATGCAAAGGTAAGAATAAAAGCACAATCAGAAAAGTGAAAACACAAAAAAGTACAGAAAATATCACTATCTTATTGTATGTCTAAAATAATTGTGCTACATTTGTGTGGAAAAAAATAAAAAGACAAAAACACTATGAGCAGAGTAATAATTATTGGTGCAGGAGGTGTTGCAACCGTAGCTGCACACAAGGTTGTGCAAAACCCTGACGTTTTCACAGAAGTCATGATTGCAAGCCGCACAAAGGCTAAATGTGACAAATTAGTTGAAACCCTTAAAGCTACATATAAGGGTAAGAACATACCTGAACTGAGTTCGGCACGTGTTGACGCTGACAGCGTAGAAGAACTGGTAGCTCTTCTGAACAGCTATAAACCAGAACTTGTAATTAACCTTGCGTTGCCATATCAAGATCTGACCATCATGGAGGCTTGTTTACAGACAGGTGTCAACTATCTTGACACAGCCAACTACGAACCTCGTGACGAAGCTCATTTCGAATACTCATGGCAATGGGCTTACAAGGAGCGTTTTGAACAAGCTGGTCTCACTGCTATTCTCGGATGCGGTTTTGACCCGGGAGTAAGCGGTGTTTACACCGCCTATGCGGCAAAGCACCATTTCGATGAAATTCAGTATCTCGACATAGTGGATTGCAATGCCGGCAATCACCACAAGGCTTTTGCCACAAATTTCAATCCGGAAATCAACATTCGTGAGATAACACAAAAAGGACTTTACTATGAAGACGGGAAATGGATTGAAACCGAACCTTTGGAATTCCACCAGCCACTCACCTACCCTAACATCGGTCCTCGTGAATCCTATCTTTTGCATCACGAAGAGTTGGAATCACTCGTAAAGAACTATCCAACCATTAAGCGTGCACGTTTCTGGATGACATTCGGACAGCAGTACCTTACTTACCTCGATGTGATTCAGAACTTGGGAATGAGCCGCATTGACGAAATCGAATATGAAGCTCCTCTTGCAGACGGCAGCAACAAAAACGTCAAAGTTAAAATCGTTCCCCTCCAATTCCTCAAGGCTGTTCTCCCCAACCCTCAAGACCTTGGTGAGAACTACGAAGGTGAAACCAGTATTGGTTGCCGTATCCGTGGTATCAAAGACGGAAAGGAACACACATACTACGTCTACAACAACTGTTCACACGAGGCTGCATACAAAGAAACAGGTATGCAGGGAGTAAGCTACACCACTGGTGTACCAGCTATGATTGGAGCGATGATGTTCCTCAAAGGCATCTGGAAGAAACCTGGAGTATGGAATGTAGAAGACTTCGATCCAGATCCATTTATGGAGCAGCTCAACATTCAGGGTCTGCCTTGGCATGAGGTACACGACGAGAATCTAGAATTGTAATTTTTTTTCAACAGCAAACATCTAATAATCTTAAATACAAATTCATAATGGCTAAAGACACTAACAAACCAGCTGAAAGCAATGAGAAACTGAAAGCATTGCAAGCAGCAATGGAAAAAATAGAGAAGAGCTACGGTCATGGTTCAATCATGAAGATGGGCGACGACAAAGTTGAGGATGTAGAAGTCATCCCTACTGGTTCCATCGGACTCAATGCAGCTCTCGGAGTAGGCGGTTACCCTAAAGGTCGTATCATTGAAATCTATGGACCGGAATCTTCCGGTAAGACAACCCTCGCTATTCATGCTATTGCAGAAGCACAGAAAGCAGGCGGCATTGCAGCATTCATCGATGCAGAACATGCTTTTGACCGTTTCTATGCAGAGAATCTTGGTGTAGACACCGACAACCTCCTTATATCTCAACCGGACAACGGTGAGCAAGCTCTCGAAATAGCAGATCAGCTCATTCGCTCTTCTGCCATCGACATCATCATCATTGACTCTGTCGCAGCCCTCACTCCAAAATCCGAAATTGAAGGTGATATGGGTGACAGCAAGGTTGGTCTGCATGCCCGACTGATGAGCCAGGCTCTCCGCAAGCTCACCGCAAACATCAGCAAAACCAAGACTACATGCATCTTCATCAACCAGCTGCGTGAAAAAATCGGTGTGATGTTCGGCAATCCAGAAACAACAACTGGAGGAAACGCTCTTAAATTCTATGCGTCAGTACGTCTGGACATTCGTAAAGCTTCAACAATCAAAGACGGAGATAACATAATCGGAAGTCTGACTAAAGTTAAGGTTGTCAAAAACAAAGTTGCGCCTCCATTCCGCAAATGCGAGTTCGACATCATGTTCGGCACTGGTATCTCACGTTCGGGTGAGATTGTAGACCTTGGTGTTGAATACGGTATCATCAAGAAAAGCGGCAGCTGGTTCTCTTACAACGATCAGAAACTCGCTCAGGGACGCGACGCTACAAAGAGTTTGATTGAGGACAATCCAGAACTGTCTGAAGAACTTGAGGCAGCTATCATGGAGAAAATCCAGAATGGAGCAAAGAAAGCTACCAACAAAAAAGAAGAATAAAAGCCTGTATTTGTTTCTGTGATGATTCCACGAATAGCAATTATTGATAAGAATACACTTGAAGCCATGGGACTGATGTCGATAATATCCGACATCATCCCACGTGCTGATATCAGTGTGTTCACATCTGTTCAGGAATTGAAACAGGAGATAGACGAAGCACCATTCTTTCATTACTTTGTGTCGTCACAGATTCTGCTTGAGCATGCGTCCTTTTTCCTAAAGGAACCGAACAAGACCATTGTGCTCACAGCCCAACCTATGGCAAGCACTCAGTTTGCTAATTTCCACACGCTCAACCCTTCCCTTTTGGAACCAGACCTTGTGAAATCCCTACTCACACTCCATGACCATGGACATGCCAACCCACAAGGGCACGGTTATCATCATGGCAACTTGGAAGAGCAGGATGTGATGAAACCCAGTATACCTATCAGCAAACGTGAGGCGGAAGTCTTGGCGCTTGTTGTCAAAGGCTACATCAACAAGGAAATAGCAGACCATTTGTGTATTTCACTCCCCACAGTCATCTCGCATAGAAAAAATATCTGCGAAAAGCTGAACATGCGTTCTGTTTCCGCACTTACAATCTATGCTGTCACCCACGGGCTTGTAAATATTGACGACATCTAATTATTGATTTCTATCATGGAAATTCAATCAAAAATACGAATAAAAGATATAGCTGAACGTGCAGGAGTATCAGTCGGAACCGTGGACAGAGTGATTCACGGACGCATGAACGTCTCCAAATCCAGCCTTGCAAAAGTTCAGAAGATACTTGACGAAATTAACTATGTCCCCAACCACTATGCAAGTGCTCTTGCAACAAACAAGACATATTATTTCGCTGCGATTCTGCCTATGCATGAGGACGACAGCTATTGGGCACGAGTAGAGAAAGGACTTGTGGAAGGTCTGCGAAGATATAGCGACTTTAAGATATCCTTCAAGATTTTCCGCTATGACCCGTTCAACGACAGTTCGTTTGACACACAGGCTCAGCTGTTGGTTGACAGCAAACCTTTTGCGGTAATCATCGGTCCTATCTTCAACTTCAACATAATGTCCAAGTTTGTGGACAAACTAACGGAGAACAACATTCCTTATGCACTAATTGACTCCACATGGGCTGATTTCCATCCAGTCACTTTCTACGGACAGGATTCCATTCGAAGCGGAGAATTTGCAGCCCGCATCATACTGATGGCCGCTGCAGGAACAAAGAAAGTTGCCATATTCAAAATTCTTGGAGAAGGACGTGTAGCCAGCCGTCAGCAGCTTGACCGTGAGGGAGGTTTCCGTAAGTACATCAAGGAGCATAGTCCTAAGACTACCATTGTTGACTTGGATTTATATGTCTACGACAAGAAAGGGATGAAGGAACGTCTCACAGAGTTCTTCACAAACAATCCAGACGTGCTCTATGGAGTGACATTCAACTCGTCGGTATACAAAATCGCTGATTTCCTCAAGGAAGAAATGCCTAAGCACAAGCATGTCACTCTTCTCGGTTATGATGCCATTCTTCCTAATGTGTCTTGCATAAAGGACGGAAGCGTGGATTTCCTTATTGCCCAGCACCCGCAGAAACAAGGTCTCAACTGCATGCGTTCAATGGTTAATGCCTGTGTGCTGCGTATGAAGCAGAAAGTAGATCACTACGTATCCATTGAACTTCTTACCCGCGAGAACATCGATTTCTACAAAGACTAACTCGCTTCCCTATTGAAACAAACAATAATAATAGCCCTTCAAACCGAGAATTTGGAGGGCTATTAATATATTTAAATATGTGTATTACTTCAAGATGTTGTAGAGCAATGAAGCGAGTGAAACCAAGATACTGGTTGCGCTGAACCACAAAGAAGTTTCACTACCGATTCCTGAGTTCTTTGCCTTAGTCTTGTTTGGAGTGACAATCACGATGTCGTTCTGCTGCAACTGATAGTATGGCGAAGCAATAACATTTGCATCATTGAGATTGAGAACTGCAATACTGCGTTCACCGAATTCATTCTCACGAATCACTTTCACGCTGTCGCGACGTCCCCAGATTGTCATGTCACCAGCCTGAGCCAAAGCCTCGAAAATGTTCATCTTACCATTAGTTGCAGTAAACATACCTGAACGGTTTACTTCACCAAGAACAGCCACCTTGTAGTTTGCCATATTTACGACAACCACAGTCTGTGCTGTGATGAAACGAGGGCAGATAAGGCTTTCGAGATAGCGTTCGAGTTCAGTCTTAGTCTTACCAACTACTGTTATTTCACCTACCAATGGAAAATTGATTTTACCGTCATTGGAAACAATATATTGCTGCAACTGACCTGAAGAACTTATTGAACCAAATGATGAATTTCTATCAATCTGAGTAGTAAGGTTAAAACGCTGAGCGGCTTTTTCGTCTTCTGGGCAGTTCACTGTAATGGTAAGAATGTCCTTAGGCATGATACGTGCATCATACAAAGTGTTGCGAGTAGCTGTAAGATCCACATCCATGCTATTCTGGATATAAGGTACGTTCTTATATGAAGTACAACTATTGTTAAACACTACTGCACCGAAAAGAAGTGCGACTGCAAGTATTGAGGAAAATTTCTTCATGATTTTTCTAATTCAGTTTTTTCTTTATACTTAAACAGATGCAAAGTTAATACATATTATTTAAACAAGAAAATGGAAAACCAGAAAATATGCAAACATGCACTATATTTCGGTTTCCCATTTAATGATTATCTGACAATCAGATTACTCGTCGCCAAGATAAATAGCGAAACTGCGTGGATTGCCGGCAGGAGTCTTACCCCACATCCAAAGAGTCTGTTCTGGTGAAGACTGTGCTGACTTGAATGCGCTCTCGAGGTCGCTTACAGTCTTGATGTTCTGATTGTTAACCTTGAGTATGATGAAATTCTGTGGCACACCGGCCTGTTGCAGACGTCCATCGCCAAGCTTTGTGACCTGAACTCCATAGCTCAAATTGAGAGTTTTCTTCTGAGAATCGGAGAGTTCTTTGAATTCAGCACCGAGTACATCCATTTTCTGCGAGGTCACAACCCTAGTTGTTCCACGAGAGTTACGGAATGTAATAGTTGCGGTCTTCTGCTTCTTGTCGCGGATAAATCCAACGATAGCCTTGTCACCAGGGCTGTACTTTGTAGTTGCCTCCTGAAGTTCGGACATCTTTGTGATTTTCTTTCCGTCCATAGAAATTATCACATCGCCTTCCTTCAAACCAGCCTCAGCTGCACCGCCGTCTTCCATAACTTCTGCCACATATACACCGTCGTTTGTACCGAAATCAGCAACAAACTTCTCATCTTCGTGGCGCTTGCTTTCTATATAGTTATGCAAGTCGGTTCCGCTGATGCCAAGGAGTGCACGTTGAACTGTGCCGTAAGCTCGCAGGTCGCCAACAACCTTCTTCATTATACTTACAGGAATAGCAAAGCCATATCCGGTGAACGAACCAGTCTGACTATAAAGCATGGCATTGATGCCGACAAGTTCTCCACGAGCGTTGACGAGTGCACCGCCTGAATTACCCTTGTTGATGGCTGCATCTGTCTGGATAAACGATTCTATTCCGTTCTGGCTACCGCCCACGTGACGCGCTTTGGCACTTACGATACCTGCAGTCACTGTTGAAGTGAGATTAAACGGATTACCTACAGCCAGCACCCATTCGCCAACCTTCAGAGCATCACTGTCACCAATGGTGATAGCAGGAAGGTCTGTAGCATCAATCTTAAGGAGAGCCAAATCTGTGGTTGCGTCAAGACCAATAACACGTGCTGTGAATTCTCGGTTGTCATTAAGAGTGATTGTAATTTCGTTTGCTTTCTCCACAACATGATTGTTGGTCACGATGTAGCCGTCGGCAGAAATGATTACACCGCTTCCTGCAGCCTCCTGTTTTGGGGTCTGAATCTGACGACGCTGTGAACCGCCACGGTTTCCACGACCGAAGAAATCACCGAAGAAATCCTCAAACGGATCATAGTATTCCACCTCACGGGTTTCACCACCCAGCGTTACCTTAATATATACCACTGCGTTGCATGCTTTCTCTGCAGCTTCTGTCAGATCCACCGGTTGAGGAGGAGTGACGTCGGCAAGAGCAGTCTTTGTCATAAAAGCCTCATTCTCCGGCTGGGTTTCTGTTACAGCAGCCAATTCCGACGGATTGTCATTGCTGCTTTTCATCACATACGAAGTTGCGAACGCACTAAATGCGCTTGACATCAGAATTGCAACAGCTACAAACTGATACATTTTCTTCTTTGCTACTTTCATCTTAATAATAATTATTTGTTTTTAATACATTTCTATCTCTTTTAGTTAAAACAGAGAGCTATTTTAACTTTTCGATTGTAAAATTATACCAAAGTTTAATCACCACAAAATAATTATTTCAACAACCCTACTCTATTTGCATTTGTTTAACAAAAAAACCAGGTGTTTTAACAGTGGTTATAATTTATACTTGTGATTTCATCAAGTAACTGGAATAAAAAAAAATCATCCGTCAGGTTCATAGGGCGAACCCGGCGGATGATTTTGATTTTGCAAATTAGTATGCTACTATGAGAGGAATCCGAGGAGTACACCGGCTGCAACTGCAGAACCGATAACACCTGCTACATTTGGACCCATAGCATGCATGAGCAGGAAGTTGTGCGGATCAGCTTTGAGACCTTCCTGGTTGGAGATTCGTGCAGCCATAGGCACAGCACTTACTCCGGCATTACCAATCAGAGGATTGATCTTCTTACCCTGAGGCAGGAAAAGGTTCATGAACTTCACGAAGAGAACACCGCTCGCACTTGCAATCATGAATGCGCATGCACCAAGAACGAAGATGAGGATAGTGTCCATTGTGAGGAATTCACTTGCCTGAGTAGAGCAACCGACTGTGAGTCCGAGTAGCATCACAACGATGTCGTTGAGGGCTGCACCAGCTGTCTTTGCCAGACGAGTAGTCTTAGTGCTTTCCTTAAGCAGGTTACCGAAGAAGAGCATACCGAGCAGTGGAAGACCTGAAGGCACAATGAATGTAGTGATGAGGAGACCCACGATTGGGAAAATCATACGTTCTGTCTGGCTCACCTCACGGCTCTTCTGCATCTTGATAAGCTTCTCCTTCTTAGTAGTAAGAGCACGCATGATGAACGGCTGAATAACCGGTACAAGTGCCATGTAAGAGTATGCACACACCGCGATTGCACCCATGAGGTTTGGTGAAAGCTTGGATGACAAGAAGATGGCGGTTGGTCCGTCAGCACCACCGATAATTGCGATACCAGCTGCCTGGTTGGGTTCGAATCCCATAGCAAGCGCAATGATATACGCACCGAAAATACCGAACTGTGCTGCAGCACCGATCAGCATGAGTTTCGGATTAGCAATCAATGAGCTGAAGTCTGTCAATGCTCCGATACCGAGGAATACGAGAGGCGGATACCACCCTTGTCGCACTCCCTGATAGAATATATTGAGGACGGAATTGTCCTCGTAGAGACCTATTTCAAGTCCTGCAGCCTTGAACGGGATATTTCCCAAAATGATACCAAGACCGATTGGGATGAGCAACAGCGGTTCGAAGTCTTTCTTGATGGCAAGCCAGATAAAGAAAGCACCGACGCAAATCATAATGATATTCGCCCACGCCACATTGGCAAAACCAGTGTAGGTGAGGAAGTCGGTAAACTTCTGACCGATGAAGTCCATTGTTGATATTGATTCTAAAAACATAAATTAAGTTTTTAAGTTTTTAAGTTCTTAAGTTCTTAAGTTTTTGAGTTCGATCTCAATAACTTATTCAATTGTTACCAAAACTGCACCTTCCATTACGGTGTCTTCCTTGGCTACGCGGATTTCTGCAATCTTTCCGTCACGCTCTGCGTCGATGTTGTTTTCCATCTTCATTGCTTCGAGCACGATGACGGTCTGACCCTTCTTCACAGCCTGACCTACAGTCACCTTAATGTCCTTTACTGTTCCTGGCAGTGGAGCCTTGACTGCTGTCACGCCCTGAGCCACAGTTTCCTGTGCTGCCTTCGGAGCTTCGATTGTCTTAACAGGTGCTGCAACTGCACGTACCACTGGTTTTGGCTGAGCGATTGGCTTTTCCATTTCAACATCGAATTCGATGCCGTTTACCTCAACCTTTGCGATGTTTTCCTCAATGCCGTTGATTTTCACATTGTAGTCTACACCCTTGATTTTATAATTGTATTCTTTCATAATCTATTCTGCATTTATTATTTATGATGTAACTCTGGAGTGTGGCGCAACAGATGCTCCTTGTTTTCCCAGTCGCTGTGATGGTGATTGATGGTGAGTACGCCGCTTTCCACATCGTGCATATTGCCCATGTACTCATGAAGTGCAAGACTGATTGCAGCTGCGTAGTTCTCCATTTCAATACCTTTGGTCTCAGTACCTTCCTTGGCAATGACAACGAGGCGTTCAGCACTCTCGTGAATCTTACGGATTGCCTTCACGCGGTTGAGCTTAGCCATACGGTTGATAATCCAGCCGAATGTGAAGAAGAATGCGAAGAGCAGGATAAGACAGCTGAAGACTATACCCATAGAGAGTATTGCCATTGCTATGCCATGAGGGTCTTTCTCCTTCCATTCACCGACTTTGTCAGAAACCTGACGTCCGTCGTTAGCATTGTTCGGAGTCACTTTGGTATTTTCCTGCTGAACCCACACATATTCTTTCTTTGCTTCGTCGTAAACTCGAGCATAGCTGCAACCCGGCTGCAGATTTGCAGGCACGGTCACTGTATCGAGGAGAGTTACACCATTACCGTCGAAGAGGGCAATGAAGTTATCCTTGCCTGCTTCGAGGGTGAAGTTGAGATGCAGGCTGCTACGGTTGGTTTTTCCGTCGGCAAAGAAAGTCACAAACTGCTTTCCGGCAAGATTTGTGCGCACGTCGCCTTTCGGAATCAGCGACATGAGTGCGATACGGTCTGGTGCCGACAGACTTTCGTCAAGCGTAGCAAGGTTATTGGTGAGGAAGCAACTACGAATATCGTGTGTGGTGTACGACGTATTCATAATCTCTATCCAGCTACCAACTTCCCCGTATTCGTCCTGATAACCTGCCAGTTCCGGTTCTGCAGGATTAGCGATATAGACTTCATTGATTTTGAAGTCGTGCGCTCCCTGTGCCATCGCTGCTGCATAGGAAATCAGACCTACGATAAATATTGATATTTTTTTCATTTAGTTCTTAAGATTTTGAGTTCAATCATCGCGCTGAAGCGCTGGATCTGAAGGATTAAAAGGATTTATTTTTTAAGTTCTTGAGTTTTTAATTCTTCACTCTTAACTCTTCACTATTACATCACTTCGTTCTGTGATTCTTGCTTCGCAAGCGACTCTTTGAGTTATTTCAGAGGTATCGTCGATAACTTGTCACGACTCAGCATAGTCTGAACAAGTTCAGCTCTGCCTTCACTGCTCCAAGAATTCACTTTAAAGTGGAATGTTACCGTGTTTCTTTGCAGGGTTAGTCAGCGACTTGGTAGCAAGCTGCTCGAGGGCGCGGATTACGCGGAAACGAGTGTTGCGAGGCTCGATGACATCGTCGATGTAACCATACTTCGCTGCATTGTAAGGATTTGCGAAGAGTTTTGTGTATTCCTCTTCCTTCTCTGCGATAAATGCAGCAGCGTCTTCGCCTGCTTCCTTCTTTGCCTTGGCTTCCTTGGCGTAGAGCACTGCCACCGCACCGCTACCACCCATAACTGCGATTTCTGCAGATGGCCAAGCGTAGTTGAGGTCACCACGGAGCTGCTTACAGCTCATCACGATGTGGCTACCACCGTAGCTCTTACGCAGAGTGATAGTTACCTTAGGCACTGTAGCTTCTCCGTAAGCGTAGAGCAGTTTTGCGCCGTGCAGGATGACTGCATTGTATTCCTGACCTGTGCCTGGAAGAAATCCAGGAACATCAACGAGGCTGACGATAGGAATGTTGAATGCGTCACAGAAGCGGACGAAACGGGCACCCTTGCGGCTTGCGTTGCAGTCGAGCACACCGGCAAACTTGTTTGGCTGATTAGCAACGATACCTACACTGCGTCCGTTGAAACGAGCGAAACCTACGATGATGTTCTGAGCATAGCGAGGCTGAACTTCGAAGAACTCTCCGTTGTCTGTGATAGCAGAGATCACTTCATACATATCGTAAGCCTGGTTAGGATTGTCTGGGATAATCTCGTTCAGACGATCCTCCATACGGTCAATTGGGTCAGTACATTCCACGATAGGAGTCTCCTCCTGGTTGTTCTGAGGAATGTAAGAGAGAAGCTGTTGAATCATTGCGATTGCCTCTTCCTCAGTAGCTGCAGTGAAGTGAGTTACACCAGACTTAGTGCTGTGAACACTTGCACCACCGAGGCTTTCCTGATCCACATCCTCACCAGTAACCGTCTTCACCACTGCAGGACCTGTAAGGAACATGTAGCTGGTGTTTTCCATCATGAGAGTGAAGTCTGTGAGTGCAGGAGAATAAACGGCACCACCTGCGCAAGGACCGAAGATTCCTGAAATCTGTGGAATCACACCGCTTGCGAGGATGTTGCGCTGGAAAATCTCTGCATAACCCGCGAGGGCGTTGATACCTTCCTGAATACGAGCACCACCCGAGTCGTTGATACCTATTACTGGAGCACCCATCTTCATTGCCATATCCATGACCTTGCAGATTTTCTGAGCCATAGTTTCCGACAGAGAACCACCGTTCACGGTGAAGTCCTGTGCAAAAACATAAACAAGGCGACCGTTGATAGTACCTGAACCTACTACCACACCATCGCCCAGATATTGTTTCTTCTCCATACCGAAGTTGTAGCAACGGTGGAGCTTAAACATATCAAATTCTTCGAAACTTCCCTCGTCGAGAAGCATTTGGATGCGTTCACGTGCAGTGAACTTACCACGAGCATGTTGCTTGTCGATAGCTTTTTCGCCACCGCCAAGACGCGCTTTCTGACGGAGTTCTATCAACTCCTGTATACGTTCTGTTTGCTTTGACATATTTCGCTTCGCAAATTATAAATTATAAATTATAAAACCGGATGGATATTCTTCATTCTTCACTTATTTCTGTGGTTCACACAGTTCGGTGAGGATACCAGCTGTTGACTTCGGATGCAGGAAAGCGATGTTCATCTGTTCTGCACCTGGACGAGGCTTCTGGTCAATGAGTCGGATGCCCTGGGCATCACATTCAGCGAGAGCGTTAGCCACACCGTCTTCAATAGCGAAAGCCACGTGGTGCACACCCTTGCCGCCCTTCTCAAGGAATTTAGCGACAGCACTCTCAGGACTTGTTGGCTCCAGGAGTTCGAGTTTAACTTCGCCCACTTTAAGGAAGGCAGTCTTAACTTTCTGATCAGCTACTTCTTCAATAGCGTAGCACTTGAGTCCGAGAGTATTCTCAAAATAAGGGAGAACCTCATCGATGCTCTGGACAGCGATGCCCAGATGGTCAATACGAGAAATTTTCATACTGAATTTGTTTGTTTAAGATTGTTGATATATTATGTTTGAGATTTTTTCTGAGATTTTTCGCCGCAGGCGAGTAAAATAGAAAAGCATGCCAATCACCCAAACGGCGATTAGCATGCAAATTTACACATTATATCTCACCCCACGAAATCTAAATCCCCCTTTTTCTCAATTTTTATTCACTTTTTATTCATAAGTCGGTTTCTTCCAATCTCCTCAACAATAATCTAAAGGATTATTAGGAATTTATGGGGCTAAAGAGCGAGGCGGAAACCGAGGTTACTATAGCGACCTATAGATTCGAAGGTGTAGTTATGAGATATAGGATTTATCACCATTTTGGAAGAAAAACTTCCGCCAAGACCTATGCGGTAAGAATTCTGCATCGAGTTTGTCCACTCACACACATTACCGCTCATATCATAAATACCTAATTCATTGGCCTTCTTCATCTTAACAAGATGTTGTGTATTATTGCCATTAGTAGACACCCAACCAACCTCTTCTACATTGTTACTGCCGCTATGTTCGTAATTATGAGTATAACTACCGCCTTTTGCCGCATATTTCCATTCACTCTCTGAAGGAACACGGAAGTTTCTACCAGTAAGGGAATTCAACCTGCGGACGAATTGTTCACAGTCGTCATAATTAACAAAATACATAGGATAATCTAAACCTACAGCTCCTAAGCTCCAACTTGTATTAGCTTTATCACGCTGATCACTAATTGTGTTACCCATCACAGCCTGCCATAATCCTTGAGTTACTTCTGTCTCACCGATATAATATGGATTGCCATTTCCTTCAACCTTAATCATTCTGAACGAAACTCCATTGACTGTGAAGATTCCGTTATCGTCGGAAAAGGCTAGGCGGAAACCGAGGTTGGCATATCTGTCTGTAGAATTGAAGGTGTAGTTGTGAGATAAAGACTGAATCTTCATTGAGGAATAATAACTGCCGCCAAGAGCTATGCGGTAAGAATTCTGCATCGAAGTTGTCCACTCGCACACATTACCGCTCATATCATAGAAGCCTAGTTCATTGGCTTTCTTCATCTTAACAACATGTTGTGTACTATTACCATTAGTTGACACCCAACCGACTTCTTCAACAGTGTTACTGCCGCTATGTTCATAATTATGAGTATACCTACCGCCTTTTGCTGCATATTTCCACTCGTCAGCAGAAGGCATGCGGAAGTTTTTACCAGTTAGGGAACTCAACCTGCGGACAAATTGTTCACAGTCGTCATAATTAACATAATACATAGGATAATTCTGGCCTACCGCTCCTAAGTTCCAACTTGTATTAGCCTTATCACGCTGATCGCTAATTGTATTTCCCATTACAGCCTGCCATAATCCCTGAGTAACTTCTGTCTCGCCGATATAATAGGGGTCGCCATTTCCTTCAACTCTTATCATTGTAAACGACACGCCTTTGACAGTAAAAGTCTCACGTGATGATGTTGAGCCTCCGCCGATATTGTATCCTGAAGGATTGAGGTAATCTTTAGCGGGTTTATATCCCATCGACGCTGCCATCTCCACAATAGGCTTGGTATCCTTGTCGTAAGGAATCAGGTCTTCCACTACCTGGTCGGTAACTTTCTCGGTAGTGAGTTTGAGATACTTGTTGTAGTCAGTAGGAGGATTTGGCATGGAGTAACCCTCTGACTTGATGATCTGGAGCATGTAGTAGGCATCGACATAAGCACCCTTCTCCACCATCTTCTTCACACCGGGGCGGTATTTGGTACCATTGATAATGCTGTAGTAATCATCATACTGCGCCTGTGCTCCAATGGCGAAGCACATAAGGACGATCATGGAAATAATGCTTCTTTTCATTCTACACTGTTGTTAATCGTAAATCTTCAAAATCATATCACGAAGTACGATGTTTTTTAGACAATATCCGAATCAGAGTTTCTTGCCATTAGCATCGTAGAATAAACCGTCACCAAACTGTTCACCTGTAAAACTGCCTTCATAATAAGTACCGTCGGCAGCAATATAATATCGCCCGTAGGTTTTCTGGTTGTTTGCATACGTGCCTTGGAATTTGTCACCGTTGGAGTATTTGTAAACAGCATCCTCGCCTTCAGCAACTCCATGAACAAAGTTGCCTTCATAAGCATCACCGTTTGCAAAGACAGCCCTACCTTTGCCGTCGGGCTTACCGTCTTTATCTACAGGACCTGAGTATTTCACATCACCAATTCCAAGCGACATTGCCTTATCGCTCACTGACAGAATTTCAGAAGCAGTAGC
Source organism: uncultured Bacteroidales bacterium (assembly GCA_902776985.1). GTDB lineage: Bacteria > Bacteroidota > Bacteroidia > Bacteroidales > Bacteroidaceae > UBA3839. Next base: position 30,333 of record CACYSD010000009.1, read on the forward strand.
TTTAGGAACCAATATCTGATTATCTTCATTTTTGTTAACATCAGACTTACCGCCACCCTTAACAGCGAAGAAAACAACCACAAACACCACCACTGCTACAGCAGCAAGGATTGCACCTATCTTCATGCCACCCTTCTTTGCAGGAGAAAAAGTTTGTGCAGGCATCACAGGTTTGTGGTTTGGTTCTGGTTTCGGTGCAGGCGTTCTTTTCTGTTCAGGAACTATCAGTTTAGTGTCCGATTCCACCTTCACTTTTTTCGGAGCCTTTGCTGGTTTGCCTGGTGCCTGAGACAAATGGGCGATAAACTCAGCTATGCTCTGTGTGCGTTTGCTGTAGGATCGCATACCAGCCTCAATAGCTTTGATTACACCTTCGCTCACATGGTGGCTCTGCAGTTCAGTGAGAGGAAGTCCCATATCCTGCACATCAAGGGCTTCGGGAGGCGTAACTCCTGTGAGGAGTTTGTAGAGAGTTGCTGCGAGGGCATAGACATCGGATTGCGGAGAGAATGACTGAACTCCATTCACACGATACTGCTCAGCAGGAGAATAACCACGACTGATACCCACAGGAGTGGTTGTGGTTCCCTGCTTTGTTTGTCCATCGTACTGTTTCGCTACACCGAAGTCAATTAGCACCACCTCATCTTTGCCATTGCGAAGCATAATATTGTTTGGCTTCACATCCAAATGGTTGACGTTGTGCTCATGAATATAACTGAGAGCAGAACCCACCTGCTTGATGTATTTGATTGCCACAGGTTCAATCAATGCGCCTGTCCGCTTCACCATATCTGAGAGCGATTCACCTTCGAGATATTCCATCACATAGTATGCGGTGTTGTTCTCGCGGAAGATGTCGTATATAGCTATGATATTCGGATGCTGGAACTTGGAAATGATTTGTGCTTCCTTGATGAATTTTGCAAGAAAACGCTCCACCATTTCCTTGTTCGACTGTGTACCAAGCGACACAGTGCTATGGTCCGCCTCGCGTTCACAATAGTCGCGGAAGAAAAACTCCTTGATTGCCACTTTGCGGTCGAGGATATCCTGCGTAGCAAGGTAAGTGATTCCAAAACCTCCTTGTCCCAGTTGCCGTTCTATGGTATACTTGCCGTTCTGTAAGACTGTTCCTGGTGATAATGCTTCCATAAATATATAAAAAAGACCCTCTCACTTCCATCCCACTGTATGGGAAAGAGTAGTTACCCATTCGGGAAAGAAAGAAGAAACCTGTTATGATTATTTGCAAAGATACAATTTATTAGCAAAAACCACAAAAAAAACATTTACTAAAAATGATTTAGAGCATACAGAACAGACAAAAACTGGGCAAAACTGTATTTTAGTTTATGGGAAGCCATTATTTATAGTTTTGTAAACCTTTGATTGTCAGCAAGAAATTTTGATGTAATATTTTTCGGCCATCAAATTCACTCCATGTTTTCCTACAAAGAAAGTTGTATAACAGAACTAAAGGGCGAGGCGCAAGCCGAGGATGTTGTAGCGTTTCGTAGGCGTATAGCTGTTGCGGTCCGTAAGAGCGCAGAACACCGCGTAGAAGCTCCAACCGCCACCACGGTTGACCCGAAGAGAGTTAGACATAGTACTCGTCCACTCACATACATTACCGCTCATATCGTATATGCCAAGTTCATTGGGACGTTTGGTCTTAACATCACGGCTACCACTATCATTTGTATTTGAAGTGTACCAGGCTACATCGTCTATGTTGTTACTGCCACTATAGGTATAATTATGTGTATACTTGCCTCCTTTGGCTGCATATACCCACTCACTATCACTTGGCAAACGGAAAGTCTTGCCCGTGATACTGTTCAGCTTCCGAATGAATTGCTCGCAGTCGTCACAATTCACATAGCATACTGGACGGTTAATGCCACGAACATCATAAGAAGACGATGAAATATCGGACGGTAAACTGCCCATGACTGCCTGCCACAAGGCCTGAGTCACCTCTGTCTCACCTATATAATATGGACTTCCATTGCCTTCTACACGTATCATCGTAAACTGGACACCGTTAACAGTATAGGTTTCCTTTTCTTTTGGATGATTACCTTTATATGGGCACTGATCCTTGTACTTACCGCAAGTAGAGCATTTGGGATGATTACCTTTATAAGGACATCTCTCCTTGACCTTGCCGCACACTGAACATTTGGGGTGATTACCCTTATAGGTACAGTTATTCACAGGTTTGCCACAGACTGAGCATTTCTTCACTGAAATCTGTGCAGTACTATCCTGCTGAATCTGCGGACCAAAGAAAACAATAAAAAATGCTAACAAGACTTGAATGATAGATTTCATAGATGATATTGTATTATGTATTTTGATATTCTTTTTTGTGTTAATTCACGACTTACGAATTACAAATTTTTAGTATTTTTATCTAATAACCAAATAATCATAATAAATAGAAAGTACATCTAAAAAAGCAGATTATCTTCAGGACTAAGGGCAAGACGCAAGCCGATGTAGTAGTTACAATACGACGGACCATTGACGTCACGGCAGGAAACACGCACGTACACCGCATCGTCGTACCAACAGCCACCACGGTAGACGTAGTTGTATGTATCTACGGAAGAATTATTATGGTTGGAAAGGTAACTGCTTGTCCATTCACAAACATTGCCGCTCATATCATAGATACCAAGTTCGTTTGGACGCTTGGTCTTAACGTCACAAGTTCCGCGGTCACTGGTGTTGGAAGTGTACCATGCCACTTCGTCCACGCTATCGCTACCACTATACTTTGTATGTCCGGGCTTGTTGCCTCCACGTGCAGCATATTCCCATTCCTCCTCTGTGGGAAGACGGAAATTAATACCAATGAGAGATTTCAGCTTTATTAAAAAAGTCTGGCAGTCATACCAACTAACATGGCATACAGGACGGGAACTTCCTATCAGGTCATAAGACGATGAGGATAATTCTGGTGGGATACTACCCATTACTATCTGCCAAAGTGCCTGAGTAACTTCTGTATCGCAAATGTAGAATGTACCAACGCTTACACTATGGGTTTTCATTCCACCATACCAAGTGGTATTGCGTTGATTATTAATAGCGCCCATTGTATATGTGCCGCCTTCGACCTTTATCATATTAAACGACACGTCGTTGATAGAAAATATGAAGCCATTATCAGTAGTTGTATGTGAAATCACCGGATGGTTGCCTTTATAAGAACAATTCTCCAAAAGTTTGCCACAAACAGAGCATACAGGATGACTACCATTGTAAGGACACCGAACATCGTACTCGCCACAGGTGGAACACACTGTATGGTTGCCATGATAAAGGCAATTCTCCTTATATTTTCCACAAATAGAACAAACTGGGTGGTTGCCAGTATAAGGGCAGTGTTCCTTAACCTCTCCGCAAACTATACATTTTGGGTGATTACCATTATATTTGCAGTCCTCCTGCAATTCGCCACAAATGGAACACACTGGATGATTTCCATCATACTGACAATTTTCCTTTAAAACACCGCAAGTTGAACAAACCGGGTGTTTGCCTTCGTATGGGCAGTGGTCTTTATACTTGCCACAAGTTGAACACTTTGGATGATTGCCCTGATAGGGACACTTCTCCTTAACTTTTCCACAGACCTTGCATTTAGGGTGATTTCCCTTATAGTCGCAATTATTAGTCGGGCGTCCACATACAGAGCACCTCTCAACTACAATCTGCGCTTCGATAATAGTTTGAATCTGAGGTGTACATAAAAGAAGTAGGAATAGGGAAAGAATCTTTATTGATTTCATGTAATGATATCGCTATTGTGTTATTCTCACAGCAAAGATAAAAAGAAAAGGAGTAAGTGCAAAGACTTTACAAAAAAAGACTTAAGTTTTTTTTGAAAAACACTTAAGATATTTTAAAAAAGACTTAAGTGTAAAATAAAAAACACTGTGGTGAAAATTTGCAAGAAGAAGCATCGGGGGAATATCACACATCGCTGAGTTCAAGCCAGCGCATGGATTTCTCGTCAAGTTCTGAATTGAGTTGGGGAAGGCGTTTCGACATCTCTGTGATAGCTTCCACGGAAATAGTGCCGCTGCTAAGAGCATCTTCTATCTGCTTTTTCTCAGCCTCAAGTTGCTCTATTTCAACTTCAAGCTGCTCCATTTCTCGCTTTTCCTTGAATGAAAGACGTCGCTGGCGATTAGCATTGCGTTGGGCTTTCTGCTCTTCAGCCTGTTCTGCTTTCTTGGCATCACTGTCATCGGTTGGTTTGGGCTGGAGTTGCTTCCATTCACGATATTGAGTGTAATTGCCAGGAAAATCCTTTATCTCTCCGTTGCCGTTGAACACAAGCAGATGATCCACCACCTTATCCATAAAGTAGCGGTCATGACTTACAACGATAAGGCATCCGCAGAAATCACGAAGATATTCTTCAAGGATCTGAAGAGTGATAATATCGAGATCGTTAGTAGGCTCATCAAGAATAAGGAAATTCGGAGACCTCATCAGCACCGTACAGAGATATAGACGACGACGTTCTCCTCCGCTCAACTTCCTCACATAGGTGTATTGCTGTTCGGGATCGAAAAGAAAAAACTGCAGAAATTGCGATGCTGTCAATCTCTGTCCTCCACCCATATCCACATATTCTGCAATGTCGCGCACTACGTCAATCACCTTTTCATCCTCACGGAACGTGATGCCCGATTGCGAATAATAGCCAAAGCGTACTGTCTGCCCAATATCAAACCTCCCGCTGTCAGGTTGGAGCTCACCAAGCAGCAGACGGATGAAGGTTGTCTTCCCCACTCCATTGCCACCGACAATACCCATTTTCTCATAGCGTGAGAATGTATAATTGAAGTCATTTAGAATTATATGATCTCCGAACGCCATCGACACATTATGCGCTTCGAAGATTTTTGAGCCGATATAGGTTTTATTCTGTTCGAGACGCACACGCTGTTCGTTGATGCGTTGCTTAGCCACTTTCTCCAATTCATAGAAAGCCTCCTCACGATAACGAGCTTTATGACCGCGAGCCTGTGGCATTCTCCGCATCCACTCCAACTCCGTACGATAGAGATTGTTAGCACGTTCTATTGTTTGAGAGAGTTGAGCCATACGTTCCTCACGGCGTTGCAGGTAATAGGCGTAATTACCTTGATAGGAATAGATGGTGGAGTCGTCCATCTCGATGATATTGTTGCATACACGATCAAGGAAATAGCGATCGTGTGTAACCATAAGAATACTCTTGGAAGATTTTGCAAGATATTTCTCCAGCCATTCTATCATCTCAACATCGAGATGGTTGGTTGGTTCATCGAGAATCAGTAAATCCGGATCGCCTTCAAGTACTTGAGCCAACGCAATACGCTTTACCATTCCACCAGACAGATGCTTAATCTGCTGCTCAAAATCAGTGATATTCAGTTGAGTGAGAATCTGCCTAATTCTAAGCTTTCGGTCATCGTCAGTCCCTGTTATTTCATCATTATTGCATAGCTGGCCTACTGTCAAGTCGCCATCGTATTCCGGAGTCTGTTCAAGATAACCTATTTTTAGGTCACGACGAAAAACTATCTTACCACCATCATAGCCTTCTCGCCCTGCAATAATACTCAACAACGTTGACTTTCCTGTTCCGTTCTTGGCAATCAAACCAACATGTTCCCGTTCATTTATAGTGAACGAGATATCGTGAAATAGGATGCGGTCGCCAATCCTCTTGGTCAACCCCATCACTTCCATATAGGGTGAGGAAATCAAGTGAAGAGGTTTACAACATTCCTTTGCTGGAAGGGAGTTGGTATTTGTAGATGTCACGACGGACGGCAGCACGGAGGCTGCGGGCGAAGGCTTTGAAGATGCCTTCTATCTTGTGGTGCTCGTTGCTGCCCTCAGCCTTGATGTTGAGGTTCATGCGGGCGGCATCACTGAGACTCTTAAAGAAATGAAGGAACATCTCCGTGGGTACATCGCCTATGCGTTCACGGCAGAACTGGGCATCCCATACCAGCCATGAGCGTCCTCCGAAATCGAGTGCCACGGAGGCGAGACAGTCGTCCATAGGCAGGCAGAACCCATAGCGCTCTATGCCGCGCTTGTCGCCAAGCGCCTTGAGCAAACATTCTCCAAGGGCAATGCCTGTGTCCTCAATGGTGTGGTGCTCGTCGACATGGAGATCTCCCTTTACCTTGACGCGGAGATCTGCACCTCCATGATGGGCAATCTGCTCAAGCATGTGGTCGAAGAAGCCCAGACCGGTGCTGATGTCGCACTGCCCTGTGCCGTCGAGATTGAGCCAGATGTCTATGTCGGTCTCCCGAGTGGTGCGGCGCACACTGGCTGTGCGTTCACCGGCAAAGAGTATCTGGGTGATTCTGTCCCAATCCATTGTCTCGCTTAGGATAAGCGACTTGCAGCCGAGGTTCTCTGCCAGCTTGGCATCCGTGGGGCGGTCACCGATGACATAGGAATTGGCAAGATCATAGTCTCCCTGCATATACTCGGTCAGCATGGCTGTGCCTGGCTTGCGGGTAGGCAGATTATCTTCGGGGAAGGAACGGTCGATGTGGATGGCGTCGAAATCTATGCCTTCGTCGTGAAGGGTCTGAAGCATGAGATTGTGAGTAGGCCAGAAATCTGCCTCTGGATAGCTGTCGGTGCCCAGTCCGTCCTGATTGCTCACCATGATGAACTTGAAGTCAGTATGGGTGCGAAGGAAATGGAGATTACGGATGACGCCGGGCAGGAAACGGAATTTCTCGTAACTGTCTATCTGCTCATCAGCGGGTTCGCGAAGGATGGTGCCGTCGCGGTCGATGAAGAGAAGAGGATGGGGAGTAGTTTGATTAGACTGTTCGTTATTCATAGTTTCTCAATGCTTTAAGTAATTGTTCGTCCTCGTCACGAGTACCGATGGTGATGCGAAGACAGTCGTTGCAAAGTGTGACCTTGCTGCGATTGCGAACTATGATGCCACGTTCGACCAGATAGTTGTACACTCGATTGGCATCCTTGACTCGGGCAAGGAAGAAATTGGCATCGCTGGGGAAGACCTTCTCGCATATAGGTAGCTCTGAAAATGCCTGCATCAATGCTTCACGTGCTTCGAGCACAAGTATCAGCCGCTGATGCTGAATGGTGACATCGGAGAGCATCTCAAGTGCTTTCTCCTGAGTGAGTTTGTTCACATTGTAAGGATATTTCACCTTATTCATGATGGATATGATTTCAGGACTTGCGAATGCCATACCCAAACGTATGGCTGCACAGCCCCAAGCCTTGGAGAAGGTGTTGAGAACCACAAGATTGGGATAGTGTGCCAAGTCGAGCCGGAACGGACGCTGCTGACTGAACTCGCTGTAAGCCTCGTCAACTATCACTATTCCGCTGAACTCACGAATGACACGTTCGATATCGGCACGCACAAAACTGTTGCCGGTGGGATTGTTGGGAGAGCAAAGGAAAATCAGTTTGGTGCGGTTGTCACAAGCCTTAAGCAATGCATCTACAGGCAACTGGAAATTATCTGCAAGCATCACACTGCGATACTCCACCCCATTGATATCGGCACACACCTTATACATGCCGTAAGTAGGGTCGATGCTGACGACATTGTCCCTGCCGGGTTCACAGAACACACGATACATGAGGTCGATGGCCTCATCGCTACCGTTTCCGAAGAACATCTGCTCAGGCGTTACTCCCTTGAGCGGAGCAAGCGCAGCCTTAAGCTCACGCTGCAGCGGATCGGGATAGCGGTTGTAGGGTTGATTATAGGGACTCTCGTTTGCATCGAGGAACACATGTGCATCATGACCTGCATATTCGTCACGAGCACTGCTATAGGGTTTCAAAGCCCAGATATTGGGGCGAACCAGAGATTCAAGTGGTTTCATTGTATTGAGCTCTATCATCGCGCTGAAGCGCTGGATTTTTAGGATTTATAAGGATTTTCTGAGATTTTCCTTAAGATTTTCTAAAGATTTTTCGCATTTATGCGAGTAAGTCGGTAAGTCATTGCACGGGCGTGGGCATCGAGCATCTCCGCAGAAGCCATAGTCTCAACGGCTGAGCCTATGGAGCGAATGCCGTCGGCTGAGAGATTCTGGAATGTGATCTTGCGAATGAAGCTATCGAGCGACACTCCGCTGTAGGCACGGGCATAGCCGCTGGTAGGAAGGGTGTGGTTGGTGCCCGAAGCATAATCGCCGGCACTCTCGCAGGAGTAAGGACCGAGGAACACACTACCTGCATTTACCACCTTTGAGGCAAGACGTTCGTAGTCTTCTGTCGCGATGATAAGATGCTCGGGAGCGTATGCATTGGAGAGGGCAATGGCCTCATCAGTATCGTGAACAAGTACAAATCGGCTGTTATCAAGTGCCTTCCGAGCCATTTCGGCACGAGGCAGCTGTGAGAGCTGGATGTCCAGTTCCTGCTCCACCCGAGCCAACAAAGAGCGGCTTGTGCTGATAAGTATCACCTGGCTGTCTATGCCATGCTCAGCCTGCGAGAGCAAATCTGCCGCTACAAACTGAGGATTGGATTTATCGTCTGCAATTACAGCAACTTCGGACGGACCTGCAGGCATGTCTATTGCAGCATCGTGAAGCGACACAGCCTGTTTAGCAGCCATAACAAACTGATTTCCAGGACCAAAAATCTTATATACTCGAGGAACGCTCTCAGTACCGTAAGCCATGGCGCCTATGGCCTGAACACCACCAATCTTGAAGATCCTGCTAACCCCAGCCACACGAGCAGCAACAAGGATGGCAGGATTGAGTCTTCCTTCGCTGTTAGGAGGAGAGCAAAGAACTATGTCGCGACAGCCGGCAATGCGGGCAGGAGTAGCGAGCATAAGAACGGTGGAGAAAAGCGGTGCTGTTCCACCAGGGATATACAGCCCCACACGCTCTATAGCCACAGCCTTCTGCCAGCATACTACACCTTTCTGTGTTTCGACAGGCTTGCCTTCAAAACACTGGGCTGCATGAAAGCGCTCGATATTCTGATGTGCCAGCTCTATAGCTTCTTTCAGCTGAGGAGAAACCATGCGTTCTGCTTCATCCATCTCTACCTCAGAAACCTGCAAATCTGAGAGCTGCACATGGTCGAACTTAAACTCGTATCTGCGAACCGCCTCATCGCCATTGGCACGGATATCGTCAAGCACAGTCTGAACTGTAGCCTGCAATTCCTGCTGGGAGCGATGCGGACGTTCTGCGATTTCCTCCCAGACGGATTGTGCCGGATATTCAATTATTTTCATAGAATCATCTTCTCTATAGGTAATACAAGAATGCCCTCAGCACCTAAGGCTTTGAGCTGACCGATTATTTCCCAGAATCGCTTTTCATCAAGAACGGTATGGATGCTACTCCACCCCTCTGTAGCCAGAGGCATGACAGTAGGACTCTTAATACCAGGAAGCACACCGATAATTTCCTTGACACGCTCTGTAGGCGCATTCATCAGTACGTATTTCTTGTCCTCTGCAGCCTTTACAGCTTCGATACGGAAAAGCAGCTCGTCGAGAATTGTCTGCTTGTCTGCCGACAGATCCTTATAGCCGATAAGCAATGCCTCACTCTTCATCACAGTCTCAACCTCCTTAAGGTTATTGCTTACAAGTGTGCCGCCACTGCTGACAATATCAAAAATACCGTCTGCCAAACCTATACCAGGGGCAATCTCCACAGAACCCTGAATCACATGAACATGTGTATGCACTCCCTTCTCTTTAAGGAAACGACTGAGGATATTAGGATAGGAGGTGGCAATTTTCTTGCCTTCGAGCCACTCCACTCCTGTATATTCCAAAGCCTTGGGAATGGCGAGCGAAAGACGGCAACGGCTGAAACCGAGACGACGCACAATCGCTGCATCCTCGCCTCGTTCGGCAAATTCGTTCTCACCGACGATACCGACATCAGCAACACCGTTAGCTACCGTCTGAGGAATATCGTCATCACGCAGATAAAGCACTTCAAGAGGAAAGTTTGTTGCCTGGACGAGCAAAGTTCGCTTGCCTGCACCAACCTTTACTCCTGCTTCCTGAAGCAGAGCCATTGTATCCTCGTACAGACGGCCTTTCGACTGTACGGCTATGCGTAAAACTGTAGATTCTTGTGTCATAGTTATATAAAAAGTTTAAGTTTCGTTGGATTAATAATTACTATTCAAATATATGTTTAGACGTAATAACTTTCTGTAAAGAAGGCATATAAGTTGCCAATTTGGGAATTGAGACATGCTTGCGCTGCTTGCGTGGAAGAGCTTCCACATAATTTGCCATTTGCTGCATCAGCACCAATGTCTGCCCTATATTGCAATCCTCGATATTTACGACAACATACGAAAGGCATGAAGAACTCAAAAGAGTCATTATGCGGTTTGCCTGAACTTCGACGGAGTCTTGATCGGAATACTCAATATGCCGGATGTCTGCGACCTTATTGGTCATAATGCCGGAAACAGCTTCGTAATCGGTTGCATTGCCAACATACACACATTGATGTTTTCGCAGATATTTGTCTTGTTCGTTCTTAATGGATTTGCATTTGTGCAGCTTCATGTGGATGTATTCCATGCATCCCTTTGCAAGAATAGCCCCTTTAACCGGAAGAGAGAACAGAATGCTGTAATGACCATAGTGCTTATTGAAGAATATAAGCATAGCATTGTAGAAACGATACACATAACGATAGCTGCTCTTCTGTGTGCTTTCACCCTTATAATGCAGGATCGGTGTTGGCAGATAATAATTCTCCCACCCTCTTTTAAGGATTCTATACGAAAGGTCAATATCTTCACCATACATAAAGAAGTCCTCATCGAGATAGCCTGTCTCATTGAGACACTGGCGACGTAGGAAAGCAAATGCCCCGCTGACAATTTCTATACGATTGACTTCTTCCTTGTCAAGATATTGCATATAGTATTTGCCGAACATGCGGCTCTTTGGAAAAAGAGAAGTCAAGCCGCACATCTTGTAAAATGCCGTTGAAGGAGTAGGTACTCCACGTCTCGACTCAAGAGCAAAGGTGCCATTTTCCTTCAACATCTTCAGGCCCAAGACTCCTGCCTTAGGATGCTCATCCATGAAGGCGAGACACGAAGCTAGAGTCTCTTCCGTGATTATTGTATCGGGATTGAGCAAAAGGACATAATCACTGTTAGATTCCCTTATCGCGATATTGTTTGCACAAGCATAGCCTTGATTCTCACTATTCTCTATGAAACGGACGCAGGGATGCATTTTGCGAAGAAACTCCACCGAACCGTCACTACTGCAATTGTCAACAACAATCACATCACAGGTAAAGTTACGCATAGCCTTCTCCACAGACATAAGACACTGATGGAGATAATACTTTACGTTATAATTAACTATGACTATTGACAGTTTCATTCCTCTGAATCAGTTACCGTTAAGTAATCTTCAACTTTTTTCTCCGTCGGCCAACAATAAATGACAATAAACAACAAAGTGATGGCAGCACATAAAGTACCTGTAGTCGACATTGTCAGGAAATATGTAACTACACAGAATATCGACACAATTGTCCAAACGGCAAGTCTTATCAGACAATAACGACGGAAAAGAGACAGCGCATCCTCATCAGACATATTTGCCTGTCTGCTTTGCAAACGCTTGCCCACCCACTGCACCGTCACAGGGACAGACAACAACAGCAGTAATGTACAAATGACACTGTAGGTATATTCCATCTCCTGATTATCGGAACTGGTATAAAGTCCGTTGGGAATCACATCCAACTCTCCTAAGCAGAAAGTAGCAACTATACATGCTATTGATATGTAAAATGCTATCCTTAGTTGTCGTATTATTGTATTTTGCATTGACTAAAACTAAATAAATTCAAATGTGTGTATTCTAAAAATCGTTTTTGCGTATTATACTGTAAAGGGGACACGTCCTATAATCGAACGTCCCAAAGTGACCTCATCTGTATATTGAAGCTCGTCATTCACTGAAATGCCACGTGCCAGAGTAGATATCTTCAGAGACGGAAAGTCTTGCAGTTTCCTGTATATAAAGAAGTTTGTGGTATCGCCCTCCATGGTGGAATTCAATGCCAATATAACTTCTTTCACTCCTCCTTCCTGGACTCTATCCACAAGCGACTGTATTTCCAAGTCTGATGGCGCAATTCCATCCATGGGAGAAATCACCCCTCCCAACACATGGTAAAGTCCATGAAACTGAGTTGTGGACTCTATTGCAAGAACATCCTGAAAATTCTCAACAACACATATCGTTGACGCGTCACGCATGGAGTTGGAACAGATGCTGCAGACTTCGTCATCACTGATATTGTGACACACTTTGCAATGTTTCACTTCGTGCCGAAGAGTAGTAATACTCTGGGCAAACACATCAACCGAGCCTTCTTCCATCTTCAGCAGATGCAACACCAGCCGCAAGGCGGTTTTACGTCCAATGCCTGGGAGTTTAGCGAACTCGTCTACTGCCCTTGTGAGCAAGACGGAAGAATACTGCTGTGTCATTTTACTATTACAATCTTTCCTTTAACAATATATCTATCAAGAAGGGGATCAGTCTCCATCAAGTTTAAGAACGGCAAGGAAGGCCTTTTGAGGCACCTGAACATTTCCAATCTGCTTCATGCGTTTCTTTCCTCGCTTCTGCTTCTCAAGCAATTTACGCTTACGACTCACGTCACCACCATAGCATTTCGCAGTTACATCCTTACGCACCTGCTTAACTGTCTCACGGGCAATAATCTTTCCTCCTATCGCAGCCTGTATGGCAATGTCGAACTGCTGGCGGGGAAGAAGTTCCTTAAGGCGCTCACACATCCTGCGTCCCAAAGTCACGGCATTATCCACATGAGTTAAAGTGGACAAAGCATCCACGCTTTCACCGTTAAGCAGAATATCGAGTTTTACGAGCTTTGAGGGACGGAATCCCGCAGGGTGATAATCAAAAGAAGCATAGCCACGGCTTATACTCTTAAGTTTATCGTAGAAATCAATGACAATCTCACCAAGTGGCATAAGGAACTGGATTTCAACTCTGTTTCCCGCAATAAACTCTTGTTTAACCAACTCACCACGCTTACTCAGGCACAAGGTCATAATCGGACCTATATAACTGGATGTGGTTATGATTGTTGCGCGTATATATGGTTCCTCCACATGTTCTATCAATGTAGGATCTGGCATGCCACTGGGATTATGCACCTCCTGAGCCTCACCATGTTTATCATATACCATATATGAAACATTGGGCACAGTGGTTATCACATCCATATCGAATTCGCGGTCAAGACGTTCCTGAACAATCTCCATGTGGAGGAGTCCCAAGAAACCACAACGGAATCCAAATCCAAGAGCAGCAGATGATTCATGCTGGAACGACAAAGACGCATCATTAAGACGGAGTTTCTCAAGCGATGCACGAAGGTTTTCATAGTCCTCTGTCTCAATGGGATACACACCAGCGAACACCATTGGCTTCACTTCCTGAAAACCCTCAATGGCCTTGTCTGCAGGATTGGCAACAGTGGTGATGGTATCGCCCACCTTTACTTCCACCGCATTCTTGATACCCGTGATAATATAGCCAACATCTCCGGTACCCAACATATTACGTGGATGCATATCCATTTTCAAGACACCAATCTCTTCTGCCTGATATTCTTTCTTGGTATTGATGAATCGTACCTTCTGACCTGGACGCATCTCACCGTTCACAATCTTGAAATAGGCGATTATTCCGCGGAAGCTATTGAACACAGAATCAAAAATAAGTGCCTGCAAAGGAGCATCCGGATCACCCTTAGGTGCGGGAATTCTTTCTACCACAGCACTGAGGATGTCATCAACTCCCTGCCCTGTCTTACCTGAAGCCAGAATAATATCGTTGACATCACAACCTATGAGATCAACAATTTCATCTGCCACTTCCTCTGGCATAGCATTAGGCATATCACACTTATTGATAACAGGGATTATCTCAAGATCATGATCAATTGCCATGTACAAGTTACTGATTGTCTGGGCTTGTACGCCCTGTGTAGCATCAACCACAAGAAGAGCACCTTCACATGCAGCAATAGAACGCGAAACCTCATACGAGAAGTCTACGTGTCCCGGAGTATCTATAAGATTCAGAATATAAGTTTCTCCCTTATATTCATATTCCATCTGAATAGCATGACTCTTAATGGTAATACCACGTTCTTTCTCCAGATCCATATCATCCAGCATCTGCCCCTCTGTCACCTTGATTGTATTGGTGCGCTCAAGCAAACGGTCTGCAAGAGTTGATTTACCATGGTCTATATGTGCTATTATGCAAAAATTGCGTATATTGTTCATTATTTTCACTTTTTCGGGTCAAAGTTACGTATTTTATTTCATATTCTCAAAAAAACTCTTTACCTTTGCGAAAATTCAATAGAAATGAAATTGATTTTGCTAACACCTCCTACTTTCTTCGTGGAGGAACATATTATTGTTAACACACTGTTTGAGGAAGGCTTGGACATCTTACATATTCGCAAGCCCAACAGTGAACCTATATTCTGCGAGCGCCTGCTAAAGCTTATTGACAAGAAGTGGCACAAACGTATCGTAACACATGACCATTTCTATCTCAAGCAGGAATTTGGTCTGATGGGAATTCACCTCAATCAGCGTAATCCTGTTGCGCCTAAGAACTACAAAGGACATTTGTCACGCACTTGCCATAGCCTTGAAGAAGTCGCCGAATCGAAAAAGAAATACAACTACTTGTTTCTCAGCCCTGTCTTTGACAGCATATCAAAGGAAAGTCACCAGTCTCCTTTTACCCCCACAGAACTGGAAGAAGCAAACGCCAAGGGCGTGATTGACAAAAAAGTCATTGCTGTTGGAGGTATAACAGCCAACAATATAGGTTTAGCACAAAAATTAGGATTTGGAGGAGCTGCAGTACTTGGTGACATTTGGACAAGATTCAACTACCACAGTTCTTCATCTTTTGATGAACTCATATCACATTTCCGCATTTTACGTTCATTAAGTGAATGAAGACACACCCCCGCTTAATTCTCACACTACTATTTATGCTTTCATATTATACTATGCAAGCACAACGCCTAAGTGTGCGTGAAGCGAGGCAGCGTTTACACATAACCAAACTCAATCTGGCATACGAATCGAACAATCTTTACGCTTTCGATTCGCCTGCTGGCTTTATCCTTACGCCAGCCAACGCCAGCCAACCTGCATTGTTAGGATACAGCAATGGCGGTTCATTTGCCGAAGCTCAAAAATTACCGGTATTTTGTGCTCTCCTGGAAATAATGGACAGGAATCTTCAAAAACAAGTAAACAGCCATAGTAGTTTTCAATCCGTACGACCAGCTGGAGTTAAAGAAGCTGTTGAACCGCTGCTGGGCACTTTATACCATCAAGAAGAGCCATTCAACAATCAATGTCCATTATTGAATGGGAAACACTGCGTTTCAGGCTGTGTGGCTAACGCTATGGCGGAAGTCATGAACTATTGGAATTGGCCAGTAAAAGGCTACGGAACAAACACTTACACAGACTCCCTAGGTTGCAGACAAACCTTAACCGCCAATTTCTCTGACCATACATACGACTGGGACAACATTCTCAATAATTACGACGGAGAATATACCAAAAAACAAGCAGATGCAGTAGCGTTGTTACTCTCTGATTGCGGAATCGCAGTAAACACCCGCTACGGAATATCTTCCAGCGCATCAAGTATCGTGCGCCAACCCATTGCTTTAACTAAATATTTTGACTACGACCCTAGTGTTCAGATGGTATTCCGCAACTTTTACCGCACAGCTGAATGGGATTCCATCATGTACACCGAGCTTAGCGACGGACGTCCTATGATTGTTGGTGGCTGGTCTGCTACTCTGGCACATACATTCACTTGTGACGGCTATGATTCACAAGGACTTTTCCACGTGAACCTCGGCAACAGATACGGTGAAGGGGACTGCTACCTGAACTTTGACTATCTCTCCCCTGATATGCCAGAATGGTTTGACAAAAACAATCCAGAACGTGGAATGAACGTACTACAAGCTCTTCATATCGGAATAAGACCTTCCTATCTTGCAGAATCTTCAGATATAGATATAAGCGACAAAGCATTCTATGGCTTTTCGCACATCGGATTTATAGATGGCAATCAAAAACAATCTTCTGGTCAACGCAATGCCACATACGACATTGTAGTTCACAACCTCGCCAATCTGGACTGGAAAGAACACAATGGCAAAGTCGCCATTGCTTTAATGCCATACAACTCTAATTCTCCAACGGCATTACTTTATACATATAATCGTCATTTTGAAATCGAAGAACTAACAGATACATCATACACAGACACATTATCCATTAGTATCCCAAAATCAATTACAGAAGGGAAATACCGTATCATTCCTGTATTTGACAGCGAGAGCAAATGGGTTGAAGCACGTACAATGGTTGGGACGCCCAATTATTTGGATTGTAATATAACCCAAGAAAACGTATTTTTGTCCATACCTGGAAGCGCACAAGCCAACCTCAACGTTAGCAATGTTAGCTTTCCTGACAGTATTGTCCTGTACCAACCTGTTGAATACAGTTTTGACATTTCTAATACAGGAGACGAATACAGCGGACGTTTCTACGTTTGTCTGGTACCACATCCAAACGATATCGATATCACATCAGATGAATCGCAACAGGCAATAATAATCAATCAGCAAGGTCTGTTTATTGAATCAAGAATGACTGTTAACCGTTCTTTTAGCCGCACACCTTTAAAAGGTGTAAAAGCGGGGAAATACCATCTGCGAATAATCAATGATATTGACCTGTTTACGGATTCTACAGTGGTAATATATGAAGACAAAGATCATATAATAACAGTTTTGCCAAAAGATTACTATACAGGAATTGAAAGTATTAACAACCATAACAATAAGATGGATATTTTTTACGACCTAAGCGGACGTATGGTATCACAGGAATCAGGAAACAACCATCGTATTATCATCGAAAGAAAGAAAGGCAAACGCTATATCGTTAGTAAATAAAAAGCAATATCGTTCACAAATAGAATTGAATCCTTTCACAATAATACTATATAATAACGATAATACCATATAAAAGAGTATAAACAATAAAAGCAAAGAGGAATAGAAAATGATTTCTATTCCTCTTTGCTTTGTGGGCGTTGACGGATTCGAACCGCCGACCCTCTGCTTGTAAGGCAGATGCTCTGAACCAGCTGAGCTAAACGCCCTAAAAAAAGTCGGGGCAGCGTGACTCGAACACGCGACCGCCTGGTCCCAAACCAGGAACGCTACCAACTGCGCTATACCCCGAATGGTGCTCTGTTTCTCAAAAGCGATGCAAAGTTACAACTTTTTTTCCATATGGCAAATTATAAAGACTATTTTTTACACCTATTTTACAAAAAAACGAGATAAAATACTGTATTTATCATAGTCAGGCATGGAACACACTACCCTAAGAACAAATGCTTACAAAGAAACAACTCGAAGAACAAATGGGCATAAAAAAATAAGGTGCCACCAAACGGTAGCACCTTGTATTAATTATTTGTGATATTGTCTGATCTCAAAATTACTTGAGTTCAACAACTGCACGACGGTTGAGGTTGTATGGCTCAACGTCAGCTACACCACCCTTACCAACAACTTCGATGTTGTCACGGTTTACACCGAGTTCAACGAGTTCGTCAGCAACAGCCTGTGCACGAGCTTCAGAGAGCTGCTGGTTGTAAGCGTCAGAACCAGTCTTGCTATCTGCATAACCAGTTACGACAACCTTAGCACCAGAAGCCTTAGCTGTAGCAGCGATTGCTTCGAGGTTGATGATGTCCTTCTTAGAATTCAGCTTAGAAGAGTTGATATCGAAGAATACAGAAGTTGCTGCGCTTGCTACATAGCCACCGTCGATGTTACGGCCTTCGCACTTGTGGTTAGCCCACTTAGCGAGCTGTGCACGGAGGTCAGCATTGATAGCCTTTTCGCGGTCGAGGTCAGCGCGGAGACGTGCAAGAGCTGCGTCGCTAGCTGCTGCGAGAGCGTTGTACTGGTCGAGAGTAACAGCCTTGTCGAAGTTAGCCTTGCCAAGGTTGAACTGAACACCGAAGTCAACTGCTACGTAACCGTCAGTGCTAAGAGCGCTTCCACCACTACCGTTAGCTAAGAAGTTGTAAGCAACGTCCAAGTAGAGACCTACACGCTTGCCAAGACGCCAAGTATTTTCAACACCTACACCAAGAACTGGTGAGAATGTTTCACTTGCAGGAACAGAGAAGTCGCGTACAAGTCCAGCACGTGGATAAGCGATGAGGTTCCATACACGGCTTTCGTTGTAACCACAGAAGAGGTTGCTGAGGTTGAACTGAACATCACCGTAGATAGCTGCATAACCACCCTTTGCTCCATCAGGAGTAAGTGTTACGTGATCATAGTTGCGGAATGCACGATAGAATGCACCATTTTCCCAGTTGCCCTTCAAACGAAGTCCGAGACCAGGAGTGAACCACTTACCGATAGCAAGGTCAACACCATAAGTACGACCAGCGTGGAAATCGTTTTCACCGTCACCGAAGAAACGTGAACCGTAAGGGTTCTGAACAGTCATGTCAACACCAAGCTGAATATACCAGTTGCTCCAGAAAGAGTTTGTTGCAACAGTGTACTTAGAAGGTGCTTCGATTGAAACTTGAGCATTAGATGCTACTGTTCCAAAGCCAGCGAATGCCAGCGCAATCATTAACTTTTTCATAAATACTTTTTTTTAATAAAACAATAAAATTATTCTTAATCTATTTCTATTATTAATATTGTATAGGGGGAATTGATGACATCTATTATTTGCTCAAATCTGCATAAATAGGGACACAATCCGCCTATTTCCGCTGCAAAATTAGTGTTTTCTTAGAATATAGTGCAAGGTTTTTTGAAAAATTATTACATTTTTAACATTTTCAAGGCATTTTTTTGTGTTATTTACGCTTTTCTGCCATAAAAAAAGCCAATAATTATGATTTTTATTGCATTTTTAAGAATTATTTACTAAAGTTTGTCAATTGAACATCTTCTCTATGTTCCTATGTTCTATCACTGTGAAGACTATTTTCCCGTCTGGAGTCCTTAAAGGAGTAGACAATTGGAATAATTGTTCTAATAATTTAACAATTTCTTCATCTGTTAAGACTTGTCCATAGACAATCGCAGCAGATTGTGCCATTGCAAGAGCAACGGCCTGATTAACCTCATCGCTGATGACTTCGCCATGTTCAAGAGCAGCATAGACAAGATCATGTAACAATGTAGTGGGATTAAGTCCTTCTATATCATTTGGTACTCCATTTATGCTATAAGAGCCTCCTCCCAGATTTGAGATATCGAAACCTAGACTTTCGAGTATTGAGAAGATATTGTCAACACATAGAGCCTCCTTGGTAGTAAACTGGACTATTTCCGGGAAGAGTAATCCCTGCGTCACATGGCTATGATTAGCTATCTTATTTAAATATGTATCGTATAGCACGCGCACGTGCGCACGATGCTGGTCAACCACAAGGACACCATGTATGGAAGGAGTGATAATATATTTGCCTTTATATTGGAAATGCGGACATTGCGCCACATCTGCAAACTCACTCTTAAAATCTTCCTGTTTGTCTGTTTCAGTATTCCAGATAGAGGATTGTTGCGATTCCTGCGAGCGGTTCAGCAAACTATCGAGAACATATTCCTCTTCCGGTCTGACAAGGCTATCAATTTTTGGTTTGCTTTCGTTCTTATCACGTTCAAACGTCTCTAATCCCTTATACAGTTTTTCCCATTCGGTAGATTGGGGTTTATAAGAAGGACGCTGAGAATGGAATGGATTGTATGCAGATGCATTGCTTTCAGGCAACTTTACCACAGTATTCCCCACTCCCGCAACTGGAATATCAGGGCGATCCACAGTATCAAAATCTATCGTTGGCACGCTGCTGTATTTTCCCAAAGCCTCTTTCACTGCAGCAGCAATCACCTGCCATATAGGCTGTTCATTATCGAACTTTATCTCAGTCTTTGTTGGATGGACATTAACATCAATCGTATCTGTGGGGACAGAGATATAGAGGAAATATGAAACTTGCTCTCCTGCAGGGATCAGGTTTTCATAGGCATGCATCACAGCACTATGAAAGTACGGATGACGCATATAGCGTCCGTTTACAAAGAAGAACTGATTTGATCCTTTCTTTCGTGAAGTTTCAGGTGTAGCAACATAACCAGAGATTCTTACTAAAGACGTATCAACTTCAACTGGAAGCAGCGATTCGTTGATTTTCTTTCCAAAAACATCTACAATCCTCTGTCTTAGAGTTGTACTCCTCAACTTAAACACCTCTGTTCCATTATGAACAAGAGTGAAAGATATTGACGGATAGACAAGTGCTATACGCTGAAAATCAGAAACTATATTGTTAAGTTCCGTTTGATTAGTCTTGAGGAACTTTCGACGTGCTGGTATATTGTAGAAAAGGTTTCTGACAGAGAAGTTACTACCTACAGCGCACGCCACAGGCTCCTGACGTTCAACACGCGACCCTGCTATTTCTATATGTGTTCCCAGTTCGTCTTCAGCCCTTCGTGTTTTCAAGTCAATTTGTGCGACAGCAGCAATTGAAGCGAGTGCTTCTCCGCGGAATCCCATCGTGTGGAGATCATACAAATCAGTTGCCTTATTAATTTTACTGGTCGCATGACGTTCGAAAGACATTCTTGCATCAGTTTCAGACATACCCTTACCATTGTCAATAATCTGCACACAGGTCTTTCCCCCATCGGTTATCAGCACCTGTACCTCTGTCGCATCGGCATCAATGGAATTCTCCATCATTTCCTTGACAATAGAAGCTGGACGCTGAACCACCTCACCTGCTGCAATTTGATTGGCAACCGAATCTGGTAGAAGATGAATAATGTCTTCCATATATAATTAATGTACGAATGAACTAACTTAATACTATTAAAACGACACTTATTACGAAAAAAATCAGAAAACCTTGCCTGTATAGAGATACTTTGCCAATAAGAGCAAAGCAATGATTATCATCACCAGAATTCCGTTTGCCAGTGGTTTACGCTTGCTTTCTTTGCGTTTTCGCAGATGTTTGGTTGCACCTACGAACTTTCCACGGATATCTTCAGGTGAAAATTCCTTAGGAGGTAGCAATCCCAACTCTCGTTTGGCGTTTTCCTCAATTTTTGCAAGTTTTTCCTTGCGAGGGTCGTAATATATGTAATTGTGCTGAAAACCTCTGGGCTTTCGTACAGTAAACATTCCCATGGTAAAAAGTGTATTTTAGAATGTATTATTAATTCTGTTTAGTATTAACTTTCGCAACTGGTGATTTCGCTATTTGATTTCCCCCAGCCTTTGAATTGGAACTTTTCTCGTTTCTGTTTTCTTCAAGATATTCTTTGAATCTTTTCCTCTCCATACAAAAACATCGTCTTTGTTAAGTGGCCGTATATAGTCAAACCACGCAAAGTTTGCCAGATATTTCTTCTCTAACGGAATTTTCAGCGGAGGATAAGTCGTTCCTGTTGCTGCTGCCATCCAGATCTTTTCCACCTTCCGGTTGTTTAGGTACATCTTCATCTTGGTGGTTTCGGTATAATTCATTCCTATTGGATTACCGTTATCTTCATCTATATAATATGTCACATAAACATTGCCATGTGCTTCATTACGGACAATTTCACCATTGACAAAATAACTGAACATTTCCTTTGACGCAACCTGGTTATAACGCACAGAGTCCAAACGTTCTATTGTCATAGCCTGATTGATGACATGTATCCAGTCAATCGTGCTGTCGTTATTGTAAATTCTTATCTCTTCTCCGAAAACCTGCTGCTGCTCATTCCAAAGAATAGGCTGGCCATACATATATGTACATGAATCCAGTTCCAGCGAAACCAACGAGTCACACACGCCCTGCACATCCGTACGATATATTCTCACATGATTGTAGGCATGAAGATTACGATAAACCGAATCCGTGTTCATATTAAATGTAAACATCTTCAAAGTGTCAGCATGGATATAGAGAGTGTCAGGGGAGGAGAACTCCATTGCCAAAGCACTGTCTGTGGCTACTGCATCACCTGTTAATTCATAGTATTTACAATAATTGCCAGTCAGAGCCATTTGGTTCTCATCATCAGTAATGATTACATTTCCGAAGGCTTCATCTATACCTGCTTCCTTGTCACTGTAAAGACTGTCGCCAACTATTTTGCGCATATCTTTGATTATATATGAGCGATCCATCAAGTTGGCTTTACCTGTCTTCGTATCATAGTTTCCACGTTCACCATAGACAAATGTACCATCGTTCGAAGTAATATTTGTAGGAGATAATATCCTTGCACGTTCGGTATCCGTGTAATAGTAAAGAGTGTCCGAGACAAGTGTGAATTTCGGATTCGTAAGCTGTACATTATCTGTAAAGAACGCTTCATGGAGCGACGGTGTGTATTGTCCCCAATCAGAAACCAGCACATTGTCGTCATCGTAAAGAGTTCCTCCATCCACATACATTCCCACATCGTAAATACGGTCGTAATCAAGATTTTCCGTAACGAGTAGAGAATTATTGTGATAAAGCTTTACCCTACTGCGTGCACGAGCTTTCATTTCGTAGCCATCGTAGTACAAAGAGTCACATGTCAGTTTTAGCGTATCTCCCTGAATCATTACCACATGACCAAATGCATCAAACGAGTTGTCCTCTCTATAGAATTTTGCGCTGTCGCAGTCAAGGAGTACTCCCTCATGACTTAGCTTCACGTGCCCCACGAGAACTTCCGCACGTGGGTCTTGCCAGTTCTTATATAAAACATCGGAGTGAATCAAGTGAATACGCGAATCACTTTTCTTACGTTTAGGCTTATCGTCAGGAATGGCTGCAACTACAATACATGCAGAAATCAGGCAGACAATGAAACAAATCCATTTTCTGCCCAAACCTGTATATGTAGCTTTTCTGCTTGAAGCCATAAAAATAATGAACTGATGCCTACTTTATCCAACCAGGATATTTGAATTCGCAATCACGCCATTCCTCATTGATTCTAACATAAGTCTTCTTCTGCATTTCGCGAATCCATTTTCCCACTTTTTCCTCTTTGAGTTTTGCGACAAGAGCATTCTGCAAAGTCTGATAGTCATCCTGCATCGTGGCTCTGTGACCATTCACACGACTTTTCAGCTTGACTACCGCAACCACTTCCTTGCCACTTTCATCCACCATGATAAATGGCTTGCTGTACGCTCCTTCTTTAAGATTAGCCACTTCTCTAGCAACTTCAGACGGAAGATCCTTCATCTCAAAAGAAGGTGTTCCATAGAGATCACTCTCTCTATTTCTGTTCACCATGATTCCGTAGTTTGCTCTTGTATCCTTGTCTTCGGAAACATGGGCGACAGCCTCCTCAAAAGTATATTCTTTTTTATCCACTCCATCCATTATTGAATCCATCTGTGCAAGAGTATTGGTCAATGCCTCGTCACTTACACGCGGACGCATCAGGATGTGGCGGAAATTCACACGATCTCCGCGTTTTTCTATCATTTGAATAATATGGAAACCGAATTCTGTCTCAACAATTTTAGACACAGTTTTGGGATCTGTCAGGTTAAATGCCACGGCAGAGAACTCAGGAACGAAATCGCTACGTAAAGAGAATCCCAATTCACCACCTCGGGATGCACTTGCACGGTCCTCACTGTAGCGCAGAGCCATAGTAGAGAATTGAGCCTTACCAGTATTCACCTGTTCGGTGATGTCACGTAAGAGGTTCTTTATTCTGTCTATTTCCTCTTTGGCTATTTGCGGCTTACGCACAAGTATCTGCACTTCGAGTTGTGTCGGGACAAAAGGAATACTGTCTTCAGGTAATTCTGCAAGGAAACGTCTCACTTGAGCAGGGGTCACCTTCACATTTTCCATGAGATTGTCTCTAACCTCATCAATTATCATTTCATTCTTCACCAGTTCGAAGAGCTGCTCTCGTATTTGCAATGATGTTTTGCCAAAATACTCTTCCATTTTCTCTTTTGAACCCAACTGCTGAATATAGAAATTGAGTCGTTTCTCCACACTCTGAAGCACCTGTGCATCAGTTACCTCCACACTGTCTATGGCAGCCTGGTGGAGAAACAGTTTTTGCACAGCAAGCTGTTCTGGAATAACACAATACGGATCACCGTCTATGCGCTGTCCCATTGATTGAGCCTCAATACGCATCTGTTCCACGTCGGATTTGAGAATAGGCTCGTCACCTACCACCCAAATAACCTCATCTATCACATTGCTCTGCGCTTGCATTTCAGGCATAAAGAGCAACAGACCAAAAATGAAGAATATGTATCTAAGGCTTAACTTATAATTCATAATAAAGAATGTGTTTGTCAAAATTCTTACTTTTCCTTATCACCATGCGCATTCACCGTACGAAGCACATCTTCATCAACGCTGAATGTATAAGTCTTGCGCAGTTCCTCAACCCATTCACGCTCACATGCTGCCTGATAATCAGCTGTAACCAAAGCTTTGACATCAGCATATGTTTCTGGTGCTTTCAGGCTTTTACCAAGAACATCAGTGAAAGGATAATCCTTCATTGGTGTAAACTCCTTTGTTGTCTTGAATACAAATTTGTCCACAGCCTTACTGTCACCTGGTTTGAAAATACCGCGGTCTATGCGGACCAACTTAACACTGTCGTTATTAAGAGCCTTGACAATTGTAGTAGCCCAGTCTTCATACTTAACCTTCTTGGTAAGTTTCTTAGCCGCAGCCAATGTCTTCTTGTCTTTAGCGTGTATTACAATTCCTCTGAAATGAGGATCTGTCCATGCATAATCGCTGCGATGCTGCTCGAAATAGCGCTGCAATCCAAGTGTGTCGGCAGCAGCCTTGTCCCATATCTGAGTTTTGCTGATTTCATACATCAATGTACCGTCATAATACTCCTGTGCAAGATATCTGGTATCAGCGTCTTTTAATATAATATCCGCATACATACGCTTAATCACTTCAGAACGGGTAACACCATTTTTCTTGGCAAGGGAATCGACCATAGCATTGGCTGACGCTTCACGAACTCCTCTTTGGTCAAGAAATTTCAGGATGTCAGCTCTGTGATATTCATAAGGGCGGAACGGATGGCGGTCATCTATGCGGATAATATGCCAACCAACTGTTGTCTGAACAGGCTTTGACACTTCACCGACCTTAAGTGCATAAGCAGCTTTCTCAAAGTCAGGTATCATCATACCTTTGGCAAATTCACCAAGGCTACCGCCTTTGACTGCCGACTGCTTATCTTCACTGTAGTTGCGTGCTATTTCCTCAAAATCTGCTCCTGCAAGTAAAACGGAATACAAAGAGTCAATCTTTGCCTTAGCCTTTGTCTGTGCCGCAGCATCTGCATTCTGTGGGAGATATACAAATATATGACGTCCCTGGAGCAAATCCTGTCCTTCGAAACGTTTTGCAGTAGCATCATAAACCTTACGAGCTTCAGCTTCAATATAGTTGCTGTCTACAAGGTCCTGCATCACCATCTGTTCACGATATCCGTCAAGTTCCTTACGGATAGAGGCCATTGTATCGATGCCGGCAGCTTTTGCAGCCTCAACCTTCAGTTTGAAATTAATAAACAAATCAACATACTCTTCAAGTCCCTTCTTATCAAGTACACCGTCCGAATTATTCTTGTTGAAAGAGTATTCAAACTCACTACGAGTAATTGCGTTGCCATTGATATGCATAATTACAGGATCGTCATTTGTCTGAGCATTGATTTCAAACGACATTGCTGATACAAGCAACAATAAAAGTAGTTTTTTCATTTCTAAGATTATTTCTGTTGTAATGATATTTTTTTAGATTATATATTTCCGTGCGAAGTTACGTAAAAATGCACAGAAATACGACATTATCTCATATAAAAAAAGTTAACCCTGAATAATATTCAAAGTTAACTCTTCTATTTTGTTATTATTTGAATTAAAATTCGAACGCTTCGCTTACGGAATTATCGCTTTCAACGCAACGTATCGCTCTTGCGAACATCTCTGCTACAGACAGTTGCTTTACCTTTGCTGTTTTCTGAGCGTATGGGATAGAATCCGTAAAGATTACTTCTTCCAGGGCACTTGCCTCTACCCTGTCGCTTGCAGGGTCGCTCATCACACAATGGCTTGCTACTGCACGCACGCTCTTGGCACCGGCACGAAGCATTTCGTCAGCGGCTTTTGTTATAGTGCCAGCAGTGTCGACAATATCGTCCACAAGCACTACATTCTTTCCCTCAACATCTCCGATAATCTGAATACTGCTGACCACATTTGCACGTGCACGAACCTTATTGCAGAGAACAAGAGGCACACCCAGTTTTTTGCTGTAGAGAGCTGCTCGTTTCGAACCACCGGCATCAGGAGTTGCAATTACAAGATCATCAAGATGAAGGGATTCAATATAATCAATGAGGACGAGTGAACCGTAAAGGTGATCTACCGGTACATCAAAGAAACCTTGAATCTGGTCTGCGTGAAGGTCCATGGTTATGAGTCGGTTTATACCTGCGACTCCAAGCATGTCAGCAACCAGTTTTGCGCCGATGCTCACACGTGGTTTATCCTTGCGGTCTTGACGTGCCCAGCCGAAATACGGACAAACAGCAATTATACTACGGGCGCTTGCACGTTTTGCTGCATCAATCATGAGGAGCAGCTCCATCAGATTGTCGCTATTTGGGAAGGTTGACTGTACTAAGAACACATCGTTTCCACGGATGGATTCTTCAAAACTAACTGCAAACTCACCGTCGGCAAAGTGTGTGATAATCATATTGCCAAGCGGACATCCCAAATGCTGACAGATACGTTCAGCAAGATAGCGGGATTTGGTGCCGGAAAACACCTTGAATGGTCGTAATTCGCTCATGAGGATTATTAGAGGTTATGAAATCCAATGCAAAGGTACGAAAAAAATAATTTAAATGACAAATTATAAATTATAAATTAGTGCGACCTGATAGCACATCGAGAAATTTCTGCGGAACAGGAGTTTCAAAATTCAGCAGTTCATGCGTAACGGGATGCCAGAACTGGAGTTTATATGCATGCAGACAGACTCTGCCAATTGGATCAGTTGTTGCACCGTATTTCAGGTCACCAACCACAGAATGCTGTAACTGTTGCATATGTACACGGATTTGGTTCTTTCGTCCCGTTTCAAGTTTACATTCCACGAGGGTGCAGTGTGGCGCTGTTTCTAGCGTACGATAGTGTGTTACAGCATATTTACCACCATTGTCGTATGGGCTGCTATATGTCATAAACACCTTGTTGTCCTTAAGCCATGAAGCCACTGTTCCCTGCTTCTTCTCCATCACACCTTCCACAAGAGCCACATAGCGGCGGTCTGCAATAAGTTCCTGCCAGCGGTCTATGAATATCTGCTGAACATCCCGGCGTTTAGCAAATATCATTAGTCCCGAAGTATAGCGGTCAAGACGGTGAACCGTATGCGCACTAAGCCTACGGCTCTCACGCTGGAAATATTGATCCAGAATACGTTTCACTGAATTCTCCCTACCGTCTAGCGGTGCATTGGTAAGTATACCCTCCGCTTTGTCCACGACCACGAGATGTGGGTCTTCATACACTATTCTCACAAATGGATTGCGCAGTGAATGTTCGTTTCCGCGACGGGCAATCTCAACTCTCTGCCCCTCACGCAAAGGCGCATTGAACTTGGTGTTAATTACTTTGTCGACAGAAACCATCTGCTTACTCAGCAACTGCTTTGCCTTGGTTCGGTTCATTCCAGGAACATTCTCCATTAGGAATGTCATCAACTCGGAACTTTGACGTACTGTATAGATTTGTGCCATAGTGTATTATCTTTTTTCAAGTAAAACCACATTTTCCACATGCTGAGTATGCGGGAACATATCCACTGGCTGTACTTTTACAACCTTGTAGTTCGCATCCAGCAAGTTAAGGTCACGCGCCTGGGTCGCTGGGTTACAACTTACATATACTATACGGAGAGGGGCTGCGAACAGAATCGTGTCGATTACATCCTGATGCATTCCTGCACGTGGAGGATCGGTAATAATCACATCCGGACGTCCATGCTTCTCAATAAACTCTCTGTTGAGGATATCCTTCATATCACCTGCGTAGAAGAGAGTATTCTCAATTCCGTTTATCTGCGAGTTAACCTTGGCATCCTCTATGGCTTCAGGCACATATTCTATTCCTATAACTTGCCTTGCACTACGTGCCACAAAATTCGCGATAGTGCCTGTTCCCGTGTAAAGGTCATAGACGAGTTCGTTGCCTGTAAGGGCTGCAAAGCTACGGGCAACCTTATAGAGTTCATAAGCCTGTTCTGTATTTGTCTGATAGAAGGACTTTGGACCTACCTTGAAACGGAGACTCTCCATCTCCTCAAAGATATGATCCTGTCCCTTGAACACATGAACTGGTTGGTCTGCAAAAGTATCGTTACACTTATGGTTATCTACATACAACAAAGACGTGATTTCAGGGAAAGTGTCGGCCAGATGCTGCATAAGTGCCATCGCCTGTTGCTTCTCTTCCTTATTCTCAATACGGAACTGCACAAGGAACATAAGTTCACCTGTATTGCTGGTTCGAATCATCAGGCTTCGCAGCAAACCCTTGTTTTCACGGAGGTCGTAAAATGTAAGTTCATGCTCTAATGCGTATTCACGGATGTCATTGCGGATTCTATTGTTGATATCATCCATAAGATGACACTCGGTAATGTCAAGAATCTTGTCGAACGCTCCTGTAATGTGGAAACCCACCGCATCTTTATTGCTGTATTCAGTATTGCTACGGATTTCATCCTCGGTTAGCCAACGCTTGTCACTGAATCCGAACTCCAGTTTGTTGCGGTAAGCCTTAGTGAGGCGACTTCCAAGAATCGGGGAAATCTCCGGCAATTCAATTTTTCCAATACGCTGCAAATTATCAACCACTTGTTGCTGTTTCGCACGCAGTTGTTCCTCATATTTCAGGCACTGCCACTTACATCCTCCACAAATCCCGAAATGGCGGCAGAATGGCTCATCCCTTAGAGGAGAGTATTCATGAATCTTCACTGCCACGGCTTCCATATAGCTGTGCTTTTTCTTCTTCACCTGAAGGTCAACCACATCGCCAGGTACAACATAGGGCACGAAAACCACTTTCTCGTCAACATGAGCAAGGGCTTTCCCTTCTGCTGCGACAGCTTCTATCCGGACATTCTCAATCAATGGTAGTTTCTTCATAAACGTCTTTTTTACAATTTAAATACATGTAGGTTGCTGCGGTGTGTGGAATCATCTCAAGAACAGATGTGACAAAGAACACAAAGAGGAATACCATTACCGCTACAATGTGTTCCCAAAGTGTAAGAGAATCGCCTTCCCCGTTCATCATACTATTAGTCGCAACCACACGTTCCATATATATCATTACCATTGCTATCGCGAACAACATACCAATGATATAAACAATCATATAGGAAAGAAGTCCTAATGAAAAGACTTTGCCCCAGCGACGCCAACCGTGACGGTAGCCAAACCATAAACGCTTGAACACATTCCCCTTAACAAACTGAACAGAGGGGTAACACAGCAATAATGGTGAGGCTACAGCAATCAGCAGCAATGCCAAAATCACATAGGCTGATACTTGGAACACCTGTAGTTCAATATCAGATTCTGTTATCTCCATATTATAGGCAAACCATGCTCCTGCCATAAAGACACCTACCACAACGGCAAACACCAGCTGAGCCACCAAATATTCGGCAGATTTCACCACCAGTTGTGAATTATAGATATTGTGCATACGTATGCTCTTCATTGCCATGCCTTGCAAGCGGAGGTCTATCAGACGATATACGACAGCAAGCACGACGGCACTGTTCAGGACTATCAGTACACCCATAATTATCTGAAACACATCCAGTCCAATAACACTGTTTGCAAAACAACGTACATCACTTACCACAAAAAGAGTCGCTGTACCCAGCACAGCCAGTGGTAAAACAGCAGGCAAGACCAATAGGATCATACGCCAGAAGGAATCGGTGAGTACACTCACTCCGTCCGACAAACAGCGTCCTATACCTCTGTAGATATCTGTTTTTTCAATTTCTTTATCCATATTTTTCAGTTTTCATGCAAAAGTACACATTTTTTACGTACATTTGCATCAACCAAATATCAAAAATACTTAAAACTTAAAAAATTGTGTCAGCTATCAGTTGTCACTTAACTCTTCACTCTTAACTCTTCGCTTATCATGTACGCTTTGGAAACTGTAAAATGGGGATTCATCGGTTGCGGTGAAGTCACCGAGAAAAAGAGTGGACCGGCATTCGCACAGATTGAAGGTTCTGAAGTCGTTGCCGTAATGAGTCGTAATGCAGAAAAGGCTAAGTCCTATGCACAGCGTCACAATATTGCACGCTACTACACAGATGCCCTGTCGCTCATTTCCGATCCCGATGTCAATGCCATTTACATCGCCACCCCACCCTCTTCACATGCCACCTACGCCATCATGGCTTTGAGGGCAGGTAAGCCAGCTTACATTGAGAAGCCCATGGCAGCGACTTACGAAGACTGCGTTCGCATCAACCGCATCTCACGACTCCTCAACATTCCTTGTTTTGTAGCATACTACCGCCGCCATCTGCCCTACTTCGAGAAAGTGAAGGAGCTGGTGCGCAACGGAAGTCTGGGACGCATCCTTTCAGTTCAGATTCGCTTTGCTGTCCCGCCACGCGAACTTGACTACAACAAGACCAACCTTCCTTGGCGTCTGCAACCCGACATCGCCGGTCGTGGTGGTTATTTCTACGACCTTGCACCCCACCAGATAGACCTTCTTCAGGACATGCTCGGCAATATCATCGAGGCAGAGGGATTCTGCAGTAATATGGCTGGGCTGTACAAGGTGGAGGACACTATCAATGCCTGCTTCAAGTTCGACTGTGGAATCACAGGCTCTGCATCATGGTGCTTCGTCGCACATGAATCAGCACGAACGGACCGTATAGAGATTGTAGGTGAAAACGGCACCATTGCCTTTTCCGTATTTGACTATAAACCAATAACGCTTGACAACCAGAAAGGACATCAGGAATTCAGCATTCCCAATCCGCCACATGTGCAACAGCCCCTCATCCAACTCGTAGTTGACCATCTGCGCGGCATCTCCACCTGTGACTGCGACAACAATGCTGCTACATCTGTCAACTGGGTTATGGATAAAATCCTTGGTGTCTTCAGGCTCGGCTGACAGAGTGAGATAATAAATAAAAGAGAAGCTTCACTGCCTATGCGGTAATGAAGCTTCTTTTTTATTGCATTGATTCTGTTTAGAACTCAGCTGTCTTTGGAGTACGTGGGAAAGGTATCACATCGCGGATGTTCTGCATGCCTGTAACGAAGAGGATGAGACGTTCGAAACCGAGTCCGAATCCAGCGTGTGGGCATGAGCCGAAACGACGGGTGTCGAGATACCACCACATATCCTTCATTGGTATGTTGCGGGCAGTGATTTCCGACATCAGCTTATCATAGTTCTCCTCACGGACAGAACCACCAATGATTTCACCGATCTGTGGGAACAGCACGTCAGTACCCTGCATAGTCTTTCCATCTTCATTCAGCTTCATGTAGAAAGCCTTGATTTCACGAGGATAGTCTGTCATGATAACAGGACGCTTGAAGTGCTCTTCAACCAGGAAGCGCTCGTGTTCGCTGGCAAGGTCGTCTCCCCAGTTGCATGGGAACTCGAATTTCTTGCCCTTGGCGATAGCCTCCTGAAGGATGTTGATACCCTCTGTGTAGGTAAGACGTACGAATGAATCCTTAAGCACACCCTGCAGACGCTCAATGAGAGTCTTGTCAATCATTTTGTTGAGGAACTCCAGATCGTCCTTACAGTTGTCGAGTGCCCATTTCACACAGTACTTGATGAATTCCTCCTCAAGATCCATGAGGTCGTCCTTGTCGTAAAATGCCATTTCCGGCTCAATCATCCAGAACTCAGCCAAGTGGCGTGGAGTATTGGAGTTCTCTGCACGGAAAGTAGGTCCGAAAGTATAGATCTGACCGAGAGCTGTAGCTCCGAGTTCACCCTCAAGTTGACCGCTCACTGTGAGTGAAGTCTGCTTGCCGAAAAAGTCGTCATCGTAGATAATGCTTCCGTTCTCGTCTTTCTTCAGGTCATAGAGGTTCTTGGTAGTCACCTGGAACATCTGTCCGGCACCCTCGCAGTCACTTGCTGTGATAATAGGTGTGTGGAAGTAGAAGAATCCCTTGTCGTGGAAGAACTGGTGAATGGCGATTGCCATGTTGTGACGGATACGGAATACTGCGCCGAATGTATTGGTACGAAGACGCATGTGTGCATGCTGACGCATATACTCGAACGACTGCCCTTTCTTCTGCATAGGATAGTCAGCACCGCAGGCTCCGAAGAGTTCGATTTCTGTGCACTGCACTTCCGATGCCTGTCCCTGAGCAGGACTTTCAACCAGTTTACCCACAACTTTCAAGCATGCTCCTGTTGTTGCCTGCTTCAGTATTTCCGGGTCAACGGTCTCTGGGTCAACCACGACTTGCACGTTTTTGATAGTAGAACCGTCATTGAGCGCGATGAAGTCAACAGCCTTGCTGCTGCGGTGTGTTCTCACCCATCCGCAAACGGTCACTTCTTTGCCGTACTCTGTACTTTGAAGTATATCAATGATTTTTGTACGTTTCATGTATTGTTGAGTTTTTTAGTTTATTCAAAACTTCCCATGTGGAGCATAGCAACTTCCTGCTGAGTGAGGAAACGCCAGTCACCACGCTTGAGTCCTTTCTTGGTAAGTCCGCAGAACATCACGCGGTCGAGTTTGAGTACTCTGTAGCCGAGTGATTCAAATATACGGCGTACGATGCGGTTCTTTCCTGAGTGGATTTCAATACCAACCTGCTTCTTGTCTGTGTCTGAAGCATAGGAGATAGCATCTGCGCGTACCTCACCATCCTCCAAAGTCACACCGTCAAGAATCTGCTGCAAATCAGAGTGTGCAACATTCTTGTCGAGGAACACATGGTAGATTTTCTTCTTCAGGAATTTAGGATGTGTAAGCTTTGATGCCAGATCACCATCGTTGGTGAAGAGCAACACACCAGTAGTGTTTCTGTCGAGACGTCCCACTGGATAGATACGCTCACGGCAGCAGTTCTTCACGAGTTCCATTACAGTCTTGCGCTGCTGAGGATCGTCGCTTGTGGTAACATAGTCCTTTGGCTTGTTAAGCAGCACATAGACTTTCTTCTCAGGCGACACGAGCTGGTCGTGGAAGTGAACTGTATCTGTACGAAGCACCTTTGTTCCGAGTTCGGTAACGATTTGTCCGTTCACCTTCACAACACCAGCCTGGATAAACTGGTCTGCCTCACGACGAGAGCAAGTACCTGCATTGGCAAGGTATTTGTTAAGACGGATTGGTGCGTCTGGATCTTCAATATATTCTTTGTAATCAATCTGCTTCTTCAGAGAGTACTTGTTTTCTGGATTGTAGCCTCCCTGACGACGCTGCTGACCATAGCCGCCACGGTTCTGTCCGTAGCCGCCCTGACGCTGCTGACCATAGCCGCCACGATTCTGTCCGTAACCGCCCTGACGCTGCTGGCCATAACCACCACGGTTCTGTCCGTAGCCGCCCTGACGCTGCTGGCCATAACCGCCACGATTCTGTCCGTAGCCGCCCTGACGCTGCTGGCCGAATCCTTCATCACCAAATCCGTTATCACGGTTCTGGTGATAGCCTCCGTTGTTATATGGACGTGGATACTGATTACGTTCCTGATTGTTGTAACCTTGTGTCGTGTTTCTGTAGCCATACGACGGACGCGCTCCATAAGCGAGTCTGATATTGTCGTCTCTGTAATTGTTAAATCCTTCACGGCTGTAACCTCTGTTTGGATTGCTTGAATAGGCACGTTCACTGGTGTTGAAACGTGGACGGCGACGACGTTCGCCCGATTCGCCATTCTGCCAATTTTCTTTTTCGTTAATCATGTGTTTTCGTAATTTTTTTAATAATTAATTGCAGTCCTCTCGGATAGCGTTTTTGAATTCACTAGTTAGATTCCTGTGTATGTTTGAGGAGAAATGCGCCTTAACTCTTCTTTCACAGTTTCTGGCACATCGAGTTGTTCCACAAAGTTATGTATGCTGTCGGCATCAATAGTGGCATTGGTTCTTGTCAGAGCCTTGAGTGCCTCGTATGGATGCGGATATGCTTCGCGGCGGAGTATGGTTTGGATTGCCTCTGCACATACTGCCCATGTATCATTGAGGTCGCGGTCAATAGCATCGCGGTTAAGCAGCAGCTTGCGCAGACCCTTCAGAGTGCTCTGTACAGATATGAGCATGTGTCCAAGGGGCACACCTATGTTTCTCAGCACTGTTGAGTCTGTCAGGTCACGCTGCAGTCGGCTTACAGGCAGTTTCTGTGCCAAGTGAGCCAGTATGGCGTTAGCCATGCCGAGGTTGCCTTCAGAGTTTTCGAAGTCGATAGGGTTCACCTTGTGAGGCATTGCGCTCGAACCGACCTCTCCTGCTTTGATCTTCTGCTTGAAATACTCCATCGATACATACATCCAGAAGTCGCGGTCGAGATCCAGAATGATGGTGTTGATTCTGCGGAGAGCATCAAAGACAGATGCAAGATGGTCATAGTTGGAAATCTGAGTAGTCCACTGCTCACGCTCCAGACCCAGTTTCTCGCTAACGAAGCGGTTGCCGAATGCCTTCCAGTCATACTCCGGATAAGCCACATGGTGAGCATTGTAGTTGCCCGTGGCACCACCGAACTTCGCAGTGTACTTGCATTTGCGCAGCAACTGAAGCTGTTCTGTGAGGCGGTAGACATACACCATCACCTCCTTGCCGAGTCTTGTAGGGCTGGCTGGCTGACCGTGAGTCTTGGCGAGCATAGGTATCTCGGCCCATTCGTCGGCATATTCCTGAAGCTGGGCAATGAGTTCCTCAACCTGGGGAATATATACCTCCTGAATAGCATCTTTCAGCGACAGAGGCACACTGGTGTTGTTGATATCCTGGCTTGTCAGTCCGAAGTGGATGAATTCCTGCCACTGTTCCACATTGTCCATGCCGGCAATACGTTCTTTGATGAAGTATTCCACAGCCTTCACGTCGTGATTTGTGACTGATTCTATCTCCTTCACCCTGCGTGCGTCTTCCACAGTGAAATTGCGGTAGATATTGCGGAGGGTTTCAAACTGCGTATGATCGAATCCTGCAAGTTGCGGCAGGGGCAGTTCACAGAGTGCTATGAAATACTCAATCTCCACACGCACACGGTACTTCACCAATGCGTATTCGGAGAAATAGTTTGCCAACACCTCGGTTTTACCGTGGTAACGCCCGTCCACAGGCGAAACGGCTGTAAGTGCATCAAGTGCTATCATAATGTCTTTCAGGAAAAAACGAGTCTTTTTACCTAATTTATATTGCGCTTTATTATTACTATCGTGTTCTCTCAGTCCTCTCTGTCCTTGCTCTCGCAGGTCAAATCATTCAGAGAGCCTTAAATTTTGTGCAAAGTTAGTTTAGTTTCTCTACTTGACAAAACTTTTTCACATTTATTATAATAGGTATTGCCTAAAAATAACAAATTTCCACCTTCACACTTCACTCTTCTTCTCCAGGCTACTTAGGCGGAATACCGTGTAGGTCTCTATCACCACGAAAAAGAGAAAGGGCAGAAGCCACAACGACGGACGTACATAGACGTCGAAAGCATAGAACCCAGCTCGCATATTCACCAGCACAGCGGCAAGCATAAGCATCACCATTGCTATCACACGCTGGCGATGGAGACGTCGCACACGGATATCTGCCTGAACATCACCCATCATTGCTATATCTCCCTTTTCACCCAACAGTCGGCCAATGCTCATAATTATGGCTCCGGCTGCAAACAGCACTCCGGCTCCGTTAGCCTTCAGCCATTCCATCAGAACATCGCCCGCAATCGAGCGGCTACGCCAGAACATCCACGCCACTGCTCCCAAAAGAACCATCACCTCCCCTGCCAAAGCACAGAAGTTGAGCAGTTGCTGTTTCTTTTCCTTAGTCATTTCCCTCCTCGTCTTCGATGATAAAGACATCTTCGTTATATTCACGCATGTAGTACTTCTCACGAGCTACACGTCTCAAGGCATAGCGGTTGTTCTTCAGCTCGTCCAACCTTGCCTGGTCGGCGGCAAACAGTTCCCTCTGCTCCTCTATTTTGCGTTCAAGCTCTGCAATATCCTGCTTGCGTTCCACACGCCGCACAATACAATTCTCACCGACGAATCCTGTTACCAGCACAAAAATTCCTGCGGCGATGAGATATTTGAATTTAGATAATATCTTCCCTATTTTCACGGTTCGGTTCTCCTATTATTATTCTGCTGCAAAGATAAGAAAAAAAGAAGAAAGATGAACGAAGAATGGGGAATATTATTAAAGGTAAAAACTTAAAAAAGTTTAACACCCGCCATATCTCAGCCAACAAATCATTAAGAAATTCTAATAAACATTTAAGAAAATCTAAAACATTTTGCCGAACACAACGGATATTGTAATTTTGCCATCACAATCAGCAACTTAGTATTGAACCATGCGATTGCCTATGAAGCAGTTATTTACCCAAACCACCCTAATTATCGCCTTAGCACTCATGTGCGCCGCATGTGCCGAGCAGACCAACCTCTATTCGGTAACGGGAACGTCGTCGCAGGCATACCTCGACGGCAACACTGCGTATATGAAGCTCATGGACGGTGGTAGTTACAGGGACATCGACTCCTGCACGGTGCTTCATGGCAATTTCCAGATGTCAGGACCGCTCGACAGCGTCATGTGCGTTTCCCTGTTCATGGGCGACACCTACGACATCAACAACCGCCCGATCCTCGTTGTTCTTGAGGAAGGTAATGTCAAGGTCAATATCGGTTACTCATCAGTAAAGGCTGAGGGCACTCCACTCAACGAACGGTTATATCATTTCCTCGCCAAGCGCGACTCCATCGGCATGATGCTCATCGACCCTAACCTCACTCGCATGGAACTCATGATTGACGGTTTTTCTCCCGATATCATCCATAAGCGAATGGAGGAAGTCATGCGCAACAACAAGAAATACTTTGATGCGCTCGACAATCTTGAAACTAAATTCGTTGAGGAGAACTACGACAACGTGCTCGGAACCACTTGGTTCATCCACATGTGCGAACGTGCTCTTTTCAATTTCGACGTTCCTGCAAACCCCAACATTCAAAAGATTTACAAGAAAGCACCGGCAGAATTCCGCAACAACCCGAATGTTCGCCGTTGCGTCATGCTTTTGAGGTAAGAGTGCATGACCAGTGCGTTCTGCGGTTTTGCCGCTGAAATAATTTTCACAAAAATCCTTGCAGCACAAGGATTTTTTTGTACCTTTGCATCCGCAATCGGGATGTAGCGCAGTTGGTTAGCGTACACGTCTGGGGGGCGTGTGGTCGTCAGTTCGAGTCTGATCATCCCGACAAACACCCTGAAACCGCCATGAACAGGCGGTTTTCTTTTTTTTATAACCGTCTAACTTACAATAACACGACTATGACCTTAAAACCATTTCTGACAAGGGCCGTTGCGTCCCTGTCACTACTCATTGCTGCAAGCACAAGCCTGGCACAGTCAGCCGCCGAGCATCAGTCTGTCACTTTCAACCCCGACGGCACCGTCACCTTTCTCTATCGCAACAACACCGCCAAGGAAGTGCAGGTAGATGTGCAATTTGCAGGCAAACACCCCATGACACTAACCTCCGACGGTCTCTGGACAGCAACCCTCGGACCTGCAGCTGCCGACATGTATCCCTACCACTTCGAAGTCGACGGAGTGAGCATCATGGACCCTCTCTGCCCACAGTATTATCCAAACGAAGGATTCAAGAACAGTCTGCTCGAGATTCCGGCAAAGACAGGAACTCTGGCACACGACATCAAATCCGTTCCCCACGGCACCATAGAGTATATCCACTACTACTCTCAAAGCCTCGGAGCTACCAACAACGCCATAGTCTACCTCCCACCTACATATTATAATAATAGTGGCAAAAGCAAGCACTACCCCGTCTTCTACCTCGTAAGCGGCACCACCGACACCGAAGAAGTCTACTATAAGGTTGGACGCATGAACTACATCCTCGACAACCTCCTCGCTGAAGGCAAGGCACAGGAGATGATAATCGTCCTTCCCTATGGCAATCCTGTCAAGCTCCTGCCCAAGGCACCAGCCAACCCCATGGCTATGGGCGATATCTTCAGCCGCGACCTCATCAATGACCTCATGCCCTACGTAGAGAGCCGCTACCGCACCATCAACGACAGCGACCACCGTGCCATCGGAGGATTCTCACGTGGAGGCAATCAGGGACTCTCAATCGGACTCCACAACCTCGACAAGTTCTCATACCTCTGTTCCTACAGCTCCTTCACCACCACCGATATCCCTGAAGTCTACGACAATGCCGATGCCACCAACAGCCGCATCCACCTCTTCTGGCTCGGTGTAGGCACCGACGACTTCCTCTACGGCAATTCGCGCGACTACATGGAATTCCTCGACACCAAAGGCATCCGCTCAGTCAAGGAATACACCCACGACAAGTTCGGACACACCTGGATGAACGCCAAGTATTTCCTCGACCACACCCTGCGCCTGCTCTTCAATCCTGAAGCATCTGCCGAAGCCATGAAGAACAGCAATCCCGCGCTCGCAGCCACAGGCAATGAGGCATACTTCACCCCTGCCGTCATGGCCCGCCTCTTCCCCCGCCCCATCATCTCACCCGAGTTCAATGTCGACGGTATCACTTTCCGTTTCAAGGCACCAGCTGCCC
This sequence comes from uncultured Bacteroidales bacterium, assembly GCA_902776985.1. Taxonomy (GTDB): domain Bacteria; phylum Bacteroidota; class Bacteroidia; order Bacteroidales; family Bacteroidaceae; genus UBA3839. The sequence continues at coordinate 69,466 of CACYSD010000009.1, forward strand.
AATCCGTACAGCTCCAGAGCGAAATCCTCACCACCCCGCTGCCCATGCACCAGGACGACGACGGAGTGTGGAGCGTAACCATTACCAGTCACCCCACCGAAGTTTTCACATACAATTTCCTCGTAGACGGCACAGCTGTTGCCGACCCCAGCAACATGTACCTCTCCCCTGACCGTGGATTCAAGCACAGCATCTGCAACAATCCTGCCAATCCCTACAGCTTCGCAAACATGGGCGATATACCCCACGGCACCGTCCGTTACGACCTTAACCGTCAGGCTGCCACCTATATTCCACCAGTTAAGGCGAAACGCTTTGCTGTAGCCATTCATCTCGTTCCTGGGCCGGACGACACCATTGAGAGCTGGTTCAAGACAGGTGGAGCCGATGCCATAGCCGACCGCCTCATAGCCGAAGGCAAGACTCGTCCCTGCATCCTCACCACATCAGTTGACCTGAGCATGAAACCCAAGCGCATCTACACCCTCCGCGCCTCCGACTACCCATCGTGGCCAGAACGCCGCCACGCCCTTGAACAATTGCTCAAGATGCTGAAATAAGCACATATCCCTGTATCCATAACAACAAAGGCTCCGTGCGAATTGACCGCACGGAGCCTTTGTTGTTTTCAGTCACTTGCATATTCGCTATTCTTTCACAGCCTTTGGCGTCCAGTTCTTGAAGAAAAGCAGAACCTTCTCTTTGCTATAGCCCTGCCCTTCCTCCAGGAAGCTGGAATCCTGAATATGAATAGCTTCACCCTCGGCATCCAACACCACAAACACGGGAAAGCCAAACCTCTGCGGATTCTTCAGCCTGTGCAGCAACGATTTTGCCTTAGCCTCATCCTCCTTATTGCGAGGATTATAGTTCACATGGATATATACATAATTATCCTCTATCAGCTTGCTGATGTCAGCATCCTTAGTAATAAAATCAGCAAAGCGCAAGCACCAAGGACACCAGTTTCCTCCAACCTGACACACCACGAACTTGCCTTCGGCCTTTGCCGTCACCAACGCCTCGTCAATTTGCGTCATAGGATCTATCTCCTCGTTATACACTCTCTTCAGTCCCGTCTGCGCATTGACAAGCAGCGGCAGCAAACCAATCAGGACAATCACAATACTTCTTTTCATACCATCTCGATTTTTATATTGATTTGTATTTATAGTTTCTATTCCTCCTATCACGTCTACCCTGCGAAGATTTCTTCCCTATTACACCAGTCCTTCTTTCAGTTGGCTTCTTACACACAAAGTCAACCTCCCCAGCCTGAAGCTGACCGACAGGTACTCCTTGAATAGCGTTTTCAGCAGATACGACTTGCCTACACGCCGCAAACCCGTCACAATCTTTATCAACCCATTATCCTTTGAATCAATGAGTTGCTGCATATAAATCGGTCTTTCTATCTTCATAACCATCAGTCATTTACGTTCAATAAATGATGTTTTCATTACGGATTTGTGTCAATTTTGCCAAAAATCCGTTGCAAATATACGAAATTAATTCACAAAATACGATAAAGTGATGGGGTCCCTCTTTGCACACAAGCTACAGCAAATCCTTATGCTGATTCACCATACCCAGACGCAAATAGCCGATTCCCGAGCGCTGCATGCCGTCAGGAGCCTTTCCATCGTGATTATGAACTTCGGAAGTGCCATGTTTATATGATATATCTATCCCATAGATATTGAATCCATGTATTATCTTTTGACTCCTTAAAATGTTTGGTCATCAACTTGAACAGCTCTTCAAAGGTAACGGGACGAAAACTCTCGTGTCCTTTTTCTGTCAGCAGAGCCTGGTATTTAGGTAGTACCTCATGGAAGTGCGTGTTAAACGATGGATAAAGGTGGATGCTATGGAAGTGAGCTATCTCACCACCAAGTTCCATGGCAGCACCCAGAATATGATTACGCCATATCTGCCGCAGCTCATCGCTAACCAGCAGACCATAATCTTCATCAGGATGACAGTAGTACTCGCAGTTTCTGGTCGTATTGACATAAAGCGGTGTCGGGTGCAATACTGCATTTTCTTCCTCTCGACTTCCTTTTTTTAGAGGATATGCTTCTTCTGTATATTTCACCTCAATGCCAATACCTCCAATGCTACCATCGATGTGTACATATTCGATGTAGGCATCAAAGGCAGTATGGTCATCCAGTGCATCAGAAGTCCTTTCAATCACAACCTTCCTCACCTGACTGATTTGCTCAATCCCAAGCATCTCATTAAAGAAACTAATGGATGCTTCCAAATGATTCGGAGATGCTCCCATTGGAAAGAATAAATTCCAAGGTATGTGCTCCGAACGTAGCAGGTTGGCAAAGAGTGGCTTCTTGTAGGGACCGATAGCCTCTAAGATATCATTCCTGTACCCTTCATAAAAGTTCAACCCACGTCTGGCATCCTCCTCACGCAGGAGATTGCCATACTTCGCCAATCGATCATTAGGGTCGAAGTCCACTTTAAGCACCTCTTCCCGAAAGTCCGACTGCTTCTTCCTCGCAGCAGCTCGGAATGGCGGGTCAAGTTTGTATGGTATAGCTTTCATTTCTTTCCTTTCTTATTCCAAAAGTAGTACATAATATCGAGGCTTTCACCGCTTTGGATGTATATCACTTCCTTTGCTGTGACGATAAGAACTATTGGGAGACCCTTATCAACCATAACTCCATCGGGAATATCACAATCCACTTCAAACGCATGGCGGCGTTTGTAAATACCGAGGTAATGGAGGTGAGTGATTGACATATCAAAATCACCTCTCTCTGCTAAGTAAGTTCGTGCCAGACGGCGTGCTTTGGATACAGGTATAATCATAGACCTACTTATCTAATGAATACATATTTTCATTTAGCCACCCAACAAGCTCCTTGGAGTCATGTGCCTCGTCGCCATCCTGTAGGTGGGCTATACGATAATGTCCTTTTTCAAACTCATTGAATTGGAATCTGCAAATCAGAACATGGCTTCGATAGAAGTACATCCATCCGTCGTCAAGATAGAATCCGTAACGATTATCCCAATCAGTGTACCATGCACGAACAATTCTATTCTTTTGTTCTTCATTGAAGACGAACTGATTCATGTTGACATCTGAAGGTTTCCATTGATGCCACTCTACATTAGTCAATGCACAGTTCTTCTTAAAGAACTTTCTTTCCCGCTTATCGTTATCAATCATCATCCAACTTAGACGCTGAACACTGTCATCTTTCCTGTTGAATGCATGGTGGTAAAGGTCGCCTCTGGTCATTTCACCATCAGCGTATTTCTCTTTGATGTAGCTATACTCACATCCGTACATTGCACTTGCGAAAGCTCCTGCAATAGCAGCAATCAGATGAATATCACCAGACCATTTTACAGCATTGTGGATGGTCGAAGTGAAGTCATATCCAAGGAAAAATGCATCCCATGCGCGGAAGATGGAGGTTAGCAAGCCAGATGAGTAGGCAGCATCTTTTCCATCTTCTCTCCAATGCCAAGATTTTGAGAGCGTCTCAAACATCTCACAGCTATGATAAGCTTCTCCTTTGGTGTCTCCGTTTCTTAATGAAGTCAGCAACTCTCTCATGAAATAGCGAGCATAGCCTTCCTCTTTGTCAATATCAAAGAAATGAGGCATTTGTTCTTCCAGCGATGGAGAATACCACGCGCAAGCTATCTGCCACATCAGCCATTGGCCATAGTATGATTTTTCTCTCGGAGATTCCATTGGCGTTACATCAATCTTCTCTTCAGGAAGGAAGAATGTATGAGCAGCGTTGTATAATGCCGTGCCATAACATGACAGCACAGCATCGTCTCTTACAAGCTGCTTATAGAAGCAGGCGCGGTCGTGTTCCCACGTCCAAGCTGCCAAATCTCCAATGATAACTCCAATCATACCTCTTATCTATTTTTATAGTATGGAAAACACGAAAATGTTACTTTGTCAACTCTTGATAAAGTGCCAGCCCTTTCACCGTCAGCAAATATTTCTGTCGAGGATGACGGGGAGAGTTAGGATAGAGTAATCGAACGAACTTTCCTTTTATTGCAGGGTTAAGATAGACATCCAAGAAACTCTCTCTATCCTTTAGTCCCAACCCGCTAAGCATTTCTTTTACCGATAATTCATTTGTCCCAACAATCTTTACCAAGTTCTTGACATACTGATTTTTAGTATTGAACTTGTCGGGTGACTTGTCGGGTGACTTGTCGGGTACTTGTGGGGGTACTTGTGGGGTGACAAGATTAGGTTGAATCCTCCACTCCTTTGTTGGATTAATATGTAGATAGCGGTTACGCAAGTCCTCAACTTTAAGTTCGTTTAATGATAACGCATTGGAGTTTAACGTAATCATCGTGAGGGCGAAAAGAGTAATAAAATTCTTCATAATGTTCCGCTTGATATGAAAGAGTGAATATAATTCGAACTTGTATCGATTGTCATCTTATCTTCTTTTCAAACTTGAATAGGCCATCCTCCTGGTCGAACTGCTCAGGCATATTGGGGTCAGGATGATACTCGTTGAAGAACTCAACGGCATGGAATCCGCAGCGATTGATGTAGAAGTGGATATTCCGGCGGTCGAAATACGGGGTACAGGTTTCCCAGACTTCTATGTCTGGATGCATGGCCTCTATAGCTTTCCATATGACCTGACCGATACCTTTGCTCTGAACACCCACTTTCACATAGAGGAATGCAAGTTCCCCCAAAGTGCCATTAGCAGTAATGATGGCACCACCCACACGCTGGCCATCCTCGTTGACGGCTTCGTAAGCTTCGGCACCTTCTGCCACTAATGACTGATAGAAGTCCTTATCAGGTAAAACCTGCCACTGATTCATTTCTTCAGCATCTTTGTTATATGCTTCGAAACCATGCCGGAAGGCCTCCTGCATTTCCTCTTTGAAGGCGACGGTATGCTCCTCAGAGAGTCTGACAAGTCGGATGAAGCTATTTGTCATGCTTGTTGTTTATTGCGTTTGAACTTATTCTTGAGTCGTTTATATCCTTCGACGCCCAGAATGGTCAGACCTCCATACTGACAGGTCTTTGCCAGTCCGAAGAGCACCGTCCAAAGGATGCCTTTTGCCGTAACGCTGATAGGTAATAGCATCTGGGCGAAGGACAATATATAGAAGGGGATG
>CACYSD010000010.1:0-63022 GCA_902776985.1 uncultured Bacteroidales bacterium
AAAGCAGATTGCATATCCGCATTTTAACGGTTAGACGCAATCTGCTTTTTGTTAATAATCGAGAAGCCTTCCTAACTTGAAGGGTTTTTCAGTGCCCTCGGATTACCCGGGATGTCTTTTGTGTATGTTGTGGAATAAATAATTTTAATCTTTGAGTGAATATGTAACGGTTGTAACCACTCGAATTTTTTTGATGTAAGGAGTGTTTTCGTCACGATCGCTGATGTCGAATTGCCCTTGATCCGCAGACTGAATATTTCCAAGTTCTGAGTTGCTGGCTTCTGCAAACTGTTGAGCAGTTTTTTGTGCATTCTTTATTGCTTCTGCCATCATTTCAGGCTTCATGGATTGGAAGGATACATATTCATAATCAGGGTAGTTGCCATCGATGGCAATTCCTTGTTTTAATAATTCTCCCTGCTTTGCTATGGCCTTATTCACCTCTGATACTTTCTTTGAACACACTGTGATGTTGGTGTTAATTATATATCTGAAGTTCTTTCTGTTTTCGCTCCATGTTTGTGCTTCAAGGTCACTGATAGATGGTGGGTTAACTGTTATGTCTGATTCAGGTATGTTACTATCCAAGAGAAACTTTTTTATTTTGTTTACTTGTTTGTTGATTTCCTCATACAGCGACGGCAAGTCGTTACCGGTGACTTTAGTTCCAATACTCCATGTTACCTTGTCGGCAGCAACTTCTCGCTCAGATAGACCTTTTACGGTTACTTTACGATCCTTGTAAGCAAAGTCGTCTATTCCTGATTTAATGAACCAGCCCAGACAAATAATGCCTAGTGCAATAATTGATGCAAAAATAATACGGTTTTCTTTCATAATGATAATGGATTTCAGTTAATTAGTGCTGCAAATATACCGTATTTTTTTTAATGTTATATATAATTGCTTTTATTCTTTGCATAATTAATCTATTTTGAAAGTTTTTAAATTATTTTTAACGATTTTGATTCTTTTATAGTATATTTGCGTCATTAAACTTAATTTGAAGTGTTATTATGACTACTTTGGAACATACAAAACCTATTGCGCCTCATTTGTTGCTTGGTAGAATAGGTGAAGAATTAGCTGCTAACTATCTGGTGAAGAATGGTTTTTATATTCTTGAGCGTAACTGGCGTTCAAAATACGGGTACGAAATTGATATAATTGCTTTCAAAGACAATATACTTCATTTTGTGGAAGTTAAGACTCGTAGAAGCAGTTTTGTAGACCCTTTAAGTGCAATTGATTCAAAAAAAGCAAGTCATCTTTGTCGTGGTGCATATTTGTACAAAAAATACAAGCGTTTTAATTATGAGACTTTTATTGATTCAATAAGGATTATTTATAGAAGTGAAAATGATTATGATTTGACATTTGTACCAGGCATTCACACAGAATTTATGTTTCATAAACCTTATTATAAAAAGTATTGAAAATGTTTTCAGGAATAGTAGAAGAATTTGCAACGGTTGTTGCTATCATTAATGATAGGGAAAATATTGATTTTACACTTGAGTGCTCATTTGTTAAAGAATTGAAGATTGACCAAAGTGTGGCTCACAATGGTGTTTGTTTGACAATTGTCAGATTGCTTGATGCTAACGGACGTGAAGTTAAAGCGGGAGATCCTTCAGTATGCAGGTATGTAGTGACGGCTATGAAGGAAACCCTGATGCGTTCAAACCTTGGTGATTGGAATGTAGGCACAAAAGTGAATGTCGAGCGTTCAATGATGATGAACGGACGACTTGACGGGCATATTGTTCAGGGGCATGTAGACCAGACGGCTGTATGTGTGTCAAAAGTTGATCAAGGTGGAAGCTGGACTTTCCGTTTCCAGTATACTTTTGATAAAGAAATGGCCCGTCGTGGTTATATTACTGTTGATAAGGGTAGTGTGACAGTAAATGGTGTAAGTCTTACTGTTTGTAGTCCTACAGATGATACGTTCGAGGTTAATATTATTCCTTATACTTATACTAACACCAATTTTCATACAATAGAAATTGGCAGTAGAGTTAATATAGAGTTCGATATTATAGGAAAGTATATTTCTCGTATGACTGCATACTTATAATATGTCATGTGAATAAAAAACGTTCTGCATAGTCCGACTTGACTTGCAGAACGTTTTTTTATGAGTAGTTGTATTCTCTTATTTCTCTGGTTGAGCAGGAGTTGTCGTGTTCTGGTCTGTAGGAACACCAGTTGGAGCCTGTGGAGTTGTAGTTGTAGTAACGCTAGACTCTGTGATAGGAGCATTCTCTGTGTGTGCACCTTTGGCGAAAGAGATAGAAACGATACTCAGTACTACCATTGCAATAGCAAGACCCCATGTTGCCTTCTCCAAGAAGTCAGTTGTCTTGCGAACTCCCATGATTTGATTTGATGATGAGAAACTTGATGCTAAACCGCCTCCCTTGCTTTCTTGAATTAAAACGATTCCTATCATCAGAATTGATGCAAGGATGACGAGAAGAATGATTAGTGTATACATTATATCAATTTGATTTAAATTGTTGGTATTTCTTTTTTATAGTCTTGATTAAGAATTTCTTCTAACATTTGCATTCGTTCTGCAAAGTTAGGTTTTTTTTCTGGATTATTCAAGCATATCTTTTGGAATATTTCGAATGCTTGCTGATATTTTCCTTGTTTGATATAAATTTGTGCTATATTTTCATTATATAGGTCGACTGTTTGCTCTGTTGGCATTGATGTGTCTGTAGTTTCTTCGTATTCGTCCTCTTGTATTTCGTAGCGTTGTTTCCCTTTAGTTTCCTCAATAAAAGTGTTAATGAGATGAAGTCCGCGAAGTTCTGTATTATGACCATCAACGCTTTGTGACTTTTGTTCTTCTGATTCTTGTAAAAGCAGGAAAGATATGTAGTCAGTAGTTACGTCGGTAATAGTCGGGATAGAATGGGGAATAGTCTGCTTTGATTCTGCTTCGCTTTGTGTAGATAAAAAGTTGTCTATCAGTGTGATAGTTCTGTTGTTGCTATCTTCCTCTGTCTGAATAGCATTGGTGCATTGAACAGTCGAGAAATCATTGATGTAGTTGTCTCCTTCTGTAAGCCAGAATATAGCGCTGCAATCTGGAACCATAGCGCTGTTGTGTGACAGTTCTTCCTTAAAGTCAGCATGGTGCAGCTTATAGAGGTTCTCTAAATACAACAGTCGTGCTGTTTGAAAAAAAGGATATTTTTCAACCAGCTCACTTAATTGTGGCAGAGTCTCTTTGTTGAGCTGCTCCTGGTGTTGTATTAGCTCGTATATATTCATTTACGGCGCAAAATTACTCAGAATGTTTCAAATTGAGAAATAAAAAGGATTAAATATTGCATAGATATTGTCCTTTTCCTTTAGTAAACAACGTCCATTGTATTGCGTTTGTAGGACAAGTGTGGTAGCAACGCAGGCAAAGAACACAATTGTGATGCCATTCTGGCTGTTTGCCATTTGTCGATTTTTTACTGTTGTCTAGCATCTTTATGTTATGCATAGGACATTCTTTGGCGCATTTCCCACACGATATGCAATTGCTATTGGACGTGAATGGGCGTGGAGTTATGAGAACCTTGTTGAAGAATGGCCTAATAATATGGCTTTTTGCCCATTTCAGAGCGCCTGGTATTGTGTCGAAATGCCCTGTGCGACGATTACTGATATCTCTGACAATCTGATTGATACGCAAACTAGCTTTGCTGTACTTTCGTTGCTTCTTCACTTGACTGTCAAGTACGAATCCAGGAAGGCAGATATAGCTTTCGGGCATTTGAACGGCATAGCCTAAACTACATTTCCAACCACGTTTTTCAACATCTTTGCAGAAATTCTCTGCTGTCATACCTGTGTCATCTCCGCATGTTGTCACAAAGTAAATGTAACTCACATTCTGAATGTCCACCATGCTAATGAATTTTTCTATAAACGTAGGCACACCCCATCCGTAACATGGGAAAATAAAGCCGAGTGGTTCGTTGTTTTTCAGAATGTGTTGTGTGGGATTCAGTAGTTCGTCGGGGATGAAATGCAAATTGTCGTCAAGTGCTTTTGCGATTTGTTTTGCTACCCACAGCGAATTGCCTACTCCGGAAAAATAGAATATCACGTTTAGGGGTTATTAGTATGTTTGTGAATGTTGGAAACTCATTGCTTGAGGCGGGAACCGTGAATCAAAGCCATTGACGTTTACGGAACCACAGCCATGATGCTATTGTCGTAATGATTGATAATACGATTGCTATAGGGAAACCGAGTTTCCATGATTCCATGCCGTTAATCAGGTTCATTCCGAATATTGATGCAATGAGCGTCGGGAACATTATAATCATGTTGAGTGACGTAAGCAGACGCATTACGCGGTTCATGTTGTTGTTGATGACGTTTGCATAGGTATCCATAGTGGCATTGAGAATGTTGCTGTAAATTGCAGTAGTTTCTCTTGCCTGGTTCATCTCGATGTTGACATCTTCAATTAGTTCTGCGTCAAGTTCGTCTACAGGAAGACGGAATTTGAGTTTGGAAAGAAGAGTTTCATTACCTCTGATAGATGTGGCAAAATAAGTAAGACTGTCTTGAAGGCGTGAAAGACTGGTAAGATCCTTGTTGTCTATATGTCCGTCAAGATTGCGCTTAGCTTTCTCGATGAGTCCGTTTACTTGCTTCAGGTATTTCAGATACCATACCGAAGCAGAAAGGAAAAGTCGGAACGTAAGGTCTGCTGCATCAGAGAATCCTTCAGCACGACGTTGCTGGTGACTGATGAAATCCATCATCATTCTGGTTTCCTGATTGCAGATGGTGACAATAACATCTTTCTTTATGACTACACCAAGAGGTATAGTTGTGTAAGGTGTTCGTGAACTGATGGTCTTGAGATGAGGTATACGCAGAATTATCATCAACCATCCGTCATCATAGTCATAACGTGCTCGCTCATCAGCATCGCTAACGTCTGTGATGAAGTAGTCGGGCATGTGAAGTTCGTTGACGAGGAAGTTGATGTCGTCTTCTACAGGGCAGGTGACTTGCACCCAGCATGATTGTTGCCAAGCAGAAATGGCTTCGATGCCATTTTTTGTATTCCAAAATGTGCGCATTGTTCTGTTACTTTGCTTGAAATGAATAAAAGAAGAATAGGGCAAAGGTAGAACTAAATGCTTTTGTCTCCTATGCCGTCATCCTAGTTTACTATTCGCCGGATAATCGTCCATAAAAAATGATTTTGGTTAATATGCTGCAAAGTTAATTCTTTTTTTCAAAACTGCGACTGCACTTTTGTCAAAAAATAACTCAGCGTTCGCTTTTTTGCTTAAATTGATAGTTTATCGAGTACTTTAATGAGGTTTTTATCAATTGGTTTGTCGCTTCTGATGGCATCTGAAAACGGAACATAAACTACCTGGTTGTTGCGTATGCCTATCATCACGTTTCGCTGTCCGTCGAAGAGTGCTTCGATGGCTCCGGCTCCGAGTCTGGTAGCTAATATGCGGTCGCGTGCTGAAGGAGAACCTCCTCTTTGCAGGTGTCCAAGAATAGATACTCTGACATCGTACTGCGGGTATTCTTTCTTGACACGTTCCGCATAGAACATTGCTCCGCACTTAGGGCTTTCGCTTACGATTACAATACTTGAGTTTTTACTTTTGCGAATTCCTCTTCCGATAAAGTGCTCAAGTTGGTCGGCATCGGTGCTATCTTCAGGAATAATCGCTGCTTCTGCACCGCTGGCAATAGCGCTGTTCTGTGCAAGGAATCCAGCGTCACGCCCCATCACTTCCACAAAGAAAATGCGCTCATGGCTGTTTGCCGTGTCTCGGATTTTGTCTACACATTGAGTGATAGTGTTGAGTGTTGTATCGTAGCCTATGGTTAAGTCTGTGCCGTAAAGGTCATTGTCAATGGTGCCAGGGAGTCCGATGCATGGTACATTGTGCTCATTGGCAAATGTCTGTGCACCTGTTAGCGAACCGTTTCCACCAATTATGATCAGTGCGTCAATTTCCTCTTTCTTCAAGTTTTCGTAAGCCTTCTCGCGTCCTTCTACTGTCATGAAGTTCTTGCTGCGGGCGCTTTTAAGAATAGTGCCTCCGCGAGCTACTATATTGCTTACGCTTTCGGTGGTGAATTCCTCTATCTCGTCGTTAATAAGTCCTTCATAACCTCTGTAGATCCCTTTAATCCGGAATCCTTTGCTTAGTCCTGTACGTGTAACAGCACGTATTGCTGCGTTCATTCCTGGAGAATCACCTCCGGAAGTAAGTATACCTATGCACTTGATTTTGTTCATTATTCCGTGAAATCTATGGTTAAGAAGTTTGTTTTAGTGTATCATCCAGAATGCAAACATACCTGTTGCCCATGCTACAATAACTCTCCATGATATGTGTTTTACATACCATGACAATCCTATTTTCTCTACGTCGACTACGGCGTGACCTGCAAGAGTTCCTACGTAGAGCACGCATCCTCCAATAGCGCTGCAGTAGGCAAGGAGTTGCCAGTATGTGCCGTTTGCTATGAAATCTGATGTAGAGCCTACTGTTTGGTCAAGTTCAAACATGTTCATTCCAGACATGACAAATGGAACGTTGTCGAAGACGCTTGACATGATACCGGTAATAGTGCCATAAGCATACACATTATTAATATTGTCCGATAACCAGTGGCTTGCTGCGTCTAATGCTCCACATTCCTTAAGCGCTCCTACTCCAAGTGAGATCCCGAGATAGTATATGATGAGCTGGACGCCAATGAAGTCTGTATTGCGAAGTAGCGCACGTTGCACGAACAAACGATTGCCGTTTATCTTGAAAGTGAATATACCTTCGATTACCCAGATTATGGACAACAGACACAAGGCTCCGATAAATGGAGAGAAGTGTGTTATTGCACTAAATGAAGGAATGAACCAAAGGCCGACGATTCCGACGAAGAGCATTACTCCTTTTTGCCATGTGTGCAGCATGGAGTCGTCACCGTTGTATTTGTGCAAAAATGAAATTACGCTGACATTTCCTTGTAGCATTGTTGAAAGCAGAAGCGTGAAGGTACAGAGGCTGATGAAGGTAGGAAGGAACAGTCCTGCAGAGAATGATGAAGCTGAAACTACTCCTCGAACCCAAAGCATCAGTGAAGGCATGTCGCCAATAACCGTAAATGCTCCACCCATACTGGCTGCTACCAGAATGGCGCATGAATAAATGATCTTCTGTCTGTTGCTATTGACAATTTGGCTGACAATCGACATCATCAGGATGACGGTTGTAAGGTTGTCCACGTTTGCTGAAATGATATAGGTGAGTATGCTCAGAACCCAGAGGAACTGCTTGCTGTTCTTCATTCTCAGCCACGACACAATAGAATCGAATACACCATTATTCTTCATCACGCCGACAATGGTGTTGGTGGCAATTAGAAATAGTATTACGGAGCAGGCTTCGCTTATGTATCGGACCATAACGTTATTGGCTACAAAATCACCAACTGTGAGACCCTTCGTTTCGTGGTTTTGAAGATAATCGGCGTATTCTTCGGGGTGCATCATCTCGAGGAATGATCCTCCTCGCAGGATATACAATACCCAAACTGTTACTCCGCAAAACATTGCTAAGGCGGCACGGTTAAGGTGATTTACCTGGTTAGTACTCATCAGCAGGAATCCTGTGAGCAATACCGCCACTATGCATAAGGTCATTAGGAGCATGGGAAAATGGGTTGTTGGGTGTTGATAAATATGTGATACTAATGAGCGGCAAGCGGGACTCGAACCCGTGACCCTCGGCTTGGGAAGCCGATGCTCTACCAACTGAGCTATTGCCGCATAACGTGCTTTTACGAAACCCGTATTGCCTTGCAAAATTATGAAGAATGTTGGAAAGATAAAAACAAACAGTCAACTTTTTAGTAGTTTTTGCTTAATTTTATTAAATATCATGTGTAGGAATGTATATTTTTGTAACTTTGCACTATGATACTCAAGCATCTTAACATATTAAACTATAAGAATATCGCAGAGGCTCAACTCGACTTCTCTCCTAAGATTAATTGCTTTATAGGCAATAACGGGGAGGGGAAGACGAACATTCTTGATGCGGTTTACTTTCTTTCCTTTACTAAAAGTGCGACAAACACCATTGATTCCATGAATGTGAAGCATGGTGAGTCGGCCATGATGTTGCAGGGAATATACGATATGGATGGTGTTGATGAAACTATTTCCTGTGGACTTAAAGTTGGTCAGAAGAAAATTTTCCGTCGTGGGGGAAAGGCGTACAAGAGGATGGTGGATCATATTGGTCTTCTCCCGCTGATTATGGTAAGCCCGTCGGATTCATGCCTCGTAATTGGGGGTAGTGAGGAGCGTCGTAATTTCATGGATGCCGCTATTGCACAGTACAATCCTTCACATCTTCACAACTTGAGTGTCTACAATCGTGCTCTTCAGCAGCGCAATGTGCTGTTACGTGGTGCAGAAGAGCAAATGCCGAGTATTGAGATTCTCCAGACTTATGAGGAGATAATGGCAACCTCCGGAGAGGCTCTTTTCAAGGAAAGAACAAGATTTATAGAAGAGTTTACTCCTGTGTTTCAGGACTATTACTCTCGTTTCTCAGGTGTCAGCGAGGAAGTGATGCTTACTTATGTGAGTCATTGTCAGCGTGGTCCTCTGCTTGATGTTATTCAATGCGACAGAAACAAAGACCTCGCTGTTGGGTATTCCCTTCATGGTGCTCATCGCGATGATCTTAATCTGCTGTTAGGCGGCTATCCTCTCCGACGTGAAGGTTCTCAAGGACAGAGCAAGACTTTCCTGCTAAGCTTGAAATTTGCCGAATATGAATTCTTGTGCCGCCAGAACTCCCATTCAAAGCCGATTCTTCTTCTTGATGATATTTTCGACAAACTCGATGCGCATCGTGTGGAGAATATCGTGGCGTTGGTGGCTCAGCCACACTTCGGTCAGATATTCATAACTGATACCGATCGTCAGCATCTTGCAGGCATTTTGCAGGCATCGGGCGGTGAACATAGAATCTTTACCGTTTGTTCGGGTGTTATAGATTAGTGATTTTAACTAAATCTAGCAGGTTCACCAAAATAAAACAATCAATCGTTTTCCACAATAGTTTTTTTACTGTATCTTTGCACAGTTTTACAAAATCCTTCAAAACCCATTTAACTTCAAACCCACTCATTCGTATGATAGAGAAACATATAGTTCTGGATGATGTTGACCTCGTTACCTTCTATGGGGTGAACAATATCCATTTGCAGATGGTGAAGGCTCTCTATCCCAAACTCCGTATCGTAGCTCGCGGAAATATGATTAAAGTGCTTGGCGATGAGGAGGAAATGTGTGCGTTCGAGGAGAATGTGGAAAAGATGCGCCAGCATTGTGTGAAGTATAATTCGCTTAACGAGGAAGCCATACTGAGCATTGTGAGAGGTGAAAAGACTTCTGTCAGTGATTCCTCGGCAATTTGCTACAGCGTCACAGGGAAACCGATTGTACCACGAAGTGACAATCAGCGTCTGCTGGTTGAGTCGTATCATCGCGACGATATGATTTTTGCAATTGGCCCTGCTGGTTCCGGAAAGACTTATATCAGTATAGCTCTTGCGGTAAGGGCGTTGAAGAACAAGGAAATACGAAAGATTATCCTCTCGCGCCCGGCAGTAGAGGCGGGTGAGAAGTTAGGCTTTCTTCCTGGCGATATGAAGGAGAAAATTGATCCTTATCTTCAGCCGCTCTATGATGCTCTTCAGGATATGATACCTGCGCAGAAACTCACCGAATATATGGAGCAGAATGTTATTCAGATTGCGCCGCTTGCATTTATGCGTGGTCGTACTTTGAATGACGCAGTTGTTATTCTTGACGAGGCGCAAAACACTACGTCGCAGCAGATGAAGATGTTCCTTACCCGCATGGGACACAACACCAAGATGATTATTACTGGCGATATGACGCAGATTGACTTGCCCCGTTCTATCCGTTCAGGACTGAAGGAAGCGATGGTGGTCTTGAAGGATGTGCGCGGCATTGCATTTGTGGAGATGAACGAGAAGGATATCGTTCGCCATCGCCTTGTGACAAGAATAGTTAATGCTTACGACGACTATGAACGTCGGCAGAAAGAAGCAGAACCCACTTTGTTCAAAGAATAAAATGATAATAGTATAATTATAAATCGCTCTTCTTCTGGCAAAATTCTCACCCTAGGGAAGCTAGAGGGGGCCATAAATAACAAATAATAAATAATGAAAGCACTTACAAGAACAGATTTTAATTTCCCAGGACAAAAGAGCGTGTATCATGGTAAGGTTCGTGATGTGTACAACATCAATGACGAACTAATGGTGATGGTTGCAACAGACCGTATCTCTGCCTTTGACGTTGTTCTGCCAAAGGGAATTCCTTTCAAGGGACAAGTACTCAACCAGATTGCAGCAAAGTTCCTTGATGCGTCAAAAGACATCGTTCCCAATTGGAAACTGGCTTCCCCCGATCCTATGGTAACTGTAGGCCTGAAATGTGAGGGCTTCCGTGTTGAAATGATTATTCGCGGATATCTCACTGGTTCTGCATGGCGTGACTACAAGAGCGGCAATCGTACTATTTGCGGTATCACTCTGCCAGACGGAATGAAAGAGAACGAACGTTTCCCTCATCCAATTATCACTCCTACAACCAAGGCTGACGAAGGACACGATGAAAATATCTCCAAGGAAGAAATCATAGAACAGGGTATTGTTAGCCGTGAGGATTATGAGAAGATGGAAGAATACACCTATGCTCTCTTCGACCTTGGCACACAGATTGCGGCAGAAAAGGGACTTATTCTTGTTGATACCAAATATGAATTCGGCAAACGTGATGGCAAGGTATATCTCATCGATGAGGTTCATACTCCAGATTCAAGCCGTTATTTCTATGCGGAGGGCTATGAGGAGAAGTTCATCAAGGGCGAACCTCAGCGCCAGTTGTCAAAGGAATTCGTGCGCCAGTGGCTCATCGACCACAACTTCATGAACCAACCTGGACAGACAGTACCTGAAATGACAGATGAGTTTGTAAACAGCATTTCTGATCGCTATATCGAACTCTATGAACATATCGTAGGTGAGAAATTCGTGAAGGCAGACAATACAGAAGATATTGCTGCTCGCATCGAACGTAACGTTACTGAATATCTCAGACAACACTAATACATTGTACTTTTGTTCTTTGTACTTATAATTTCTTGCATTGTACGCTCAGGAAACTATAAAGCCCTATGGCGATAAAGAGGGGAAGCGTTCACAGGTAGAGAGAATGTTCAACAACATCGCTCATTCCTATGATAAACTCAACCATACCCTTTCCCTTGGCGTCGATCGTATTTGGCGCAGAAGTTCGATCAAGCATCTGAAGCGGATAGCACAACCTCAGCAGATTCTTGACATAGCGACGGGAACAGGTGATTTTGCCATCCTGGCAGCCAAAAATCTCTGTCCTAAGCACATAGTAGGGGTGGACATCTCTGACGGAATGATGGAGATTGGAATGCAAAAGGTGATAAAAGCAGGTTTGAAGGATATTATAGAATTCCGTCATGAGGACTGCTCAAAAATGTCCTTTGCCGACAATCAGTTCGATGCAGTCATCTCTTCGTTTGGCTTGAGGAATTTTGCCAATCTTGACGACTGTCTTAAGGAGATGCTCCGCGTCACTACTCAGGGTGGGCATATTGTAGCGATAGACCTGTGTGCTCCCTCGTCGTTTCCGATGAAGCAACTGTTCTGGATCTACAAAAAAGTTGTTATGCCCGTCGTAGGACGTTGCATATCTCACGACAATAGTGCCTATACATATCTGCCATTAACAATGGACGCCATTCCTCAAGGCGAGACTATGGCTGACATCTTCCGCAAGGCAGGGTGGGCTGACGTTGAATACAAACGTCTGGCGTTCGGAATGTGTATGCGATATACAGCAATCAAAAAATAACTCACTTATCTCTCTTGCATATGGAAAAGTACGGGTTAATAGGCCATCCTCTTGGCCATTCCTTCTCAAGGAATTTCTTCAGCGACAAGTTTGAGAATGAAGGAATAAAGGCACAGTATCTCAATTTCGACATTTCGAGCATTGATGAACTGCCAAATGTTCTTGCGGCAAATCCGGAACTGAAGGGATTCAATGTTACCATTCCTTATAAGCAGAAAATATTCCCGTTCCTTGATGAGATAAGCAAGGAGGCACGTGAAATAGGTGCTGTGAATGTTGTCAAGGTCGTTCACAAGGGCGGTGATACCCTTTTGTATGGATACAATTCCGATGTAATAGGCTTTACCGAATCCATCGAGCCACTGTTGCTCCCGCACCACAAGAAAGCGCTGGTGCTAGGTACTGGTGGCGCTTCAAAGGCTGTGTGCTATGCGCTCACCAAACGCCTGAAAATGGAAGCGGTTTGTGTGTCGCGCTATCAGCGTCCGGGAACTGTGACCTATAATCAAATCACAGCACCCGATTTGGAAGAATATCCGGTAATCATCAACTGCACTCCTGTGGGAATGTTCCCCAACATAGCAGATTGTCCGCCACTTCCTTATGAAGGAATGAGTGAACGTAATCTGCTATTTGACCTTGTGTATAATCCGGAACAGACGCTTTTCATGCGCAATGGAGCAAAACATGGTGCAGTGGTGAAGAACGGCCTCGAGATGTTACTCCTGCAGGCAATGGCTTCCTGGGAAATCTGGAATAGCTAATAGAGAACTTAAGAGCAAAAAAACTTAAGAACTGAAGACAGATGAAACAAATTCTGTTTTACATATTATTCTCCCTCTTCACATGTCTTACGATATGTGCAGAACCCTATACACCCGAGTCGCTCCCAAATGTGTTCGACCGCACAACACGTGTGGCTAACCCCGATGGATTGTTGAGCCAGGCTGCTGTGGATTCCATCAACAGCATGCTGCTCTCGCTTGACAGCCATGAAGTGCAATGCATCGTGGTCGTTGTTAATAACATTAAGGGTGACGATCCTTATGAGTTTGCCATGGGTTTAGGACGCAGGTTCGGAGTAGGAGGGGAGAAAAACCTCGGAATCGTGTTGGTGCTTGCTACCGATGACCGTTCCTATGAAATGATTACAGGCGACGGCATGGAGAAATTCCTGCCCGACATCATCTGCCACCGCATACAGGAGCACACCATGGTTCCTCTTCTAAAGAAATCGGATTGGGACGGAGCAATGGTGGCAACTGTCAGAGCCATTAAGGGCTATCTTGAAGAGGATCCCGAAATTATGGAACTCTACCATAGCGACGATGAGGACGATAGTGGCTTAGTGTGGGTGTTCCTGGGACTTGTGGGATTCCTGTTTGGCTCAGCGTGGCGTAGTGCTCGCAAGGCAAAGAAATGTCCTCGTTGCGGCAAACATAAACTGAAGAAAATTCGTACAGAAACACAGAAGCTCCCTTCTGGCATCACTCGCTACACCTATACTCTTCGATGCACCAACTGCGGCCATGAGCTTACCCGTAATCAGGACATCGACCTGCGCAACAACGGCTCTAGTGGCCGCCGAACAGGCATGTTTATTGGTGGAGCCGGCTTAGGTATGGGACGTTCCAGCGGCGGCTTCGGTGGTGGTGGCTTCGGCAGCCTTGGCGGAGGACACTTCGGTGGCGGCGGCTCAGGAGGTAGGTTCTAAAAAATAATTTTGCGTAACGACATAATTCTATTTTTTAATTTTCTATACTTATGGACACTTCAAAATTTATGAACAAAAAGTATGGCCTCATAGCAGTTGTCGCCATTCTTGTGATTTGGGGCATTGCCTCATACAATGGTCTGGTAAACAAAGACGAAACAGTTACCAAGGCTTGGGCAAACGTAGAAACAGACTATCAGCGTCGTGCAGATCTTATCCCTAACCTTGTCGAAGTCGTTAAGGGTTACGCAGAGCACGAATCCAACACCTTCAAGGAAGTCGTTGAAGCACGTGCAAAAGCGACTTCTCTTCAGGTTAACATCGAAGATGTGACAGAGGAGAATATGACTAAGTTGGAGGAATTCCAGAAAGCTCAGGGAGAGTTGTCTACAGCACTTGGCAAACTTCTCGCCATAACAGAAGCTTATCCCGACCTTAAGGCAAACGAAAACTTCAAGGATCTTCAGGTGCAGCTCGAAAGAACAGAAAACCGCATCAAGGAATCACGTAAGGAATACAACGAAGCTGTGCAGAAGTACAATGTCTCTGTACGCCGTTTCCCTTCAAACATCATTGCCAACATCTGTGGCTTTGAGAAGAAGGTTCCTTTCCAGGCAGCAGAAGGTGCAGAGAAAGCCCCGGATCTTAAAGGCGCATTTGATAAATAGCAGACCCCTCCTTACCTCCCCATGGGGAGGGACTCTATTCGGATGGCTATTCTTCACCCTTTACTTTGTTTGTCAGTTCAATATAGTCTTCAATACTAAGCTGTTCAGGACGTTTGTTGAAGAAAGGGTCGGAAAGCATTGGAGAGTCTTTTCCTACAATTTGATGCATACCGTTGCGAATCATTTTCCGACGCATGGTGAACACAGTTTTCACTATGCGTTGGAATTGTTTTGGGTCACATCCAAGAGAAGTGCGTGAGTTCCTTGTCAGACGTATTACCGCACTCTTCACCTTAGGTGGCGGATTGAATACTGTCTCGTCAACAGTGAAAAGATATTCGATGTTGTACCATGCACCAATCAGAATGGTCAGTACCCCGTAGGCCTTGCTACCTGGCTTTGCTGCCAGACGTTCCGCAACCTCTTTCTGGATCATACCTGTGCAACAAGGTATGTAGTCTTTGTATTCAAGCATTTTGAAGAAAATCTGACTGGATATGTTGTAGGGATAATTGCCAGTCAGCACGAACTGCTGCCCATTGAACACCTTGCTTAAATCCAGCTCCAGGAAGTCAGCCTTGATAATGTTGTCGCTCAGTTGTGGAAAATGCTCGTGGAGGTAGGGAACAGACTCACGGTCGATTTCCACTACCTTCAGCTCACGCGGCTTTTTGAGCAGAAACTGAGTCATAACTCCCATTCCCGGACCTACTTCAAGTATAGGCAAGGATGGTGCGGCATCCACTGTGTCGGCAATGTCGCTGGCGATATTCAAGTCAGTCAGAAAGTGCTGACCCAGAAATTTCTTTGGACGAACTGTCTTCATTTGTCAATTTTAATAACTAACTTTGCACGGCATTAGCCTTGGCACTGCAAAATTACAATATTTTAATTATAATTTATCGTTTGTAATTACTTATTTTTTGAAAACAACAGTAAAACAAGTACTCAATGTGGCACTTCCGCTCCTCTTAGGACTTGCCATTATGTGGTGGATGTATCGCGAATTCGATTTCCGTCAGCTCCTCCATACCCTTCGCTACGACACGGCATGGGGCTGGATGCTGCTTTCGTTGGTTTTCGGAGTGCTGGCACCAGTGCTGAGAGGGCTGCGTTGGAGGCAGACACTTGAGCCATTGGGCGAGAATCCGCGACGCAGTACTTGCATTCATGCTGTTTTCATCTCCTATGCCGCAAGTCTAGTCGTGCCTCGAATAGGGGAAGTGACCCGCTGCGGCATTCTCAACCGCTACGATGGCACGTCGTTCTCCAAATCCATTGGAACCGTAATTACGGAGAGAATCATAGATGCGTTGTTGCTGCTGACCATAGTGGTGGTGGTGATACTCTCGCAACTTGGCATATTCTACAAGTTTTTTGAAGAGACAGGCGTCGGCATCGGTACCACATTGCAGAGTTTCACACCTATGGGCTGGTTCGTTACAATCCTTTGCCTGATAGTGACGGTTGTTTTTCTTTTCATTCTGCTGAAGAGGTTCAAGTTTTCCCCGAACATCAGAAAATTCTTCTCGGAAATACGAACTGGAATTTTCTCACTTAGGGACGTGCGCAATAAGACCCTCTTCGCAGCATATACCATAGGAATATGGTTGTGCTATTTTCTTCATTTTTATATTGCGTTCTATTGCTTTCAATCTACACAGGAATTGGGACTGGACATAGGCCTGGTGGCGTTTATCGTGTGCAGCATCGCAGTGATAGTTCCTACTCCCAACGGCATGGGACCTTGGCACTTTGCCGTGAAGACCATTCTGGTGCTATATGGCGTTGAGACCACAGGTGCCGAGACATTTGTACTCGTAGTCCATACTGTCCACACAGCCCTGATTCCGATCCTTGCCGTCTATGCCATGATGTGTTTGAAAAGAAGGCCGTTAGACCTGAGATAATAAAGATACCTCTTTTTTATTTGTAAGAACACTGTTTTTTTGCAAAAATGAGCATAATGTATCATTTTATGCAGAAATTATTCGTTAATGTCGGTGGAGTTTCCTAACTTTGCATACTTACTTTTTTAACTACATATTTTTTTTAGTAATGGTAAACAGAGAAAAACTCTTCACGGAGTTCCAAGCCCCAACTACGCAGGAATGGCTCGACAAGATCGAGGTGGACCTGAAGGGTGCGGACTTCCAGAAAAAGTTGGTGTGGAGAACCAACGAAGGCTTTAACGTACAGCCATTCTATCGTCGCGAAGACCTTGAGGGTCTGAAGACTCCAGATGCACTGCCTGGTGAATTCCCATTCGTTCGCGGCAATAACAAAGACAACAACAAGTGGTATGTTCGTCAGAACATCGTAGTGGAAGATGCCAAGGATGCTAATGCCAAGGCTCTCGATATCCTGAACAAGGGCGTCGATTCTCTTGGCTTCCGCATCAAGGGCAAGGATGTGAGCGCTGCGCTTATTGAGGTTTTGCTCAAGGATATCCGCTGCGACATTGTTGAAGTCAGCTTCCGCACTTGTCCAAAGCACGTGATGGAACTGACAGACATCCTTGTAGCTTACTATGAGAAGCAGGGCTACGACAAGGAGAAGATTGTCGGTGGCATCGGCTTCGACCCACTGGATGCTATGCTCGTTAAGGGTAAGGATACTACAGACCTGCTGGCAGTTCTTCCTCAGCTCGTTGAGAAGCTGAAGGATTATCCTAACCTGCGCTGCGTTATGGTTCACAGTGACACATTGAACAACGCTGGTGCCTACATTGTTCAGGAACTCGGTTATGCTCTCGCATGGGGAAACGAATATCTGCAGCAAATGGTTGACGCTGGCGTGGATGTTGACACAGCTGCCAAGAGCATCAAGTTCTACATGGGTGTAAGCGAGAACTACTTCATGGAGATTGCAAAATTCCGTGCTGCTCGTCTGCTCTGGGCACAGATTGTCAAGCAGTATGAGCCTAAGTGTGAATGTGTCTGCAAGATGGTAATCAACGCATCTACTTCTATTTACAACCAGACTGTATTCGACTCTTATGTCAACCTTCTGCGTTCACAGACAGAGGCAATGAGTGCTGCTCTTGGTGGTGTTCACTCATTGGTGGTAACTCCGTTCGACGTTACTTACGAGAAACCAACAGATTTCTCTGAGCGTATAGCGCGCAACCAGCAGTTGCTGATTAAGGAGGAGAGCCATTTCGACCGCATTGTTGACCCATCAGCTGGTTCTTACTTCATCGAGCACCTCACCAACGCTCTTGCTGCAGAAGGTTGGAAGATCTTCCTCAAGGTAGAAGAGGAGGGTGGTTTCCTCGCTGCTCTGAAGGCTGGTACTGTTCAGGACGACATTAACGCTACAAATGTAAAGCGTCATGGTGATGCTGCCAAGCGCAAGGAATTCATCCTCGGTACTAATCAGTTCCCTAACTTCACAGAGAAGAGTGAAGGTAAGCGCGCACTCGACGCTGCGTGCTGCTGCGGCCACAAAGATGATTGCGAGCATCCGTTCAAGAAACTGGAGACAACACGTCTGGCTGCAGACTTCGAAGACCTTCGCATCCACACAGAGGAGACTAAGGTTCCAACTGCATTCATGCTCACTATCGGTAACTTGGCTATGCGTCAGGCTCGTGCACAGTTCTCTTGCAACTTCCTTGCTTGTGCCGGCTACAAGGTTATCGACAACCTCGGTTTCAAGACTATAGAGGAGGGTGTTGACGCTGCTCTCAAGGCTGGTGCCGACATCGTAGTGATCTGTTCTTCCGACGACGAGTATGCTGAATATGCAATTCCTGCATTCAAGTATCTCGATGGACGCGCAATGTTCGTTGTCGCTGGTGCTCCTGCTTGCATGGAAGACCTTAAGGCTTCAGGCATCGAGAACTATATCCACGTTAAATGCAACGTGCTTGAGACATTGAAAGAATATAATCAGAAACTTGGTATCAACTAAAAAGGAGGACTTGAATTATGCGTAAACAATTTAAAGATATAGATATCTATGCAGGCATCAAGTCGGAAGACGGTGCCAAGTGGCAGAAAGAAAACGGTATTACTGCCGACTGGCGTACGCCAGAACAGATTGATATTCAGCCAGTCTATACTAAAGAAGACCTCGAAGGCATGGAACACCTCGACTTCACAGCCGGTATTCCTCCTTATCTTCGCGGTCCTTATTCAATGATGTATCCGTTCCGTCCGTGGACCATCCGTCAGTATGCAGGTTTCTCTACAGCTGAAGAATCTAACGCATTCTACCGCCGTAACCTGGCTTCTGGTCAGAAGGGTCTTTCGGTAGCGTTCGACCTACCTACCCACCGTGGTTACGACCCCGACAATGCCCGTGTGGTTGGCGACGTTGGTAAGGCTGGTGTAAGTATCTGTTCACTGGAGAACATGAAGGTGCTCTTCAACGGTATTCCTCTCAACAAGATGTCTGTATCAATGACAATGAACGGCGGTGTGCTTCCTGTACTCGCTTTCTACATCAACGCAGGTCTTGAGCAGGGTGCCAAACTTGAAGAGATGGCAGGAACAATCCAGAACGATATCCTCAAGGAATTCATGGTGCGTAACACATATATCTATCCACCCGCATTCTCAATGAAGATTATCGCCGACATCTTCGAGTACACTTCGAAGTTCATGCCTAAGTTTAACTCTATCTCTATTTCGGGTTACCACATGCAGGAGGCAGGAGCAACAGCCGACATCGAGTTGGCATACACCCTCGCCGATGGTATGGATTATCTCCGCACAGGTGTGAACGCAGGTATCGACATCGATGCATTTGCTCCACGTCTCTCATTCTTCTGGGCAATCGGTATGAACCACTTTATGGAAATTGCCAAGATGCGTGCAGGTCGTTTGCTTTGGGCTAAAATCACCAAGATGTTCGGAGCCAAGAATCCTAAGTCTATGGCATTGCGTACTCACTCGCAGACTTCTGGTTGGTCGCTCACAGAGCAAGACCCGTTCAACAACGTAGGTCGTACTTGTATCGAGGCAATGGCTGCCGTGTTGGGTCACACTCAATCACTCCACACTAACGCTCTCGACGAGGCTATCGCACTTCCAACCGACTTCTCGGCTCGTATCGCCCGTAATACTCAGATTTATATCCAGAACGAAACCAAGGTCTGCAAGCAGATTGACCCATGGGCTGGTTCTTACTATGTTGAGACTCTGACCAACGAACTTGTTCACAAGGCTTGGGAACACATTCAAGAAATCGAGAAACTTGGTGGTATGGCAAAGGCAATCGAGACTGGTCTGCCAAAGATGCGTATCGAGGAAGCTGCCGCACGTACACAGGCTCGTATCGACTCTGGTGTTCAGACAATCGTCGGTACCAACAAGTATCGTCTCGAACACGAAGATCCTATCGATATCCTCGAAGTGGACAATACCGCAGTTCGTCTGCAGCAGGAGGCCGCTCTCAAGGAACTCAGGGCAAATCGTGACGAGGAAGCTTGCAAGAAGGCTCTTGCCGACATCACAGAATGTGTGCGTGAGTTCAACGAAGGCAAGAAGTCGGAGAACAACCTTCTCGACCTCGCTGTCAAGGCAGCAGCTCTGCGTTGTACCCTTGGAGAAATTTCAGATGCCTGCGAAGCTATCGTAGGACGTTACAAAGCAGTAATCAGAACTATTTCAGGCGTGTATTCAGCAGAAAGCAAGAAGGACAAAGCCTTCGAAGAGGCTTGTCAGCTTACAGAGCAATTCGCTCAGAAGAATGGTCGCCGTCCACGTATCATGATTGCCAAGATGGGTCAGGACGGACACGACCGAGGTGCAAAAGTTGTTGCAACAGGTTATGCAGACTGTGGATTTGACGTGGACATGGGACCTCTGTTCCAGACTCCAGCCGAGGCTGCCCGCGAAGCCGTTGAGAACGACGTTGACTGTGTTGGTGCAAGCTCACTTGCAGCAGGCCACAAGACTCTCATTCCTCAGCTCATTGAGGAACTTAAGAAGCTTGGTCGTGAAGACATCATGGTAATTGCCGGTGGTGTCATCCCTGCACAGGACTACGACTTCCTCTATCAGGCTGGTGTGGCTGCAATCTTCGGTCCAGGTACCAGTGTTGCCAAAGCCGCCTGTGAAATGATGAATATCCTTTTGGAGGATTAAAGACCCACCCCCAAGAACATAAAAAACCGTGGATGAAAGTCCACGGTTTTTTATGTTTACAAGGCTATGTATGCAAACACTCCTCTTCCTAAATAGGGCGGGCAGGGGAAGGGTCTTCTAGTACGCCCTTGCGATGATTACTCTGCATTTAGCAGGCTTGCCGCTTACCATGTCGGTACCAGGAGTCTGGTCGAATCCGAACGGAACGCAGCGGATGGTAGCCTGAGTATCTTCCTTGATACGAGCCTCGGTCTCTTCTGTGCCGTCCCAATGGCAGAGGAAGAAGCCGCCCTGCTTTATGCGCTGCTTGAACTCATCGTAGTTGTCACATTCGTAGATGCGTTCGTTGCGATAGCTGAGAGCTTTCTGGTAGATGCTCTGCTGGATGTCGCTGAGAAGCTGCTGTACGTGATTCTCGATGCCGTCGAGGGCAATGGTTTCCTTTTCAAGTGTATCGCGGCGCATAACTTCAACTGTTCCGTTCTCAAGGTCGCGTGCCCCGATTACAAGACGTACAGGAACACCCTTAAGTTCGTAGTCGGCAAACTTGAAGCCAGGACGCTTGTTGTCGGCATTGTCGTATTTCACGCTGATGCCCATGTCGCGAAGTTTTTCCTGCAGCGGCTGAACACGAGCATTGATTTCTGCCAGCTGTTCTTCGCTCTTGTAGATAGGAATGATAACCACTTGAGTAGGAGCGAGCAGTGGAGGCAGCACGAGCCCGTTGTCGTCGGAGTGGGTCATGATGAGTGCGCCCATGAGTCGGGTAGAAACACCCCATGATGTAGCCCATGCGTATTCGGGTTTGTTTTCCTTGTTGAGGAACTGCACGTCGAAGGCACGTCCGAAGTTCTGTCCGAGGAAGTGGCTGGTTCCGCTTTGCAGAGCCTTACCGTCCTGCATCATTGCCTCGATGGTGTATGTGTCAAGTGCTCCGGCGAAACGCTCAGTTTCACTCTTCACACCCTGGATGACAGGAACAGCCATGTATTTCTCTGCAAAGTCTGCATAGACGTGTAGCATCTGCTTTGCACGTTCTTCTGCTTCCTCACGTGTGGCATGTGCAGTGTGGCCTTCCTGCCAGAGGAATTCGCTTGTGCGGAGGAAGAGACGTGTGCGCATCTCCCAACGCATCACATTGCACCACTGGTTGCAGAGGATAGGGAGGTCGCGGTAGGATTTTATCCAGTTCTTGTAAGTGTTCCAGATGATGGTTTCACTTGTCGGACGGATTATGAGTTCTTCTTCCAACTTAGCTGCAGGGTCGACTACAACTCCGTCATGAGTCTCGTTGGTCTTGAGACGGTAGTGTGTGACAACAGCACATTCCTTTGCAAAGCCTTCTACGTGTTCAGCTTCGCGTGAGAGGAAAGACTTAGGAATGAGCAGAGGAAAATATGCGTTCTGCACTCCTGTCTGTTTGAACATGTCGTCGAGGATTCGCTGCATCTTTTCCCAGATGGCGTAGCCGTAGGGTTTGATGACCATACATCCTCTCACGTCCGACTGTTCTGCAAGGTCAGCTTTCACAACCAGCTGATTGTACCATTCACTGTAGTTCTCGCTGCGTTTAGTGAGTTCTTTTAGTTCTTTTGCCATTTTATATATAATGTGTATTACTAATATGCGGTTTTTCGCTAAAATTTGTGCAAAGTTACAAAAAAATAGTTGAAAAGATTTATTACTTACAAAAAGTTTATATCTTTGCACCGAAATATGGAATAAGATAATCTCATATACAAACAAACTTAATTAAATTTCAAAACTTATGAAAAATCTGAAAATCTTTGCAATTGCTCTGAGTGCACTTGTTGTGCTTTCAGGATGTAGTAGTATGAACAGCACTACCAAGGGTGGTATCCTTGGCGGAAGCGGTGGTGCAGTTCTTGGCGGTATCATCGGTAACCTCATCGGTAAGGACACTAAGTCTACTCTCATCGGTGCTGCTATCGGTACAGCTGTAGGAACAGGTGCTGGCGTTCTCATCGGTAAGAAGATGGACAAGGCTAAGGCTGCAGCTGAAGCTATTGATAATGCTACAGTTGAAACCGTTACCGACCACAACGGACTTAAGGCTGTGAAGGTTACTTTCGACTCTGGAATCCTCTTCAAGTCTGGTCAGAGCACTCTCGATGCTGCTGCCAAGGCTTCATTGAATGACTTCGCAAACAACGTGCTGAAGACAAATACCGACATGGACGTAGCTATCCTTGGTCATACTGACAACACAGGTTTCAAGGGTGTTACAAGTGCTGAGGAGAATGCTCGTCGTAACCAGGCACTTTCTCTCTCTCGTGCACAGGCTGTGACTAACTACCTCGTTTCTCTTGGTGTTAGCCCGTCACAGATTAAGTCTACTGAGGGTATGGGTCAGTCCGATCCTGTAGCCGACAACGCAACAAGCGCAGGTAAGGCACTCAACCGCCGAGTTGAAGTTTACCTCTATGCATCAGAGGACATGATCAACAAGGCAAACGCAGGTACTCTCGAATAATTTACAACTAACTATCGCTCCTAATCTCTTCCCTCGTGGAGAGGTTAGGAGTTTTTTTTATGCATCGTTTTCTTCATATACTCAAGTGGGCAGTGGTGGTATTCTTCTGCTTGTCGATTTTCTCCGTACTGATATTCAAATGGGTGCCTGTTCCTTACTCTCCGCTTATGTTCATACGTGTGGCTCAGCAGGTGTGGAATGGGCAGGATGTGAAACTCAAGCATGAGTGGGTACCTCTTGAAGAGATGTCGCCCTATCTGCCCCTTGCCGTTTGGGCAAGCGAAGACCAGCGTTTCTTTGAGCATCACGGTTTTGATTTCGAAGCCATAAAGCAGGCTATGAAGGAAGCAGAAGCTGGTGGCCGTCGCAGGGGAGCCAGCACTATCAGCCAGCAGACAGCCAAGAATGTTTTCCTCTGGCCTAGTAGCGACTGGGTGCGCAAGGGATTTGAGGCATATTTCACAGTCCTTATTGAGTGTGTGTGGGACAAACACCGCATCATGGAAGTCTATCTCAACACCATAGAAATGGGCGACGGCATCTATGGAGCAGAAGCCATCGCCCGAGAGCATTTCGGATGTAGCGCCAAGCAACTTACGCGGGAGCAATGTGCTCTGATTGCGGCATCGCTGCCCAATCCCCGTCGCTTCAACAGCGCCCACCCATCGCGATATATGTATCGTCGTCAGTCACAGATCCTGCGCCAGATGCGTTGTCTCGGCAATCATTTCCCCGAAAGAAAATAAACATTCCCGTTCTTTATCACTATGCCTTTGGCAGAGGAAGATACTTTGCGACCGCTTAGATCGTAGGTACTGTCTCTGTCATTACAGGCATCCGAGTTGAGGCTTTCGATTCCGAGAGCCTTTTCTTTATTTACTACACGGATGCGACCGTTGGTCAGCAGGGTACTGGTGTCCCAGAGTTGTGTCTCTGAAGGCTGGGCAGGGATGATTGTGGTGAATCCGGTTCCGCTCACTGTGCCCAGCTTGGAGAAGAGGATAAGCTCTGTGTCGTCAGGAATTTCGGCCGCATTGTTGATATTGAGGACGAGTGTAGCTCCGTTAATGACGCAGGCTCCGGTTATTTCCAAACGGTTGCTGTAACAGCGTGAGTCTTTCCTGGTAACGATGAATTCCATCTGCCCGTTCTTGTTGACGGTGAGACCTCCGTTGAGTTTGAGAGTGTATGGGATGAGTGTGCTCGTATCACCTGGGCAGATAGTACCGCCTTCCTTAATTGTGACTTTCGAACCGATGGTGCCGCGTCCCATAAGCGTTGCTCCGTTGTTCACGGTGTAGGCACCGCCTGTGGTATGTGTGCCGTTGACGATGAGACGACCGCCCTCAACGGTTGTGGTTCCCGTGTAGACATTTGTGCCGGAGAGTCTCCAATCACCGCTGCCTTCCTTGACGATGTTTGTAGTGCCGTCGTATTTGTCAGCGGTATTGCTGGCTTTATTGTTGATTATACCTGCGAAGGTTTCATCGGTGTTCGCACCTCCTATGCGCCAAGTCATCTTGTGACCTGATGTCTGTTTGCTACAGCCGCCGAGAGTGGAATTGGAAGTGCCGCTGAGTCCGCCTATGTGCAGGTCGCCGTTGGTCTGCCAGTATATCATCATGATATTGCCTTTCAGTTCTACCACTCCGTTAGGCATACCTTTGCTGGTGTTTAGCATCAACTGGTTTGACGAACCTACGCCGTCGCCTATGAGTCGTCCGTAGAATCCAGTCATGTCGCCTTGCAGGTACTCGCGTACCCATGAGATTCGGAAGTCAATAGTTCCGCTGCCGGTGAACGGACTTTCAATGTAGCAGTTGCGGTAAGGCTCGAAGACGGAAGTTGTGCCTTCCATAGCCTCTATGGGCATAGTGTATGTGGTGTAGTTGTCGTTGGCGTCCTTTGTAGTGAAGGTTCCTCCGGCGAGCACCAGTTTGCTGCTCTGACCCAGATTGAGCTTCTTGTCCTCTATGCTTCCGAGATATGCGAGGTGGAGTTTGCCGCCATGCAGAATGGTTGGTCCGTCGTAGCCGAAGAATGCCGATGAAGTCGGTTGCACAGTACCCTTACCGCCGAATGTGACGCTGCCTGTGCCCTGAATCCTGCCGCTCATGGTGACTGTTGCTGATGTGTTCTGCACGTCGAATTCTGTGTCGGCATAGAGATTGGCGCTGCGGTTGGTGGAGGTGTTGCCTCCGGTGTAGTTCCATGTGCCGCCGTTCCATATCCAGTTTTGACCGAATTCAGACGACGCACCTATGGCACTTGCCGTTTCTCCGTCTTTCAGCGAGTTGAAGGCGAAGGTGCCATTGTGCAGAACGGTTGCTCCTGTATATGAATTGGTAGTATTCACGGTCAGAGCGCCTGTGCCTGCCTTGTTGACTGATGTGGAACCTGTGATTGCTCCGTCGCCTTGGATGGTGATGTCTGCTGGAGAGTTGAAAACTACGGCTAAGGGGGCTACTTGCTCCTTGACGGTAATGCTGGCGTTGGATTCAGGATTGAAGAGCACTTTGGTTCCGTCTGTGTAGACATTTCCGTTCCAATTGGCATCGGTAAGGTTCCATTCACCTTCTGCAAGTCCCCAACTAAAGTCGGCTTCGTAGTTGTCCACATCCACCATCTCCACCTGTTTGGGTTGTGTCTTGGCGGTAAGTATAGCTGTGTAGTCGGAGAAGAGATTTTCACCCTTGTATGCTTTCATTCGAAGCTGATATGTGTTTCCTTCGGTCATCCCTTTGAGGGTGTAGGCTTCGGTGTCAGCTGCTATGCGGGTTACTTCTTCCCATTTTCCGCCCTTCTGCATTTCCAAGATGAATCCATCCTCGCCTTCGGTGAAGTCATACCACTGTAGGCTGATGCTCTTGTCGGTTGCAGATGTAGCTGCGAAGAGCACGGGTGTGCGGAGGAATGGGGTACGGTTCTCCATGCTCAGACTATTTATGTAGTTCTCTATGTTGGCATAGCCGTTGGCAGAAATCACCATTGCATCGTTAAAGTTCGGATTCAGACCATTGGCTGTTTCCCATGCATCAGGCATACCATCACCGTCGGCATCGGTTGGTTTGGTGAAAGACTTCACCGTCCACGCTGTAGGAGCACCGATAGGAAGCTGGTATTCAGATGAGATGATTCCGCCTTCCGTACCGAAGGACTTCACTTGATGCACCATGTAGTAGTCGGCAAGGTCGCGGTATGGTAGCGACGCACCCACTTCAGGCAACAGTGAGTCTATGAGCTGAACGGCTTTCCAGGCAGGCAGTTCTGGGTAGTTGTAGGGAGAAACCTCGAAGGTAGGTCCTCCGGAGTATTCGCTGTGAGGAATCTCGTAGGGGCTGAACACACCGTCTACATTGCGGTCCTGCCAGTTGTCAGCTGCGTAGATATGGTACTTGGCGTTTGCACCGGTCATGGCATTGCCTCCTCCTGCAGGTCCGTTGATGAAGAGGTTGTTGGTGGCGTTAGCATAGGAATAGCCTTCCGAATCGCCTCCCATTAGGTAGCAGCCGCTCTTCCAGTTGTACACCAGACAGTTCACATATTGGTTTGTACCCTTTATCTTGTTGTTGCGGGTATCGTTGTCGCAGTAGAAATTGCGGTAGAGAGAAATACGGTCAGCCTGAATCAGCCCTCCGGCAGAGTGGGTGAGGAGCCCCTGACCTACGATGCAGTTGGAGATGGTGATGTCTGCAGGAGCCGTACCCTTGTTATCCCAGTTGATAGAAAAAGTCTCGTCCAGTCCCCAGGCTATGGAACAGTGGTCGAAAATCATATTCGTGCCGTTGGCTATACCTGCAGCGTCCTTGCCCGACGAACCGCCCTTGCCCATGCGAAACTTCATGTAGCGCACAATGATGTTGTCGGCACCAGAGAACGACACTCCGTCGCCATAGACAATTACTCCTTCTCCTGGAGCGGTCTGTCCAGCCACGTATAGGTTCTTGGCAAACGTGATGCGTGAACTGATCTTTATCACGCCTGACACATCGAACACCACGATGCGGTTTGGCTGACTCACAGCGTCACGCAGCGACCCCGTTCCGCTATCGTTGAGGTTAGTAACGTGGTAGACGCTTCCGTTGCGTCCGCCTGTAGCGAATCGTCCCCAACCCTTTGCGTCGGGAAACGCCAGTTGTTGAGCACTAACAGTCTGTGCAAGAGATGCACCCAGCATCAGACAAATAGTAAGGAAGAAATGTTTCATGATTCTTAATTGATTTCTGCAAAGTTATCAATATGTTTTCAATAATACAAGATACATGGGGTAAAAAGCGTATTAAAGGAAATTTTCACTTTTGGGAATAGAGATTTGATTGTGGCAAAGGAGACAAATTTGTTGCTTTGAAAAGTGAAATTGCAAAGGCTCTGATGTACAGCAATGTTGTTCGTGTTGGATAACTTTTTGATTGAAGTGAATTTGATAAAATACTGATAATTAGCAATGTAAAAAAATATTTGGAAAAGTGATAGTTTTACAAAAATATTATTTTGAAAAATTTTGAAAATCAAAAAAAGACTTGTAGATTTGCAAAGTAAATGAAATGTACGGTTAACAGTCATGCTGTTCACCGTATATTATTTGCGATTCATTTCAACGCTACACTAAATATTACTTTTTATTAATGGCACAGAAAACATATACCTACGATGAGGCATTTGAAGCCTCGCTTGCGTATTTTTGCGGCGACGAACTCGCTGCCCGTGTTTGGGTAAACAAATACGCTATGAAAGACTCGTATGGCAAAATCTACGAGAAGTCCCCAGAGGACATGCACTGGCGTATAGCCAACGAGATTGCACGTATCGAGCAAAAGTATCCTAATCCGATGTCGGCTCAGCAGGTGTTCGATCTGTTGGATCACTTCAAGTACATCGTTCCTGCCGGCAGCCCAATGACAGGAATCGGTAACAATTTCCAGGTGGCTTCGCTCAGCAACTGCTTCGTTGTAGGACTGGACGGAAACGCTGACTCCTATGGAGCAATCATTAAAATTGATGAGGAACAGGTGCAGCTGATGAAGCGCAGAGGTGGAGTAGGTCATGACCTCTCTCACATCCGTCCGAAGGGATCGCCGGTGAAGAACTCTGCGCTGACCAGCACTGGGCTTGTGCCTTTCATGGAACGATACAGCAACTCCACTCGTGAGGTGGCTCAGGATGGACGTCGCGGTGCGCTGATGCTATCCGTAAGCATTAAGCATCCCGATGCAGAGGCGTTTATTGATGCCAAGATGACTGAGGGCAAGGTGACTGGTGCAAATGTGTCGGTACGTATTGACGATGAATTCATGAAAGATGCCCTTGAGGGAAAACCGTATAGACAGCAGTTTCCAATTGATAGCGACAAACCAATCTGGGAGAAGGATATCGACGCAAGCGCGCTGTGGAAGAAAATTGTTCACAACGCTTGGAAGAGTGCCGAACCAGGAGTCCTCTTTTGGGACACTATCATCAGAGAGTCTGTTCCCGACTGCTATGCCGACCTTGGCTACAGAACCATCTCTACCAACCCTTGTGGTGAGATTCCTCTCTGCCCTTATGATTCATGCCGTCTGTTGGCCATTAACCTCTATTCTTACGTGGACAATCCGTTTACTAAGCAGGCACGCTTCAATTACGAACTCTTCCGCAAGCATGTGGCTCTGGCTCAGAGAATAATGGACGACATCATCGACCTTGAGTTGGAGAAGATAGAACTCATACTGAAGAAAGTGGATTCAGATCCTCAGAGTGAAGAGGTGAAGGGCAGCGAACGCCATCTTTGGGAGAAGATATATGACAAGAGTAGTCGTGGACGCCGCACAGGTGTGGGCATTACAGCCGAAGGAGATATGATAGCCGCTATGGGCCTGACTTATGGTACTCCTGAAGCTACTTATTTCTCAACTGACATCCACAAGAACGTAGCTATAGAGGCTTATCGCTCATCAGTGGTCATGGCTAAGGAGCGCGGTGCCTTCGACATATATGATGCTGAGCGTGAAAAGAATAATCCGTTTATCAATCGCATCAAGCGTGTGGATCCAGCCTTGTATGATGACATGAGACACTACGGTCGTCGCAACATTGCCTGTCTGACAATTGCTCCAACCGGCACCACATCGCTCATGACGCAGACAACAAGCGGTATTGAACCTGTGTTCAAGCCTGTTTACAAGCGTCGTCGCAAGGTGAACCCCAACGACACTAACGTGCATGTGGATTTTGTTGACGAAACAGGTGATTCTTTCGAGGAATACATAGTATACCATCCTAAGTTCCTCACATGGATGAAGGTAAACGGCTACGACACCAAAAAACGATATACTCAGGAGGAAA
The DNA here is from genome assembly GCA_902776985.1 of uncultured Bacteroidales bacterium. GTDB lineage: Bacteria > Bacteroidota > Bacteroidia > Bacteroidales > Bacteroidaceae > UBA3839. The sequence continues at coordinate 29,294 of CACYSD010000010.1, forward strand.
TCGATGAACTCGTGCAGAAGTCTCCTTACTACAAGGCTACAGCCAACGATGTGGACTGGAAGGAAAAGGTGAAGATGCAGGGTTCAATACAGAAGTGGGTTGACCACTCCATTTCCGTGACCATCAACCTCCCGAACAACGTGAGCGAGGAACTGGTGGGCGAACTCTATGTTGAGGCATGGCGTTGCGGATGTAAGGGCTGTACTGTCTATCGTGACGGTTCACGCGCCGGAGTGCTTATCTCTACCGACAAGAATAAGAAGAAAGACAAGGACTGCGACTGCACACCACCGGTTGTGACCGAAGTTCGTCCCGTAAGCCTAGAATGTGACGTGGTTCGTTTCCAGAACAACAAGGAGAAGTGGGTTGCTTTTGTGGGTCTGCTCGACGGCTATCCATACGAGATATTCACCGGTGTTCTCGACGACGAGGACGGAATCGCATTGCCTAAGACCGTGACCTCAGGACATATCATCAAGAGTCTTGATGAGAACGGAGTTAAGCGCTACGACTTCCAGTTTGTCAACCGCCGCGGTTACAAGACTACCATTGAAGGTCTGTCGGAGAAGTTCAACAAGGAATACTGGAACTACGCAAAACTCATCTCAGGAGTGCTCCGCTACCGTATGCCTCTGACCAACGTACTCAAGCTCATCGGCTCACTCTCGCTCGACGACGAGAGCATCAATACTTGGAAGAACGGTGTGGAACGTGCTCTGAAGAAATATGTTCAGGATGGAACTGAAGCCAAGGGACAGAAATGCCCTGTCTGCAGACACGAAAGCCTCGTTTATCAGGAAGGCTGCCTCATCTGCAAGGACTGCGGTGCAAGCAAATGCGGATAAACAATGAAGATTTTACTTAATTCAATACGTATCTTTGCCACTCATGGTGTGTTGCCAATGGAGCACACCGTGGGTGCATGGTATACGGTAGATCTACAACTGACTACCGACTTTACCAAGGCAATGATTAGTGACGACATAGACGATACCCTTGACTATTCAGGCATCTATGCCGTGGTGGAAAAGGAAATGCAGACGAGGTCAAAACTCGTGGAACATGTTGCAGGGAGAGTGATTGAGGCGGTCTTTGAGAACTTTCCCGCCATCAGCGCCATACATTTGCGACTGGTCAAGGAAAATCCTCCAATTCCTTCTTTCAAAGGACAGAGTTGCGGCGTCGATATCCAGACGACAAGGGAAGAATGGCTCGAAATCAAGAAAAAATCAGCCGTAACTTCTTTCCCTTTCAACAATAATCACTAACTTTGCAGCCACTGAATAACAATACCTTAATTCATACAAACTATTTATGGCTTCTTTACAAACATCAAAAATGACAAATTACCGATGGGTGATTTGTGCAATGCTGTTCTTTGCAACTACGGTGAACTACCTGGACAGACAGGTTCTTTCACTCACTTGGGATGAATTTATCAAACCTGAATTCCACTGGGATGAATCGCACTACGGCAAGATTACTTCCATCTTCTCCATTGTCTATGCTATCTGTATGCTTTTTGCAGGCAGATTTATCGACTGGATGGGAACCAAGAAAGGTTATATCTGGGCAATTGTAGTATGGAGCTTAGGCGCATGTCTCCATGCTTTCTGCGGCGTGTTTACAGAAGGATGGCTTGGACTTGGTGGTAAGGCTGACCTTATACAGGCAGTAGGCGATACAGCGGTAATTATAGCTACTGTGTCTATGTATGCCTTTCTCTTTGCCCGATGCATACTGGCACTTGGAGAAGCTGGTAACTTCCCTGCAGCGATTAAGGTGACTGCTGAATACTTCCCTAAGCGCGACCGTGCGTTCGCCACATCGATCTTCAATTCCGGAGCATCTATCGGTGCTTTGATTGCTCCTATATCGATTCCACCACTTGCCAAGGCTTTCGGATGGGAAATGGCGTTCATCGTGATTGGTGCGCTTGGTTTCATCTGGGCTGGACTCTGGATTTTCCTCTATGCACCACCAGCAAAGAGCAAGCATGTGAATCAGGCAGAGCTTATTTACATTGAACAGGATCAGGACGACCTTGCCAATGTGACTAAGGATGCAGTTGTTGCCGACAACGAACCCAAACTCTCCTTCCTCGATTGTTTCAAGTTCAAGCAGACTTGGGCGTTTGCCTTCGGTAAGTTCATGACCGATGGTGTTTGGTGGTTCTTCCTCTTCTGGACTCCATCGTACCTGAATACTCAGTTCGGTATCAAGACAACAGATCCGCTGGGAATGCTCCTGATTTTCTCGCTCTATCTTGTCACTATGCTCTCTATCTATGGTGGAAAGCTGCCAACCATAATCATAAATAAGACAGGAAAGAATCCATACGCTGCCCGTATGCAGGCAATGCTTATCTTTGCATTCTTCCCACTTGTGGTTCTGCTGGCTCAGCCTCTCGGAACTATCTCTCCTTGGTTTCCTGTAATCCTTATCGGTATTGGTGGTGCTGCACACCAGAGTTGGTCGGCTAATATCTTCTCAACTGTAAGCGATATGTTCCCAAAATCAGCGGTTGCCACAATTACTGGTATTGGTGGTATGGCTGGAGGTGTTGGTTCCATGATACTGCAGTGGGTGGCTGGTGACCTCTTTGTTTATGCAGGCGAGACCAACATGCATTTCTTCGGATTCGAAGGTAAACCAGCCGGTTACTTCGTAATCTTCTGCGTCTGTGCAGTTGCATACCTCATAGGTTGGGTGGTAATGAAGTCACTCGTACCGAAGTACAAACCAATCGTAGTGGAATAATTTATAATTTATAATTTGTAATTTATAATATTTTTTTTGTAACTTTGCAGCCGCAAACTCGAAAGGGTTGGTAAAAAAGGATGGTCCGGTAGCTCAGTTGGATTAGAGCAACAGCCTTCTAAGCTGTGGGTCAAGGGTTCGAATCCCTTCCGGATCACAAGAACTTCTCTTGGAAAAGAAAATACATACTTGTATGTGTTTTTAAGTCCAAGAGAAGTTTTTTTACCCAATAATCAAGTCGAATGCCTCTCGTAATTTTTCGAGAGCACTGTTCTCCTTACACATTATTTTATATTGTTCACCCTTTGAAAGCAGAACCTTGCTTTCGGTAGGTACATTGACGGTAATTGCCAATGTCAGCGAGGGATTGTTGAATAACTTACGAAACCAGTCTGTAATCTGCATGCTCACTTGCCTGAACTGAGCTTCGGAATTCTTGTTCTCAACCGTAAGACAGATGGTGTCTCCGTTGAGTACAGGCTCAATATTTCGCATTCTCTGTGCAAGGGCTGTGTCTTCTATTGGAAGCATGTCAGCGTAATTTAACCACTGATCTTCCAGCGAGTCCTGAGTGAGGCGAAGATTAGCAGGAGCTTTGATGTTCGCTCCAGATGACGTATTTGTGAATACGGAATGGGATGGGGCAGCAGAGGGAGCCTGATTTTGGGCTTGTGCTTTGATAGAGAAAGATGAAGACTGTAAATGAGAAACTACAGGTCTGGCTTGAGGACGAACGGAGATTTGAGGCTTAACTTGTGGTTGAGCCTGAACCTTGGTCGTTTGCTGAGTCGTAACCTGAGTTTGAGAAGGAGTCTGAGCCTGCGAAGTAGCTGATTCCTTTGTCTCTGCCTTAGCACTTGTTAAAGCAGAGAAGATGGGTTTGAGTATATTCTTCGTAGGGCGACGCCCAGAAGGCAATGCGTCGTCGGTACCGCTGGCACACTGGGCAATCTCAATCAAGGTGAGTTCTACCAACAGACGTTTGTTCTGGCTCTGTCGGTAGCTGAGGTCGCAATCGGTGCATTTGCGGATGGCTGCATAGATGAATCGTGGCTGCAGCCTCTTTGACTGCTCAATGTAGCGCTGACGCACATCGTCGCTTGTCTCAAGCAGCTTAACTGTAGATTCATCGCGGCTGATGAGCAGATTGCGAAGGTGGGTGTTAAGACCGCCAATGAAATGCTGAGCATCGAATCCGCGGCTCAGAATCTCGTTGAGAGTAAGGATTATCTCAGGAATTTTGTTTTCTGAGAAGTAGTCAACGAGGCGGAAATAGTATTCGTAGTCAAGAACGTTAAGGTCGTCGATTGTTTGCTTGTAGGTGATATTTCCCTGGCAGAAACTTGCTACCTGGTCGAAGATGGAAAGTGCGTCGCGCATTCCTCCGTCAGCTTTCTGGGCAATGACATTAAGGGCTTCATTTTCGTATGTGATGCCTTCCTGCTCAGCCACACGTTGGAGATGCCCCACGATGTCCTGAACCGTCATGCGGTTGAAGTCATAAATCTGACAGCGTGAGAGTATCGTGGCGAGAAGTTTGTGCTTCTCCGTGGTGGCAAGAATGAATATAGCGTGTGCAGGCGGTTCCTCCAGTGTCTTGAGAAAGGCGTTGAAGGCTGCTGTGGAGAGCATGTGAACCTCATCGATGATAAACACTTTGTACTTGCCTATCTGTGGCGGAATGTTGACTTGCTCAATGAGCTGACGGATGTCTTCAACTCCGTTGTTCGATGCAGCATCAAGTTCGTGGATGTTGTATGAACGCTGTTCGTTGAACGCCTTGCATGACTCACATTCCTCACAAGCATTGCCCGTGACAGGATCGGGATGAAGGCAGTTGATGGTTTTGGCAAAAATACGTGCGCAGGTGGTTTTACCTACGCCTCGAGGACCACAGAAGAGATATGCATGAGCCAGTCGTCCTGACTTAATGGAGTTCTTGAGTGTGGTAGTCAATGCCGATTGTCCCACAACACTGTCGAAGGTTACGGGACGGTATTTCCGTGCTGAAACTTGGTAGTTGCTCACTTATATTAATGATGAATGAAGAATAAATAATGAATAATTCTTTAATGAAGAATACTAATTGATATTCTTTCTGCAAATTTAATAATTTCAGACGGAAAAAACCATCACATTACCGTAATTTTTCTTTAAGAAATTTACCTGTGAAGGATTGTGGACACTGAGCTACTTGCTCCGGGGTTCCCTGAACTACTATCTCCCCGCCTTGCAAACCGCCTTCAGGTCCGAGGTCGATGATATGGTCAGCACACTTGATGACATCTATGTTGTGTTCGATAACAATCACTGTATGTCCGCGGCTGATAAGAGCGCTAAAGGCTGCCATCAGACGTTTGATGTCGTGGAAGTGAAGACCTGTGGTCGGTTCGTCGAAAATGAAAAGAGTGGGTGATGTCTTTTCCTGGCTAAGGTAGTAGGCGAGCTTGACACGCTGGTTCTCACCACCGGAGAGTGATGACGAGTTCTGTCCGAGCTTGATATATCCCAGTCCTACATCCTGCAGTGGACGTAGTTTCTGGATTATTTTCTTCTGACCGTGTTCGGTAAAGAATTCCACAGCCTGGTTCACAGTCATGTTGAGGATGTCGTAGATGTTCTGATCAAAGTACTTCACCTCGAGAATGTCGTCCTTGAATCGTTTCCCGTGGCAGGACTCACATTCGAGGACGAGGTCGTTCATGAACTGCATTTCCACAGTTACTGTACCTTCACCCTTACATTCCTCACAGCGTCCGCCTTCCTGGTTGAATGAGAAATAGGCAGGAGTGTAGTTCATCTGCTTCGACAGCTGCTGCGAAGCCATGAGTTTGCGGATTTCGTCGTATGCTCCTGTGTAGGTGACTGCATTGCTTCTGGAGGAAGTTCCGATAGGATTCTGGTCAACAAAGTCGATTTTTGTTATCATGTCCAAGTCACCGGTCAGTGCAGAATGAATACCCGGACGATCGGCTATCTGATCGAGTTGGCGTTTCATGGCAGGGTAGAGAATGTCACGAATAAGTGTGGACTTGCCACTACCGCTGACTCCTGTGACCGCAGTCAGGACATTGAGCGGGAATTTCACATCTATGCCCTTGAGGTTGTTCTCACGTGCTCCCTTGATCTCAATATAGTTGTTCCATGGACGTCGGGACTTAGGCACTTCAATAATTTCCCTATGTGTAAGATAGTCCAGTGTGTGGGAATGGATGTCGGATGGAATTTCGTGGCTTTGGTATTTCTCCACGTCAGAAGCATCTCCCTGCCACACTATCTCTCCTCCGTTCCTTCCTGCATCGGGACCAATGTCGATGATATAGTCTGCAGCTCGCATGATTTCCTCGTCGTGCTCAACCACCACGACCGTGTTTCCTGCATCTTTGAGCTTCTGGAGAACTGATATCAGACGTTGTGTGTCACGTGGATGCAGACCTATGCTTGGTTCGTCGAGGATGTAGAGTGAACCGACAAGGCTGCTGCCGAGGTTTGACGTGAGGTTGATGCGCTGGCTCTCACCACCTGAGAGGGTATTGCTTTTGCGGTTTAGCGTGAGGTATTCCAATCCTACATCGCAGAGGAATTCCAGACGGCTTCTGATTTCGGTGAGCAACCGTTTGGCTATCTGGTTGTCGTGCTCATTGAGCTGCAGGTTGGCAAACCAATCTCGCAGGTTGGAGATAGGCATGTCAATGAGTTCCATGATGTTTTTCCCGCCTATCTTCACATAACCGGCTTCATGACGCAGACGACTGCCCTTGCATTTAGGACAGGTGGTCTTACCGCGGTAGTGAGCGAGCATCACCCTGTATTGAATCTTATACTGGTTCTGACGCAGCATCTCAAAGAATGCATCAATGCAGATGCTGTTGGTCAGGTCTTCACCGGGACGTCCGTGCCAAAGCAGGGATTTCTGTTCCTCGGTAAGACCGTAGTAAGGCGTGAATATAGGGAAGTTGTTTCGCTCAGCCCTGCGGATGAATTCTTTCTTCCATTCACCCATTTTCTCTCCACGCCAGCAAATCACAGCTCCGTCCATCACGCTCAGTTCGGGATTGGGAATGACCAGATGCTCGTCTATGCCTATCACCTGCCCGAATCCCTCACACTCGGGACATGCTCCCATTGGGGAATTGAAGGAGAAAAGGTATTCCGACGGTTCCTCAAAAGTCATGCCGTCGGCTTCAAAAAGGGTGGAGTAGTATTCTATTTTTGAAATGTCGGTCTTGTCATTGAGCAGTGCTACCGCACATTTGCCGTGCCCTTCGTAGAGGGCTGTGCGTAGCGATTCCGACAGACGGTCAACTGTGCTCTGGTCGTGGCGTACCACAATGCGGTCTATGAGCAGATGTGGCTTTACGGTGCCGTCGTCGGACTTGAGCTGTTCTATGCGTGTGTAGCCTTCCTTGTTGTATATCTCTACCTGCTGCTCCATGGTACGTCCTTCCTGTAGAGTGATAGGAGCGAAGAGCATGATGCGTGTGGCTTCAGGCAGCTCGGTAATGGCCTGTGTTATAGTCGTGACAGTGTGGTGGGTGACTTCCTTCCCGCTGATGGGGGAGTAAGTGCGTCCTACACGGGCAAAAAGCATGCGCAGATAGTCGTATATTTCGGTTGACGTACCTACTGTAGAACGTGGATTGCGGCTTGTGACTTTCTGCTCAATGGCTATTGCCGGTGGAATTCCTTCTATGAAGTCGCACTCTGGCTTGTGCATCCTACCGAGGAATTGCCGTGCATAGGTGTTGAGGCTTTCCACGTAGCGTCGTTGCCCTTCTGCGTAGAGTGTGTCGAAGGCCAGGCTGGACTTACCGCTGCCGCTCACACCGGTGACAACGATGAATATGTCGCGTGGTATGTCAACGCTGATATTTTTCAGATTGTTGACACGCGCACCTCGTATGGTTATGTTAGGATTTTCGTTCATAGTCTTACTTCAATGAACCGCTCGCTTGCAGATACTTTGTTTGAGAGAGTAGTAGCTGACAGCGTGCGTCAATATGATTTGCGCTTGCTTTCTGCCACAGAGCCTGTGCGTCTAAGTAGTCCGAGAGAGGCTCAATACCTACTTCGTAGAGCTGCTTTGACTGCTTCATGTTCTCTTCTGCCTGCAAGAGAGAATTCTCGGTAAGCAGAAGTTCTGTCTTTGCCTCTTCCAGAATGTTTATGCTTTGTGCAAGTCGGAGGGTTAGCTTCTCATCGGCATCCATTTGGTCAAGTTGGGCAATCTGTAGTTTTGCTCGTGCAGACTTGATTTTGCTTGATCTTTCTCCAAAGGTGATCAGAGGCATCTTCAGAGTTACTCCCACGTAAGCCGAACCGGTGTCAATAAACTTCTTCCCTGCCAGTTCTCCGCCATTGGCATAAGTGTAACCGCCAAGCAGGGCTATGTTAGGAAGGTAGTCGCTCTTGGTGAGTTTTACCTGCTGCGAAGCAATGTCGGTGCGATATTGCAGAATGGTATGCTCAGGTACACGCTCTATGGAAGCTCCGGTTGTGTTTATCTCTGTCAAAGTAAGGTTTGATTCTATATTGCTGTCCACCTCAATGTCTGAGTCCAGAGGAAGCCCGATGACGTGGCAGAGGTTCATCTTTGCAAGTCTGTAGGCATTGTTAGCTTTCTGAATAGCCAACGATGCTTCATTGAGCTTGACCGCCACCTTCAACTGGTCGTTGCGGGTCTTCATTCCATGCACAACTGCAGCATCCACATTCTTCTGAAGCTCAACCAAGAGAGTTTTGTAGCTCTCTGCCACCGATGCTAGTTCTTTTGCTCTTACTGCAAGTATATATGCTTCATCAGTGTTGACAATCACCTGGTCTTCCGACAGACGGATATTCTCCGATGCCATCATATTTCCAAGTGTTGCCATCTTGTAGGCAGCTGTGATCTTTCCGCCCATATAGAGCGGTTGGGTAAGTCCGACTCCACCCATGAACAGGTTCTTCATCTTGAACTTAAGCTTCTGGTCGGGGAAGTCTGCATACTGGTTAAGAGTATAGCTTCCATCGCTGTTCACAGTCACGTTTGGTACATAAGTACCGAGTGCAGCATTGTAAGTGTAGATAGGCAGGTGACCTCCTGAAATTGCGAGGTTGCCGCTGGCATTGGAATAGATATCTCCTGCCATAAGGTTGATGCGTGGATAGAACAGACTCTTATACGACTGGATATCGTATTTTGTCTGCTCTAGTGTGAGGTTTGCCTTCTTGATATCCTTATTGGCTGTGAGTGCAGCATTGCGAGCCTCAGTAAGAGTGATTACCTGCTGTGCCATGCTGCGCCCTACTGCCAGGCACAATATGATAAGTATATAGTATCGTTTCATGACTTATTTGATTTTGAAGAACATTGCGTAGAGTACAGGAATGAAGATGAGGGTGATGAGTGTACCCACGAACAGACCTCCCATGATTGTTACGGCAAGACTCCCGAACATGGCATCCGGGATAAGCGGTATCATACCGAGGATGGTTGTGAGCGATGCCATCATCACAGGACGAAGACGGCTCTTGCTGCTCTGAATGAGTGCGGCACGTGGACGCATACCGTTTTCTATGTTGAGGGTGATCTCATCCATCAGCACAATTCCGTTCTTAATCATCATACCGATAAGTCCGAGCACACCTACAATTGCCACGAATCCGAACGGTTTGCCTGTGAGCAGGACTGTAGGTATTACTCCGATAAGGATAAGAGGAATACAGCAGAAAATAATTGCCGGTTTCTTGAAATCCTTGAACAGCATCAGCAGGATGATAATCATGATAATGATGGCGATAGGGAATCCGTTGAACAGGTATTTGATGCTCTGGTCGCTGGCCTTTTTCTCGCCCTCCCACGACAGGCTGTAACCTGCTGGCAACTGGATGTTCTCAATCTGCTTTGCTATGGATCTGCGAGCCACTTCTGTTCCCACTCCTGGCTTTGGAGAACATTGCACTCTCTGTGAACGCTGTCCGTTGTAGCGCATCACTACTGGCTCTTCCCAATCAATGTTGATTTTCTTTGCAACCTGTTTGAGAGGAGTGGTCTGAATAATGCTGCTTATGATTTCTTCCTTGGATATAGTTCCTGTCAGAAGTCCCTGGATGGTAGACCGGTTCATGATTTTATGGATATTGGGCAGCAAACCGAATACGGCTACGTTGTCGAGGCGTTCTATGTCGTTTCCTTCATCATCGGTACATTTCATGTAGATGTTCTCGGGATGAATACCGTCGTAGAAAGTACCGATGGGTATTCCGCCTGTATACGCCATGATGGAAGTGGACACATCGCTGCGGCTAAGTCCGTTGATTCGGGCTGTAGCCTGGTCGTAGTCAACTGTAATAACTGGTACTTTGGGTTCCCAGTCGGTCGTTCCCAGATATACATCAGGGTTATTTCTGACTATACTGAGCGCACTGTCCGTAAGTTGGTGCAGTACCGCAGGATCGGGACCGCTGAAACAAGCCTCTATCGGATATTTCTTGAACATGAGGTTGTAGCGCTTGAGCTTGATGTATGCGTCCGGGTATCGGGCATTAAGCTCTGCCTGTATGTCCTCTATGTTGTCAACGAGGTCTGAAGGCGACGTGAAGTCAATAATCAGCTCTCCGTAGGCAAGCGAAGGAGTGGCAATGCTTCTTACGAGGTTGTAACGGCTTGGCGTACCTCCAATGCTGGTGGTAATATGTGTAATTTCCTTGCGAGTCTTGAGATATTCACTGATTTCCTTGAGGTCTTTCTCTACTTGTGTGTAGTTGGTTCCCTCAGGCAGTTTGTACTCCATGTACAGCTGGTCGTATTCCATGTCGGGGAAGAAAGCCTGATTCAGGAAACGATAGCCGAAGGCACTCAGAGCCAGCAGCACAATGCTCATGCTTACGGTTACCATTCTGTGACGAAGTCCGAAGTGCAGCACACGTGTGAGAATGGTATAGCTCCATCCCTGGTACATTTTCGACGATTCGCCAGCCTGGTTCTCTGTCTTGTCGGTTTTGAGCATGCGGTCTGCCATTAATGGAACATGAGTCAGAGCCAATACCCATGAGAGAAGGAGAGAGACACACATTACTATGAAGAGGTCACGCACATATACTCCTGCTGTGTCGGGACTGAGGAAGATTGGCCAGAATGCCAGGATGGCAATGAGGGTTGCTCCCAGCAGCGGCATGGCTGTCTTTCGGCCTATGGCGGTAAGGGCTTCCTTGCGCGGCTTGCCCATCTTCATGTCGATGAGGATTCCGTCAACTATCACTATGGCGTTGTCAACCAGCATACCCATTGCTACAATGAAGGAGGCAAGGCTTACTCGCTGAAGCGTACCGTCGTATATGTTAAGCATCATGAGTGAGCCGAACACGATTGTCACGAGGCTCATACCGATGATAATTCCTGATTTCAGTCCCATGGTGAAGATAAGCACAATCACCACAATGAGTACAGATTCAAGCAGGTTGATGAGGAATGAGTTCAAGGCGGAACTTACTCGCTCAGGCTGGTAGAATACCTTGTCGAATTCCACACCTAAGGGCATGCCTTTCTGAAGTTTCTCAATCTTCTTCTCAACCTGTGCACCTACCTTTACAATGTCCTTGTCGCTCTGGCAGGCGATAGAAAGTCCCAAAGCCCTTTCCCCGTCACGGAACATCTCGTTGCGGGTAGGGGAGGCATATCCTTTATAGACACGTGCAATATCGCTGATTCGCAGCTGTTCGTCGTTGTGCCCCTGAATGAGCATTGCTGCTATGTCTTCCACGTTCTTGAAACGGTCGCTGACAGTAACTCTTACCCTGCGGTCTCCGTTGTTGTAATACCCCGAATAGGCAGTTTTGTTCTGTCCCGAGAGGGTTTGGATCACTTCGGTAGGCATCACGCCGAGGTTTGCCATCTTGTCCTGGCTCATCTCAATGTAGATACATTCTTCCCGCTTGCCGTAGATGTCCACACGTGCCACACCCTCAATTTCCATTACTCCTCGCTTGACTAGTTCGGCATAGTCAGACATTTCCCTGTCGCTAAGTCCGTCAGCCTTGAGGGCGTAGAACATACCATAGACATCGCCGAAGTCGTCCTTCACAATTGGAGTGTTGGCATCCGAAGGCAGACCATGGGCAGCGTTGCTCACCTTGCGGCGAAGCATATCCCATTGCTGCTCTACATCGGCATCCTTGGTGGTGGTCTTCAGTTCTACGGTGATGAGGCTCAGGTCTGCCATCGACTGGCTTTGAACATTCGCCACGCTCGACATTTCCCTGATGCTTTTTTCGAGAAGGTCTGTCACTTCCAGCTCTACTTCATGAGCTGAAGCTCCAGGATATGTGGTCACCACCATTGCCTGCTTCACTTTGATAGCGGGGTCTTCCAGCTTTGGCATGTCCAGATAGCTGACAAAACCTCCTACGACGAGGCATAAGACAAAAAACGTTACAAGTTTTCTGTTGTTTAAGGCTATTGTAGACAGATCCATCATAACAGCCCTCCTACGTTGTCTTTAGACGTTTTTGGCAATTCCTTAACCTTTTCTCCGTCCTTGAGGTTGCGAACACCTGCACATACTACGATTTCACCTGTTTCAAGACCTTCGGAGATAAGGGCGTTGCCGTGCATGTCCAATCGGACAATAGTCACGATTCTCTTCTTTATGATGCCGTTTTTCTCATTAAGCACATATACTATATTTTCTTCGCCCACATGCAGCACAGCCGATGCGGGAATCTTGTTCATCACCGAACTACCTGCACCTTCGCCCAAGGTTCTGTAGTCCACATAAACCATAGTGGTCATACCTGGAGTGATCTTGCTCTTGTCGTAATTACCCTTAATCTTCAATCTCACAGCGTAGAGCTGACTTGCATTGGCCTCCTTACTGTAGCTCGAAACAACCAATGGAAAAGACTCACCAGGGATAACGTCGAATGAACACGAAGCCTTGACTAAGTCGTCGCGACGTGTGTAATCTGATACTGGAACGAAAATCTCTATTTCCGGATCGCTGTTGCTGAACATGCTGACAACTGGCATGCCTGCAGCAACGGTTTCTCCAGCCTCATGCATCTTCTGCTGAACATATCCGCTGATAGGGGCATAGAGCTTAGTGTCTGCAAGCTGGTTGCGGTGGTTGGCCAGTTTTTCTGTAATCTGCTGAAGACCATAGCGGGCCTTGTCGTAGTTCGAGGCTGTAGTGTTGCCCTCGTTCCACAAGGCTATTACGCGCTCGGCGTCACTTTTCACTAATTCATACTCAGCCTGTGTGGCAGACAACTGCACTTTGTAGTCTCGATTGTCCATCTCGGCAATAAGTCCTCCCTTGCGAACGTAGTCACCTTCCTTTACATAGACTCGGTTGATGGGACCACTGACACGGAATGCAACGTTCACCTGTTCCGCGCTGCGTGTTTTTCCAGGGTATGTGAGGCTCGAGAGTTCACCTACGCTTTCTACTTTTGCCGTTTTTACGAAACTAACATCCTCTGTCTGTTCCTGTTTCTTGGAACAACTGTTCATAATTGCTGCAATGACAAAGAGCATTGCCAGAATCAATCCACTTTTACATCCACTTGTGTGCTGCATGAGTTGAAGTTGTTAATTGTTTTATGGGTTAATTATAATTATGATTTCTTACTTTGAAGCTAAGTTTTTCATTTTCTTTGCAAAGATAGAGAATTAAATTGTTCCACAATTGTTGCTTTGGTACTATTTTACGTTCACTTTGTAGCTTTTTACACCTTTTACTTAAAAATAGTCATATTTTTATGCTTTTGTGCTTTTTGTGTAAAAAAATCTTTTGCAGTTCTTGTGTTTTAAAAAAAATAGTAACTTTGCATGGATATTATTCCAAATTCAAAACAATAGATTCTATTCCTAACTAAATACATCTCAATATAGTTGCCAATGTCGGACGTCGGTTTTTATAGAGTTATGGGTAATGCAGACGATATGTTTGCAATAAGTGACAATCCTATTCGTGCTGACAAGTCAGGGATTTTCCTTTTACAGAAAGGTAGAGTGAAGTTTGTTCTCGATGGAGTGAACTACGAAATGAAGCCTGGGGAAATGTGTATTTATTTTCCTAACGCATCCATTATTATAAAAGAACGTTCAGAAGACCTCGAAGGTATTGTGATAACGGTTGATCTTGAGACTGTTAGCCCTCTGCTGATGAAAGTGAGTGATGTGCGCAGCCTGCTCGATACTCGTCTGAGTCCGCTTATTAAACTCGACGACGATATGCTTGAGGGTACGTTGGCGTTCATCAGACTGTTTGTGCAGTTGTCGGAGCGTGTGGACAACTATTCACGCAATGGCGAACGCCGTCTGTGGCAGTTGGGAAGACAGCAGCTTGAGAGTGTGAGGGAATGTCTTGCCCTGCAGATTATCATTGCCTTCAGTGGTGAGGATAAACGGTTGAAGAATACCGTTGACCGTCGTGACTCTATTGTTCAGGACTTCTTTGTGCATCTGAAAGATATGCACAGAGTGGAGCATGAGGTGAACTATTACGCTGAACGCCAGTTTCTGTCAATCCGCTATTTCTCCTATGTGGTCAAGAGCCGAACCGGACATAATCCGAGCTATTGGATTACTATGTCGTTGTTGAGCGAAGCCCGACGGCTTCTGACCGATACCGACAAGGCGGTGAAGGAGGTATCGGAATTGTTGAATTTCCCCAACCAGTCTTATTTTGGCAAGTGGTTCAAGTCCAAAGAAGGTGTTGGACCTGTGGAATACAGAAAGAAAATGAACGAAGAGTGAGGTGGTTTAATTCATAATTAGAAAATTATCAAGTATTTAGTCTACATATTATTCCTGTTAGTTGTGTCATGTTCTTCGCAGAAAGACGATGAACGTGAGGCTTGGAATTTGTATGAAGGTTATGTAGAGAAAGCGGATGGGCTGTTTCGGCAGATGAACTTGAAATCTGCTGACAGCCTCTACAATGTAGTCCGTTGGAAGTCTAAGAATACTCTTCTGCGACTGCGTGCCGATGTGGGCATGATGAATGTCTCTATGCGCCGTAGCGCTAATAGGGAATTCTATGTCTATTCCACTGATGCACAGGAATGTATTGAACGCCTTGAGGATGAGCAGGGAACAATGGATGACTTCATCCTGAAGGTATGGCATGAGACTCTTATTGATTATTACTGTGCCCAGAGCGTCTACCACTACTATCTGCGTGAGGAAGGCGAGGGTAGCATGTGGCTTCGCAAGGTGGAACCGCTGATGGAGACCGACATTGATGATAGACACAGGGCTACGTACTATTTCCTCATCGGCAATGCACGCAACACCACCGGCAAGCTCAGCGAGGAAAACACTCAGAACCTCCTTCGTGCGGTTTCTATTTCTTACCGTATCGGCAACCGCCATCTTGGCGGCAAGGCACTGACCTCGTTGGTCTATGATATGCTTCATCATGGCACTGAGCGTCCCAGCCGCATGGCTTATCTGCGTGAACTGACCGGCGTGCCCGACAGTATTGGGGGCGATAGTGCGCTACTCGTTATGGCTGAGAAGGCGTTGAAGGATTTCCACGATGGCGGTTATGTGTTCGACGAGTCACAGACATATATAGTTGTTGGTAAGTACTATCTGGAACATGGAGATGCACCTACGGCTCTTGACTACATGCTCAAGGCCTGGGAGCTGGTAGAGCGCTATGGCAAGGATGTTCCCGAATGGACGGCGGACGTCAGGGAGCAGTTGTGCATTGTCTATAGCGAACTGGGCAACAAACCGCTTTCCGACGTCAATCGCAATGCTTATCTCGACATCCTCGAACAGACGCGCCAGGATAATCTTATGGATGCCCGCCTCAATGAGGTGATGGAGGAAAAACAGCGACTCAACAATGGTGTTATTATCGGTGCTTCGGTCATTGTCCTTCTGCTGCTCTTTACTTGGTTCTATGCCCGTCGCCTACGTCGGAAATACAATCTCAACTATGTGCGTGAGCGGGCTTTGGTTGCAAAGGCCATGCGTGAGTGGAAGGCTAAGACCGATGAGGATTTCCTTTCGATGGAGCAAAGGGAGGAGGATGTTGTTGAGCAGCACAAGATGCAGCTCATCCGTCTTGACGATCTCAAACGCCGTTATGTCGACCGTGCCACATGCCTCTCTATTGTCTATGCCGTAACTCCTTTCCTCGACCGTGCTGTCAGGGAGGTGGATTCTCTCGTCAAGGGTAAATACGAATCCAGGGAAGTACTCGTGTTCAAACTGCAATATGTTGACGAACTGATTCATCAGATAAGTAAGTACAACGATGTGCTTACGGCATGGATTCAGGTCAAGCGGGGCACTGTCCAATTGCGTCTGGAGAGTTTTGCCATAGAACCGTTGTTTGAGATTCTCCGCAAGAGCGTAAGCCTGTACGCCAGGGAAGGCATAACACTCATCATCCAGCCTGCCGAGGCTGTGGTGAAGGCTGACCGTGCACTCACTCTGTTTATGGTTAACACGCTGATGGACAATGCCCGCAAATTCACCCCGAAGGGTGGTTCCATCAATGTCCGTGCTGAGGAAAGTGACAGTTATGTAGAGATATCGGTGGCAGATAGCGGCATCGGTATGAGTGAGAAGGATGTGGAATTGATCAACACCGAACGCATGATTACCGGCAAGCAGATTGGCACTTTTGCCGACGCTGCAGAGATGAGCAAGCGTAAAGGCAGCGGCTTCGGATTGCTCAACTGCAAGGGAGTGATGGAGCAGTATCGGCGCCAAAGTCCTCTCTTCCAAGTCTGCGAGATGCGCTGCGAGAGCAAGGTAGGAGAGGGTAGCCGTTTCTTCTTCCGTTTGCCTAAGGGTGTGCTGCGTTGCATCGCGGTCCTTTTGATAGGGTTCGCAGGATTCGGTTCATCTGTGCTAACTTCGTGCAGCCCATCGGTGGCAGAGCGTGACTTCAACCACATCGTTGCCGATTCGCTCCCTGTTCATCCTATGTTGGAGATAGCGTCAGCCTATGCCGACAGCGCCTACTTCGCCAACGTCGATGCACACTATGACAATGCTCTTGCGTATGTTGATTCGGCTTGCTCATTCCTGAATAAGTATTATCTTGAGAAACAGCCTAATGGCAAACTTTTATTAAAGCTTTGCGGGAATCGATTTTCGGAGATAGATCTGTGGCAGGAGCGCTTCATAACAGATTACCATATCATCCTGGATATTCGTAACGAGGCAGCCATTGCTGCGCTTGCAACCAAGCAGTTCGACATCTATTATTACAACAACGAGATCTATACCCGTCTCTATAAGTTGATGGCTCAGGACACCTCGCTTGAGCAGTATTGCAATGACATGCAACAGGCCAATACCAACCAGCAGATGGTCTTGATTGTTGTGTCCGTGGTTGTGCTCATTCTCCTTTGTGTCTATTTCTTCTCATACTACCGGCACAATATCCTGACGACCTTCAACCTCCGACAGATAATGGAAATCAACCGACGCATCTTCAACACGTCTGTCGACAAGGATTCACAGCTGCCGCAGATTCTCCAGGAGAGCATCAACGACATCCGCCGCACCGACGGCATCGCCCTCCTGCACAACGACAACCAGGTGCAGTATTCTGCTAACTGCCCTTATCAGGACCTCCTTCCCGAACTCCTTACCTATTGCCGCGACAACGGGAAGATTCTCCAGCGCATGAACGGATTCATCTATGTATTCCCGCTTGTGTGGGAGATAGAGGGCACTGCAAATGAGGATGGGGAAAAGAATAAAGTCTCTATCGGTGCCCTGGCTCTGTGCATGCACCAGGCAGGAATGAAGGCTGCCGAGGAGGAGATGTTCGGATTGATTGCCAAGTCTGTCGCCTACAATTTCTATTACTCTACCATCCGCATGCAGCACATGCACAATCAGATTGAGATACAGGAAGATGAACGCCGTCGTGCTCAGTACGAGGCCGACCGTGTCCATGTGCAGAACATGGTGCTCGACAACTGCCTCTCAACCATCAAGCACGAGACTATGTACTATCCAAGCCGCATACTCCAGCTGGTAGAACAGATAAAACAGCAAATGCCGTCTTCAGGCAATGCGCAGGAGGAAATAGCAGGGCAGATCACGGATATGTATGAGGCGATAACCTATTACAAGGAAATCTACACACTTCTCAGCGAATGTGCATCGCGTCAGTACGATGTCTCACCGTTCAAGCGGCAGAGAGTCCCTGTGGCTGAAATCACAGGATTGATAAAGCAGTCTTTCAGAGAAACTCTTCGACGTCAGAAACTTCCAATTGACAGCCTGCAACTCAATATCGACACCGCTTCTGGCATGGCAGAGTCATCACTCCTCTGTGATAAGATAATGATGGAGTACCTCTTCCAGAATGTCTTCACCTCGCTCATTGCCGATTCCGTCAGTGGCACGATTGACGTCAGAATATCCGAGGAAGGAGGATTTGTCAAGTTCGAGATTGCCTACGATGGTCTGCATCTCACATACCAGCAGTGTCACAATATCTTCTATCCCGACAATCTCATCTACAATCAGGTTGGCAATACCCTCCAAGGTGCCGGCTGGCTCATAGCCAAGCAGATAATCCGTGAGCACGACGAGCGCGTCCGCCGCGGTTGCCGCATCTACTTCCAATATATCGATAACAACTCATCCAAACTCATATTCACCATCCCCCAAAGCGTTTAGCTTTCCGTGTTCTGCGGATTGTCCGCACAAATAAACTCAAAAACTCAATAATTCACAAATATGGAAAAATTCAAAGTCATTATTGTCGAAGATGTCAAGCTCGAGCTTAAGGGCACAGAGGAAATCTTCAGAAACGAAATACCCGATGCCGAGATTATCGGAACGGCAATGAACGAACCCCAGTTCTGGGAGCTGATGGAGACCCAGGTACCAGATCTAGTCCTGCTCGACCTTGGTCTTGGAGGCTCTACCACAGTAGGTGTGGAGATTTGCCGCAAGCTCCGTAAGGAGCATCCAGCCATCCATGTCCTGATTTTTACAGGCGAGACTCTCAACGAGAAGCTCTGGGTTGATGTTCTCGATGCAGGAGCAGACGGCATCATCCTCAAGAGCGGAGAACTCCTCACCAAGGGCGATGTGCAGAGCGTCATGGATGGCAAGCGTATGGTGTTCAACCAGCCCATCCTCACCAAGATTCTCCAGCGTTTCCGCCAGTCCGTACTCAATGAGTATCAGCGCCAGCAGGCCAGCATCTCCTATGATATAGATGAGTACGATGAACGCCTATTGCGTCACCTGGCACTGGGTTATACCAAGGATATGATTGCAGCGCTCAAGACCATGCCTTTCGGTGTGAAATCCCTCGAGAAGCGCCAGAACGATCTCGTCGGTCGTCTCTTCTCCGACGGAGAGCACGGTGTCAATGCCACCCGCCTCGTAACCAAGGCTCTCCAACTTCGCATTATCGATATCGACAATCTCTATCCAGATGATTAATAAACTAGTTAGGCATTTGCCGATAGTGTGGCTCATGATACTTGTAGGCCTGTGCCTCGTGTCGTGGGTAGGCAGCATCTACGACTGGGGAATGAACAATCTCCTGTCCGCTAAGGGCGTGCGGTGGTTCATCTCCAATTTCATCATCAATTTCCAGCAGTCACCCATTGCCACGTTCCTGTTCATACTCATGGCATTGGGTGTGGTGGTGGAGTCAGATGTCCTGTCGCTGTTCTTCCGCTCCAAAAGGGCCACGTCTATGTCCATCAAGCAGAGGAGGGCAATGCAGATTATGATTGTAGTGCTCGTCCTGCAATGCGTGCTGTGGGCGGTGTTCATTCTTCTGCCGTCTGCTCCGTTGCTGAGTCCTTATGGCACATTCCAGGACTCGCCCCTTCAGCAAGGACTGCTCCCCATTATCTGCATAACGCTCAGCGTTACAGCCGCTTCCTATGGTTATGCGTCCAGCCGTTTCGCTTCGATTGGCGAGATCATCGCTGCTTCCTCGTCGGTGGTCAGGCATCTCTCCTCGTTCTGGTTCCTCATTTTCGTATCTTCCCAGATTATAGCCTGCCTGCAGTTCTCTGTCCCCGAGCAGGCTGAGCAATATAACCTCATCCTCCAACTCCTCCTCTATTACCTCCCCCTCATCCTCTATCTTCTAATAAAAGACCCTTCTAACTCACCGTCATGGGAGAACTAATCCATCCGGATGGTTATAATTAGTAATTTATATTTTTGCTTTCGTGTTCTGCGGTTCTCCCGCAGAAATAAACTCAAAAACCATTTCCTCATTTTAAATATATTATTTAACTTTGCAGCCGGAAAGCAGTTGAACGGTTTGTCGCTGGTCGAAAGTATGCCGCTACCATTAGGTTCGGCAGACGAGTAAACGAGAGGAAAGTCCGGGCAACACAGGGCATCCCACTTCCTAATCTAGAAGCCATCCGCGAGGGTGGAGTAGTACAGAAGAAAATAACCGCCCCCATTCCGATGGGAGCAAGGGTGAGAAGGTAAGGTAAGAGCTTACCAGCAGTGTGGTGACACATCTGGCTGTGTACCTTGGGAGTTGCAAGTTCATGTAAACTGGCGCTGGCATAAGTATGGCTCGCTATGCTGATGCTGATGAGAGTAGCCCGCTCAAGCCAGAGGGTGGAACGCTTGAATAGTGTGGTGACATGCTATCTGGATAAATGACAAACATCTACACTTTAACTGATTCGCTTTTTCGGGTCTCGTGTAGACACAGAACCCGGCTTACAGGTCGACTGCTTTCTCTCTTTTTTGAGAATTAACAACAAATACAAAATAACGTTTCTCGGAACAAATATCGTTTTACGATGGCAACTGATAACAAAAAGAAAAAGAAGAATCCCAAGGATAGTGTGAGAAGAGGTGTGATCGCTGTTTGGTCAACAGTCTTTATCCTCCTGTTCCTGTTCTTTGGTTTTATTGGCGCGATTTCATGGGGCTGGTTCGGACGCCTGCCCGAAATCTCTGAACTGCAGAATCCAATTAGTAAGTCTGCCTCTAGAATCTATACTGCCGACGGCAAACTCATGGGTACGTGGAGCTATGCTTCCGCCAACCGCATCATGGTTCCCTACGATTCTCTTCCTGCCAATCTTATCAATGCGCTCATTGCCATTGAGGACGAGCGTTTCTATGAACACTCTGGTATCGACATGAGGGCGTTCGGACGTGCTGTCGTAAAGCGTGGCGTCATGCGTCAGAAGTCTGCCGGTGGTGGATCTACCATCACTCAGCAGTTGGCCAAGCAGCTCTATTCTGATGTCAACGCATCCACTTCGACTGCCACACGCCTCATGCAGAAGCCTGTGGAATGGTATATCGCCGTACAGCTCGAACGCAACTACACCAAGGAGGAAATCATCACGATGTATCTCAACTACTTCGACTTCCTCAACAATGCAGTCGGTATCAAGAACGCCGCTCATACCTACTTCGAGAAACTGCCTATCGACCTCACTCTCGAAGAGTGTGCCACACTTGCCGGTATGCCCAAGAACCCTTCGCTTTACAATCCTGTCCGCTACAATGAACGTTGTCGCGAACGCCGTAATCTCGTTCTGGAGAAGATGTGCGAACAGGGATTCATTACAGAGGACCAGAAAGTCACCGCTCAAGCCAAGCCTCTCGACGTGAGCCATTTCCATCCTATGAACCATCAGGAAGGTCTGGCTCCGTATGTTCGTGAGTATCTCCGTCGCATCATGATGGCAGAGCGTCCAGAACGCAGCAGGTATTATCTCTACCAGCAGTTCTACGACGATTCCCTCCAGTGGGAGACCAATCCACTCTTCGGATGGTGCAACAAGAACCACAAGGCTGACGGCTCTAACTACAATATCTACACCGATGGTCTGAAAGTCTATACAACCATCGATTCGCGTATGCAGAAGGATGCAGAGGAAGCCGCCTACGAACACGTGGCTAAGTATCTGCAACCGATATTCGAAAATGAGAACCGCTCCAAGACCTATGCTCCCTATGTGGGACTGTCGCAGGAGAAGGTTGAGTACCGTCTGCGCAAGGCATACAAGAACAGTGACCGCTATCGCAAGATGAAGGCCGACGGTTGCTCGGCTGAGGAAATCGAACGTGCCTTCACCCAGAAGGTGCCGATGACCCTTTTCTCCTACAATGGTGAATTCGAGACAGAGATGTCGCCGCGAGACTCCATCCTCTACTACAAGAAATTCCTGCGTACCGCCATGTGTGCCATGGATCCCCATACGGGTGAGGTGAGAGCATACGTGGGAGGACTTGACTTCAAGTACTTCCAGTACGACAACGTGATGGGTGGCGGACGTCGTCAGGTGGGTTCTACCATCAAACCCTACCTCTATTCGCTGGCCATGATGAACGGCTACACTCCTTGCGACGAAGCACCGAACGTGCCGCGAAGCTATGGAGGATGGACACCTCGAAGCACAGGTGCACGTTTGGGTCAGATGGTGACTCTGAAATGGGGACTTTCCATGTCCAGCAACACCATCTCCGCATGGGTGCTCTCTCAGCTCAATCCGCGAAGCCTTATCAATCTCATGCACCTTATGGGTATCACCACTCAGAACATCCGTCCCGACATGACTCTCTGTCTCGGAACGTGTGACATCAGTGTTGGAGAAATGACCAGCGCCTATACCACTTTCGCCAACTACGGTGTGAGAGTGGCTCCGCTGCTCGTTAGCCGTATAGAAGACGCTTCGGGAAATGTCATTGCAACGTTTGACTCACAATTCACCGACATCATGGATCGTGAGGATGCCTACAAGATGATTGTGATGATGCGTGGTGTAATCAACGAAGGTACAGGCCGCCGTCTGCGTGGCACATATAATATTAAGGCAGACCTCTGCGGTAAGACAGGTACAACCAACTCCAATGCCGACGGATGGTTCATGGGCGTTGCTCCTAAGCTCGTTGTCGGAACATGGGTAGGTGGTGAGGAACGCGATATCCACTTCATCAGCACTTACTACGGACAGGGTGCAGGTGCTGCATTGCCGGTCTTTGCCCTCTTCATAAAGAAAGTCTATGCCGATCCGTCCCTTGTCAAGGACTACGGCATCACTCCAAACGATAAATTCGAGATTCCTACAGACTTCGATGTCTGCGAAGGCGAGCTTACCGGTCTCCAACGTGCAGAGAGGCGTGACGAAGTAGAGGTAGACGAAAGCGTTGGCGAAATCGACGAATTGTTCCAATAATATGAAATACATAGGAATTATCCCTGCACGCTATGCGTCAACCCGTTTCCCTGCAAAGCCGTTGGCTATGCTGGGAGGAATGACCGTGATAGAGAGAGTCTATCACGCAGTTGAGGAAGAGATGGATTACGTGGTGGTTGCCACCGATGACGAACGCATTGAATCCGCTGTCCGTCAGTTTGGAGGCAATGTTGTAATGACCAGCGTCAATCACAAGAGCGGTACAGACCGCTGCTTTGAAGCCTACACCAAGGTGGGGCAGGACTTCGATGTGGTAGTGAATATCCAGGGCGACGAACCCTTTATCCATAAGTCGCAGTTGCAGGAAATCAAGCAGTGCTTTGAAAGCGAGCGTACCGACATCGCTACACTCGTCAAGCCCTTCACCGCTGCCGACGGATGGGCAGCCGTGCAGAATCCCAATTCGCCCAAGGTCGTTCTCAACGAGAATATGGAAGCCCTCTATTTCTCCCGTTCCGTCATCCCCTATATCCGTGGGGTGGAGCAGGGCGACGAATGGCTCAGCAAGAATACATTCTACAAACACATAGGACTCTATGCCTATCGCCCCAAGGTGTTGGCAGAGATAACCCGCCAGCCGCAGTCGCAGCTCGAATTGGCAGAGTCCCTCGAACAGTTGAGATGGCTGCAAAACGGCTATACCATCAAGGTCGGAATCACCGATATCGAAACCATTGGTATCGACACTCCGCAGGATCTTGAAAGAGCAGAAGCCTTCCTGAAGAAGCATGAGGAAATTTAACATCTCAACCGATAACCTCCGTCTTAGCAATCCTCTTGAGATAAAGTGTGACAACGGAGAGACTGTCTATCAGATAGTCATTCCCGACGCTGAACTCGTGAGGGTTGACTTTGTGTTTATGGGAGGACAATGGACTCAGAGCCATACCCTGCAGTCTCGTTTCACATTCAAGGGACTGCTCTTCGGCTCTGATGAATACTCGGCAAAGCAGATTTCCGAACTTCTCGACTACTACGGAGCAACCGTGTCGCTCCAGAGCACCGTCTCCTACGGAAAACTGACCTTGCGCTGCCTGCGCAAATTCCTGCCGCAGATACTCCCGATCATCCGTTCCATGTTTGCCACGCCCAAGTACGAGCAGCAAAGCCTTGATATCGAAGTGTCGCATGCCCACAGCGCCTGGGCAATAAAGCAGCAGAAAGTCGAGTCCCTCGGCAAAGACCTTCTCTATGCAAGCCTTTTCGGAGAAGAGCATCCGCTGGGAAAGGCAATCCGACAAGAGGATTTCGAACTCATTAGCCGTGACACACTCCTGCAATACAAGCAACAGGTGATTGACGCCTCGAATTGCGATATAGTCATTACGGGAGATCTGTCGGATCAGCAGATACGAGATATAGCAGGCTGTGTGCCGTCCAGCAGCAGTTTTGCACCAGTGCGGCTGGCTCCGATTCAGGTCAACCCTGTTTCTGCCATAGAAACCATCCGCCGGCATTCCGACATCAACACCGTTCAGGCAGCAGTTAGGGTAGGGGTGCTCCTACCCGAAGTCGACAAGGAAGAATTGCCTCTGCTCCGTCTTGCCACCATTATGCTCGGAGGCTATTTCGGAAGCCGTCTTATGACTAACATCCGTGAGGATCATGGATACACCTACGACATTCATGGCACCATGAGGCATTATCCCCATGGATATGTATATTTGATTGAGACCGAGACTGCAAATGTGTCCATTGATAATGTCTTGCAGGAGATACGCAACGAACTGAATTTACTCGTTACCGATCCTGCGTCAGTAGATGAACTCGGCAATCTTCAGCGATATATGTTTGGTGCGGAGTGCAGACGTCTGGAGTGGAACTACGAATTAGCCAATGTCTGTGTGTCGCTCATTGCGACGAACCAGTCATTCAGCGACCTTGTTCCAGGCATTCGTCGTCAGATGAGTGCCAAGCCTCGTGAGCTTCAGACCATAGCGGCAAAATACCTTAATCCGGATCGCTTCACTTACTGCGTAGTGGATTAGGGCTTCTTCTGCCAGATTTCGATGTTGTCGAAGGTGACGGCAGCACGGTTGTCGCTGTAGGTGGTTTGGTAGATGCCTACACGGAGGGACTTGCCATCGAAATAGTTTTCGAGGTAATCCTTGTAGTCGAATGGCCAGCTGCGCTGTGTGGGTCCGAAGAACAGCTCACGCAGATTGACTGGAGAATTGGGCATCTCCGTCCATGTGATGCAGTCCTTGCTTGTGCGTGCATGTATGTAGTCGCCACGACGTTCCAGCTGCAGCCAGGGATCGAAGTTCCAACCTTGACTATTGTTGTACTGAGGACGATAGCCGCGATTGACGACGGTGAGCATATTGCCGCAGTTGTAGTTGGGGAATGCTCCTAACTGAAGCAGCGACTGACGGTTGCCGCCCAGGTCACAGACGATGATGAGTCCGCCTTCGTTGTAGGCTGGTGTGTTGTGTCGTTCCATACCTGTCATGTCGGCAATGCGGCATTGTGCTACGAAGTTGCCTGTGAGTTCCACGCTCTCGATGGGCCCGTTCTGCTCAGCATTGGCTGTGAGGTTGGTTCCCGCCGATTCGAGAGTGATGCGTCCGTCCTTGGCTTTGGCGTTGATGCTCTTTGCCTGGTCTATGAAGTCCTTGGTGCGGATTTTCAGTTTCTTCTCCTTCACTGGTGCCTCGTAGCCGAAGATGTCGCGAAGCTTCGCCATAGCTTTCTTGCCCTGTATGCCCAATACTGTGCTGTGCTCTGAGATGGACGGCACGTCACGGAGTGCAGTGGTGTCGTTGCCGGTAGCGAACTGATATTCTATGACTCCCTTTCTGAGTGCGTTGGAAAAGACGGATGCCCGGAGCAGGGTGGGGGTGAGAGGCTCAATCTCCAGGTTTGCGGAATTTGCAATCCACGGCGATTTCAGTCCGATATCATCTTTCATCTTTGTCGGGTCTAAGTCTGTTGGTTCCTTCATATCCTGCTCCACTTCGTACTGTGTCAGGGCATTGTGGTAGATGCGCAGACGGTGCAGATAGCCTGTGAAGGGATGGGTGCCGTTGGCAGCCGCACCGATGGTGATGTGGTCGCCTGGGCGAAGCATGAGGAAGATGTTTTTCTCGCTTACCAGCTTGCCGTCGCAATAGATGCGTTCGTTGAATCCGTCGAACACCACAGCCCAGTGCTGCCATACTCCTGTCTTGATGGCATTGGGCGCTCCTGCGTTCTCAAACGAGGCGTTGTGGGCAATGATGCCTTCAGCGCGGTTCTTGCCATTGCGCAGTTCGATGGTTGCAAGGTCGTTGCCTGCAGGCATAATCTGTGCCACGGTCTCTATCTCTCCGACTTCAGGATTGAGAATCCAGGCGGTAAGTGCGTAGGGAGCGTTGTACACGAGGTCGGAATTGTATTTGTACATCCTGATGATTTCCTTGCCTGTGAAGCGAAGTGCTGCCTTTCCGTCCTTGGGAACGACCACCGCTCCGTCGATGCTCTTGCCTATCTCATACTCGGCGGCATTGATGAGGTCGTCGTAACCGCGGTACGGTCCAGTAGGAGTGAGTTCGTCGCCTGCAGGGTCGTCATTTCCTTGCTTAAGGTCTTTCTTGTGAATCCAGGGATAGCCTTCCACGATGGCTTTCTCGTCAACCTGTGGTGATGGGAGCAGGGCAGAGGGGTCGAGTTGCTTGGTGGCATTGTAGACCTTGATGTTCCAGATGGCAGGGAAGTGTCCGTTCTTCTGTGTGTCGGTGATGGTGATTCGGATGAATCGTGCCTTTACTTCTCCCTTGTCTATCATCGGCGAACCCTGCTGGCTGTTCTTTGTGCGGTCGGCAAAGAGTCGCCACTGCTTACCGTCGTCGGAAACCTGAATAAAGTACTGATAGAAGAATGTGGCGTATTCAAACTGTGTCCATATCTGATTGAAAGCGGTAACCTTGCCCAGGTCTATCTCCAACCACTCGAAGCCTTCGCTCGCGGTGCGCTTGCCGGCATGCTTGCTGCGCCAGAGGGTGCCATTGTTGTCGTCAACGGCATATTCGGGCTTGAACCACTCGCTGTAGGTGCTCGACGCTTCCACCTTGGCTCCGAAGGCAAGATTGGGCAGGCTGTTCTGTTTCGCGGTCTTCTGCAGCGATGCAGGAATCACTCCGCTGTGGGTAGGAATCACGGGCAGGATGTTGCCGTCAGTGTCAAACTCCATGCGGTCGATGCAAATCTGTCGGTGGAATCCGTGAATGGAATGTGGGTTGTTGTGGCGGTGATAGACTATGTAGTAATTGTCGCCGTCCACCAGCACAGAGTGGTGACCAGGTCCGTGAATGGTGCCGTCGCTGTTAGTCTTTAGAATACATCCCTTGTACTGGTATGGCCCCATTGGTCCTGTGGTGGATGTGGCATACTGCACTCGGTAGGTGTCGTCGTGACAACTGCCCGATGAATAGGTGAAATAGTACACACCGTTGCGCTTGAACACGAACGGTGCTTCGAAGAAATCGGTTATCTCGGTGTTGAGGATGAGTTTCTTGTCGGTGAAGGACTTGCCGTCGGCAGCCAGTTTAGCCACACCGCAACCGAAGTCCTTGTATATGCCCCATGTGCCGAAGTAGAGGTACTCGCTGCCGTCGTCGTCGCGGAAGAGGGCAGGGTCGAGCGTGATGGCGTTGTGTACGAAACGGTCGGGAACGAGCACAGCGTCAGGCTTTCCTAAACGGTTCTTCCAGGGACCTACGGGAGAGTTGCTTTCGCCCACTCGCACCTCACAAGGGGTGCAGTAGTAGTAGCGGAAAGTGCCGTCGGGCTGCTGCACCACATCGGGTGCCCACACCACTTCGGTGGTAGGCCAGTTGAGCAGAACGTTGCGCCAGTTGACGAAGTCTTTCGATACCCACACCTGTGCCGGTCCGTAGCCGTTGCCTGTGCCGTCGGTGGTGGCATAGAGATAATATGTGTCGCCGAACTTACGGATGGTGGGGTCGGCGAAATAGCCTGGAATAAAAGGGTTTCCAGCACAGGGCGTATTCCATTTTGTCTCGGAATTCTGAGCGTTGACATTGGCTGCGAGAGCCATGAAAAGTGGTAGAAGTATCTTCTTCAGCATGGGTTGATAATGATAGTAGTAATAGTTGTATTGATATTTGTGCTGCAAAAATAGTAAAATTCTTTTTCTTCTTCAATGTTTTTTGCTACATTTGCAAGGATTTAGGTTTAAAAGGTCCCCAAATTTGTAATTTATAATTTTAACACAATATTATGGCAGTAAAGAACAACTACATCGCAGTGGCTTACAATCTCTATGTAAAGGACGAAGACGAAGATCAGGAAGCTTTGGTAGAGCAGTGTGACGCTGAACATCCCTTCCAGTTTATCAGTAAGCTGGAGAGTGTGTTGCCTGCATTTGAGAAGCAGGTGGAGAATCTACAGAAAGGTGATAAATTTGATTTCGTCATCCCTTGTGCCGATGCCTACGGTGAAATCAAGGACGAACTGATGTTCGACGTTCCAAAGAACGTGTTTGAGATTGACGGACGCTTCGACAAGGAGCGTATCTTTGAGGGCAATGTTATTCCTCTTCAGGGAGAAGATGGAGAACGTTTCCACGCCACAGTCATCGAGGTGAAGGCTGATGCCGTAACCATTGACCTCAATCACCCACGTGCAGGTGAAGATCTCCACTTCGTAGGTCATGTGGTTGAGAACCGTGAGGCAACCAATGACGAGATTACAGGTATGATTAACATGATGAGCGGTGAAGACTGCGGTTGCGGCTGCTGCGGCCATGACGACTGCGACTGCGATCACGACCATAATCATCATCACGGCTGCGGCTGCGGACATTGCCATTGATTATGCGAAATACTTTCGGTAATATATTTCAGCTGACCACCTTTGGTGAGAGCCACGGGATTGCTATAGGCGGAGTCATCGACGGAATGCCTGCAGGCATACCTGTGGACGAGGAACTGCTGGCATCAGAACTGGCACGCCGTCGTCCGGGACAGAGCCGTATAACGACGTCGCGCAATGAACCTGACCACGTGGAACTGCTCTCTGGCATCTTTGAGGGTGTCACTACAGGTACACCTATCGGTTTTGAGGTTCGCAACGAGAACCAGCATTCTGGCGACTACAGCAACATTAGCCGTGTGTTCCGTCCCTCACATGCCGACTACACCTATTATAGCAAATACGGCATTCGTGACTATAGAGGCGGTGGACGCTCTTCAGCCCGTGAAACCATCTCTCGTGTCGTGGGCGGTGCCTTTGCCAAGATGATTCTTCGCAGTCAGGGCATCAGCGTAACTGCCTATACCTCGCAGATAGGTCCTATCGCTCTTCCTACACACTATTCCCAGCTCGACTTCTCAGCCATCGAGAGCAATGCCGTGCGTTGTCCCGATGCCAAGATAGCAGAGGCTATGGAACAGCTTATTCTTGATGTGAAGAAAGACGGCGACTCCATCGGCGGCATCATCACTTGTGTCATTCAGGGCTGCCCTGTAGGACTTGGCGAACCGGCGTTCAACAAGCTCCATGCCATGCTTGGCGGTGCCATGCTCAGCATCAATGCCGTCAAGGGATTTGAATATGGAGAAGGCTTCGCCGGAGTAGCTGCAAGAGGAAGTGAGCAGAATGATATTTTCTGCAACAGAGAGGGTAGGATAGCTACCCTTACCAATCACAGTGGAGGCATACAAGGAGGAATCAGCAACGGCAACGACATCTATTTCCGTGTGGCTTTCAAACCCGTTGCCACATTACTGCAACCACAGCCAACAGTCGATGTGGACGGCAACGAAACCACCCTTGAGGTAAAGGGACGCCACGATCCATGTGTAGTTCCTCGTGCCGTGCCTATCGTTGAGGCTATGGCGGCAATGACCATCGCCGATGCTTTGTTAATGAACAAAACAGTACATATATCTTAAACTCCTTAAACTTCTTGAACCCCTTAAACTTCTTGAACCCCTTAAACTTCTTGAACCCCTTAAACTTCTTGAACCCCTTAAACTTCTTGAACCCCTTAAACTTCTAATAATACTACACCTATGAATAAAGTAATGCTTATAGGCAATGTAGGGGCAGACCCGCTTGTCCGTTATCTCGATACTGGAGTCTGTGTGGCTTCGCTCCGACTGGCAACCACCGAACGAGGATATACTCTGCAGAACGGTACCCAGGTGCCTGACCGCACAGAGTGGCACAACGTCATCTTCTGGCGCGGGCTGGGAGAGACAGTCGAGAAATATGTGCGTAAGGGAGATAAACTCTATGTTGAAGGCAAAATCCAGGGACGTACCTATGACGACCGCAATGGTGTGCACCACCAGACGGTGGATATCATAGCAGAGCAGATGGAGATGCTCTCTCCACGTCGTGACAATGCTCAGCCAAGTGCCGCTCCTGCAGCTCAGCCTGCAGTTCAGCCTTCCGCTTCATCTCAGTCATCATCAGACTCTTCCGACCCTATGCCTTTCTAAAAGACCCACCAAAGCCCCCTCCGCCTGACGGCACCTCTCCCGTATATTCACTCTTCACACTTCACATATCCAACACTTCACTTTTAGATGCTCTATTTCGATAAACAGACAGATTCCTTTCGCATAGCCGTGTGGCACATCGTCGAGAGTCTTGACGAACTCCTGTCCATGCTTCCCGATGAGGATACAGTGAGACAGGAACTCCAGCAGCGATTCCACAGCACCAGCCGTCAGTTGGAGTGGACAGCTGTGAGAGTGTTGCTTTACACCATGCTTGGACGTCAGGTCCCCATCCTCTATCACGATAATGGAGCACCATACCTGCCAAAGGATGAGCAGATGGACATAAGCATCTCCCACACACGTGGTTACGCAGCTGTTGCACTTACCACAAGTGGGGTCATAGGTATAGACATCGAACAGATTAGCAACCGGGTGGAGCGGGTCAAGAGCCGTTTTGTCAGAGACGATGAATCTGCCGAGACCATCACTTCCATGCTCCTTCACTGGTCAGCCAAGGAAACCGCATACAAGATGCTCCACCGCACCAATGTGGATTTCCTGCAGCATCTCTCCATCCAGCCATTCCCGGAGCAGGAAGAAGGCACCCTCCTTCTGCGTGAGACTCGCACCGACGACAAACGCACCCTCTCTGTCAACTACAAAGTCTTCCCCGACTTCGTTCTAACGTATTCAAGCTAATAATCCTAAGAATCCAGCGCTTCAGCGCGATGTTGATTTTTATAATTTATAATTAGTAATTTATAATTAAAAATGTTTCCTCTCTTTATCGCAGGTCCCTGTGTCATAGAAAACGAAGAAGTGCTCGACATCGTAGCACAGGAACTGGTGCGCATACGCACCACCTTGGGCGTTGACGTCATCTTCAAGGCATCGTTCGACAAAGCCAACCGCACATCCATCCACTCCTTCCGTGGACCTGGTATGGACAAAGGGCTGCAAATGCTTGCCGACATCAAGTCGAAGTACAACCTTCGTCTGCTTACCGATATTCATGAGAGCTATCAGGCAGAGCCATGCAGCCAGGTAGTCGATGTGCTGCAGATTCCAGCCTTCCTATGCCGTCAGACCGATCTTCTCGTTGCTGCAGCCAAGACAGGCAAGACTGTCAACATCAAGAAGGCACAGTTCCTGTCTGGACTCGATATGCAGTATCCAGTACAGAAAGTTCGTGAGAGCGGAAACGACAACGTCTGGCTTACAGAGCGCGGTAATATGTACGGCTACAACAACATGATTGTTGACTTCCGCAACATCCCTGATATGCACCGCTTCACTTCTACTGTCATTATGGACTGCACCCATTCTGTGCAACGTCCAGGAGCAGCTGGAGGCAAGACAGGAGGCAACCGTGAGTTCATCCCTTCTATGGCTCTCGCAGCAAAAGCCTTCGGAGCCGACGGTTATTTCTTCGAGGTTCATCCCAATCCCGATGAAGCATTAAGCGATGGTCCAAACATGCTATATCTCAAAGACTTCGAACCTTTGATTAAACAGTTAATTAGAGAATAATTCTTCATTTGTAATGAGTGAAATCCGACAATATGCAATTCAGGCATTGCGCGACGAATCTGAAGCGCTGCTGAATCTCATTCCACAGATTGACGAACAGTTTGACCAAGTTGTTGAACTCATATATCAGTGTACCGGTCATGTTGTAGTAACTGGAGTAGGAAAGTCCGGACATATAGCAGCCAAGGTTGCGGCAACACTTGCCAGCACAGGCACACCGGCATTCTATATCAATCCTCTTGATGCCATGCATGGCGACCTCGGCATGATTATGCCCAACGACGTCATGCTGCTCATATCCAACTCAGGTAATACCGACGAGATGCTACGCCTCATGGCACCGCTTGAGGAACGCCACATACAGATGGTGGCTATGACAGGCCGTGCCGACTCATTGATGGCTAAACACGCCAACTACCATATCCTCGTCAGCGTTGACAAGGAAGCCTGTCCGCTCAATCTTGCTCCTACATCTTCAACTACGGCAGCCATGGCTATGGGTGATGCACTTGCCATCGCACTTATGCAGGTACGACATTTCGAGCAGGCAGACTTTGCCAAGTTCCATCCGGGCGGTTCCATCGGTCGCAAGCTGATTACCCGAGTGCGCGATGTGATGTACACTGAGAATTTCCCAATCGTTGCCCCGGATATGCGACTGAGCGATGCCCTCATCGACATCTCCCGCGGCAAACTCGGTCTGGGAGTGGTGATGCAGAACGATCAGGTCATCGGCATCATTACCGACGGCGACATCCGTCGTGCAGTGCAGGGAGCACGTGAGAACTTCGTCAACCTCTCCGTTGCCGAAGCCATGACTCGCAACCCGAAGACTATCGGACCAGATGCCAAGCTCACCGAGATTCAGCGAATCTTCCGCACCCATCTGATCCACTCTCTCCTCGTCCTCGACAAGGACAAGCACCTCGTCGGCATCGTCGACTACTTCGCAATAATGAACTAAATATTAATTACAAATTATTAATTATAAAACAGCCGTCCGGATGGTCCCCTCCTTGACGGGAGGGATGCCTGAAAGGCAGGGAGGGTCTTTATGAAAACAATACTTATAACATTATTAGCTCTGATGAGTTGTGGCACTGTCCAGGCTCAGAGCATGAAGATGGTGGTTAATTCCCAAGGCAAGTTGGAAGGACGCTATGTCAGGACAAATGCCACGACCTACACCGTTTGTGTGCAGGACGACTATGATGTCCCCAAGAAAGGCTACCGCATCGTCGTTTACAGCGCCCAGAAAGGGCAGGGGATTGTCTACCGCAAGCACATACGCAAGGGAAATATAAATGTACGCAAGGAACCCTCCCTTACCGGAGCCGTTATCGCAAAGATTCCCGATACGGAGGATATCCCCGACACCTATCCGTGCTTGGGAAAAACTAACGACTGGTTCAAGATCCGTATCAAGGGCAAAGTCGGCTATGTCCGTGAAGACATGGTAGAATGGGATGGCATGTCCACCTTCTGAAACACATAAAAAACCTCCAACTCACTAACGAGTTGGAGTTTTTTGTTTTTTATTACAACATCGCACTTCGTGCTAAGATTATTAAGATTTATAAGATTAAAAGGATTTATTTAATATACAAAACAAGAAAGGGTTTTTCTTGTTTTTGTTTATAATTATTATTCTAGTGCGCAGCACGTTGTTTTTCTTACAACATCGCACTTTGTGCTAAGATTATTAAGATTTATATGATTTAAACGATTATTTAAACCAAAACCGAGAAGAACCCTTTCGTAATGTTCTTGTGCGTAGCACGATGTTGTCTGTGTTCTCATGCCTGCTGCT
>CACYSD010000011.1:0-64661 GCA_902776985.1 uncultured Bacteroidales bacterium
GTAGGTTCTATAAATTATGTCGAGACGATTTTTGATTTTATGTAAGTGGACTTTTGTCAGCTTTTGAGAGCGCAATGCGAGCATTGTAACCGAAAAAGACGGCAAAAAGACACCACAGAAAACTAAAAGCGGCCGATAAAACTCAAATACATTGGGTAGGGAAACTAAAAACAGAATTTTTAGAACCTACCATAACTGAGTCCAATTTTTAAAGTGGACTCAGTGTTTTAAGTCTCTCATTTTTCATCATAACTTAATAATCAAATCCTTCCATTAAAATATTTCGGATTTCAAATGATACATTGTTGAGAATGATGGAGTCTTTGATGTTATCGGAATTATAAAGGCTTCCCTCCATATTGCATCTTATTTTGCCAGTTGGCGGCATACCGCTGACGTCGGTAATCATGAACTTAAATGCCTTGTGCTTAAGAGGGTAGTATGAAGTGCCGTTGTTGTCGATACAAACTTGGAGAGTGCCTTCGTTGGCATCAAAATGTGTGTTTGAAACAAACCATGAACCTACTGAGTTTAAGGGGTGCAGACAAATATTAATGGTCCAGTTATCGTTGCCGGGTTCAACGGGTAAGTTACCCCAAATATAACTAAACCAGTCTGACTGATAATTGATGTCAATCTCTTCATTTGATTTTAATGGTATATTGCTACTCCATGGTGCTTTTAATTCAATTTCCTGGTCGTCAGATATTTCCCATCCGTTGCCGATGAATTCTCCTTTCATGATTCCCTGACGATTGTCCACGTCTGGTGTGTTCTCATAGTCGTCACCACAAGCGGTGATTAGTAGAACTGTCAGAGATAATGGTACTATTTTCCTAATAACGTTCATAATATATGTTTCTTTTTATGATTGTTGTTTTGTAATATAGATTTTGTTAGTCTAAAAGGAACGCAAAGTCTGTAGTATTCTTCTTAAAGCACTTAGTAAACAATGAAATTTCCGTTATTTACAATAATAGAATCATTAGGGTCTTGCTCGTTGTAATAAATACCGCAGAAAGAGCCTTCTATGCGGAAGGGGTTAGGCGCAGGAGATGCTTGTTCCTTGACACTAACGACATTGACATCTATCGGAGACTTGCTTGGAATATAGTATGTAATGATGTTAGTCCATTTGTTGTCTGGACTTTCTTTTGCTTGCTGTGTTTTTCTTGCGAAAATGTATGTTTGGTTGGCATCCTCTCTTGTGTGAACACCATTCCAGCCAATAGTGCAGTGTCCTACTTGCATGGGACAGAAGTTAAGAAATAGAGTGTAAGTTGTTCCGTTGAAGTCGTAAGGTATATCAGCGGTGAATCCTGTACTTACTGAATAGTTTTCAAGGTTGGAATACACATGGGCATATCCTCCTAACTGGTCAATTTCCCAGCCTGCATCTGTCTTTGCCTCCCAGTCGTTACCTTTAAAATTCCCTGTAAACAAACCATAAACAGTGTGTCGGTTTTCTTCTTTGTCGTCTTTATCACAGGCGGCAGTCAATAAACAAACAACTAAAAGTAAACTTAATTTGTATATATGCATTTCTTTCCGTTTTATAGTGTACTTTCTAACGTTACTGAACGTTTTTTGTCAGTTCAGAATGTGAAGTTACGCATTTCTTCAGAACTGACAAAATATTATATTATACTTCGTTGGAGGTACGTTGGTAATGTATTGTTATACGTCCTTCAACACCTTGTTGAGTGGCGTAATCCCATAGCATTGTAGTGTATGACATAACGATAATGCCATCGGAAGGGAATGTGATTTCAATGTCCTTCTTATAGCTGTTTGCTTCTTCACGGGTGTAAGTATTGAAGGGAGGAACCACAAATATGTAAGTTCCATCAGTTTGTGGTTGGTAGTAAACTGTGACGGTGTTGAGGTATATTTTTTTTATTTTGGGCTGTTCCAATGCAGATCTTTTTGTAAATTCACCTTGAGGAGCATATAAGCTAATTTGAGCAGGGGATTGTATTCCCTTGATATATGGAAAAACACGGGAGTCTTCCAAAGGAGTGTAGTCTTTAGAAGGTTGTATACCCAACCATCCTCCTCCGAAAATATCAGAATAAGTAGGCTCTTTCGCAATTCCAGTGTTGTTCAGGTCTATTTCCTGACCGTCCCACTTAATATTTTGTATTCGGTAAGTTCCTGCAATAGTCCAGTCTTCTTTGGGAAGAGTGTTTTCATTGTTGTCGCTACAACTTGACGTTGTCATGGTGATTACAACCATAACCAGTGTCAGCAGCAGGCTAATTCTTGTAGTTCTCATAATATCTATTTAACTAAATATAAACGGTTTGATTATACAGAATTTTGTCAGTACAAAAGGAACGCAAAGTTACGCATTTCTTCTGAACTGACAAAATCTATTGGTATTGGTTTAGAATTTTCTTACTGGCAAAATCATCATTTCTACACTTCCTGTATTGTAAGTGTAGATTTTATAGCCGTTACCTGTGTTCTCTCTGTCTGGAATGATAATTGGGTCTTTGAAAGATATTTCTACATTCCCTAAATCGTCAGATTTGTTGTTCTGTGCGTTACTATTATTCACACACAGAAATGTTACGCCGAGTAACAATAGTAAAAACTTTCTCATATTTTGTGTCTTTTTTCATGAAAAACGGCACAAAATTACACCCTTCTATAGGAAGAGGGGGTGGAGAAAAGGTGGAGTTTTTGACAAAATGATAGGTCAGAGAGGCTTTTTATACAAAAAATCGTGTTTTTTTATTACTTTTGTCGGAGAAAACAGTTTTTACTCTCATGATAAGGTATAATCTATTATGCAATAAAAGGTCTATATGAAAGCCACTATTTATAGATATATGTGTAGATGCACTTTTCTCTTATTTGTATTATTGTTAGCGTCATGCAGTAAACAGCCAAATGGTATGTTGGCAGATGTGGAGAAAATCGTTTTTGATTACCCTGACAGTGCATTAATGAAATTGCAAAACATGGATGCTTCTTCGATAGAAGATAAAGAGAGTCTTGCTTTATATGACTTATTATATACCCATGCACTATACAATAATTATCATCCCATTTCCAATGACTCACTTTTACTAAAGGCTTTGTCCTTTTATAAAAAGAAAGATGACTTGAGACATTGGGCTTGGACTCATTACTATTACGGATGTAATCTCCTAAAGAACGACAGTTTGGGTAAAGCCATGCAAGAATTCTTGTTCTTACTCGAACCTGCACATAAATTAAAAGATGATAAATTGTTAGGACGTGTGTATGAACATATTGGTTATGTTTTTTTTAATGACAACAATTTTAACAGGGCAGAATGCTTTTTCATGAAAGCAAAAGGCGTGGCTTCCAAAATTAATGATTCTTTGATGCTGGGAGAAACTATTGGTAAGATTGGATGTTGCCATTTGTATCGGGAGAAAGATGATGCAAAAAGTCTTCTGCTTAAAGCAAAAGAGATTCTGCAAGGAAAAAAGTATACAGATTCAATTATAGCATTTTTTGATGATGCATTGTGTGTGGCATATATGAGGGAGGGTAATCCGGATTCTGCTTTATACTGCGCAAAACAGAGCCTGTCTCTCACTTGCAATTCTTCAAGAGTCCACTCAGCGTATGTGCAGTTGGGAATAGCCTATTGTAATGTGGGACAAATAGATTCTGCTTTTATATATTTGGAAAAAGCCACGGGAAGCTCCAATCATAAAATACAGAGAAATGCATATATGTGTTTGTCGGATGTTGAATATGCGTTGGGTAATTCGGATAAGGCATTAGAATATGAGCGCTTGTATTCTTCCCTGCAGGATTCAGTTGTAGATAAGAGCCAGAAAGATTTTATATTGGCA
This sequence comes from uncultured Bacteroidales bacterium, assembly GCA_902776985.1. GTDB lineage: Bacteria > Bacteroidota > Bacteroidia > Bacteroidales > Bacteroidaceae > UBA3839. The sequence continues at coordinate 3,837 of CACYSD010000011.1, forward strand.
GCGGAGAAAGAATATGCTATAGATAAAGAAAAGACAAGACGTGAATCACAGCGGAGGAAGTTTCTGATTCAGACTTTTTTGATAGTGGTTCTTTCTGTCTTTGCGATACTTGTACTCTATTTTACAGTTAGGAAACTTCGTAAAAACAGTGTGCACTTATACAAAGAATTGGAGACAACTTCTATGATTCTGAATCAGAAAGATAATTATTTGCGTGATGCGTTGCTTGAAGCGGAAGCGAAAAATAAGGAAATACGAAGTTTAGAGGAAGAGTTGAATATGATAAAAAACGATGAGGCTCAACGCATTTCGTTGAAAGAAGAGGTGGAAAAACTAAACGCTCAACGTCTCGCAATTATCTCCGAGATTGCTGCTCATTCCACAATATACCAGAAATTGAGTCGTATCATTGCTCAGGGACATGCTAAAGGAGTGGCAATCGAACGGATGGAGGAGAGTGACTGGATTGAACTGGTAAGCGTTACAAGCCAGTTGTACCCAGATTTGATCCTAACGCTTCGCCGTGATTATGGTTTAAAGGAAGCTGATATTCGATTCTGTTCGCTGGTCCTTGCGGATTACAATCTCAATGAATTGTCATTTGTGCTGTTCCGCACTCAGAGTGCCATACATAAACGTGCTAAATACATCCTCCATACCAAACTCGGTTTTACAGACGCTCTTCCTTCATCTCTGCGCGATGCTCTTCTCAGCATAAAGCCTACCCCCAGCCTTAATCAGTGAAGAATTGCCTCACTGTCACCGAACTCTGCGATGAGGTGATAAAGTTGTAATGTATATAAAATAAAAAAACTCCGGTTCAGCACGTCGTGCTGAACCGGAGTTTTTTTATTTTATATTAATTCTCGTATTCTTGCCAGCTCTTGACCTTGAGGGCATTGCCGTCATATGCACAAACGGCTTCGATGAAGGCACGTGCAAGACGAATGTTGGTCATCAGAGGAATATTGTGGTCGATTGCTCCACGACGGATGCGGTAGCCGTTGGTCAACTCACGCTTGGTGTGGTTCTTTGGCACATTGACGATGAGGTCGAAGTTGTGCTGGGCAATCATGTCCATAACGTTGTTGTCGCCTTCCTCGTCAGGCCATGCAACCTTGGTAGTAGGTACTCCGTTTTCATTGAGGAACTTGGCTGTACCTTCGGTTGCGAAGATCTGGAATCCGTTCTTCACGAGCAGACGCGCTGGCTCAAGCATCTGAACCTTACCCTTCACTTCACCTGAAGATAGGAGGATGTTCTTCTTAGGAACCTTGTAGCCGGTTGCGATAAGTGCGTTGAGCATTGCCTCGTTGAGGTCGTCGCCAAGACATCCTACTTCACCGGTTGATGACATATCCACACCGAGAACAGGGTCGGCATTCTGCAGACGTGCGAATGAGAACTGGCTTGCCTTCACACCGATGCGGTCGATGTCGAACTCTGAGCTGTCAGGCTGTACGTATGGTGCGTCGAGCATGATGCGAGTAGCTGTCTCGATGAAGTTGCGCTTGAGGATTTTACTTACGAATGGGAATGAGCGGCTGGCGCGGAGGTTACACTCGATGACCTTCACCTCACGGTTCTTTGCAAGGAACTGAATGTTGAATGGTCCGCTGATGTTAAGTTCCTCAGCGATGCGGCGAGAAATCTTCTTTATCTGACGAACCGTAGAGAAGTAGATGTTCTGTGCAGGGAATACCATTGTGGCATCGCCTGAGTGAACACCGGCGTATTCTACGTGTTCTGAGATTGCGTATTCAATGACCTTACCCTTGTCGGCAACTGCATCGAACTCGATTTCCTTGGTCTCCTGCATGAACTGGCTTACGACTACAGGGAATTCCTTGCTGACTTCAGTTGCCATCTGGAGGAAGCGTTCCAGTTCCTCGTCATCGTAGCAGACGTTCATGGCTGCACCTGAGAGCACGTAGCTTGGACGAACCAATACCGGATAGCCTACCTCACGTGTGAATTCCTTGATGTCATCTACTGAAGTCAGTGCACGCCATGCTGGCTGGTCGATGCCGAGCTTGTCGAGCATAGCAGAGAATTTATCGCGGTTTTCTGCGCGGTCGATGTCTACAGGAGAAGTTCCGAGCACAGGCACACCCTGACGGTGGAGCTTCATTGCGAGATTGTTAGGAATCTGTCCGCCCACGCTGACAATTACACCCTTCGGCTGTTCGAGGTCGATGACGTCGAGGACACGCTCCAGTGAGAGTTCGTCGAAATACAGACGGTCGCACATGTCGTAGTCGGTAGAGACGGTCTCAGGGTTGTAGTTAATCATTATAGACTTATAGCCGAGCTTACGGGCTGTGTTGATGGCATTGACTGAACACCAGTCAAACTCTACACTTGAACCGATGCGGTATGCACCAGAACCGAGTACAACCACGCTCTTCTCGTTCTTGTAGTAGGAAATGTCATGGGATGATTTGCCTGCCTGCTTGACTTCCTTCTTCCATTCCTCTGCGGTAACTGCATCAGTGAGGGTTGGCTCAACCTTTGGAAGATATGTGAAATAGAGGTAGTTGGTGAGTTCGGGATGTTCGCTGGCAACAGTATTGATACGCTTTACAGCTGGCATGATGCCGCGCTGCTTACGATACTCACGTACTTTGAGGTTCTCGCGTTCCATATTGTCTGTAGCCTGTGGCTTAAGCACGAAGCGGGCAATCTGGAAGTCGCTGAATCCTGCTTGTTTTGCTTCAATCAGGAGGTCGTCGCCGAGTTCCTCAAGTGAGTTGAACTTGCTGAGCTGGTGCTTGATTTCAACGATGTGGCGCAGACGCTCCAGGAACCACTTGTCAATCTTGGTGAGTTCCTCGATACGTTCTACGGTATAGCCTTCTTCGAGGGCCTGTGCTATGGCGAAGATACGCAGGTCGGTAGGATTCTGCAGTTCGTCGTCGAGGTTTTCGAAACGTACGTGGTCGTTGCCTACGAATCCGTGCATGCCCTGACCAATCATACGGAGTCCCTTCTGAATCATCTCCTCGAAGGAGCGTCCGATGCTCATGATTTCGCCTACAGACTTCATGCTTGAACCGATCTGACGGCTTACGCCTGTGAACTTGGTGAGGTCCCAACGTGGAATCTTGCAAATCATGTAGTCGAGCGATGGAGCAACGTATGCTGAGTTCGGAGTGCCCATCTCACCAATCTGGTCGAGAGTGTAACCGAGTGCGATTTTTGCAGCAACGAATGCGAGAGGATAACCGGTTGCCTTTGATGCAAGTGCAGATGAACGGCTGAGTCGTGCATTGATTTCAATGATGCGGTAGTCGTTGGTCTGTGCGTTGAAGGCAAACTGGATGTTACATTCACCTACGATGCCGAGGTGGCGTACGCAACGGATGGTGATTTCCTGCAGCATTTTAACTTGGTCGGCAGTGAGTGAGCAGGTTGGTGCAACCACGATACTCTCACCTGTGTGGATGCCGAGTGGGTCGAAGTTTTCCATTGACGCCACTGTGAAGCAGTGGTCGTTGGCGTCGCGGATACATTCGAATTCAATTTCCTTCCAACCCTTGAGTGATTCCTCAACGAGGATCTGTGGAGCGAAAGTGAATGCGCTTTCAGCGATTTCGTGGAATGTCTTTTCGTCAGGACAGATACCTGAACCCAGACCACCGAGGGCGTAAGCCGAACGAATCATGATTGGGAATCCGATGCGGTGTGCGGCTGCCAGGGCTTCGTCCATGGTTTCCACAGCCTGGCTTACAGGAGTCTTCAGACTGATTTCATCGAGTTTCTTTACGAAAAGGTCACGGTCTTCAGTGTTCATGATTGCTTCAACACTGGTTCCGAGCACCTGTACACCGTATTTCTCGAAAGTGCCGTTCTGATAGAGTTCTGTTCCGCAGTTCAAGGCTGTCTGTCCACCAAAAGCCAAGAGGATTCCGTCAGGACGCTCCTTCTTGATGATTTCTGTAACGAAATAAGGAGTTACCGGCTGGAAATACACCTTGTCGGCAATACCTTCACTGGTTTGGATTGTTGCAATGTTTGGGTTTACCAATACGCTGCTGATACCTTCTTCGCGCAACGCTTTCAGTGCCTGGCTTCCAGAATAGTCGAATTCTCCTGCCTGTCCGATTTTCAAGGCGCCTGAACCAAGCACCAGCACTTTCTGTAATTTCTTCTTCATAATTTCGTTGAATATATTTGAGTTTTTGAGTTCTTAAGTTTCTTGGGAGCGTTCAATGGTCTTTACACCCCCTTCGGTTCCCCCGTCATCGGGGGACAGAAACCCCAAGCGTGCTCTTTTGATTATTTATTATATTAGGTATCGCACGATGATTGAGTTTTTAAGTTTTTGAGTTCTATTCTGCGGGTGAACCGCAGAACACACTTGTTTCAAAAAAAAGTTAACTCAGACGGGTGCTGAAGCTAACTTTTTAAATTGTTCTTTGCAAGACTGAAATTGTAATATTGTTCGTTGCCGGTAATATCTTCAATAACTTTAATGAACGGTGGAAACTTAACAGGCTCGCCCTCGGCAATGCCTTTGGTTTCAAGGATAACGAGTCCTTGCAGTTGGTCTTGGAAGCTGTCAACTTCGAAATACTGACCTTTCCAGACGAAACTGTTACGGATTTTGTGGATGGTCTGACGTGTAGGGTCGGCCAGTCCTAACATCATCTCATAGAGACTGTTGTTGATCTGACGTTCAGTGACGAGTTCCTCGCTGTCTGAGATTTTTTTCTTTGAAGTGTGAACGAATACCTGTTTCTGTCCCCAGCTGCGCTTGCGCAATCGGATTTCCTCGTTATCATCACCTTTCAGGTATGTCTGAGTGATTTCGCTCTGAATACTGTCTTCAGGCAGTTCGCCAGTCAGTTCAATAATGTATTTACGTTCCTCAACAATAGGCTGGGGAAGTCCCAATACATTCGAAATCTCCTTTATCACGCGGTTCATCTTGCAGTCGAAGTCATCGTGGTTGTTGATGACGCGCATGTGGGGATGTCCCGTCCAGGCTTGAATCACCCTCTTGTCCAGTCCGCGAGCTATGCGCAGTCCCTCTTCGTTCATCTGCTCGTAGCGCTGTGCGTTGTTGGCGGTGGTATAGTATTGTTCCGCTCCGTCGGCAGCCGAAACCAGGTGCAGCACTGCGTCATAGCGCTCACGCAACTCTATGGTCGATGTTCCCACGGCACGGGTGATGTTTTCCCATGTCTCAGGAGCCATATAGGCTGATATGTCCATAGCACCGCGATCGCACACGATAATGCAGGGCTTTGTGCATTCCTGTGCCATACGTAGGAACTTATCTTCAAGTGCAAGTTGGATTTCCAGTGTGGCTTTTTCTCCTTCATAGAAAAAACCTTGGTTCTTGGTCAGATAGTTCATGCCAGCCTGAGTGAAGAGAGTAGGGACTTCGGGAATAGTGAAGACTTTGAAGCCCAAACTGGAGAAATGTTCAATAATGCGAACAAGCGCAGTGGTTTTTCCTGCGCATGGCCCTCCTGTAAGTACTATCTTCCAAATGTCATGCATAAAACCGTATTTCTGAAAACCGGTGCAAAAGTAGTAATTTTTTCCCGTTCTGAAAAATTTATCAACAATAAATGATAAAAATTAACCAAAACCTGTATTTTGGTTGCATAAATATAAATTTTCTTTCATTTTGCGATGAATTTGTATCTTTTTCTTTATCTTTGCAGCTAATGTATCAATCTGCTAAACAATCAAACTACTGAATAACTATGAATAAATCATTTTTTACTACTGCTATTCTGTTGGCAGGCTCCTGTTTGGCAGCTGTGGCTCAGAACTCGGAGAACGAACGCACTCCCAATACTTATATGTGGCTCTCAGCCAATCCCAAGTCTGCGATTCAGCTGCCCTATGCCTACAATGGTGCAGGCAAGGAGTTTAAGGTGAACTGGGGTATGGACACTGCATGGGACGATGCGGGCAATGTACGCCGCGGCACCCTGTGGATTGGCAAGGAGAATATCAGCACCGGACGTATTTCCTTCCAGCCTAACGACTTGGTCGGTGAAAACCTGCAACTGTCCACTCGTCAGAAAAAGGCTCTGGCTTCACGTGTCAACCACATCCTGCTGTCCGGAACCAAGGAGGTGCTGTTGAATTGCGACCACGAGATGCTTGTGGCCGACCATTACAAGACCGACGGAGTATGGAATGATGGAGGCGAGGCAGACTGGAAGGCTTCGTGCGCCAACTATCGCGGCGATAATCGTCACATTAACTGGTACAGACTTATCAAGGCAAGTGTGAAGTATGCCGAGAGCCTTGGTGTGAAAGTCATCTCTATAGCTCCGTTCAACGAGCCTGACTACACACCTTGGAATGAAGGCACAATGGCAGACTTCAAGGCTATTGCCCAGCTTATAAACGAAGACCCGGAGATGCAGCATATCCGCATCTCTGCCGGAAACACACTCAACGACGACTGTGCGATGGAGTGGTACAACTATATGAAACCCTATGTTCAAGAAGGCAATACCCATCAGCTTGCCGGTTCGTTCGACAACTATGCAGCCTTCTTCACACAGGTTCGCAACGACGGCAACTACGCCACTGCTGACGAACTCCACAACACTATGGAGGCAATGGTGGGAATCGAGTATGGTTTGCAGAGCGGTATCTGGTGGGGATTCGACGGCGTTACCCGCGGCTATTTCTGCCAGTCCAACGTGGCTGGAGGTGCACGACTCGGTTATGCTGAGAACCGCACAGCCTGGAGCGCAGCTTCAGTCTATCGCATGCCCGATGGAAAGGTACACGCTTTCCTTGGAGTGTCGGAACGTCAGGCAAAGACCAATTCCTATGAGCTGGTCAGCACAGACCGTCCTGTGTTCTATGACGGCTACGGACCGGTATACAACTATTGGATGGAACTGCCCGGCGGCAGCGGTTATGCAACGGAAGACCAGAAGAATGCCGAGCGCACTATCCGTATCATCGTAGGTGAGGATGTCGATCCTCGTCCCGTCACCGCAGGCACCTACATCATAATGAACAAGAAAAGCAAACGAGTGCTTACGGTAAAGGACGGCAATGTGGGCAATGGTACAAGCATTGTCCAGACAACCTACACTCCTTCGCGTGCGCAGACATACCAGCAATGGAAAGTGGCACCGGTTAGCGATCGCATCGGAGGTGATTTCAGCTATTACTCTATCGTCAGTGCCAAGAACGACAAGATGTACATCGACCTGCTCAACTGGAGCCTTGAGAACAACGGAAACCTTATCGTATATAACGGAGGCGGAGGCACAAATGAACAGTGGTTCCTGGAATATGCAGGCGACGGCGACTACTACATCCGCAGCCGCTACAGTTCACTCTATATGGACGTTCGCGGTGGAGTGATAACCGCAGGAACTCAGATTATCCAGAACGCCTACTCGGGCAACGACTCCCAGCGCTGGCGCATTCTGCCCATCGACGTGGCTCCCGAACTCACAGCTCCTGAAGCTCCAGCAGGTTTGCTGGCCAGAGCAAAGGCGGCATCGGTGGAACTCAGCTGGACTGCCAATACCGAGACAGACCTCATGGGCTATATCGTGCTTCGTGCAGAGGACAATGGCGGAGAACTCGAGTGGAATACCATTGGTCGTGATATAACTGGCACCACATTCCTCGACAATAGTGCGGAGGCAGGTCACACATATAAATATAAGGTTTGTGCGATGGACCGTGCCAATAACCGTTCAGAGGCAAGCGAGACCGTATCGGCATCAGCCAGCACAGCTCGTGCACTCCTTGCCCGTTATCAGTTCGATGGCAGCGCCCTCGACGACACACCTAACCAGCTTGATGCCGTGTCCAAGGCTACCCTCATCTACAGCAGCGTCAGCTCGCTGGTCAAGCAAGGCGAGAAGTCACTGGCGCTTCGTGCCACCGACGACTATTATCTGTTGCTCCCACCTCGTGCCGGACATCTCGACAATTTCACTATCTGTGCATGGGTACGCTGGGGCGGTGCCAACAAATGGGAACGCCTCTTCGACTTCGGCAACGGCACCAGTCAGTATATGTTCCTCACACCCAACAGCGGCAGCGACATGCGTTTAGTGCTCAAGAACGGAGGCGAAGAGCAGATACTCTCTGCGCCCACCCTCTCTTCAGGCAAATGGATGCACCTTGCAGTCACTATGAGCGACACCGACACCAAGATTTATGTTGATGGAGAAGAGGTCGCTTCAACCACAGCCATCACCATCCGTCCGAAGGACTTCAATCCAGTCCTCAACTACATCGGTCGCAGTCAGTTCCCTTCAGACCCATTGTTCAAGGGTACAGTTGACGACCTGCGCATCTATACCTATGCACTCTCGGCTTCGGAACTCACAGCCGTCATGACCGGTGAGGCAGACGCTATCGAAGGCATATTCTCCGAATCGGCTTCACCCATCATGCGCCGTGAATACTACTCCGTAGGCGGCATTCGTCAGTCAGCCCCTCAGCGAGGCATCAACATCATCCGCGAATACCACAGCGACGGCAGTGTCACAACAAGAAAAATCTGGAAATAAGAATTCATAATCTGTGAGACAGTTATCATCGATAATGCTTGTAGGTACAGGCAGCGACGTAGGCAAAAGTGTGCTCGTCGCTGCCTTGTGCCGTATATTCAAGCAGGACGGGCTGAATCCAGCACCTTTCAAGGCACAGAATATGGCGCTGAATTCCTATGCCACGCCTGACGGGCGTGAAATAGGACGTGCACAGGCTATGCAGGCAGAAGCTGCTGGCATAGACTGTGAGACTGATATGAATCCGTTACTTCTGAAACCGCAGGCTGATCATACGAGTCAGGTAGTTTTGCACGGCGTGCCTCAAGGCAGCAGCACGGCAGCGGAACTATACCGGGCGGAGCGTCGCAAACAGATGCGCAGAGAGGTATGTGCTGCCTATGACAGACTTGCTGCAAAATACAATCCCATAGTTTTGGAAGGCGCGGGAAGCATCAGCGAGATAAACCTCCGTGCCGGAGACATAGTGAATCTCCCCATGGCTCATCATGCTAAGGCAAAGGTGATACTTGTAGGAGATATCGACCGTGGCGGAGTGTTCGCTTCTGTCTACGGAAGCATCATGCTTCAAAGTCCCGAAGACAGGGCACTTATTAAAGGCATCATAATAAATAAGTTTCGTGGTGACATGCGCCTTTTCGATGAAGGACGTCGCATGATGGAGGAACTCTGCGGAGTTCCTGTCCTTGGAGTGGTACCTTATTTCAAGGATATTCACATTGAGGAAGAAGACAGTGTGGTGTTGCAGAATAAAGAACGGCATTGGCAGAGTGGGAAGGTGAATGTGGCTGTGGTTATGCTTCGCCATATCTCCAATTTTACCGATTTCGATGCACTTGAACACGATGACAGAATCCATCTTTTCTACACAGCCAACCCCTCCGACCTTCAGCATGCCGACATCATCGTCCTGCCTGGTAGTAAGACCACCATCAGTGACCTCACTGCATTGAAGCAGAGCGGATTGTCGACTGCTATCATAGAAGCACATCGCAGGGGAAAAACCATTGTGGGAATATGCGGTGGCTATCAGATGATGGGTACTCAGGTGCTTGACCCTCTGCATATTGAAGGTGAGATGGAAGTAGCCAGGGGATTAGGTCTTTTGCCTTCCATCACAACTCTTGGAGAAGAGAAAGCTACTCGTCAGGTTTGCTTTACGCTAAACGTTGGGGAAGACCGCAGTACAGTATGTCATGGTTACGAGATACACCAAGGACACACAGTTGTAAACGATTGTACGGATGCCACACCACTCCTTAACTTCAGTGACGGCAAAACAGATGGCCTATATGTAGATGACCGCTGTATGGGTACATACGTTCATGGCATTTTCGACAATAGAGCCTTTGTGGATTGTCTTCTCCGCCCCTTTGCCAAAAGGATAGACTCTGAACCTGAACCATTTGATTATCAGGTATTCAAACAAGAACAATACGACCTCCTTGCCGAGCATGTGCGTCAGCATGTCGACATCGACGCTATTTATCAAATCATGCAGGACAATGATTAACGGACACGGAGACGACATATATTTATATAATAATGTAAAGGCAAACTTCAGCAGCAATATCTATCCTCATCCCTGCTATGCTGAATTGGAACAGCATCTTGCCCAGCACCTCTCACTAATACGGCATTATCCAGAGCCAGCCTCGCAACGTGTAGAACCTTTGCTTGCGGAGAGATTAGGAGTGTCAGCCGACGAAGTGATGCTGACGAGTGGTGCCACTGAAGCCATCTATCTCATTGCTCAGGCATGGCGCACAAACGGCTCATATCGTGTAGACAAGCCTACTTTCAGCGAATATGCCGATGCCTGTAGGATGTTTGGCTACAAGGAAACTACAGATGCATCCGTATGCTGGCTTTGCAATCCCAACAATCCTACCGGCAAAACCTCCTCTCCGGAGGAAATATGTCTTGAGGCGCAAAAAACCGAATTGCTGGTTGTTGATCAGTCGTACGAGAACTACACGCTGGTGCCTATGCTAACCCCCTCGGATGCAGTCTGTATGGGCAATGTGCTTCAATTACATTCGCTTACGAAGCAGTTCTCTATCCCGGGTCTGCGACTGGGTTATGTGGTTGGTGATGCAGCGCTTGTCAGCAGGTTGCGTGTGGTTCAGCGTCCTTGGACGGTCAATGCCCTTGCTGTCGAGGCAGCACTATGGCTGTTGGAGTCGAATGTCGGTCCTATGCCGCATTTGCGTGATTATCTCTGTGAAGCACAACATCTGCGCCAACGGCTGAGTCAGATTCGTGGAATAAGCGTATTGTCCACGGACACCAACTTCATGCTTTGCCACAGCGAAGAGCTGTCGGCAGCAGAGTTGAAACAGGTTCTAGTCCGTGACTATGGCATCCTTATCCGTGACGCATCGAATTTCGAGGGACTGAATAGCGGACATTTCCGGATAGCAGCACAAAGTCCTGCTGAAAACAACCTGCTTGTGGCAGCATTAAAACACATCTTCCAATGACCATTTATACAGAATACTACATAACAATCCTTCCCCTTCTTCTGGCATGGATGCTGGATTTGCTGCTTGCAGATCCTGCATGGCTGCCCCATCCTGTAGTGGGGTTTGGCAAGTTGATTGCGTTCGGTGAACGACTGCTCAACCGAGGCAGTTGGCGCAGGCTGAAGGGAGGATTAATGTGTGGGGTGCTGGTAGCGGCTGTGTTTGCAGCAGTGTTCTTTGCCGACCGTGCTTTGGCTCAAACCAGCATTGTTGCCACAGCCGTGTGGCGCACGGTTCTGATTTTCTTCTGCTTGGCAGGCACGACCCTCATTCGTGAGGTGAGAGCCGTGTTCACAGCAGTTGACAAATCTCTCGACCTTGGCCGCAAACAGGTGGCACGTATAGTTGGGCGCGACACAAGTCAGTTGTCAGCTCATGAGGTTCGTACCGCTGCACTCGAAACACTTGCAGAGAATCTCAGCGACGGAGTGGTTGCACCTCTGTTCTGGTTGGCAGTAGGAGGGGTGCCGGCAATGATGACCTACAAGATGATAAATACACTCGACTCAATGGTGGGTTATCGCAACGAACGCTATCGCAGGTTTGGAACTGTTTCCGCCCGACTCGATGATGTTGCGAACTTCATACCTGCTCGTCTCACGGCTGTGCTTATGCTGCTGCCGTCGATGATACAAATGAAATGGAGTAGGGTGGACTTCACGCTTCACTATGCCAATCATCATGCCAGTCCCAATAGCGGATGGCCTGAAGCGGCACTTGCCTCAGTCCTTGATTGTCAGTTTGGCGGCCCACACATATATTTTGGAGAAACAGTTGACAAGCCATATATAGGTACGAATCCGCGTCAACTCAATCGCAATGACATGATTCGCGCAGTTCGTCTCAACCGTTTTGTGGAATTTGCATCAATTTCGTTAATCATACTTGTATTCTTCATTTTTCATTCTTAATTCTTAATTTAAGTATGACAAAGATAATTCTTATAACAGGTGGACAACGTTCGGGCAAGAGCCAATATGCTGAGCAGATGGCACTGAGCCTTAGTACCAATCCTATGTATATGGCAACTGCACATGTCTGGGATGATGAATTCCGTGAACGTGTGCGTCGTCATCAGGAACGCAGGGGCAGGGAATGGACGAATATAGAAGAAGAAACAGCACTTAGCCGCCACAATGTGGAAGGAAGGGTGGTGCTGGTTGACTGCCTCACGCTTTGGGCAACAAACTATTTCTTTCAGTTGCAGGATGTGGATGAAACTCTCAAACAGATGAAACAGGAGTTTGACAAGTTCACGTCACAGGATGCCACGTTCATCTTTGTAACCAACGAAATAGGATGTGGTGGCGTGAGTACCGATGCGGTTCAGCGCAAATTTACCGACCTCTTAGGTTGGATGAATCAATATGCAGCCCAGAAAGCCGATGAAGTAATACTTATGGTAAGCGGAATAGCAGTGAAAGTGAAATAACCGTTAACCGTTAAACTTTAAATGTTATGCGTTACAATATACTTCCACTTGATGAGTTGTTCCGAGCTGCAGTGCAGGCGAAGATAGACAATTTGAATAAGCCTAAGGGATCTTTGGGCAGGTTAGAGGAACTGGCGATGCAAGTATGTATGGTGCAGCACAGCCTGACTCCAAGTTTAGCGCATCCATGCCATCTGTTGCTGGGTGCAGACCATGGCATTGAACGCGAAGGTGTGAGCGTGTCACCTCGCGAGGTTACATGGCAACAGATGATAAATTTTACTCACGGCGGAGGCGGCGTCAATCTTTTCTGCCGTCAGCACGGTTTTCATTTGCGTATAGTTGATGTAGGTGTAGACTATGATTTGACTAATGTGGAAGGCATCATCGACCGCAAGATAGCCCGTGGCACTCGCAATTTCCTATATGAGGCTGCATTGAGCGAGGAAGAGATGCAACAGTGCTTCGACACAGGATATGCATTGGTTGACGAATGTGCTGAAGAAGGATGCAAGGTCATCTGTATAGGTGAGATGGGTATAGGAAACACGTCTGCATCTAGTCTGTGGATGAGCCTGCTTGCTGATATTCCTCTTGATGACTGCATCGGTGCAGGAGCAGGATTGAACAATGCCGGTATAACCCACAAAAGAGAAGTGCTGCATAGAGCATTGCAACGGGTGAAGGGAGATCAACTGAGTGTAAGTGAGATAATCCGGCAGTTTGGCGGATTTGAAATGGTGACAGCTGTCGGAGCTATGTTGCATGCTGCCGAACGAGGCATGATTGTGCTTGTTGACGGATTCATCATGACCGCATGTGCACTGGCTGCAGTTCGTCTGTGTCCTACGGTCAAGGACTATATGGTTTTCTGTCACTGTGGTGACGAGAGCGGACACAAGCGTATGCTGGACGCACTTGGTGCAAAACCCCTGTTGAACTTCGGTCTGCGTTTGGGTGAGGGCACTGGTGCACTCTGTGCTTTCCCTTTAGTGGATTCTGCCGTACGAATGGTAAACGAAATGAATAACTTTGATAATGCAAAAATTACTAAGTATTTTTAAGAACGATGTGTGGGCTGCATTCATGTTCTTCACACGTCTGCCACTATGGAGATGGCATCAGCCAGAAAAGTACGCGTTCAGCCGTGTAGTGAATTTCTGGCCATTGACCGGATGGCTCACGGCTGCAGTGATGGCGGGAGTTCTGTATGGTGGAAGTCAGATTTTGCCATATTCCACAGCCATTATTCTTGCCATTGCTTCACGATTACTGTTGACCGGAGCTTTGCACGAAGACGGGCTTGCCGATTTCTTTGACGGCATGGGAGGCGGCGGCAGCGACCCTGGTCGCATCCTGACCATAATGAAGGACTCACATATAGGTACGTTTGGAGTTCTCTCGCTAATCATATATATGCTGTTGCTCTATACCTCCCTGCATACATTGGCTCCAGCAACTGCGGCATTGGCTATTCTTGCTTTTGACCCCTATTCCAAGATGCTGTCGGCACAGATAATCCAGATGTTGCCATACGCCAGAACTGAGCAGACAGCGAAAAACCGCACCGTCTATGCCAAACCTTCATGGCAGTCAGGCATAAGTCTTGCCGTTCAGGGACTGCTGCCCATAGGACTGTTTATTTACTACATGGGACGTGGTTTCAATCCTACATACATCCTGTTTCTGCCTGCACTTACAATGTACCTACTCTATATGCTGATTCGCCATCGTCTTGGCGGTTATACGGGTGACTGTTGCGGTGCCATGTGCCTTATGGTGGAACTAACCGCATATATTTCTCTCCAAATTATTGTCACATAAAAATAAATCCGTAAATTAGCACTCGGAAAAGCCGTTTTTAATTTTTTAACTAAATATACATCTTATGAACAACGCTATCATTAGTTTCCCTACTCCGGCTAACGAACCGGTGAAGGCTTATCTGGCAGGTTCGCCAGAACGTGCCAAGCTCGATGCAGAACTCGAACGCCAGTCGAAAATCGTAGTTGACATTCCCATCATTATCGGTGGAAAGGAAATCCGTACAGGCGATGTGGGTCAGGTGACTTGCCCTCACGACCACAAACATGTGCTTGCCACTTACCACAAGGTGGGCAAAAAGGAAGTGGAAATGGCTGTGGAAGCAGCTATGGAGGCTCACAAGCAATGGAGCCGCACTCCATGGACTACACGCGCTGCCATCGTGATGAAGATGGCGGAACTGCTTGCCACCAAGTACCGCCCTATCATGAATGCTGCTTGCATGCTGGGACAGAGCAAGAACATCTATCAGGCAGAAATCGACTCTGCCTGCGAAACCATCGACTTCTTCCGCTACAATGTGCACTATGCTTCTAAGATATATGCCATGCAGCCAAAGAACGGTAATGCTCAGATCAACCAGACTGAATATCGTCCACTCGAAGGTTTCATCCTGGCTGTTACTCCGTTTAACTTCACTTCAATTGCTTCGAACCTGTGCATGACTCCGGTGCTGATGGGTAATGTGGCTCTATGGAAACCATCAACCACGGCTCTCCTCTCTAACTATTATCTCATGCAGCTTTACAAGGAAGCAGGACTACCCGACGGAGTTGTGAACTTCCTCCCTGGCAGCGGTGCACTCATAGGTGAGGTGGCTACTCAAAGCAAATACTTCTCTGGCATCCATTTCACCGGTTCTACCGACACTTTCAATTCTCTGTGGCGTCAGGCTGGCCAGAATCTTGGCAAATATATCAGCTATCCACGACTGGTGGGTGAAACTGGTGGCAAGGACTTCATCTTCGTTCATCCAAGTGCGGATGCGAAGGCTGTGGCTACGGCTGCCTTTTGCGGAGCATTTGAGTTCCAGGGACAGAAATGCTCGGCAGCAAGCCGCATGTACATTCCTAAGTCTATGTGGGCAGGTGTGCTTGCAGACATGAAGCGTATGGCTGCTGAAGTGAAGATGGGTGACGTGAAGGATGCAGGCAACTACATCAATGCTGTCATCGACGAAGCTTCATGGAACAAATGCAAGAGCTATATTGACTTTGCCGAAGCTGCAGATGATGCCAAGATTGTGCTCGGAGGCAAATGCGACAAGACTGTAGGCTGGTTTGTAGAACCTACAGTTATTGAGACATCCAATCCTCACTTCAAATCAATGCAGGAGGAGATATTCGGTCCAGTAATCACAGTTTATCCTTACGATGACGAGAAGTGGGAAGAAGCCGTTCGCCTTTGCGACGAGACTTCACCTTACGGACTGACTGGTGCTGTGTTCGGACGCGACCGCATGGCTGTGGAGAAGATTACCGACGAACTGCGCTATGCTGCCGGAAACTTCTACATTAACGACAAGCCTACAGGTGCTGTGGTGGGTATGCAACCATTCGGCGGTGCTCGTGCCAGCGGTACCAACGACAAGGCTGGTGGTGAATTCAACCTCATCCGCTGGATCATCCCACGCGTCATCAAGGAAACTCTCGTCAGCCCTACTGACTATAGATATACGTATATGAAATAGAAAAGCAAAGACCCCCTCTAACTCCCCCAAGGGGGAGAATTACCATTCGGATGGGTAGTGTGTTCTGCGGTTTTGCCGCAGAACACACTCAAAAAACTTAAGAACTCAATCATCGTGCGATACCTAATATAATAAATAATCAAAAGAGCACGCTTGGGGCAACGCTCCCAAGAAACTTAAGAACTCAAAAAACTTAAGAACTAAAAAGCATGAAAAGTTTTTTTTATACATTGATATCCTTTGCGGCAGTTGCATTAGCTTCTTGTAACAACTCCTCTTCCTCGCAGGGAGAGGATGGGGGAGGATCTGCTTTTGATTCTCTCGTAATCCCTGAGTGTGTAGTTACTTCACCGCCTGATTCGCTTCACCTTGATCCGTTCTACACGAAGTATGTGGATGTGAACGGACTGCCGCTTATCAGTTCGTGGAGAGTACCCGACAGCGCTTTTGTAGCTGCACACCGCACACTCTATGCAATGACTTGTATGCTGCCTGAAGCTGTGCTTGACTCGATGGTGAGCTACGGCACACGTATCGCCATTATGGCTCGATATGAGGGAACTACCGACATACCTGAGCACCATTACCTCGTAAACGACACAAGCCTGAACTGGGATCTACGTGCCCGTGGACTTGGCGGAGACCTCGAGCTACCGCTTACCAGCTGTGCTGAAGAGAATGTGCTTGCATACCAGATTGACAAATATCACGCAGAGGATATTCTCGTGCATGAATTTGCACACAGTATTCATTTGATTGGTTTTATGCTTGCTGTGCCTGACTTTGACACCAGACTCAAGAAATGCTATGAGAACGCCAAGGCAAAGGGAATACTTAAAGGCACATACCGAGAGACCGACAAAGAAGAGTATTTTGCCGAGGCCATTCAGGACTGGTTCAATGTCAATGCCGAGATGGATCATGCTGATGGCAAACACAACTGGTGTAATACCCGTGAGGAACTGGAAGACTTCGACAAAGGCCTCTACGACCTCATCGCAGAGTACTTCCCCAAGACCAGCATGCAGATAAGCAAACATAAGAAAGTGAACGAAATTGGTAGATACTAGAGAAAAACTATGAAGATTAGCAATGAAACATACGGTGAGAGACGCAACAAGCTGAAGACTGATGTAGGCAGTGGTTTGCTGCTTTTTATCGGAAACGGAGAAGTGGGCATGAACTATGCCGACAATACCTACCGTTTCCGTCAGGACAGTTCGTTTCTCTATTTCTTCGGGCTTGACTATCCAGACCTCGCTGCAGTCATTGATATCGATGAGAACCGTGAGATAGTCTTCGGCAACGAACTTACCATCGATGATATAGTGTGGACAGGCCTGCAACCGACTCTCAAGGAGAAAGCATCTGTCGTAGGCATCGGTGAGACACTGCCTATGAGTGAGCTTAAGAACTATATCGGTCGTGCCCAGGCCAAAGGTCAGGCAATACATTTCCTGCCTCCCTACAGAGGTGATCACAAGGTGTGGTTGCAGGAACTGCTTGGTATTAACCCTGCAGAACAGGCTGAACGTGCCTCTGTTCCATTTATCAAGGCTATTGTCCGTCAGCGCATACATAAGACTGACGAGGAAATACTCGCAATCGAAGAGAGTGTGGACATAAGTACGGAAATGCACCTCGCTGCCTATAGCAAGGTTCGTCCTGGCGTTCATGAGAGTGAAGTGGCTGCTGTGGTTGAGGAAGTGGCTTGCCGCTATGGCAACGCACTGGCTTTCCCGACCATTGCCACTGTTCAGGGACAGGTGCTACATAACCACGGATTCATACACGAACTGAAAGAAGGCGATATCTTCCTGCTCGATGCAGGAGCGGAAACCAAGATGCACTATGCCGGCGACCTGTCATCGTCCATGCCTGTAAGCGAACGGTTCACTGAACGTCAGAAGGAAATCTATGAGATTCACCTCGCTTCGTTCTATGCCGCAGTGGATACGCTTAAAGTGGGAGTTCCTTTCCGTGACGCCCACATCGCTGCAGCAACAAAGATTTGCGAAGGCATGAAGGCTCTCGGACTAATGAAGGGAGATCCTGCTGAAGCTGCACGCATCGGTGCGTACGCTCTGTTCTTCCCTTGCGGACTAGGACACATGGTTGGTCTTGACGTGCATAATATGGAGAACCTCGGTGAACAGTACGTGGGTTACCTTGAAGGCGACAAGAAAAGCACGCAGTTCGGCTTCAAGTCGTTGCGTCTGGCACGTCCGCTCGAACCTGGATTCGTGTTTACCGTAGAACCAGGCATATACTTCATTCCTGAACTGATGGACAAATGGCAGGCTGAGAAGCAGTTTACCGACTTCATCAACTACGATAAACTAAAGCCTTGGCGTGACTTCACAGGTCTGCGCAACGAACTGAACTACGCCGTCCTCTCCGACGGAACGGTTCGCCTGCTTGGCACTATCAAGAAGCCAATGACCATCGAAGAGGTGTATGAGGCGAAAAAGTAGACTTTTCCCCGCCCCCTCCCAAAGTAGGGGTGTGGAATGAAAAGTATACATAATTATAAATTATTAATTAAAAATTTAAGTCATCAGGATGGTTTCTAACCACTTCCCTCCCTCGCAGGGCAACTGCGCGGATAGCCGCTCAAGCAGTTGGTGACCAAAGGAAAGGTGGTAGGTAAGGGGTGGGTCTTATAATCTCATGAAAAAACTAAATTTATTATTGCTTGTAAGCCTGCTTATGCTTGCAGGATGTGGCACTGAAGAGAAAAAAGCTTCAATGGATGCCGAAACAGAGAAAGAACTTATTGCCGAATATGGCAATCCAGTAATAATAACAGTTGCAGAGCCGGGAACTCTGAAGCAGATGTTTGAAGAGTCTGAAACTGATTGGGGCAATACCCGTTTCCTGCGCCTTGCAGGTAACTTGAACGGAACGGATATCGCTGCACTCAATTCCCAGCTTGAGTCTTCAAGCGTAAACGCCCTTGATATGCTCGATGTAAACATCGTTGAAGGCGGTGAACCGTATTATGATTTCGGGGGTGACACATTGTACACAGAAAACAATGTAATAGGTAAGGAGTTTATTCATTGGGGCTACGTAAAGCAACTCTTCCTGCCACTTTCAGCCAAGGAACTTCAGGAACAGGCTTTGTACTATTGCGATTACCTTACTTTTGTGAAGCTTCCTGAAGGACTGGAGAAAATAGAACATGATGCATTCCCCAGTGGTGTGAAATCCATTACTATTCCTCGCTCCGTAATTTATCTTGACAAGAATGGATTTGGGAAATTTGAGGATATCTATATGGAGTGGACTGCAGAAGAACTTGCCAAATTCCAGGATGTAGACGTTCTGTGGTTCTTAACAGAGTCTGAAGGTCATCGTTCTACCTTTACTTTCAAACGTCCAACACTCCACGTACCAGCAGGTACAGAAGCAGCATACGAAGCAACGTTCAAAGGTGTTGGCAAAGTCGTTGCCAACACTGGTGAGACTTCAAAGAATGAAGAGGGTGATGATGAAGAAGATGCAAAGGCAGAGGAGGTTCTGAATAAGTCCCTGATGGGATTGTGGGTAAACAATGACGAAGCAAGTGTCATGCTTGAACTCTCCGATACATATAAGACGTTTGACGCAGGCAAAGGCTACGGCTATGTGCTTGCAGCTAACGAATACTATGAATATGACTTCAAACTGGTATTCACTTCCATCTCTCCTGACGGCGACAACATCAAGGTGAAGTATGATGAAATAGAATCATACTTTGAAGGTGACGGAGATCCTGACAACTACGATGACGAAGGTGGTGGTGAATGGAAGGAAAAGAAAATCGGTTCTGGCGAACTTACTCTGCAGCCTCAGGGCTCAAATATGAAAATCATCAGTTCCAAGAAACGTATAAGCAATAAAGTCCTTCACAGGAATTAGTAGTTTGAACACGTTCCGGAATTTGAATAAAAACAAAAAAGCAGATCCTCAGCCAGGACCTGCTTTTTTGTGCAAATAATTATTTGTGTTCTTGATGTCAGCGAACCATAACCTTGCGGACTGTTCCGTCGGTCATCTTCACGATGTTGATGCCGCGCTGCAATGTGTTGGTGCGGACACCTGAGAGTGTGTAGATAGAGGAAACGCTCATGGCGTTGGAAGTAGCGATATTCTCAATGCCTGTGATGATGGCTGATTCTGTGCCGTAGTAGGTGAGATGCACATTGTCAATCATTCCCCAGAGGGCACCTTCGTTGATGCTGCGAATTCCAATTTCCACGTCTCCTGCTTCAGCGAGGACGAAAGCCAGACGATAGATGTTGCCATACCAGATTGTACCGTCAATAGGTTCTGCTTCTGTGATGTTGCTGTAGATGGAAGCAATGCCTTCTTCGGTCTTTCCTACGGTCACACTGATGTGGCTGCCGTTAGCGTAGATCTGCATGCCTTCAGCGTCGGCATAACCACTCATCTGCAGGATGTATGCACCTGCAGGCAGGTTGGTGAGAGTCTGGTAAACACGTGCTGGTCCCTCGTTCCAGAGATTGAGATACTTGGCATCGTACAATACTCCGTCAACCCAGCTTGTCCAGTCGTTGCTTCCGCAAGTGCTCCAGCCGTCGTTGATCCATCCGTTGGCACCGTCATCGAACGAAGCATACTTAATCTTGGATGTGTAGTCCACAGGATTTGTGTCGCTTGCCGGTTCTGCTGGAACCTGGAGGTTGAACTCAATGGCGTAGAGTTCGTCGAGCAATGCTTTAAGATCGTCTTTGGTATAGGTAGCGAAGTCTATTTTCTCATAATCCTTAATCCACTTCTCGTAGTCAGCGGCATGCTGCAATGAGCAGAGATCCTTATACTGCTCGTAAATCTCCGCAGCCTTGGGCAGTTCGTTGATAAGAGTCTCATAGTCCCAGATATATCGCTGAGCGTCATCCATGATGCTTTGCAGCTGGGCTGTGAGTGCTGCAACAGCGCTGGTATTGAGTTCATGCTTCTCAAGAACTGGTTCTATGGTCTCGGAAACGAAGTCGTTGAGAGCATCAGCGTAGTAGGCGTTGATGTATGCGTTTGCCGCAAGCTCATCAGCCGAGATGCGGGTTGTGACAAGAGTTTCGTAAGCGGTGATGTTTAGGTTTATATTATTCAGAATCTTCTCGTATGCAGGAATGATACCCAGTATCTGTTGCTTGGTCTCAGCGGTGTTTACAGATGCCAGCACTTTGTTGTATTCAACAACCAGGGAATCCATCACAATGGCTTCATCGAATGAAGGTGCGCTTTCCAGAAGTCCGTTGAGCCAGAAGCGGTATGCTTCAACTCCGCTTCCGTAGTAGTTTACTTCTGCGTCGTCGAGGGTTACCCAGTTCTCGCCTGCTGTTTCCTGCTTGTAACCGAACTGGAGTGTGCCGTCGGTGACTTCAGTGGTGATTTTGTATCTGTGTCCGGTGTTGTCGGCAGGTACAGCCTTGGTGTTCTCGTTAGCATAAACGGCACCTTCTACCTTCTGTGCAAGGGCGGAGATGCTGACAACGTAGATACCGTTAGGCAGGTCCTTGCGCTCCTGATATATCGCACCGCTGAGTTTGCCGTCCCATATGTTGAGGTATGGTGCTGTATAGCCGTCCCATGTTGTGTCAATCCAGTCGTTGGTGTTGAATGTTCCTGCTGCGGCTTCGTTCACCCATGTTGAAGGGTTGCTGCAGTCATCCTTGAGGATGATTACAGGATTCTCTGGAGTGACTGTGTTCTCGTAGTATGCGAGGACTTTGGCTTCCAATGAAGCAAGAGCTGCGGCGATTTGCTCTGGTAGTGCTGCTGGTGTTGGCAAAAACAGTTTTCTCTTCTGTGAGACCTGTAACGCCCATTGCTTCTGCTTCTGCAATCTTCTCTCCAAGCATCAAGGCCTTCTCGTAGGTTTCAACAGCCACTTTGTATGTGGCATAGTCAGCCTGGCTTACAAATGCCCACGATGTGCGGAAAGTGCCTGGGTCATAGTAGTCTATGTTGTCTTCGTCATAGATTACTCCTGTTCCACTGGCGGGGTGTTGCCAGCGAGTATTGATATAGCCGGTATAGTGTCCTAAATAGTAGTTTGAATAAGCATCGTTCCACACAGGATTGAGACCTGCGGCTTTGATTCTATATGTTTTGCCTTCAGCTTCTTCAAAAGACCACATATTGTCTTGCTGTTGAGCGTTGTCAACATACACATGCCCACCATCGGTTATAAACATCTTGTACCATCCGTTCTTTACGGCTGATTCACAAAAGATGTTGTATGTCATGCCGTCCCAAACGCCATTCTCTCCGATGTATTGCTTTACGGCAAAGCGTATGCCAAAGGAACCAACTGTGGCATGGGTGCCCCAGTCGTTGCCTTCAGTAAGGAAAAGCTTGGATTCTGTGTTGAAGATGTAAACGGTGTCCTCAGTGGACAGTTGTTGGTATGAGCCGCTGTAGCTGGGTTGCTGCCATTCGTCAGCACACACACTCTTTGTTGTTGCCAATGCAACAAATAAGAGTAGAATTTTTTTCATAAATTAAGAAGTTAGATTATTTAATGTGGATTTTTTGTGCCGTGTCTCCGTTGTATCTGATGCATAGACCAGTAGGGGAAGTTATCTTACGTCCGCTAAGGTCGAAGTAGATTGTCGTGCCGGACATTGCATCGGTGTTGGTCTTGTCGATACTGCTGCTGCCGTCCAGAAACTCCTTGAGAACTGTGAGTGACTGAAGGGCGCGGTGAGAGGAGTTGTTCCACATACCACGATTCACCCAATATGTAGTTACCGCGTTGTTGGGACCATTGCCGTTTTCCTCAGGGAACCACCAATAGAGGGCGTTGACATTGCTGTGCTTCTTCAGCTCTTCGATGAGGTCGTGGGCAAATGCAGCCTGACCGGCAGCAGTATATGGCCAGATAGAAGAAAAATCATTATCCACAGTTCCTGGAGAGGTGTAGTAGTATGCTGTTTCGACAATCTGAACGGTCTTGTCAGGAAAATCAGTTGCAAGCATGTCAAGACTTCCTGAAAGTACCTCGAGTGACTTGTGCCAGAAAGGATAATAAGACAACCCGATAATGTCGTAATCTACGTTTGCCATACGTGAGCAGAACTGTTTTAGTGTAGATGTGTCTCCTGAGCGTTCGGAGTGAAGGACTATCTTGGCGTTCGGACAGACTTCACGACAGGCTTTGGTTGCCTGAGCTAACAGATTGGTGAAGCGTGTCCAGTAGGATTGTGGAGAATTGGAGTAACAGCGGTTGAGATTGGATGAACGGTCAACTGTGGCGCTCCACAACATCCCGTAAGATATTTCGTTGCCGGTCTGGATGAAATCAGGAGTCGCACCTTCGTCCACCAGTCTCTGCAGGCATTCTTTGGTGTATTCGTAGACTTTTGTGCGTAGCTGGGCTTCGGTGAGTGATGCCCAAGCTGCAGGAATCCATTGATTGGAAGGGTCTGCCCACGTGTCACTGTAGTGAAAGTCAAGCAGCAGGGCATACCCTTCTGCCTTGATGCGTTTGCAGAGCCGTACCACATAGTCCAAATCCTGACAAACCTGATTGTCGGTGTATCCCTCAGGGTTTTTCTTCTGAGGATTGACGAAGAGTCTTACACGCAGGGTATTCCATCCTACGCTTTCGCTCTTCAGATACTGAAGCATGTCGTTGATTTTTGAGCCAGTCTTGGTGTAGTAGCTTACCTGGTTGTCTTCGTAGCTCTGCAGCAGCGAGATGTCACCGCCTACATACTTTTGCTGTGCTTTAGCATTGATAGACGCTAAGGCAAATAGAAGGAAAATCAGTCTCTTCATATAGTTGGGTTGATAAATTACCCTGCAAAAATACGCATTATTTATTATATAGGGAAATATATTGGTTTCATAATTGAAAAATCATGTTACAATCTTAACAAAACGTATATATTATTATAGATAATTTTGCAGCGGAGAAAAATTGTGAGATCCAGTATAACACTAAATTAGTAGAATAACACTTAAAAAATAACACTTATATGAAAATGAAAAAACTACTCTTTGCTTGCCTCTGCATGATGGCTTCTATGTCTGCCTCGGCACAGGTGAAGGCGTATGATTTGCAACCTCTGCACGTTGACGGTAACCATTTGAAAGACCCATACGGCAACAAGGTTGTACTGCATGGTGTGATGGACACTCCAAGCCCGTATTTCAACAGCTACCGCTGGGGAGGAAGTGCTACAGATAACAATATCGCAGCATGTGTGAATTACTTCAACAAACTTTTTACTGCAATCACAGACCATGAAAGCGGTGCTTATTGCAATATCTTCCGTCTGCACCTCGATCCATGCTGGACAAATGGTGATAATAATTCGTGGCCTGTAGATGCAAGAGAAGTTCAGTATAACGACAAAGGTGAAGTGGATCAGGGTGAGTGTAACTTCAGCCGTTATACAGGCTCTCGCCTCACTAAATACATGCGTACCCTTTACTGGAGAATTGCCAATCAAGGTCTGAAGCATGGACTTTACATCATTATGCGTCCACCAGGAGTATGCCCTCACAACATCTACGTTGGCGGCAGCTATCAGAAGTATCTGCTTGATGTTTGGGATCGTGTTACAAAGAACGACTCTGTGAAGAAATACTACGGACAGGTAGGTATAGAATTGGCTAACGAACCGATCAATGTCTACATGAACGACGGAAGCAGTTCCGACAAGGCTCTCCACGATTTCTTCCAGCCTATCGTTGACAAGATTCGTGAGAATGGTTTCAAGGGAGTTGTATGGATTCCTGGAACAGGTTATCAGTCCAACTATCGCAGCTATGCCAAGTATCCTATTACAGGCGACCAGATTGGTTACGCAGTACATAACTATGCCGGCTGGTACAACAACAGCGACAGTCACTGCGTTCCTTCTGAGGCAATTGCTGAATTTGTTGCGTCTGTTCCTGTCTTGAGAACCAACCCGATTGTTATTACTGAGGTTGACTGGAGTCCAAAGAACTCTGACAATATCAAGAACTACAACGAAATGGGCCAGCCTGTATATGGTAACTTCGGTACATGGGCAACAGCATCCACTTCGAAGTGGGGTAAGGCTTACAAGGCAATCCTTGACGAATTCGGTAATATCTCCATGACCTTGACAGGTACTGGTGACTTCATTGATATTGACCAGTACATCAATAATCACAAGGTGGTTCCTGCATTTAAGGATAAGATGGAAGCACAGGGATTGGATCCATACGAAGCTTGTGGTGTAGCTTGTTTCCGCTGGTACGAGGCTTATTATCAGGTGGACTATCCAAGCGACCATCGTTATCAGCCTTATCAGGAAATACCTGAGAATCCGTTCGAACTGTCTGCTTCTTGGTTCAAACCTAAAATCTTGCTTGAAGGATCAGCTAAGTTCGCTGCGACTACAAACACTCTGACCCTGAAGCAGGGGGGGTGCTCTGGTTGGCGTTTCGAGGAAGAGGAAGGTATAGATATCTCTGCCTATAAGTATCTTGTAATCAATCTTTCAAAAAATGCAGTAAAGAATACATTCTTCCGCATCTACGACTCTTCCAACTATACAGCAGACTGCTACAAACTCGATATGGGTGGAGCCAAGGCATTCAAGATTGAACTCCAGAATATCACCAATGCAGCAGGTGAACCGATTGACCTTACTCACATCCGCCTTGCAGGTTTCAATTCAGCAGGTGCAGACCAGACTCTTTACGTTAAGGAAGTATTCCTCTCCAACGATGGCGTTAATCCGGCAACAGCTATCGAAAACGTTACCACTGACGGCATTGTCAGCCATAAGGGTAAGGCTTATGACTTGAGCGGACGCTATGTGGCTAATCCTACACGTGGACTTTACATCATAGACGGAAAGAAAGTTTTGATTGTAAAATAACATGCTTGAAAAATGAAACGCATACTTTTTTCTCTCATTGTCTTAATGCTGGGTTTAGGCTCAGCCAATGCATATAAGAAGGAGAGTATTGATATCAATGTAAACGGTCAGACCCGTAACATGGTGGTCTTTTCTCCTAATACCACTAAGGACAATATGCCGCTTATGATAGTCACTCATGGCATGAATCAGAGTCCTGAATATCAGTACGACGCTGATAAATTCTACAACCTTGTCGATACCGCCAAGTTTGTGGTTACATATCTTCGCAGTGACGGCAACACATGGGATACGGGTGGAACAAAAGATCAGAATTTTGTGCTTCAGACCATTGAAGAAATGGTTTCCCGTTTCAAAATCAACAGAAACAGAGTCTATTGGTCGGGTTTCTCCATGGGATCCATGCTCATCTACCACTGCATGGCAAATGTGCAGGATAAAATCGCTGCTTTTGCTCCCACCAGCGGTATACAGTTCTCCGAACAGCCGTGGAACGCCTGCAAGAAACCTGTGAACCTCATCCATTGCCATGCTTACGGTGATGATGTGTTCGGCTACGAGAAATACGGCATTCACGACTATGTACAGAATATGGCGAAGATGAACAACTTCACCACTTACATCAAATTGCAGAACTATAATCCTGGCTCTTGGTACAATGGCGATAAGGAAGTATGGAGCAGCGACAAGAACGGCAGTATTGTAGAGCTTTTCATGTATAACAACGGTGGTCACTGGCCAATGGACGGAAATGCCAAGGAAATCTGGAATTTCTGTAAGCGTTTCAGCCTGCAGACACTCGAGGAAGAATACAATGAGGTTTATAAAAAAGCACAGAATCTCGTTGTGGAGTGGAAAGATACTCCAGAGATGACTTCCAAGACTATCTATAAGAATATGAAAGCCGCTCTTGTGACTTATTCTCCAGAGAATGTTACTACTGATACCGCTCGTGAGAAGGCTATTGCCAAGCTCAATGCCTATATCACAGTATTTGAGAAGTCAGCAGCGGGTGTAACCAAGATTACAGATGGCGGAACTATTGATCAGCCAACTACATTCGATCCTAATTTTCACATTTACCTATGCTTCGGCCAGTCGAACATGGAAGGTAATGCTGCAATCGAAGCTGAGGATCGTGTAGGTGTTGATTCTCGTTTCAGAATGATGGCAGCTGTTGACATGCCTGCTGCTAATCGCACAAAGGGCAAATGGTATGTTGCCTATCCACCGCTTTGCCGCGCCAATACAGGACTTACTCCTGCGGACTATTTCGGACGTGAGATGGTTGCCAACCTTCCTGACAGCATTAAGGTGGGCATCATAAATGTTGCAGTAGGCGGATGCACTATAGAGCTTTTTGACGAAGACCAGTGTGCCGAGATTATTGCAAATTCTGTAAACTGGTTCCAAAGTTATTGCAAGGAATATAACAACAACCCGTATCGCACCCTCATCAGTCTTGCCAAGAAAGCGCAGAAAGTTGGGGTAATCAAGGGTATTCTTCTGCATCAGGGCTGTTCCAACAATGGTCAGATTGACTGGCCTGTGAAAGTTAAACGTGTTTACAAGCGTATGCTTAACGATCTTGGACTGAATGAAGAGGAAACTCCACTGCTTATCGGTGAACTTCTTTCCCAGGCGAAGGGTGGTGTTTGCTGGGGACATAACAGTGTGATTGCAAACACACATTATGCAATTCCTAACTCTTATGTCATTTCCTCTGCCAACTGTCCTGGTGCAGCCGACGGACTTCACTTCACCGCAGAAGGCTATCGCATGATTGGTCGCCGTTATGCACAGACCATGCTTAAACTGCTTGGTAAGACAGCTCAGATAGATTTCGACACTACCGAAGATCCTATTCCTCTTACCGCTGAGGCTTTCAATCCATCGCTCTATCTGTTGGGAACGTTTAAGAAAGCGATGAATATCGGCACGTTTACAAGCCAGAACGACGGTAACTTCGGTGGCTGGCGCTACAGCAAGGGTTACGATTACTCTCCATATAAATACCTTGTTGTGCAACTTGCAAGAACTGCAAGCTGTAATCCGAAAGTTAAGTTTTTCGACACAGATGACTATCTCAATCCTCACTGCACAGTGGATTTAGTCATAGATAATAAGAAGACTTGTGTGATAGATTTGGAGAGTTTGAAAAACTCAAATAACAAGGCTGTGGATTTGTCGCATATCTATATGATGGGATTCACTACAGACGCTTCAAGCGCATTGTATATCAGCAAAGTGTTCCTGTCAAACGACGGTGTGAATCCTGCCACAGAAATAGAGAGCTTGTTTGAACCAACAAACTCTATACTGCTTTCTGATGATAGCTGGTATGACCTTTCAAGCCGTCGCGTCAAGAATCCCTCTCATGGCATATTTATACGTAAAGGTAAGAAATACCTTATACCATAATTAATCTTTCCGCCTCACTGGTGGTTAGAGAAAAGATTGTTTTAATAGGATAAATCATTAAAGTCAGTTTCGGGCAACCGAAACTGACTTTTTTTATTCTAGCAATCTCTTGAGTGCCTCCTGATTTTCTTCCTTGGAGTAGAAATCCATGAATTCCTTTGGAGACATGCTAAAGTAGTCGTGGAAGGAAGTAGTGAAGTATGAGTGACTGGAGAAGCCTACTCGATATGCTACTTCGCTGACATTCACTTTATTGTTGACCAGCAGGGATGCAGCCTGCTTCAGACGGAATGAGCGTATGAAAATGTTTGGCGATACGCCATAGCGCTCTTTCATCTTGCGGTTAAGGTGAACACGGCTTATGCCGACAATCTCGCTGAGTTGCTGAACAGAGAACTCGGAGTTGTCAAGATGCTGCTTGATAGTATCCTGAATACGTCCGAAGAGTTTATCGTCGGCACTGGTAATAACAGGAGTTTCAAGTTCTGTTGTGAATTCAGTTCTGTTACTCTTGCTACGGATCTTTTCCCTGACTTTCAAAACCTGGGTGATGGCAGATTTGAGCAGCTGCATGTTTACAGGCTTTTCAAGATAGTGGTCAACCTGTATATTGAGACTGTGAAGCTTAAGATTGTCGTCACCCTCACCGGTTAGCATGATTACAGGGATGTTATCGGTCTGTGGGTTGGATTTAATCTGCTGACAGAGTTCCATTCCGTTTCCGTCAGGCATGCGGTAGTCGGTGATTACCACATCCGGAGCCTGAGCAAGCACTTTCTTCCATCCTGTGTTGCCTGAGAATGCAGCAATGACGTTGTATTTCTTACGCAACTGTCCACTGATATAGTCCACGATTTCCTGGTCGTCGTCTACAATGAGGATGGTAGGTTTTGTTGACTGTGTAGCCTTGGTCGCCGCAGGCTGTGTGCTGTAGTATGGGAACTGCAGGACGAATTCAACTCCGTCTTTGACATTGTGGGCTTCAATCGAACCGTGGTGAAGTTTAACAAGTTCGTGAACGAGGTTAAGTCCGATTCCTGAGCCTGCAGCTCCGTCGCCTGCACTGCCTTGGTAGAATCGCTCCCACAAGTGGTTCATGTCTTCCTCGTTGAAGTGTGAACCGGTGTTATGGAACCGCAATTCTATATGGTTGCCTTTTACAGCACTGGCTGCTGTGATGCTTCCGCCTTGCGGAGTGAATTTGAAAGCATTGCTGAGCAGGTTGGTGATGATTTTCTCGAAGTGTGTCGGGTCGAGCATCATTGGCATCTCCTCAAACTGATGCTGTATGTTGAACTGGATTTCCTTTACTGTAGCTACTCCTTTGAATTGCTCAAACACTTTATTGGCGTACTCTACATAGTCTGTTTCCTCAAGATGCAGGTTGAACTGACCGGAGTCAATCTTTCTGATATCTGTGATTTGCTTGACAATATTGAGCAGGCGGTCGCAGTTGCGTTGCATCACAGAATAAAGATTCTGGTGCTCTTCGTCTGTGTCTTCATCCTGAAGTTGCTTCAGCGGAGATTCAATCATTGTCAGCGGTGAGCGCAGTTCGTGGGCAATACTTGTGAACATCTTCAGCTTTGCCTCTTTCATACGATCCTGCTCGGCTGACTTGCGCAGTAGTTCACGCTGGCGGCGATGTGCCTGTACTTGTTGCCAGAGAACAAAGATAATGAATACAAGAATGAGGAAGTAAACAGCGAACGCCCAGATACTTGCATACCATGCTGCTGCAACGCTGATTGAAAGGGTGCTCTCGCTGAATTGTTCAGGTGAATCCTCTTGATATGCTCTTACACGGAAGGTGTAGTTGCCCGAAGGCAATGAAGAATAGCTTGCGGATGGGGTTGGCACGTTGCGGTTCCATTGTGCATCGTGTCCTTCCAGTATATAATCATATTGTATACGCGTTGGGTCACCGATTTCAGCCACAGAGAAGTGTATTGAGAAGGAGTTGTTGTCGTGGTTGAGTTCTACCTTGCTTGCGTATAGGATGCTGGCATCGATGTCCTCAGTGTGGAGTGGGGTAGTGAAGCTTGTGAAATATACTTTCTGAACTTCGTCGTTTCGGTTGCTTATCAGTTTTGGCTGGAAGCAGATTATTCCGTTGTCGCCACCGAAGAGAATATAGCCATGGATGGGCTGAAGTGATGAATTGGAATGGAATTCGTCAACTTCATAGCCGTTGAATGAAGAGTAGTTGCGAACGTTAAGCGTCTTTTTGTCAACCGATGCTATATTGATACGGGTAGCGAGCCAGTAGTAGTCTTCCGTTGTAGCGATTGAACGTATTGATACATTTGACAGCCCCTGTGCTGCACCGACGTTCTGTTGCTTGTGAGTTTTCAGGTTGTAGATGGTCAGACCTCTGTCGTGAGCAATGAGAATGTTGTCGCCGTCCTGGGTAATGGCATCGGCATTACGAATAGGCTCTGAATTATATGTGATTCTGTCGCTTTTCTTGGTTTTCAGGTTGTAATAGACAACTTCCTGGCTTGTGCCAATCCACAATGTGCCTTCTGAATCATATAATAATGAGGAAACCCATGGGTTGTAGAAGACGGAGATATCCACTTTGTTGACTTTGCGTGCATCAATATCTATTTTGAATACTCCATTTCCATTGGTTCCTACGTACAAGTCATTATTAACCTCGTCGTAGTGCATGTCCATGACTTGCTCATCTTTGAGAGAAAGCAGAAAGTCATTGGTCCATTTGTTGTGGGAAAGATATTGTACACCTCCACCGAATGTACCTACCCAGGGAGTGCCGTTGCGGTCTATCTTGATGACTTGTACGAGTGGGGAAGCGAGACCGGTTCCTACTTGTCTGGCGGTGGCAAGGTGCATGCCCTGAGTTGTGAATACGCCGCATCCGTCAGTTCCTACCCAATAGTTCTTGTCTTTGTCTATGGCGATGGAACTGATACTTGTTGCATTCTTGCCGTTGGCAATCGGAGAGATTGCGTGATAATGGAATACATCGCTCTGTGGCGGAATTACTACCAGACCCTTCTGCAGGCAGACAGCAATAATGTTGCCCTTGTGGTCTTCCTTCATGTCAGTCACCTTCGCGTAAGTCAAGTCTGTGTTTGTTGACTGCTGATGAATCGGCTGAAGTGTTGGTCCTGCTGATGAGTTGCTGAACTCCCATATACCCTGTCCGTCGGTTCCTACAAGGAAACGGTTGTCTTTTGTTGATATGAGACTGCGTACACACAGATGTTTTGACTCAACAGCCAAGGTGCCGACCTGATTGGTGGCATAGCTGTACTTCAGCAGTCCGTGGTTGGTTCCTATGAGCAGCCCGTCATTGGTTTGCAGGAGCGATGTTACAGTGCTTGAACTGATTACGTCTGTAGCTGTGTCGCTGTAGCTGATTTTTTTCTGACGCATGGTCTTCAAATCAACACATACAAGTGGCACCGTGCGGGTGCAGACCCACATATTGCCTTTCTTGTCGAAAAGCGGACGACGGACAAATGCGTCACCAATGGCATTGTTAATGCGTCGGGACAGCACTGTGTCCACCTGCTGTGTCTTGTTGCTGATGACAAATGATGTGAATCCGTCGGTGGTGACCAACGAATGTCCTGCCTTTGGATAGTCAACAATGGTGTTGATGGAATATCCGTTTATACTGTCCTCACGAGCGTTCAGCATTATTCGCTGAAATTCCATGTTCCGGGCGTTCAGCAGATAAAGTCCCTGTGAAGTGCAGACCCAGTATTTGTCATTGGATATCTCTTTCACTCTATATACATGCTGAAGCCGCTGACGTCCCATGTGGTCAACGTCAGGCATATATTCAAAATGATTGCCGTCGAACAGAGCAAGCATGTTGTATCCGGAAACCCAGACAAATCCGCGGGAGTCAATATCTACGCTGTGGCAGTAATTGGTGTGAAGTCCGTGTTGAGTGGTGTACAGACGTGCCATCTGTGCGCTAATGTCGGGTACATTGAATACAGTGCACCAGAGTGCAAGTAAAATTGGGCGCAATTTTATCTTCATGATAGGTGTTGTATGTTGATTCTACGTTAAAAGGTCTTAGGTTTTATGTTACATGAGTGCAAATTTCGGAAAAAAAATGATACACACGATAGTTTTGGCAAGAAATTTTAGATAAATGTGGACTTCTTGCATAAAAAGCCTTTATGTCTTGAATGTTAAAATGGAAAGGATTATAGTATATGAGGTTCTGCATCTGCTATTTGCCGATTGTCTTTTAGTTTTTAAATTTGTACCAATTTCTTCACAGTGTGTTACATATAATAATTATTATAACTGTTTTGTTTTAAAAAACGAACAAGGTTTTTTGAAGATGATACTACCATTTGCACCATATTATTAGAATAAATAATTTTGCAGCGAAAAATTTTGTTTTGAAACGAAAGTTCTAACACAATCAACAATTTTAACTTATTTACTAATTTTAATTTTTTTATGAAGAAACTTTTACTTATGGCAGCGATGCTTTTAACAGGCACCTCTGCATTCGCTCAAGTTCCAGACGCTTCAGAATGGAAGAAGGGCGATGAGATTACCAGTAAGATTTCTTGGGGTAACCTTAGTTTCCAGAATGATCTCCAGGGTGATCAAATGGATTATTGGCAACTTACAAGTTCTAAAGGTAGCTTTACTAAGACTGGTGGTCTGTTCGAAGTTTACGATGGAGCTGACGTAGAGCTTTATCAGTATGTAGAACTTCCTGCAGGTATGTACCGTGTGCAGTGTCAGGGTTACTATCGTTGTGGTACATCTTGGGATGATGACCCTAATTCTTTTGGCAATCCTGAAAAATGGCAGGATAATGCCCTTCTGACCGTTCAGAATGGTAAGTATGACGTAACAAGCAATGAATTTGCTGCATCTCGTACTTTCGCTAATCCTTTGATGCCTCGTCTGTTCCTCAACCAGCCTGATCAACTCTATGTTGGTCCTAAGGATGGTGAACCTGATTATCCAGGTTGGGATATGAGTGACGGTAACTATGGTGATAAGGGTTGGGGACCATGTTCTGTTCCTGGTTCATTGGTTTGGTTCCAGGCTGGTCTCTATGCTCCATACGAGAATGAAGACGAGGAAATCCAGTACAATATGGTTGACTTCTTCGTTGCAGAACCTGGTTATGTAAGAATCGCTGTTACTAAGATCGATCCTAGAAGCGCAGACTCTTTCATGGTTACTAACTTCCAGATGTTCTATGAAGGTGAAGTAGATCCTGAAACAGTAGAACTTATTGCCCTCCAGAGTGATATCCAGTCAGTTTACAACAAGCTTAATAAGATGGCAAATGACCTCGGTGGTGGTTTGCTCTACACTCTTGTAAGCGACGCTCTCATGGATTTCGACGGCGAATACGACATCCCAAGTCTTGATACAAAAGAGAAGTGCGAGAAAGCTCTTGACGTTCTCAACACTCTCTACGCTGACGCTACTGCAGCTCTCGCATCTATGACTGCAATTGAAGATGTTATGAGAGTTATGGATCTTCTCTATAATACTACTGACTATGCAGGTAAGGCTGATTTCGGTGCAGCTATTACAGCAGCTAAGAACTGTATTGATCCTAACTACGAAAAGACAGATGCTGATGACTTCGATACATTCACTAAGGCTTACAACGACCTTATCGAAGCACGTATCACATACCTCCTCACTCAGGAACCTGATCACGGAGCATACAACTTCTCTGCTGCTATCAGCACTCCATTCTTCTGCGATGACGAATACACTCCACGTTGGAACGCTGAAGCAGGTGCTTATCAGTTCCCAACTATCGAAGGCGTAGCAGACGAACTGCAGCCAGAAAACACATGGGCAACAATCCAGGAACAGGGCTATAGCGAAGCTAAGGGCGCTGAAGGCCGTGAAAACTGGGTTCCTATCTGCGAAAATGTTACTGTAAAAGAAAAGTTTGTTGAGAACACTTGGATTATGAAGTCAACTACATGGCACGGTGGCGGTCCTGCTTCTGTAACAATGCAGCACTCTTATCCTGCAATCGGTGGTTGGACAGCAGAACCTACTGGCAACCCAGAACTTCTCTATCAGACAATCACAGGTCTGCCAAACGGATTCTATTCAATGTCAGCTCTTATGTGTAACGCTGGTGCAGACGTCTCTGCTCTTCAGTTCGCTTACATCGAGGCTGGTGACATGAAGGAAACTGCTCCTCTTACTCAGAAAGGTAACCCATGGTGGGGTGGTAGCCGTGACCAGTGGCGTCAGACTGTATGGGAGAAACTTACTACTAATATGGTATATGTAAGCGATGGTAAGGTTACTATCGGTACTTCTTCAGATGCATTCTATGCTTCTACAGGTTTCCAACTCTACTACTACGGTGAAACTCCTGACTTCTCAGGTCTTCTCACTCCATCTATCGAAGCTGCTAAGGCTAACATCGCTACTCTTAAGTGGCCTGGTGATATCGCTGCAGCTAATGCAATCATGGCTCAGATTCCTGAGACAATCAATGATCAGGATCAATATCAGGCTGCTCTCAAGGTTATCAGCGACGTTAATACTTATGTAACTACTGCTAACAACGTAATCGACAACTGGAAGGGTCTTGACAACTTCACTGCACTTGGCGACCAGTTCGAAGAAACTTCTCCTGAATATGCAATCGTTCAGACAGCTTGGGCACAGACTCTGACTCTCGGTGACAATGATACCGATACTTACCTCGACGCTATCGCTAACGACAACGATTACGCTGCTTACGTTCGCTACTTCGACTATCGTGCAAGCATGGGTGACCTCATCAAGAGTGACAATGTTGCTCCTGTAATCGCTGAACAGAACGCATATCTCACAGAGAACTATGCTACAGCAGAAAAGATCGATGAACTCATCGGTGCTCTTGCTGGTCCTTACAATGCAGCTCTCCTCGCTTCTCTCGGAATCGCTAACGCTTCTGAAAGCAATCCTGTTGACATCACAGCTCTCATCATCAATCCTAAGTTCGACGAAGGTTCTAAGGGATGGCAGGGTACTGCTATCACAGTAACTGGTCCTTCTATCGCTGAAGACCTCGGTGCTGCTGAAGTTTGGAACTGTGACTTCGATGTTTACCAGACTATCAAGACTCTGCCTGCTGGTTGCTACCAGATCCAGTGCCAGACATTCTACCGTGACGGTGGCGACGCTAAGACCGCTTACAACAACTGGGTATACAACGCAGCTGAAGATATGGAATTCTGGACTCCAAACGTAGTCCTCTATGCTAACGAATGTGACTCTCTCGTTAACTCTATTGCAAGTGAAACATTCACTACTCGCTCTATGACTGAATTCCGCGACAAGATGATTGACGCAGAAGAAGGTGACGCTCAGGGTAACATCTACCAGATTCCTCACTGGAAGGTTCTTGATCTTGAAGGCGAACATAAAGATGAAGAAGGCAAATTCGTGAATGAATACGACCGCGAGTATGAAGATGGTTCTCAGTGGTACTGGGATTCTGTAATCGAAGACATCGACGATGTATTCTACTATCCAGCTTCACTTACTGGTGCTACTAAGGTATTCGAACAGAATCCTGACAAGTACGTTCACGCTGTAACTGTAATGGTTCCAGAAGGTGGTGACCTCCGATTCGGTTTGAAGAACACTGCATTCATCAGCAACCACTGGTGTGTATTCGACAACTTCAAACTCTTCTACCTCGGTAAAGAGCCAACATCTGCAATCAGCAATGTTGAAGGAACTGTAGCTGCACGCAACGAATACTACAGCATCTCAGGTGCACGCCTCAGCGCTCCTCAGCGTGGTATCAACATCGTTCGCAAGGCTAATGGTCAGACTGTAAAGATTTTCGTTAAGTAATTACGAATAATCCACAATAATCAATCAGGGATGTGTCACTCCGACACGTCCCTGATTTTTTTATGTCAGAATTGCTTTGCAGATACAAGTGTTTTGATTAACTTTGTCATTACTTAGTTTTTGAGTTCTATCGTCATAACTTCTTAACTCCATAACTTCTTAACTTCTGAAAGTATTACATTATGAAGAAAATTGCTTTTATGGCTTTTGCTCTCTGCGCCATCTTTGCGCAGGCAGCTTGTAACAACACAAAAGGAACAGACAAAGGTGATGAACCTATCCCTATGTTCGTGCAAGTTTACGATTCACTTAATCTCGAGATGATTTACTGGACCGGATTTGATCAGCCTGCAAAGGATGAAGACAACGATAAGTATTACGAGGATTGGTATAATGAATGGTTCTACCAGGATCAGTTCCGCAAGCACAAGGAGGAATACACGAAAATCCTTGCAAACGACCAGACCTTCGTGCCCATTAAGTTTGTAAATGAAATAGCAATAGGTAAAGGCGAGGGTGAGTTCATGGAGTATGGTATGATACGTTCGTCTCTTGAAGTGAAGACTCCAGGCTCTTTCTATGCCATGTCAGATCCCGAGTCGTACGACAGCGAAAAATTCTTCTGGATGCATCTTATCGTTACCGACAGCTATCTCGCCTCTCACAAACTGCTTGCCGTAGACTACTTTGACTACAGCGAGAGTGATACGGTAAGTCTGCCGCAGAACGTAGTTCAGAAACTTGAGAAAAAATATGGCATGAAAGCTTCCCGTAGTGCACAGGTATGCAAGATAGGCAACCGCTATATATTCGGTCTCGTTCAGTTTGAGGGTGAATACAAGAACGCTCCTAAGGATCCAGATGATGACAGAAAGTATTGCCTTGCGCTCGACGTACTCATCGATGGGAATAAGGTCTATTGCTATGAGGATCTGGGTAACTTCGATGAAGTCTACGGCCAGACCTGGAACGTGGATGACGATGGTATGTATATCCCTACTGGCATCAATGCTGCCTTCGATGGTCCAAAAGGCTTGGAACTTTACTACGTTCGCACTGCTCCCGAAAGTTGTGCCGTAGGTCGTTATACTATCCAGAATGGCAAACTTGAAAAGCGTAACTATTCCACCTATTACATTTATTACGATTAAAACGTATATATTAGGCTTGTTTTTGATTTCTCGTGTATATTTGTGTCTTTCGTAATGGCTTGATACACAAAGAGAAATTTTGATGGATTTTTTTTGGCTTCATCAAAAAGTTGATGCCGCGGCATCAACTTTTTGATGTTGTGCTATCAAATATTTGATGTCGAACCATCAACTTCTTGATGCCGCGCCATCAAAACTTTGATGACGAACCATCAAATAATGATTGTTTGTCTTAACTTCTCAACTCCTGTTTGTTTTTTTTTGAGATGTTTTTTACGTTTTTTTAGCATAAAATTTTGTGATTTAGTGATTTTCTCGTAATTTTGCAGACTTTTTGGTGGAAACCGGCATTATTTGTCGGTGTCTATTTGTTTGCAGTTGATGCAAACAGCCAGGAAGCAAAATACACATTATTAATATTATTAACAACAAAACCAAAAAAAATCAAACGTAATGATTATCGTACCTGTTAAAGAAGGTGAGAACATTGAGCGCGCTCTCAAGAAGTTCAAGAGAAAGTCTGAAAAGACTGGTGTTATCAAGGAAGTTAGAACACGTCGTGAGTACGTGAAGCCATCAGTTAGCAAGCGCAAGAAGATGCAGCACGCTATCTATGTGAACAAACTTCATCAGTCAGAAGACTAAAATCGAGAAGAAAATCAAAATTTTTACATCAAAATTTGGTTGCTTTCAAGAAAACAACTAAATTCGTGGCATGGAAAAAGCGGTTGACGATAATCCGCACCGGCTCGATAAACTGAGGAACTTCTCAGTGGACATGCTTACGGATGGTTTCTTGGAGTATCTAAAGTCGGAGAGAAACCGTTCAGTGCGAACCGTAGCGTTATATGGTGATGCCTTGAACGAGTTTCAGAGGTTCTTTGAAAAACTAGGTGATGACCTGACTTGGGAGAGTGTCGATGCTGAAATCGTCAGGGACTGGATAATCCACCTGCTCGACGAACAGAAGCAGAAGGAAACGACCGTCAATCTCAAACTCAGTGCGCTGCGCACGTTCTATCACTACCTGAATCTTATCGGACGGGTGAAAAAGAATCCGTTGCTTAAGGTGACGGGGCCGAAGAAAAAGAAAACGCTGCCTGCTTTCCTGAGAGACGACGAGATAAACCAACTGCTCGATGCTCCTGCCGACACAGAAGACTTTAAACAGGTTCGTGACCACACGATACTGCTTATGCTCTATGTGACGGGAATGAGAAACGCTGAACTGCGCAGCCTCCGCGACAAGGACATTCTGATGAATGAACGCCAGATTAAGGTGACTGGTAAGCGCAACAAACAGCGGATTATTCCCTTTGGCGACGAGTTGGCGAAAGGCATAGAAAACTACTGGAGGGTTCGAAAGGCCACCTTCGGTAATATGCCGCCGGAAGCCGTGTTC
This sequence comes from uncultured Bacteroidales bacterium, assembly GCA_902776985.1. Lineage (GTDB taxonomy): Bacteria > Bacteroidota > Bacteroidia > Bacteroidales > Bacteroidaceae > UBA3839. The sequence continues at coordinate 42,512 of CACYSD010000011.1, forward strand.
ATGCTTGACGACAAGGGACGAGAAATGAACGGACCGCAATTGTCGCTCCATGTTTCCCATTTGCTTTCGCAGGCAACAAGCCAGAAGAAGCGAAGCCCGCACGTGCTGCGGCATACATTCGCTACTTCGATGCTTAACAACGGTGCCGATCTTCAGGCAATCCAGAAACTGCTCGGACATGAGAGTCTCAACACTACCCAGATCTACACACACCTGTCATTCGAAGAACTTAAAAAAGAGTATAACGGCGCACATCCGCGCTCATAACAATTAAAATCTAACGACTATGGACATTACAGTAAAAGCAATCAAGTTTGATGCCACCGAACAGCTGCAAGCGTTTATTCAGAAGAAAATTAGTAAACTTGAGAAATTCTGCAGCGATATAAGAAAGGTAGAGGTGTCACTAAAGGTCGTAAAACCTGCAACAGCCCTCAATAAGGAAGCTACCGTTGTGGTAGTTGTACCAGGTGAGGAACTCATTGTAGAGAAAACATGCGACACGTTTGAAGAAGCAATAGATCAGAGCCTTCCTGCTTTGGAAAAGCAACTGGCTCGATACAAAGAAAAAGTCGGGAAAAAATAAAGTTGGCTGGTAAAATCATAAACAGTTAATTTTAGAGTCAATTTTAAAAATCTTCCTGAAAAAGTTTGACATTTGAAAAATAATGTCTACCTTTGCAGCCGCTTCGTGTGGACAATGTTCACACGAACGGCTATGCAAGCCTCTTTAGCTCAGTTGGCCAGAGCACGTGATTTGTAATCTCGGGGTCGTTGGTTCGAATCCGACAAGAGGCTCAAAGCTTTTACTTAAGAAGACGCTGAAAGCTCGCTTTCAAGCGGATTTTTAAGGAAAAGATTTGAAAGCCTGCCCACCGGCAGGGTTTTCGGATATCTAATCCGACAAGAGCCGTCAGACGCAAGGATATCTAATCCGACAAGAGCCGTCAGGCGCAAGGATATCCAATCCGACAAAGGGCATATTCCAGAGTGGCCAAATGGGGCAGACTGTAAATCTGCTGGCTTTCGCCTTCGGTGGTTCGAATCCATCTGTGCCCACCACACCTCTGAACTATAATGAGGAGGGAGAAACGAGATAGAATACACTAAATTGCTGTTATAGCTCAGTGGTAGAGCACTTCCTTGGTAAGGAAGAGGTCACGAGTTCAAGTCTCGTTAACAGCTCTTGTGTGCAAATTTATATTAACATTATATATTTAAAAGAAACTTTTTAAAGCTATGGCAAAAGAAAAATTCGAACGTACCAAACCGCACGTAAACATTGGTACAATCGGTCACGTAGACCACGGTAAGACTACTCTTACTGCAGCAATCACTACAGTACTCGCAAAGCAGGGTCTTTCTGAAATCAAGTCATTCGACCAGATCGACAACGCTCCTGAAGAGAAAGAGCGTGGTATCACAATCAACACTGCTCACGTTGAGTATGAAACTGCAAAGCGTCACTACGCACACGTTGACTGTCCGGGACACGCCGACTATGTGAAGAACATGGTAACTGGTGCTGCTCAGATGGACGGTGCAATCATCGTAGTTGCTGCAACTGACGGTCCTATGCCTCAGACTCGCGAGCACATCCTTCTCGCTCGTCAGGTAAACGTTCCTCGTCTCGTTGTGTTCATGAACAAGTGTGACATGGTTGACGACGAAGAAATGCTCGACCTCGTTGAAATGGAAATGCGTGACCTTCTCGCTCAGTACGAATTCGAAGAGGACACTCCATTCATCCGCGGTTCTGCTCTTGGTGCACTCAACGGTGTTCCAGAATGGGAAGCTAAGGTTATGGAACTTATGGACGCTTGCGACAACTGGATCCAGGAACCAGTTCGTGACAAGGATAAGCCATTCCTTATGCCTGTAGAAGACGTATTCTCAATCACTGGTCGTGGTACTGTTGCTACTGGTCGTATCGAAACAGGTGTTGTTAAGGTAGGTGACCCAGTTCAGCTCCTCGGTCTTGGTGAAGATGCAAACTCTGTTGTAACAGGTGTTGAAATGTTCCGTAAGATCCTTGACGAAGGTGAAGCAGGTGATAACGTAGGTCTTCTCCTCCGTGGTATCGACAAGAAAGATGTTAAGCGTGGTATGGTTATCACTCACCCAGGAGCTATCACTCCTCACCAGGGCTTCAAGGCTTCAATCTACGTATTGAAGAAGGAAGAAGGTGGTCGCCACACTCCATTCAAGAACCACTATCGTCCACAGTTCTACCTTCGCACAATGGACTGTACAGGTGAAATCGCTCTCCCAGACGGAGTAGAAATGGTTATGCCTGGCGATAACGTAGAAATCAAGGTTGAACTTATCTACCCAGTAGCACTCAACGTTGGTCTTCGTTTCGCAATCCGCGAAGGTGGCCGTACAGTAGGTTCTGGTCAGATCACTGAAGTGTTCGACTAATCGATAGTACGAAATAATCGCACATAAACTAGTTGGCTCTCTCGGAGGTTCCCTTATGGGAGAGCCAACTATCACACGGGAATAGCTCAGTTGGCAGAGCACTGGTCTCCAAAACCAGGTGTCGGGAGTTCGAGCCTCTCTTCCCGTGCTAAATTATTAGAGATATGTTTAAAAGTATTGCTACATATTGTAAAGAATCCTACGTTGAGCTTGTTCACAAAGTGACATGGCCTTCAAGAAAGGAATTGATGAACAGTGCAGTGATGGTTCTCTCTGCTTCCATCGTCATTGCGCTCGTCATTTTCGTAATGGATCTTGTTTTCGAAAAGTTGACTCACATTGTTTACTCACTCTTTAACTAATAGGGAGATAGTGAATCATGGAAGTAAAAACTAATTGGTACGTACTGAAGGCAATCAGTGGCAAGGAGACTAAAGTCAAGGACTATATTGAACTTGACATGAAGAACCACCACTATGAGCATTTGGTACCCCAGGTACTTATTCCTATCAAACGTGTTGAACAGATGGTTCGCAACAAGCGCGTTGTCAAGGAGCTGAATATGCTCCCGGGCTATGTGCTGGTTGAGGCAGCTCTCAACGCTGAGATTGCGCACATGCTGCGCAACACACCAGGAGTTCTCGGATTCCTCGGAGGAACGGACAACCCGACTCCTCTGCGCCAGGCAGAAATCAATCGTATGCTCGGCGTCGATCTGGGAACAGAAGAAGCACCACAGGTAATTGAGGTGCAGTTCCTGGAAGGTGAAAGCGTGAAGGTGACCGACGGTCCGTTCAGCGGTTTCAATGGAATAATCGAAAACATTGATACCGACAAACAAAAATTGAAGGTTTCTGTAAAGATTTTCGGACGTACTACACCGCTCGAACTCAGCTTTGGACAAGTAGAAAAAGAATGACGATGATGTTACGCATCGTCAGTTTTTTGCGTAGAAATAATTATTTAAATTTAAGAAAACAAAATGGCTAAAGAAGTTGCTGGATTAATCAAACTACAGATTAAGGGTGGCGCTGCAAATCCATCACCTCCAGTAGGACCTGCACTTGGTTCTAAGGGTATTAACATCATGGACTTTTGCAAGCAGTTCAACGCCAGAACTCAAGATAAGGCAGGTAAGATACTTCCTGTTGTTATCACTTATTATGCAGACAAGTCTTTTGATTTCGTAATTAAGACTCCTCCTGCAGCAGTTCAACTGCTCGAAGCATCAAAGGCAAAGAAGGGTTCATCTGAACCTAACCGTTCTAAGGTGGCAGAGGTGACTTGGGATCAAGTAAAGGCTATCGCAGAAGATAAGATGCCTGATTTGAACTGTTTCACTATCGAATCAGCAATGAAGATGGTGGCAGGTACTGCACGCAGTATGGGTATCAAAGTTAAAGGAGATTTCCCCGCATAATTAAAATTCAATTAAGATGAGTAAACTTACAAAAAATCAAAAGAAAGTTGCTGACAAGATTGAGGCAGGGAAAGCTTACAATTTAACTGAAGCTGCATCACTTCTGAAGGAAATCACCTTCACTAAGTTCGATGCTTCTGTCGATATCGATATGCGTTTGGGCGTTGACCCTCGCAAGGCAAATCAGATGGTTCGTGGCGTAGTATCGCTGCCTAACGGAACTGGTAAAGAAGTACGCGTACTCTGCTTGTGTACATCCGACCAAGAGACAGCTGCTAAGGAAGCAGGTGCCGACTATGTTGGTCTTGACGAATATATCGAAAAGATCAAGGGCGGATGGACCGACGTTGACGTTATTATCACTATGCCTTCTTGCATGGGTAAGATTGGTGCACTGGGTCGTGTTCTCGGTCCACGTGGATTGATGCCTAACCCAAAGAGCGGTACAGTAACAATGGACGTTGCGAAAGCAGTTAAAGAGGTTAAGCAAGGTAAGATCGACTTCAAAGTTGACAAGTCTGGTATCGTTCACGCTTCAATCGGTAAGGTATCGTTTGACGCACAGAAGATTCAGGAGAACGCTCAGGAGTTCATCAACACTATCATCAAGCTGAAGCCTGCTACTGCAAAGGGTACATACATCAAGAGCATTTATCTTTCAAGTACTATGAGTCAGGGTATCAAGATTGACCCTAAATCTGTTGAATCACAAAAATAGAATAAATCATGAAGAAAGAAGATAAAAGCTTACTTATAAATCAACTTGTAGAGACTCTCAAACAGTATCCTCACTTCTACCTTGTTGACGTTACTGCACTCGACAGTGCAACAACAAGTGCACTCCGTCGCGAGTGCTTCAAGCAGGAAGTGAAACTGCAAGTAGTTAAGAACACACTCTTCGAGAAGGCTCTTGAGCAGCTTGACGGTGATTTCTCTGCACTTGCTCCATGCTTGAAGGGAACTACAGGTGTGATGTATTGCCAAACTGCAAATGTTCCTGCAAAACTTATCAAGAAGTTTGCTAAGGACAATGGTGACAAACCAGGTCTTAAGGGTGCATACGCAGAAGAAAGCATCTATGTTGGTGCTGAGAACTTGTCTGCACTTTGTGCAATCAAGAGCAAGAACGAACTCCTCGGAGAAGTTGTTGCAGCACTCGAAGGTTCTATCAATGGTGTTCTTTCTGCACTCGATGCAGGTACAACCATACATGGTCTTCTCGACGCAGTCGAAAAGAAAAACGCTTAACCCTTTCAAGTTGAGCACAAATAATCTGCAAAGATTAATTAATTAAGAAAAAGAAAAAATAAAATAACCATTAAAAAATTTTAGAAAAATGGCAGATATCAAAGCTATTGCTGAAGAATTGGTAAATTTGACAGTAAAAGAAGTTACAGAATTGAAGGCTCTCTTGAAAGAAGAGTACGGAATTGAACCAGCTGCTGCAGCTGTTGCAGTTGCTGCCGGTCCTGCTGCTGGTGGTGAAGCTGCTGCAGAAGAGAAGACATCTTTCGATGTTGTTCTTAAGAACGCAGGTGCTGCTAAGCTCCAGGTAGTAAAGGCAGTTAAGGAAGCTGCTGGTCTCGGTCTGAAGGAAGCAAAGGATCTTGTTGACGCTGCTCCAACTAACGTTAAGGAAGGTGTAGACAAGGCTACTGCAGAAGCACTTAAGGCTGCTCTCGAAGCTGCTGGTGCAGAAGTAGAAATCAAGTAATCTACGTCAATCAGATAAGAATTGGTTGAGAACTCTCAGGTTGGGAGTTCTTAACCTTTTTGTGTCTTCAATCAATTGCTGACACATTCGTCGTTTTCACACCAAAAGAAACCCTACAATAACAAAGAGATGTCTAAAATCGTTAATAATCGCGTTGATTTCTCGTCAGTACAGAATCCGGTTCCATACCCCGATTTTCTTGACGTGCAACTAAAGTCGTTCAGAGATTTCTTGCAGCTGGACACCCCTCCTGAAAAGCGCAAGAACGATGGATTGTACAAGGTGTTTGCAGAGAATTTCCCAATTGCAGACACACGCAACAACTTCGTCCTTGAGTTTTTGGATTACTACATCGACGCTCCACGCTATTCAATTGAAGAGTGTCTGGAACGTGGATTAACCTACAGTGTACCTTTAAAGGCAAAGCTCAAACTTTATTGCTCAGACCCTGATCATGAAGACTTTGACACTGTGATTCAGGATGTTTTCCTCGGTCCTATTCCTTATATGACCGACAACGGAACATTCGTAATCAACGGCGCTGAACGTGTTGTTGTTTCTCAGCTCCACCGTTCACCTGGTGTGTTCTTCGGTTCAAGCGTACACTCAAACGGTACACCTCTCTTCTCTGCACGTATCATTCCTTTCAAGGGTTCGTGGATTGAGTTTGCTACCGACATCAACAACGTGATGTATGCCTACATCGACCGTAAGAAGAAATTGCCTGTTACAACTCTTCTTCGTGCCATAGGCTTCGAGAAAGATAAGGACATCCTTCAGATTTTCAATCTCGCTGAGGAAGTTAAGGCAAACAAGACAAGTCTGAAGAAAGTACTTGGCCGTCGTTTGGCTGCTCGTGTCCTGAAGTCTTGGATTGAGGACTTCGTGGATGAGGAAACCGGTGAAGTTGTTTCCATCGAGCGTAACGAAATGATAATCGACCGTGAGACTGTGCTCGAAGAGGAGCACATCGACCAGATTCTTGAGACAGGAGTAGAGCATATTCTTGTTCACAAGGAAACTACCAACACAAGCGATTACTCGATTATCTTCAATACTCTGCAAAAAGACCCCAGCAACTCCGAGAAGGAAGCAGTTGTTTATATCTACCGTCAGTTGCGTAACGCAGATCCTGCTGATGACGCAAGTGCTCGTGAAGTAATCAACAACCTGTTCTTCTCTGACAAGCGCTATGACTTGGGAGATGTTGGTCGTTACAGAATCAACAAGAAGCTTGGTCTTGACACAGATCCTGAAATCCGTGTCCTCACCAAGGAAGATATAATCGAAATCATCAAGTACCTTGTTGAGTTAGCTAACTCCAAGGCTGTAGTTGATGATATCGACCACTTGAGCAACCGTCGCGTACGTACTGTCGGTGAGCAGCTTTCAAACCAGTTTACAGTTGGTTTGGCACGTATGAGCCGTACTATCCGTGAACGTATGAATGTGCGCGACAATGAAGTGTTCACTCCAACCGACCTTATCAATGCAAAGACCATTTCGTCGGTTATCAACTCATTCTTCGGTACCAATGCACTTTCACAGTTCATGGACCAGACCAACCCACTTGCTGAGGTAACTCACAAACGTCGTTTGTCTGCACTCGGTCCTGGCGGTTTGTCTCGTGAAAGAGCCGGATTCGAGGTTCGTGACGTACACTACACTCACTACGGTCGTCTCTGTCCTATCGAGTCTCCTGAAGGTCCTAACATCGGTCTTATCTCCTCACTCTGTGTATATGCTAAGATCAATAGCCTCGGATTCATCGAGACTCCATACCGCAAGGTAACTGACAGCGTTGTGGACATTGATCCAGAGCACATCGTTTACATGACTGCAGAGGAAGAAGAAGCTAAGATCATCGGTCAGGGTAACGCACCTCTGACAAAGGACGGTCACTTCATCCGCAAGGTGGTTAAGTGCCGTAAGGATGCCGACTATCCAGTGGTTCCACCATCACAGGTTGACCTCGTGGACGTTGCACCACAGCAGATTGCATCTATCGCAGCTGCCCTGATTCCATTCCTGGAGCACGACGACGCACACCGCGCACTCATGGGATCAAACATGATGCGCCAGGCAGTTCCATTGCTCCGTACCGAGGCACCTATCGTAGGTACAGGTATCGAGCGTCAGGTCTGCGAAGACTCTCGCACAATGATCACAGCAGAAGGTGACGGTGTTGTAGAATATGTTGACGCATGCACTATCCGCATCCTCTATGACCGCACAGAAGACGAGGAGTTTGTAAGCTTCGAGCCAGCGGTTAAGGAGTACAAACTGCCTAAGTTCCGTCGTACCAACCAGAACATGACAATCGACCTCCGTCCGCTCTGCAATCGTGGCCAGCGTGTGAAGAAGGGTGATATCCTTACTGAAGGTTACGCTACAGCAGACGGTGAGCTTGCACTCGGTCGCAACCTCCTCGTGGCTTACATGCCTTGGAAGGGTTACAACTATGAGGACGCAATCGTGCTCAACGAACGTGTGGTACGTGAAGACATCCTCACTTCTGTTCACGTTGACGAGTTCTCACTCGAAGTACGTGAGACCAAGCGTGGTGTTGAGGAACTCACAAGCGATATTCCAAACGTCAGCGAAGATGCAACCAAGGATTTGGACGACAACGGTATTGTACGTGTCGGTGCACGCATCGAACCAGGCGACATCCTCATCGGTAAAATTACTCCTAAGGGAGAATCCGACCCATCACCAGAAGAGAAACTTCTCCGTGCTATCTTCGGTGACAAGGCTGGTGACGTTAAGGATGCTTCACTCAAGGCTACACCATCGCTCAGCGGTGTGGTTATCGACAAGAAACTCTTCTCTAAGGCTATTAAGACACGTGCCGACAAGAACCGCGACCGTCAGGAATTGCCAAAACTCGACAACGAGTTCCAGGACAAGGTTGACGACTTCAAGGCAATCCTTATCGACAAGCTCCTTACTCTTACCAAGGGCAAGACATCACAGGGCGTTAAGGACTACATGGGTGCAGAAATCATCCCTGTAGGAGCTAAGTTCACAGCAGGTGCTCTTGAAAACCTCGACTATACAATTATTCAGCTTAGCGGATGGACCAAAGATGAGCACACCAATGACCTCATCCGTCAGGTTGTAATCAATTACCTCAAGAAATATAAGATTCTCGACGCAGAACTCAAGCGTAAGAAGTTTGCCCTCACAATCGGTGATGAACTGCCTTCAGGCATCATCCAGATGGCAAAAGTCTATGTGGCTAAGAAACGTAAGATCGGTGTCGGTGACAAGATGGCGGGACGCCACGGAAACAAGGGTATTGTGTCCAAGGTTGTTCGTCAGGAAGATATGCCGTTCCTCGAGGATGGAACACCTGTCGACATCGTGCTCAACCCTCTGGGTGTGCCATCACGTATGAACATCGGACAGATCTTCGAAGCAGTCCTCGGTTCTGCCGGAAAGAAACTCGGTGTGAAGTTCGCAACTCCTATCTTCGACGGTGCACACCTCGAAGACCTGTGCGAATGGACCGACAAGGCAGGATTGCCACGCTACGGACGTACATATCTTTACAATGGTGAAACCGGCCTTCGTTTCGACCAGCCTGCAACAGTGGGTGTGACATACATGTTGAAACTCGGTCACATGGTTGAAGACAAGATGCATGCACGTTCAATTGGTCCGTACTCACTCATTACCCAACAGCCACTTGGTGGTAAGGCACAGTTTGGTGGTCAGCGTTTCGGAGAAATGGAAGTATGGGCACTCGAGGCATTCGGTGCATCCCACGTTCTTCAAGAGATTCTCACTATCAAGTCCGATGACGTTACAGGCCGTTCTAAGGCTTACGAAGCAATCGTCAAGGGTGAGCCAATGCCAACTCCTGGCATCCCAGAGTCACTCAACGTGCTTCTCCACGAACTTCGCGGATTGGGATTGAGCATAAGTCTCGAATAAAATATAAAAAATATCATCTTGTGACAATCCAGTTTGTCGCATCCGATTAAGTATCAATTTTTTATACCATATATAAAGATGGCATTTAAGAAAGAATCAAAGATAAAGACGAATTTCTCCAAGATAACCATTGGTCTTGCATCACCAGAGGAAATTCTCGAGAACTCTTATGGCGAAATTCTCAAGCCGGAGACCATCAACTACCGCACTTACAAGCCTGAGCGCGACGGTCTGTTCTGTGAACGCATTTTCGGTCCTACCAAGGATTACGAATGCCACTGCGGAAAGTACAAGCGCATCCGTTACAAAGGTATTGTCTGCGACCGTTGTGGTGTTGAGGTAACAGAGAAGAAGGTTCGTCGTGAACGTACTGGTCACATCGCTCTTGTTGTGCCTGTAGCTCACATCTGGTATTTCCGTTCACTCCCCAACAAGATTGGTTACCTGCTCGGACTGCCAACCAAGAAACTCGATGCTGTAATCTACTACGAGCGCTATATCATCATTCAGGCCGGTGTAGCAGAAAACGCAGAAAGAAATATACTTAACACAGAACTCCTTTCTGAAGAGGAATACTGGGACATCGTTGACAACTTGCCAGCAGGAAACCAGCAGCTCCCTGACGACGATCCTGAGAAGTTCATCGCTATGATGGGTGCCGAGGCTATTGAGTTCATGCTTAAGCGTGTTGACCTCGACAAGCTCTCTTACGAACTTCGTGACCAGGCAAACCAGGACTCTTCTCAGCAGCGCAAGACAGAATCGCTCAAGCGTCTGCAGGTAGTAGAGGCGTTCCGTGCTTCTCGTGGACGCAACAAGCCCGAGTGGATGATTATGCACAACCTGCCTGTAACTCCACCAGACCTCCGTCCGCTCGTTCCACTCGATGGTGGCCGTTTCGCAACCAGCGACCTCAACGACCTCTATCGTCGTGTCATCATCCGTAACAACCGTCTGAAGAGACTCATCGAGATCAAGGCTCCTGAAGTCATCCTCCGCAACGAGAAGCGTATGCTTCAGGAAGCAGTTGACAGCCTCTTCGACAACTCTCGTAAGGCAAGTGCGGTTAAGTCTGAAAGCAACCGTCCTCTCAAGTCACTCTCTGACTCTCTGAAAGGTAAGCAGGGACGTTTCCGCCAGAACCTCCTCGGTAAGCGTGTCGACTATTCAGCACGTTCAGTTATCGTCGTAGGTCCTGAACTCAAGATGGGCGAGTGCGGTCTGCCAAAACTCATGGCTGCTGAACTCTACAAGCCATTCATCATCCGTAAGCTCATTGAGCGTGGTATCGTGAAGACAGTGAAGTCTGCAAAGAAGATTGTGGACCGTCGCGACGATGTAATTTGGGACATCCTCGAATATGTAATGAAGGGACACCCCGTATTACTCAACCGTGCGCCAACACTTCACCGTCTAGGTATCCAGGCATTCCAGCCACGCATGATAGAAGGCAAGGCTATCCAGCTCCACCCACTCGCATGTACAGCGTTCAACGCCGACTTCGACGGTGACCAGATGGCTGTTCACCTCCCACTTTCCAATGAGGCTATCCTTGAGGCACAGCTCCTCATGCTTCAGTCACACAACATCCTCTCTCCAGCCAGTGGTGACCCAATCACCGTTCCTTCTCAGGATATGGTTCTCGGACTCTACTACATCTCTAAGATCCGTCCGGGTGCAAAGGGTGAGGGACTCACATTCTACGGACCAGAAGAGGCTATCATCGCCTACAACGAAGGCCGTGTTGACGTACACGCACCAATCAAGTGTATGGTTAAGGATGTTGACGAGAACGGCAATTACATCCATCACCTCGTAGAGACCACAGTCGGTCGTATCATCATCAATGACATCGTGCCTGACGAGATTGGTTTCGTAAACGAAGTAATTGGTAAGAAAGCCCTCAAGAAAGTCATCACAAAGGTTATCAAGGGTGTGGGTATGGCTCGTGCCTGCGATTTCCTCGACGGAATCAAGAATCTCGGTTATCGCCGCGCCTACGAAGGTGGACTTTCATTCGTGCTCGATGACATCATCATTCCTGCAGAGAAGGAACAGATCGTTCAGGACGGTCACGACCAGGTAGAGCAGATCCAGCAGAACTATGCATTCGGTCTTATCACCGATAAGGACCGTTATCAGCAGGTAATCGATACATGGACCAAGGTTAACGACAAACTGAAGACGACCCTGATGAAGCAGATGACCGAAGCCGACCAGGGATTCAATGCTGTCTTCATGATGCTCGACTCTGGTGCCCGTGGTTCTGCAGACCAGATTGCACAGCTCGCAGGTATGCGTGGTCTTATGGCTAAGCCTCAGAAGGCAGGTGCAAGCGATGCGAACATCATCGAGAACCCAATCCTTTCTAACTTCAAGGAAGGTATGTCAGTGCTTGAGTACTTCATCTCTACCCACGGTGCTCGTAAGGGTCTTGCCGATACAGCGTTGAAGACAGCCGACGCAGGTTACCTCACCCGTCGTCTTGTTGACGTCAGCCACGACGTAATTATTACTGAAGAAGACTGCGGCACTCTCCGCGGACTCATCTGCACAGCACTTAAGGACGGCGACCGCGTCGTTGCAAGTCTTGCAGAACGTATCCTCGGACGTGTTTCAGTTCACGATATTGTCAATCCTGCAACCAACGAACTTATCGTTGCTTCAGGAGAGGAAATCACCGAACGCATCGCTGCGGAAATCGAAGCAGCCGGCATCGAGAGCGTAGAAATCCGTTCAGTTCTCACTTGCGAAAGCAAGCACGGTGTCTGCATGAAGTGCTACGGACGCAACCTCGCCACTTCACGCATGGTACAGAAGGGTGAAGCTGTCGGAGTCATCGCAGCTCAGGCCATCGGTGAGCCAGGTACTCAGCTTACACTTCGTACATTCCACGCCGGTGGTGTGGCAGGTAACGCTGCTGCCAACGCTCAGATTGTTGCTAAGCACCGCTGCCGTCTCGAATTCGAGGAACTTCGTACCATCTCACGTCCTACAGAGGATAACGAGAATGCACAGGTGGTTGTAGGTCGTCTTGCAGAACTCCGCTTCCTCGATCCAAACACAGGAATCGCACTTTCTACAGTACCAGTTCCTTACGGTGCATCACTCTTCCACTTCGACGGTGAAATCGTTGAGAAGAACACAGTCATCGCTACTTGGGACCCATTCAATGCAGTCATCGTTACTGAATTCGATGGAACAACTCAGTTCGAAGGCGTTCAGGAAGGTGTTACCTACCGCGTTGAACAAGACGAAACAACCGGTCTCCGTGAACTCATCGTTACCGAATCTCGTGACAAGGGCATTGTTCCTGTCTGCCACATCATCAGTGCCGACGGAGAAGTGCTTCGCACCTACAACTTCCCAATCAACGGACATATCGTTGTGGAAGACGGCAAGCAGCTCAAGGCCGGTGACATCCTTATCAAGATTCCACGTGCAGTCAGCAAGGCTGGTGACATCACCGGTGGTCTTCCACGTGTTACCGAACTCTTTGAGGCACGCAACCCGTCCAACCCTGCAATCGTTGCCGAAATCGACGGTGAGGTTACAATGGGTAAGGTTAAGCGTGGTAACCGTGAGATCATCCTTACTTCCAAGGTAGGTGACGTTCGCAAGTACCTCGTTCCACTCTCAAAGCAGATCCTGGTTCAGGAGAACGACTACGTACGTGCCGGAACACCACTGTCCGACGGTGCCATCACTCCTGCCGACATCCTTGCCATTAAGGGTCCTACTGCCGTTCAGGAATACATCGTTAATCAGGTACAGGACGTCTATCGTCTGCAGGGTGTGTCTATCAACGACAAGCACTTCGAAATCATCGTTCGTCAGATGATGCGCAAGGTACAGATTAACGACCCGGGTGACACTCGCTTCCTCGAAGGCGGTATCGTTGACAAACTCGAGTTTGCTGAAGAGAACGACCGCATCTGGGGCAAGAAAGTCGTTACCGACAAGGGCGACAGCGAGACTATGCAGGCAGGTATGATTGTAACTGCACGTCGTCTGCGCGACGAGAACTCAATGCTCAAGCGCCGCGACCTCAAGCAGGTACAAGTACGCGATGCTGTTCCCGCAACTTCAACTCAGATTCTGCAAGGTATCACACGTGCTGCACTTGGAGCAACAAGCTTCATGTCTGCCGCTTCATTCCAGGAAACCACTAAGGTTCTCAACGAAGCTGCAATCAGCGGCAAGAGCGACACACTCGAAGGAATGAAGGAGAACGTGATTTGCGGTCACCTCATCCCAGCAGGTACAGGTCTGCGCGAATTCGACCGTATCGTTGTCGGAAGCAAGGAAGAGGCTGCAGAAATGCGCCGTCCGGCATTCGACCCATCAGTTGCTTTCGCATCGTTTAGCCGATAAATAATTCAAAATATTCAAAAGGGGCAACACTCATCGTGAGTGTTGCCCCTTTTTTTGTTTCGTCCAGTTCCTCTTCTTCTGTTGCCAGACTTTACTTGAAAAGGGAGTTTTAATCACAAGTGATGAATAACACCAACACAATGGACAGGTCTCTGATATGCTCTAAACAATAAAAAACGCCGCCTTTGCAGACTGCTACTGCAAAGGCGGCGTTTTTGTTTATAGTATGAAAGGGGAGAATGATTCCTTATTTCTTGAACAGATGCGGAATGAACTCGTGGAGACCACGGCGCCAGGTGAGCCATTCGTGTGAAGTGCCTTTGGACTCTGAGTAAACGGCATTGATGCCGAGGTCTTTGAGGTTGTTGACGAGTTTTTCGGTGCCGAACATCTTGTCCATGCCTTCAGTTCCGCTGTTCATGTAGAGGTAGTGTATCTTCTTGTTGAACTCAGCGGCATTGGTGAATACTCCGTCGTAGGCTGTCTTGACATCGAGGTTGAAGATAGCTCCGCTGAATGTACCCATGTAGGAGAACTTGTCGAGGTTGGTGAGCACTACGTCGAAGGTTTGGTGACCGCCCCAAGAAAGTCCTGCCATAGCACGGTTCTCACGGTCTGTCTTTGTGCGGAAGTGCGAGTCGATGTAAGGAATGAGGTCGTTGAGAAGAACAGGGTAGAAGGTTGCTCCGTAGTTGCCCATGTTCTGGTCACGACGCATAGGAGCCTTGATGTCTCCGCTCTCCATTACCACAATCATTGGAACAGCCTCGCCCTTGGCAATGGCATTGTCCATGATGTGCTGCATGTGTCCCTGCTTCGACCATCCTGTTTCGTCCTCACCCATACCGTGCTGCAGATAGAGCACAGGATAGCGCTTCTTGGCATTAGCCTTCAGATCGTATTCCGCAGGAGTGTAAACCATAGTGTGGCGCCATGCCTTTGCAGACTCAGACCAGTAGTAGATGCTGCGAACCTGTCCGGCTGGTACTCCCTGCTGCGGACGGTAGTAGTCGCCTTCAGGTCCTTCGGGTACCTCAATACCGCCTGCCTGACGGTTGCATCCGAAGAATGTCTCTGTTGCAGGGTCTATGAAGTTCACTCCGTCGATATTCATGAAGTAGTAGTGGAATCCGACAACGAGAGGGTCGGTGACGCACATCCATCCGCCTTTGCCGTCGGGCTGCATGTCGTATTTCTTGTCGCAGACATCAAGCACAATCTTACGTGCCTGTGGAGCATTGATGTAGAAGTAGCCGCGACGTTCCTTGTCAATTTTCGGGAATTCGTTGCCGGGGATTGTGGTTTCAGCGATGAAGGCATCTTCGGGAACCTCAATCTTGTTAGGCATTTCGATGAACGGACGCTTTGGCTCGAAGCCGAGGAAACGTGCTACAGCCTCACCGTAGCGGCATCCCAATTCACGGTAGCCTGCAGCGTCGAAGTGCAGACGGTCGGGACCGTTGGTGCAGCCGTCAGAAGAAATGACCTGACTGGTGTGGAGGGTGTTGGGCAGTTCGTCAATCTGCTTCTTGCAACCGATGCAGACTCCCTTGCCGTCAGCCTGAACGATATTTCCAGCGAAGAGAGGCACATCCTCTGGCTTGAGGTTGAGGTCGCCGCAGAGAGCGTCATACACTTTCTGTACTTTCTTTGCCCAGTCGGGATCGCCTGTGTTTGATTCACCCTGGTGCATGAGGATGCCCTTAATAACTCCGTCTTTCTGTGCTTTCTTAGCCAGAGTCACCAGACGTTTGTACGGGTCGTTGTCATAGGCTTCGAGCATCCCCTTCATCCAAGCTGGAGCTTCGTTCTTTACATAATTCTGTATTTCGCTTGGCATGAATCCCTCAATCTTGATTCCACCGATAGCAACGTGAATCACACCGATTTTGATGTTTTCGGGCAGGGAAGTCACGAGTGTGCGTCCGAACCAGTCAACAGGTGTGAGACCTGTGTTTGGACGGCAAAGTGGGGCAACAGCCTCACACCATTCGCCCATCTTGCGTCCCTGCTCTGGGAAATCAACAGCAGGCATCAGCAGAAAACGTGGTCCGGGACTTGCGAGGTCTTGTGCTTCTGGACGTGCGGCACCTTCCATGTTCGACTGCCCGAAACAGAGGAAGATATAGAAATTAGGATCAACTGCCGCTGCACTCTTAAGTGTGGGCACTGTCATTAATGCTACGAATAGCAATGTCTTGAATAAGTTTTTCATATATGTAAGTTTTTAAAGCCCCTCTAACTTCCCCGAATAGGGGAGGACTTTTTCCGTCCGGATGGCTTATAATTAATAATTTGAAATTTGATTTTTTAGGTTTTGGGTTCGAATTGTTATTTTCGTTAGAACAATAAATGTTAAACTTTAAATGATACCGCAAATTTAGAGAAAATGATACTTCAGTATTCTCGCTTATGTATCATTTATTTTCAAAAATGTCACACATCAGAGGATTTGCATATTTTACCATGCATGATTTGAATAATGGTCTATGCCCTACGCATGGAAGGTAAAATTACTCTGCGTCTTTTGGGGAAGGTGTAGGGGGAAATGTCTTTCTTTTAATCTTCCATCCTATAGCGGCGATTAAGATGGTCATAATCGGACTGAGGATGTTGAAGAAGCAGTAGGGTAGGTAGGCAACGGTGGGGACGCCCAGCACTGTGCTTTGTGTCATGCCGCAGGTGTTCCATGGGATTAGAACGCTGGTCACGGTGGCAGAGTCTTCTGCCGTCCGGCTCAGCAGGCGCGGTTCGTAGCCTTTGTGTTCATATACGTTCTGGAACATATTTGCTGTGAGGACAATGCTGATAAACTGGTCACCCGTGGTGATGTTTAGGAACAGTCCTGTGCCAACGGTCGATGATACCAGACCCACTCTGCTGCGAATCCAACTGATTACGACTCGTGTGATGCTCTCAATCATGCCGCTTGCCACCATCACCGCACCGAAACACATGGCACAGATGATAAGCCAGATGGTGTTGAGCATTCCTGTCATTCCGCTGGTCGATACCAGTTCGTTGAGTTCGGCATAGCCGGTGCTTACTGATGTCTCGCCATAGTATGTTATGGCAAGTCCTTTGACAAGGGCACCAGCCGATGACAATGACTCGTCGCCAGCTATCTCTGTGAGAATATGGGGCTGCAGGATGAGTGCCGTGATTCCAGCCATCAGAGCTGAGAGGAAAAGCACTATGAGTGATGGCACACGGCGAACGATGAGTACAACAGTAAGTACGGGAACGAGCAATGTCCACAGAGATATATTGAATGTTGATGCCAGTCCATCGGTGTACTGACTGACATGAATATCGCCTTCGCCTCCCTGACCGAGACCTATAAAGGCAAAGATGATGAGCGTGAGAATGAATGTAGGTGTGGTGGTCAGGGTCATGTAGCGGATATGCGTGAAGAGATCTACGCCTGTTGACGACGATGCCAGAATGGTTGTATCGCTTAGCGGCGACATCTTATCACCGAAATATGCACCTGAGATGATGGCTCCCGCAGCAATGGCTTCGTTAATGCCCAGTGCGTGACTGATGCCAAGGAGTGCAACACCGATTGTGGCAATGGTTGTCCATGAACTGCCCGAAAGCAGAGATACCAATGCACAGATGACGCAGGCACAGACCAGAAACAGTTTGGGCGAAAGCAATTGCACTCCGTAGTAAATGAGCGTGGGTACGATTCCGCTAATCATCCATGAGCCTGCCAACATTCCCACTGCTAATAATATTAATAATGTAATGGAAACGCCTCCCAGGGTTTTGGCTATCTGCTCATCGAATGCTTTCCAAGGTACTCTGTAGAATACCATGGATATGAATACGCATACAGCCATACCCATGAGCAGGGCAATCTGACTGCCTCCGCTCAGCGAATCACTTCCGAACAAAGCAATGACAATGGCAAGCAAACCTATAAGTACCACCAACGGAATGGCTGATACTAACGGGTTAGGGTGGTGTTTACGTTTTTCTGACATAATTTAAGCCACCAATAAAGTGGGTCTTCGTATTGCAAATTTACGGATAAAGGAGTTTTTATGCCTTGATTTAACTTGATTTAACAAAATGTCATAGTTTCACCAATAACTATCTCTGTTAAGTGTCGTATGTTGGCATAATAATCTCTGAACTTTGCAGCGAAGAAAAACTTAAAAAATTTACATATATGAAAACTTACACAGCACTCACATCGGAATTTACTACAACCAAGACATCGTTCATGGACAATGTAGCATCAGTTTTCTCTTCCATAATGGAGGAACCAGTATCAACCCAACAGACCCGCTGCATCATCAATGCTATATTTGCCTTGATAGCAACAATTTTTCCTGCGCCACTTCCCTTTGCCCTTCGTGCTGTCGCAATCGCATGGCTGTGGACAGCCCTACGTAAGTGCAGGAAAGCAGGGCTGAAAGAGGAATAGACCCCTCCCCAGCCCTCCCCAAGGGGCGGGAGTAATTACCCCATAACTATACATAAAAGAGGATAAGCAAAAACGCATCGGAAAGTCCATTGGCTTTCCGATGCGTTTTTTGTTTATATAGTTTAGTTCTAACTACTCCCGTCCCTTGGGGGAGGGTCGGGGAGGGGTCTTTTATTTCTTAATGTATTCCACAATCCACTGACCTACTTCGCGGGTGCCGTACTTCGCTCCACCTTCAACCTGGATTTCAGGAGTGCGTACATTCTGGTCGAGGCTGGCATTTACAGCCTTGCGGATAAGTGCACCTTCTTCCTTGAGGTCGAAGTATTCGAAGAGCATGGCAACTGAGAGAATCTGTGCCAAAGGATTGGCTATGTTAAGTCCCTTTGCCTGTGGCCATGAACCGTGGATAGGTTCAAACACTGGAGTGTGCTCACCTGTAGATGCAGATGGGAGCAATCCCATGGAACCAGTGATGCAAGAACCCTCGTCGGTAAGGATGTCACCGAATGTGTTTTCTGTAACCATAACGTCGAAGAAGCGTGGTTCCTGAATCATACGCATTGCAGCGTTGTCCACATACATATAGTCTGTAGTCACTTCTGGATATTGAGGAGCCATTTCCTGTGCAACCTTGCGCCACAGACGGCTTGAAGCCAGCACGTTTGCCTTGTCAACCACGGTGAGGTGCTTGTTGCGCTTCATTGCATATTCGAAACCAACACGCAGGATGCGTTCAATCTCTCCGCGAGTATAGTAGTTAGTGTCGTAAGCTTTCTCGTCGCTCTCGAACTTCTCACCGAAATACATACCACCGGTAAGCTCACGGATACAGATGAAGTCTGCACCACGTACAAGTTCGTCCTTCAGCGGTGACTTGTGTACGAGGCAGTCGAAAGTAGTTACAGGACGGATGTTTGCAAACAGACCCAGTTTCTTGCGCATAGCCAGCAGACCCTGTTCCGGACGCACCTTTGCATTAGGGTTGTTGTCGAATTTAGGATCACCTACACTGGCGAACAAAACTGCGTCGGCATCCATACAGGTGCGGAAAGTCTCCTCTGGGAAAGGATCGCCCACCTTGTCGATTGCATCTGCGCCGCAGATAGCATATTCATAACTGAGTTCATGACCGAACTTATCGCAAACAGCCTGACACACAGCCAGTCCCTGTTCCATGATTTCTGGTCCTATACCGTCACCAGGCAGAACCGCAAGTTTCAATTTCATGTTTTTTTAATAGTTTTAATGACTGATTGTTGAAATTTTGTGCAAATTTACTCATTTCTGTTGAGCTTTTATGATTGCTTGGCAAAAAATCGTTGCAAAACCTCCAAAAACTTGAGTTTTTAAGATTTTAAGTTCTTAAGTTTTTGAGTTCTTTGTATTTTTTCGCCTTAGGCGAGCGAGATTTTCTTCAGATTTTTTTGAGATTTATTGGGAGCGTTCAATGGTCTTTACACCCCCTTCGCACCACCTTCCCTTCGGTAACCAATTGCTACGATTCCGCAATTGCCCCCGTCATCGGGGGACAGAAACCCCAAGCGTGCTCTTTTGATTATTATCTTTAATAGGTATCGCACGATGATTTGCCGTTAGGCAAGTGAGTTTTTAAGTTTCTATATCTTTGCAAACAGCTGATTCTCAGCGATAAATTTTGATGAAATTTTTTTAGTTTCATCAAAATTTTGATGCCACGGCATCAAATATTTTATGTCGAACCATCAAACAATTGATGCTTAACCATCAAACTTTTGATGCTGTGCCATCAAATCTTTGATAGTTAATTATCAAAATTACGAAAAGTAACATAAGGTAGGTTCTAAAAATTCTGTTTTTAGTTTCCCTACCCAATGTATTTGAGTTTTATCGGCCGCTTTTAGTTTTCTGTGGTGTCTTTTTGCCATCTTACATAAAATCAAAAATCGTCTCGACATAATTTATAGAACCTACCATAAACAAAACCTCCTCCTGTTCTGATACAAATCCGAATAGGAGGAGGTTTTGGGAACATATTCATTCATTCCTGTTCCTGCCAATTATAAGCATTATTCCTCAACAATATTTTGAAATTTACTCCTTTTAGATATTGAGATTGATACATCTCTGAAGCAAATTCGGGGACATAAAGTATTGCCTGTTCGTATGTTTCATCACTAAAAGGACCATATTCATCTGTCATTATTCTTGCTGGAGGATTAGAATGTGTCCATTTGCAATGAATCTCTCTCAATTTTTTACAATTATAGTATTTGCAAGTTACTCTATATCAACATTTTATAATCTAAACGATAGAAAAGTAATGACGTAGATTCTAAAGGACACGTAAAAGAGGAAGATTTAACATTTTTAACCTTTACAAACCACAAAAACGAAGTGTTTGTGCAACTTTTGAAGTGAATTTGGTGAATAGTTCTATAAAAAACACAAGTAATTGTCATATGCAACCTACAATAGGGTTAAAAAATGAATTATTTTCAATTTTTGACGTTATCAATTATTAATTTTACAAATTATTGATGTGTATATGAATTTTTTTTTAGTATTTTTGTGGCATTAAAACCATATACGATGGAAGAAAACAAAGATTTAAATCGGATTAAGGTAATGTTGGCCGAGAAGAAACGGACAAACAAGTGGCTTGCAGAGCAACTTGGCGTTAATGCTGCCACAGTTAGCAAGTGGTGTACCAATTCTTCCCAGCCGTCTTTGGATATGCTGAGCAAAATAGCAGCAGCCTTAAAAGTGGATTATACAGAACTTGTAAGAATAAAGCGCATTCATGGCGAAGAAGAATAACGGAAAATATGATTCAGGGGTCAACATCATGGGTAGTGTTCCAAACTACAATGTGATGCTTGACTATATCAGTGATACATACGGCATCACTGAAGGCAGTACAGGTGCCTTTGAGTTTAGGACAGAAAAATCCTTGCAACGGTTTGTCTCTGCCATAGAATCCTGTATTCTCAAATTTAAGAATGACACTCATAAGAGGCTGTTCTTTGATGCCATTGCAGATAAAACATTTTCGGTACAAGAGAGGTTGGTCATCTTGTTTTGGCAACTGACCTATTCAAATCTTCTCTTTTCCCGTATAACAGCAGAGGTATTCATGAAGGCTGTCTATTCAGGACGTGTTACCATCATGGCAGAAGAAATCACCAGTTTCCTACGTTTTATAAAGGAAACGGAGGATGGTGAGCTGGATTGGAGCGAAGATACTATTAAGATTTCCGGAAGCAAGTATCTCACCATCATGAAAAAACTTGGTCTTGCGGATGGTGCCATCAAGAAGAGTATTGTTCACCCTGTCATTACAAATAACCTCTTTGTTTACTTCATTCGTTTTATTCAGACTGTAACAGGTGACAAAACCCTGCACAATCCTTTTATCATCTTCTCGTTCAGTGAAGAACAGAACATTATCAGCCGATTGAAACGGATAGAAAATATTCCATATTGGGATGTGTCGCAAATTGGAACCGAAATAACGATAGACTTAAAATAATATGGCATCTACTTACATACAAGAACACAACCGGTTATTCGGTGACCTGACGGCAGCGTTGGGACGTGACCTTGCTCACTTGTCTTCAGAGGCAAATGGCGGAAGGAGCATTCTGTTTGTCTATCCACCAGTTGACGAAGAGAAGTATATAGAGGAGGCTAAGAAAAGATTCACTGAGGGATATGAATTCATCGACCTCCGACAGCTATTTGTGGAGTTTATCGATTCAAAAGGGCTTGACAAGTTCCATCGGCAATTCAAGAATATGGGAACAGAGGTATTTGTCAGCCAGAACTATACAGAGGGAACATTCTATAGTTTTCTGATGAAACGAAT
>CACYSD010000012.1:0-63036 GCA_902776985.1 uncultured Bacteroidales bacterium
ATAATGATAGTTGATAATAATATTATGTATGGATTTCATAATGTGAAATGTTGATTATTATGCACATGTGATTTTTCTTGCTGCAAAGATATTATTTTTTTATAATTATACATCCACTGGTGTCCTGTTAAAATTAGACATTATGTTTTTAATACGTTTTTGAAGCCATAAAAGCCCTAATTTTATGCCTTATATTTGCAAATTGCTGATTCTCAATTCAAATGGCAATTCAAATCGTTGCGCCTTGTTTTTTTATAAAATGGCTGATTTTCAGATGGTCGTATTGGGGAATTTATTTTACCTGGACGCTTATGATGACAACTGCAAAGTTAGTCAATTCAAATCGTGTACAAAAAATATCGTGTCTAAATCATTATAATTTAATAATTTATATTTATTCGGCTTATTTTAACGGGACATTAGTGAGATTTGTGTATTAATTATTGAGATAAATGCTCAAATATCTATGCCAATTCCATTGATAATTGGGATCTGGTGCGTCACCAGCTCTAGAACCTTGATGCAAAATTCTAAATGATTCGAAATAATCTAAAATTGACTCCACAAACGTGTCGTATAAGAATATCTCAGATTTATTACCTTCATGTGTACAGTAAAATATTAAATTAATATAGGAGTGGTAATATTCTTCTGTAACAGTGAAACTTCCACCAAATCTATTATTATAAGCATCAAAAATATCTGTAATTACATAAGTTTCAAACTCAATATTGGAATGATTTGATATACTATCCATAATTCCATTATCATGCTGCCAAACATGCACTAACTCATGAAATAGAGTACTTTCATTGAGACTACTCGGTTTTATTCTTACAGTTCTTGCCGGTCTATAATATAAAGCAGGGTCTTCTAATGACGAGTCAAATGCAAATTTCACATTAAGATGTTCAACTGCGTTTTTAAGTGATTGAGGCATTTTGGCATATAGCCTATTTAGTTGTTGCTGGTATTTTGTTATAGGATTACCACTGCCGTGCCCTCCTCCATTTCCTCCTCCTCCGTTGTTCCCGTTATGGTTGCCGCCACCGCTGCCGCCACCTGATTCTGAGGTGTCCCAAAAGCTTGACATATCGCTGAACATGTCACTGAATGGATTGCTTAACGGGTCACTGAACATGTCAGAAAAAGCATCAGAAGAATCACTTGTAGAGCCATGTACTTCCACTGTGGCGAGCACATACCCTAACCCTTCAACATAACCACCAGTCCATTGGTCTTCAGGAATACTTGAATACTCACTGTAAGAATAAGGATTGCTCTGGCTGCCTTTGGGTTCATTACTACCAGTGCTTTGGGACACTGAATTACCTGATGAAGTGGAATTTGCACTTGTGTACTTTTTAATAGTTTTCATTTTACGTAGATTTTAATGATTGCTTTATATTCTTTTGAAAAGTAGTCTGATAGGGGATGTATGTTCCAGTTTATACAAAGTGTTTTGTGTGCAAGATTATATGAAGAATCATAGTCGTTGGATTCTGAATATAATAAAATAATTTTTCTACTTGCAATGGAAATGTTCTCCATAGCTTTACTTATATAATTATCAGGTATGCATTGTATTACATCTTTACATATTACCATGTCGAACGGATCAGGTATGCACCAGTCTTCCGTTAAATCTGCTACTCCGCAAGGTTCGTCGTTAGGAGGTAGAATGTGTGATGAAAGTTCTTCTGTAAAAGGATTAGCATCGTAGCCAGTGACATTAATATTCATTGACCTTAACTTTGCTACATACATTCCGCTTCCACATCCAGCGTCCAATATTGACTTAACGCCAAATAGTTGGCATATTTTTATTACAATTCTTGCAAACGTTTCATTGTATGAATAATGCCTATACCCATTATATATCCAAGCACCAGTAGAGCTTACAGAGAATTCTTCCTGTTCATTTATCATATAATTGTCAATTAGCCTTATCAGTTCCCGGCTATATTCCATGTCGAATTTACGAGCAAGGAGATAAAAGCGCTCAAACAGATAATGAAAATGTGTCGCATCCAAAATTGCTGGATTATTACCGTTCTCATTTTTCCATCGGATGTATCTGTGATTCCATCTGGAGAAATTCTCGTATCCTAAGACATTCACCAAAACAGTTGCGATATAACTTTCCTCCGGTGCAAAAGTATACTTTAACCGCTTGTAATGCTTAGGATGCTTTTTTGTATAGTTGACAAGTGTTTCAGTTGCTTCCCGTGTGATTGAAAACCATTGGGAATTCCCATACAAGTGATCAAAAGTGTCAGGTATTCGTCTTTTAATGTTATGTCGTTTCTGGAAATCGATAACACGTCGGATGAAAGGCTTTGATTTCTTACCGTCTACAAGCCAATCGTGTGGATAATAATACTGGAATCGTGTGTATGTTCCCCCTTTCCCATTTGGGATTAGGCAGTGGCACATACTGAAGATAGTTCATCGAAGGGTTTTTCTTAAAGAAATCCAGAAACTCCGATAATGGTACCAATGGATAATCTTGACCACTCAACATGTGTACAAATTCCACATCGTCACGTCTTAGTACCTCTCTCAACATATACATCTCGCATTTCAGAATGCTGAAACCTCCCCAATGTACCCTATATTTTCGATATATAGAGACATAAGGCAGAGAGTGAAAGGGTTTGATTTCATCCATAGACACTTTAACTCTTTTATCAATATGGATGTAAACCAAACACTCTCTGCAGAAATACTCCGCTAAATGGAATAAATGCTGAAAGTCTTTATGAGCAAGTATTATTACAGCATGTTTCATGGGAACTATTTAACAGGGTGAAACAATAAGTTTGTATTCTTTAAAGAATTAATACAGCTCTGTAAGAATAATGGGCGCCATCTCATGGAGCCATTATTTACACCAACTCCTTTAATATAAAAATGATTTGGGTGAGAGGGGTCAGAGTATTCTCCAAAGCCTCCTAAATCTAAAATCTTTAGCTCGGTGTTATTTGAAATTATCGTAGGCATTATTACCTCAAAATGTCCTTGTACTCCTTTCTTTAGTACGGAATCCATGTAATCTAAAGCTCTTGCAGAAATTCTATAAACAGGATTAAAAGACTTAACCATTTGAGAGTTGCTATAGCCAAATGTGCTTAGATTAGTTCTATTCCACCAGCACCAATTAGCATTTTCGTTAGAGATGTGCTCAATATGAGATGATACAAAATCGGCATCTTGAGTTTCGAAGTATTTGAAAAATATATTCCAGACACCTGTGAATTCAACATCATATTCTATTACCCAATAATAATCATATTTGGGAAAAAGTTTGCGAAACAATAGTAAAACATAGTTTACATTGTACATTACCCTATTACCCAAAGGATTATATCCTTGCTCCATTATCCTTTGTAAATCAAAAAGAAAACTTTTACCATGCGGCAGTGACTTTAATTCATCTTTTTGATTTGTAGTTGTATCAAAAGCAAAATAGATATCGTATAAATTGGAAGTTTCATTTAATAATCGTTTATATCGCAGTATGATATCTTCGGTAATAATATGAGTAAGGAAAAGAATTGCAGAATTATCCTTATGAATGAATGACATTATGATGATATTTCTTTTGGTTAATAGAATAATAATCTTTAGGTTATAATCCAACTACATATATTAGATTATTAACCGAATCCATCGGATTTTTGTCCGCTGCCGCAAATATAACTAATCATGCAGAGATGGCAATGGAAAAAAATTTGCAAAAAATTTGCATTTTTATGAGCAGGATAAAAACACCGATGAATTCGACAAAAAATGATTATTCGATTTCAAATTCGCCTTCGTAGATACTGCCATCATCCAAGTAGATATAAAGGTGATATGTACCAGCTGGATAGGCAGAGATGTCAAAGCTTGTGCTGGCAGAAGCGACAACATTCAGAATGTCGCTGTCCATGGATGTGTTCTGACTGTTTGTTACGAACAAATCAACCTCACCTGTATAACCGCTGATCGAGAAATACAAGTCTGAGGAATCGTACTCGGCAGAAAGGATAACTAAATCATTTCCATGATTAGGTGTTTTTGGACCGGACTGAGTTCCTTTTAGAATTAAGTGAATCGAAGTTGTTTGTGCCTCTGCATAATTTATACAAAACAAAAGCAGCATCAAAGATAATACGATTTTTTTCATAAGAGTTAGTTTTTAGTGTTAGACATGAATTTCATTTGCCGCTGCAAAAGTACAAGTTAATGAACATTTCTAAAAGAAAATAGGGGTGGAAATATTCCATCCCTACTAATGTCTGCCGAACTCGTTATAACTCAGTAATATAATTGCGAAAATGTATCAAAATCTAAAAAACATAGGGGTGGAAAAGTTTTGGCAATTAATAAAATTTAACAAATATAAAGTACTTCATAACGTTTCAATAATCTCCTCAAGTGAGATTTTGGGGTCATAATTACGAATTACTTCTTTCTTGATTTGTGCTTTTCGTTTTTTCACAGCAGATTCCCCAATTCCAAAAATATGTGCAATTACGTTGTTTTTTGATTTCAGCTTTACTAACATACATAATTGTATGTCAGTTTCTCTCATTTGGGGATATGTAATTCTCAAATTACTTACAAACTTGTTGCCCGTGTCATTTAGAAGATCTTCTAAGGACTGCCAGTCTTTGTCCGACATATTAATATGGGGGTCACTCGATAGATTTTGTCGTATTTCCTTCAATTTATCGCTAACGTGCATCTGCATTAATGCTATGCTTACTGCTTTTTGTCTTATTATTTCTTTCTGTAATTCGATATTCTTTGCTTGTGAGGACAACAGTCTGGTCTGCTCCTTTTCTTTCTGGATAAGCAATTCCTGTTCATGCTTATTCTTTAACAATGACTGGAGATGTTTCAATCGTTCATTCTTTGAACGATATTTCCAATAAATGAAACACGCAACTACTGAAAAAGCAAGTATTATTAAGAAGTTAATCAAAACCAAGTTCTTTTGAATGTACTCTGTATGTAATTGCTCAATCCTGCTTTCTTTATCACATACATCCTGATAATAATTGAGCTTGGTTTTTGCATATTCCATTAATCTTTGTTCTCCCAAGGCATATGTGGAATCTGCATAAGAAAAAGCATTACTGTAATCATTTTGCATCTGAGCAATTTTATATAGTTGCCAATATACAGCATATCTATTATCAACATCATTGTTGTTTGACAGTTCAGATAAAATACTCTTAGCTGATGATATGGAATCGGAGTTTAAGAAACATGTAGCCAAAAGGAGTCTGGTTTTGAATTCTTTTTCAAATGGGACAGGGCTTTGTCCTTTGCGAGCATACATTAAAGCTTTTTCATTATCGCCCAAATATAGATGGGTAAGAGAAATTATGCGATTAACTTCGCTTAAATTCTTTTCTTTGTTGCTTTGTTTTGCCAACCGTGTAATGATTCTTAATTGTTTTACGGCATTTGCGGAATCACCACACAGGGCATAGTTTGTTGCAACATTACCGCGAATTGCAATCTCATTTTCAACTTTTTTCTTCTTATATTTATTATATGTGTCAAGAGCCTTTAGTGATAATTCCAGTCCTTCCTTGAAGTCACTCCAGACAACATGGTAACTAAGATAGTCATAAGCCAGATATGCCGTGCGGAAATCCTTGCATTTCTCTGCACAATCTATGGCTTTACGGTAATATGTTTCACTTTGCTTCGTGCTGTCAACAGAGGCATAGAAACGTGCCATGAAATAACAGCTGCGGGCAAAGCCGGAAAGGAGTGTGGAGTCGGAAGTATCACCATGCCTGCTTTCCTCGTCGAAATAGTTATATGCATAGCGAATGATGGTGTCGCTGCCAACGCCCTTGTCCTGCAAATCGTCAGCCCAAGTACGAAGTAAGGCATAACGTGCATGATTGTAGTTGCTTAGAGTAAACGGATTCTCAATACTGTTAAGCAGTTTCTGTGCGCTGTCAGGATAGTCCTCGATAACTGCTTCCACGCCATCAAGAACAGAACCACCGCCTGTACATGCTGCAAGCAGAAGCATTGATATGATGATACTATAAATACTTTTCATGATGAATATGTAAATTCACTTTATGATTATTAATTACATATCTTTCAATGATAAGCCGCAAAGAGAAAAAGTATAGCAACCGAAGTCTGAAGACGGAAGAGATGCGACTTTTTCTTGCAGACCTTTGATTTCTATTTTATTCGGATTTCGTTTTATCTCAGCAACCATACCTGTATGCTCAAATTCGTTTAGGGCAATCATGTCAATCTCGTTCTCACCTTTTCTGTTCCACCAATTGCCAACTGTTGTATATTTGCCCGTTTCCATTGCCTGTTCTTGGAAATATAGTTCCAGCGTCCTTCCTGTGAACTGTTCATAGTGTATATTTATGTTCTGTCTGAGAAGTGAAAGCTGGCGACGTTCAATAAGAGACTGATAAGGATAAATGAAACGGAACCAGAACCGGAGAAAATGATCAGTTAATTCATATGCGGTGACTTTACTGTTAGGCTTTGCGAGCAACGGCTTCATACGTCTCACCATCCTGAAGTTTTGCTCCAAATTCTGTAGGTAGACTCCCATGTCTTTCTGAATAGCACCATCTATCTCTGAGCGTTTAGTCATACCGCTTGCTATCAGTTGCAGTATAGAGAAATATGTGGAACTTTCATCACTAAACTCTTGATTCATTAAATCACGTCCTTCAGAAAGGAAGTAGGAATCCTGGCGACATACATAGTTCAGCATACTCTCTTTCGTGTAACATCCTGCATCCATCAGTAATTCCATGTATTTTGCAACACCACCGGTTATCATATATAGACAAAGCAAGTCTTCATTCTTGTAATTCGGACTGTTGTCATGGAAAATCTCTTTAATAACTTTTATGGAGAATGGACGTAGCGTCAGCTTTGAAGTTGGACGTCCGTAAAGAGGTTCGTTCTCATCTTCAAAAATACGTTTCATTAACGACTGTATACTGCCACAAGTAATCAAATATATATGAGAGTCTCTATGATATCTGTCCCAAATATCCTGAATCTCGCTAAAAATGGCAGGATTCACTTTGTACAATGTCTGAAACTCATCAAAAATAATAGTGAAATGACGACGGAGAGACTCTTTCATTATTACCTCAAAAAGGTCACGGAAATGGCTGATGTTACCATATATTTGAATGCCTAATTGCTCTTCGAGGGTTTGTTGGAATTTCCTGCAAAGAACAGCCTCGCTGTCTTTAGATACAAACAGATAGGCGTAATCACAGCCGTCAAGTGCTGTTGTCAGCAATGTTGTTTTCCCGACTCGCCTTCTTCCCATCAAAACAGTAAACATTGCATTTTTACTTGCCTGTCTCTCGTTCTCCTTAATGATTCTGATTTCTTGTTCCCGATCGTAGAATTTCATAATATTAATGCTGCTTTATATAAATACGAGTTTATATTTTTGGCAAAAGTAATGATAACCTTTGATATCTCCAAAAAAAATCATTATTATTTGATGGAATTACAAATATCGAAGTTGCACAGCAACAGCCCCCCACTTACGCTGAAAAACTCTAACAATATATAGGATCTGTATGCAAATTGCTTTTTTAGAATAAAATGAGCAACTTCATAATCTATGTTTGATAATCCTTCAGATCTTTGATTTTTAACAATTGTCATTTGATTGATAATCAGATGATTGGGATTTGTTGATAAATGTTAATTGGGATTTTAACATTTGCATTTTGAGGAAAAATGTTGTATCTTTGCTTTAGCAGGAAACGGATGCATAAGCCTATGACGGTTTATGCATCCTTTTCTTTTTTGCATTTTGACAAAATGATAGTTCGCCGGAGTTTCAACTCTGGCGAAGTCTTTTTTCCACGGAAGTTAACTTTTCAAAATGTCAAAGTTAAGTTTTTTTGGAACGGAAGTTAAGTATAGTTTTAAAAAGACTTAAGTTTTAGAGAAAAACGGAAGCGGCAATTTTGACACTTTGCTCAGTGCTTGCGAGTTTTGGCTCGCAAGTTGCAACCAAAGTTGGCAAGAAACAAACAAAACAGCCTACCCCAGCCTACCCCCAGCCCCTCCCTAAAAGGAGGGGAGCTTAAGCCATCCGGATGGCTTTATCCTCCCCCTTGGGGGAGTTAGAGAGGGTCTATTAATGTTAAAAATCGCCTTTTTGCTTATTTATAATCAATCTAAATAGCGGCTTAGTGCAAATGTTTGTTTGCTTCTTCGAGGGCGATGTTGATGTTGTCGCAGATGTTGTTCTCACCGACGAGTTTGGCAAAACCGTTGTGCTCAAGTACCTGACGTACACTTTCGTTTACGCCGGAGAGGATGACGGTGATGCCAGAGCGATGGCTCTGCTCAATGAGGTTCTGAAGGTTGTGCATACCTGTTGAATCCACGAAAGGTACCTTACGCATACGGATGATACGTACCTTCGGTTTATCCTTCATTCGAGCCATCATATCCTCGAACTTGGCTGCCACACCGAAGAAATACGGACCGTCTATCTCATATACTTCAACATCCTTTGGAATGGTAAGATGTTCGATATTGAGCAGATTCAGTTCGCTTTCATCGTTAGGATCTATCTCCTGAGTGAGAATGTTGACCTGAGTGGTCTCTGCCATACGACGCATGCAGAGGAAGCAAGCAAGGATAATACCTACTTCGATGGCGATGGTGAGATCGAAGATTACTGTAAGAAGGAAAGTAAGTGTAAGTACTATGATGTCGCTCTTAGGATTGTGAAGCATCTGTCGGATGGTACGCCATCCGCTCATATTATAACTTACCATTACCAGAACTCCTGCAAGGCAAGCCATAGGTATGTAGCTTGCAAGTGGCATGAGGAAGAAATAGATGAGCAGGAGCACTACCGCATGGATGATACCCGCAACAGGTGTTTTTCCTCCATTGTTTATATTTGTCATTGTTCTGGCGATAGCACCTGTAGCAGGAATTCCGCCGAATATTGGAGAAACGATGTTTGCTATACCCTGTCCTATCAGTTCCTGATTGGAGTTGTGGCGGTGACCTATGATACCGTCGGCTACTGTAGCTGAAAGCAGACTCTCTATCGCTCCGAGAATGGCTATGGTGAGAGCTGGAGATATAAGTCCCTTGACTGATTCCCAAGTGAGCGTAGGAACGTTTGCCTCAAGTCCTGTTGGATTGATTTGGAAACGGTCGCCGATGGTATCTACGTGTATGCCAAAATGTTCAGTCATAACCACACCGGCAATCGTCATTACGATAATAGCGATAAGTGAACCGGGTATTTTCTTGGAGATAAGTGGTGTGCAGGCTATAATAACCACGGAGAGCACTCCGACAATTGTAGTGGCAAGGTCAATAGTAGAGAAATTCTCTATATAAACTCCCCATTTGGAAATGAAGTCTGCAGGAACTCCTCCTTCGATTGTGAGTCCGAAGATGTCCTTTATCTGTGTGGTGAAGATGGTGAGTGCGATACCACTGGTGAAACCTACTACAATAGGATAAGGTATGTAGCGGATAATAGTACCCAGCTTGAATACTCCAAGGAGAATGAGGAAAAGTCCGGCAAGGACGGTAGCTATGGCAAGTCCTTCAAGTCCGTATTGCTGGATTATGCCATAGATGATGATAATGAATGCACCGGTAGGACCGCCAATCTGTACACGGCTGCCTCCGAAGGCACTGATGGCAAAACCTGCTACGATGGCTGTGATAATACCTTTCTCAGGGCTTACACCAGAGGCGATACCGAAAGCGATGGCAAGCGGAAGTGCGACGATGCCGACAATAATACCTGCCATGAGGTCGGCAGTGAATTTCTCTTTGTTATATGTCTTGAGACACTGAAATAATTTTGGTTGAAAACTTACTATATTCTTCATTTACAATCCTTTCAACATTCGTTTAAGCACTACAGTTGCTGAAATCTCACGATTGGCAGCTTCTGGAATAACAAGACTTGTCGGTGCCTCAATCACGTCGTCGGTTACAATCATGTTGCGGCGAACAGGCAGACAGTGCATGAAGAATGCATCGTTGGTAACTGCCATGTGACGGGCATCTACTGTCCAGCTCATGTCCTTGGAGATAACTTTGCCGTAGTCTTCAGGACGAGTGACACCGGGGCAGCTCCAGTTCTTGGCATAGATGAAGTCTGCTCCTTCGAAGGCTCGCATCTGGTCGTATTCCACACGTGCGTCGCCCACGAACTTAGGATCGAGTTCATAGCCTTCAGGATGAGTAACCACGAAATCCACGTCTGCTTCGTTCATCCATTCTGCAAATGAATTAGGAACGGCTTGTGGAAGTGCCTTTGGATGAGGTGCCCAAGTAAGCACTACCTTTGGACGTTTGTTGCGTTTGAACTGCTCAATTGTGATGAGGTCGGCAAATGCCTGAAGCGGGTGCACGGTAGCACTTTCCATGAAAAATACCGGACGTCCGCTGTACTGGATGAACTGGTTAAGGATTTTCTCCTCGTAGTCGTCCTTGCGGTTTTCAAATGTTGCAAATGAACGCACACCGATGATGTCGCAATAGCTGCCCATTACAGGAATAGCCTCGAGGAGGTGTTCACTCTTGTCACCGTCCATGATTACGCCACGTTCGGTTTCGAGTTTCCAGGCTCCCTGGTTTACATCAAGCACAATCACGTTCATACCGAGATTGATTGCTGCTTTCTGTGTGCTCAGACGTGTACGGAGACTGTTGTTGAAGAAAATCAACAATACTGTCTTATTCTTTCCAAGTGAATGAAACTTGAAGGGATCATCCTTGATCTCAAATGCTTCCTGAAGTGCAGTGTCGAGATGACCTATGTCACTTACGTTTTGAAATATTCTCATAATGATAAAAAGAGACCCACCCCCTTACCCCTCCCAAGGGAGGGGAGTAATTACCTACTAAGGTGACTAAGGTGGTTAAGGGTCTATAGGGTTTAATATATTATAATATAGATTTTAATGAGTTTAAGATAAATTAAATTCCAGATGGAAGTAACCACTCCCCGCCCTTGGGAGGGGTAAGGGGGAGGGTCTTTTATTTCTTCTTCTTTTTACTTTTCTTTTCAAAGACGCCGTAGAAGGGTTGGCTTTCTACCTGTCCTTCGAAGAACTGTGCCCATTCGGGACGTCCGCCCTTGCGGTTCTTTCTCGGTTCCGGAGCGAAGTCAAAGTCATTGTAACTGTCTTTGCTACTTTTGTCATTACGTTTCTTGTCCTTTTTGTCTTTGTGTTCACTGCGTCTGCGTTCACCGCCTTTTTGTCTGCGGTCGTTGTCACGGTTCCTTCCACTACTTCTGCCGCTTCCACCAATGCTGCCGTTACCACTTCCTTCCGTAACCTCTACACTAACCTTACGTCCGTCGAAGTCTGCTCCGTTGAGTGCAGCAAGCACGGCTTTGGTCTGTTCTTCGGGAACTTCAAAGAAGGAGAAACTCTTCATAAGGTCTATGCGACCTATGTCGAAATGGCTGCCACGTGCATGTCGGTTCACAAATCCCATCAATACGCCCGGATTCACATGATCCATCTTGCCGATGTTGATGAAAAGTCTTGTGAATCCCGGTTCAGCCACACCCTTGCGTCCGCTGCCGCCGTTCTTGCCTCTTGACCGTTCACGACGGCTGGATCTTTCGTCGCTGATTCGTCCACTGGCACTTGGTTGGATAATTTCCGGAGCATTCTTGTAGTAGTTGAGGAATTTGTTGAACTCCATTGACACCATCTTCTTCACAATTTCATCCTTATCCATGAGTTCGTACTTGCGATTGATGTCATCCATGAAAGGAGCTATCATCTCTTCATTCACCTCAACTTTCTCAATGTCGTCGATAACCTTCATCAGCTGTTTGCGGCAGATTTCCTGTCCGTCGGGCAGTGTTCCCGCAACAAATTCCTTGCCAATCTGACGCTCTATGTCGCGAACCTTTCCACGTTCCTTGGTGTGGATGATACAGATACTTGTACCTTGCTTGCCCGCACGACCGGTACGACCAGAACGGTGGGTATAACTCTCTATGTCATCAGGCAGACCGTAGTTGATTACATGGGTGAGGTTGTCCACGTCAAGTCCTCTCGCTGCAACATCGGTAGCGACGAGAAGCTGTACGAGATGATTGCGGAATTTACCCATTGTAAGGTCACGCTGAGCCTGCGACAATTCTCCGTGCAGCGATTCTGCATTATAGCCGTCGCGGATGAGTTTGTCGGCAATCTCCTGTGTCTCCATTCGGGTGCGGCAGAAAATGATTGCGTAGATTTCAGGATAGAAGTCTGCGATGCGCTTGAGTGCATTGTACTTGTCGCGAGCCTGAACAAGATAATAGATATGATTGACAAGCTCGGCACCTTCGTTGCGGCTGCCCACTACTATTTCCTTTGCGTCGTGGAGGTAATTCTTGCTGATACGTTCTATTTCCTTGCTCATGGTAGCTGAGAACAGCAGGGTGTTGCGATTCTCAGGAACTCCTTCGAGGATAGCGTCAATGCTTTCTGAGAATCCCATGCTGAGCATTTCGTCAGCTTCGTCAAGAACCACGTTCTCCACACGGTCGAGTTTCGCAACTCCACGCTTCATCAAATCCACAAGTCTGCCTGGTGTGGCAACAATTACCTGCACACCTTTTTTCAGTGCACGAATCTGTGTCTCTATGCTTGCACCGCCATACACTGGCAATACATGCAAACCTTTGATATACTTGGAATAGGATTTGAGGTCGTCGCTGATCTGCAGGCACAGTTCACGTGTAGGAGCAATTACAAGTGCCTGAACATGTACTTCGTCGTATTTAGTCTGCTCAATACCTTCATTGAGCGAAATCTTTTGCAAAACAGGTAATCCGTATGCTGCTGTTTTGCCCGTTCCAGTTTGCGCCAAAGCAACAACATCGTTGTTATTGCCCAAGAGATAGGGAATTACTTGTTCCTGAACTGGCATGGGAGAAACAAACCCTAATTCTTCGATGGCCTGACGTATTTCCTGTGATACGCCTAATTCTTCAAATGTCATCAATCTGTATGTATTATTTTTAAATCGGCTGCAAATTTACGAATTATTATTTGTTTTCTTACTGAAAATCAAAGAAAAACGCATTTTTTTAAGCATAATAATCAAGAATTTGAATTTTTTTTCCGAACTTTGACCCGATTATCATTTATGTAACTAACAAATAACACCAATGTATAGCTGTCTATACATCAATAGATTTTCAACCTATGCCAAGATTATTTACCCTGTTATTACTAAGCCTTGCTTTCATAGTTAAAGCCAACGCTCAGGACTATAAACGTCTGACTAACCTTCCGCACATGTATATAAACACTTACGGCGGAGTCGGTATTACGAGCAAGACAGTATATGTCTATTCTAAAATAGTGTTGGTTACTGAAGACGATGAAGTGGAAGAATATGACTCCGTAGCCATTCGAGGACGTGGAAACAGCACATGGAACATGTCCAAGAAACCGTATAGGATAAAGTTTCCTTCCAAACAGAAATTCCTGGGAAAGGGCTATGCCAAGGCAAAGAGCTGGACTCTCCTTGCCAATGCAGGTGACAAGACACTTATTCGTAATGCCATTACAAGTGAGATGGGTAATTTCCTTGGCTTGAAATTCAATCCTGCTGCCAAATTCATTGACCTGACTCTTAACGGAGTATATTTAGGCAATTATCAGATTAGCGATCATGTGGATGTCCGTCCACACCGTGTAGATATTATTGAGCAGGACCTTCCGCTTAATGATGAAAGCGATATAACGGGCGGTTATTTGTTTGAAGTGGACGGCTTCAAGGACGGAAACTGCTTTACTACGGCTAAGGGGCAGGTTCCCATTAGAATTCATTATCCTGATGATGAAGATATCAAATCAAGTCAGAATCTCTATGCAAGGGCGTATATGAGGGACTTTGAGACAGTCCTTTTCTCTGATAACTTTGCAGATGCTGATAAAGGCTATCGCAGATGGGTGGATTCCACTTCTTTGGTCAACTGGTTCATCGCTACTGAGGTGAGTGCGAATATCGATGGCTACTACAGCACTTATTTCTACAAGAACCAGGGTGATTCCCTGCTTTATTGGGGACCACTCTGGGACTACGACATCGCCTACGACAACGACCAGAGAATCCCCGGGAATGTAGAAAAATTAATGACCGACGTAGGTTATGGACAGACTAAGGTTTGGGTAAACCGCATGTGGGAAGATCCCTGGTTTGGAAAACTTGTAGTGAAACGATATAATCAGGCTGTTGCCGATGGTCTTGAGAATTACCTTTATCAGAAGATAGACAGTCTTACGAATCTGCTTTCCGAATCGCAGGAACTCAATTATGAAAAATGGGGAATAAGCCGTAAGATGTATCACGAGATAGTTCTCTATAGCAGTTACGACCAGTATGTGAATGACCTGAAACAGTTTATCACTGGTCATATGGCTTACCTGCAAGAAGCCTTTCCTAACAAGAAAATTCCTGAACCTACACCTCCTTTCTCCCCAGAGCATTATTACTATCGCATAACAAACGCAAAAACCAACACAGCTATTGATTTATGCAACCAGGCGGGTGAGGTTGATGAAAAATATCAGCCAGAGGATAATGATGTGATAGTAGGTTGGGCAAATAGCCAGGACCGACTTTCACAGGAATGGCAGATAAAACCCGTTGGTGATTATTTCATGATTATCAACCGACTTGGTAATATGGCTCTCACTGACCTTACTCAAGGAGAAGTGTCTGCAACCACCAATGTTGGTACTCAGCTTCAGATTTCTGCAGCCGACTCACTTGACAACCGACAACTCTGGATTCTTACTCCTCAGGGTATAGATAATTATTATAACATCACCAACCTCTATACTCAACACACAGCCAACCTCTCCGGAGGAAATGCCAACAACGGAACAGCGGTTGTCAGTTATACTACTGACGAACGCAACAGCAGCAGCACTAACCGTCTGTGGTATTTCACCCCATCTTCGCCACTGCCTGATGAACCGGAACCAGAACCTGATTTGACACAAATCAGAATTAAGGATAATCCTGACGAAATACTGGAATATGTTGGTAGAATCGGTGATGATTTTGACACGGCGTTGGATTCTCTACGAAGACTTAAAAATATCAATTCAGATATAACTAAGGAACCATTAGAGGTTATATTTGATTACGACGACAGACAGTTCTTTGGAATAGCTTATGGCGATTGTGCTATGTACTCGGACGTACTTGATACGTTTGGCAATTATTACTTAAGATCTTGGTCTGGCTGGGAAGATCCTAATGGTATGAAAGATTTGCCGGTTTTGGCTGAATATGCCCTTGCCTACAATCCTGTAACCAAGGAACTGCACTTCGCAAGCGAAGACCCGTCACAGTTGAACTTCGCTGCAAACATCCTAACCCTTGACGGACGTAAGGTTAGCAGTTTCAACGCTTCCGAACGCCACTCTGTAGCCGACCTCCCCCAAGGCACATACATCATCCGTTGGAACGAAAACGGTCGCCAACGTGCAACTAAGTTCTTGAGATGATAGATGCATTTTTTACATGAACTGAAACCAGATGTATAAGATTGTTATAGACGAACGAGAGACCACTTGTATCTCCATTCTCGGCACAAGTCTTACAGAGGGCATGTACCTCTATTCATTTATTGCCGACGGCAAGGTGGCAGGAACGAAGAAAATGATACTAACAAAGTAATTATGCATATTACTTGTAAATAGATTGTATATTTTCATTTGTTTTACTTATTTATGCAACTTCGAATAACATGAGATTTTTTTCTACTTTGACGTTGTTGTTTGTGTATGTTATATTATTTGCACAAAACACGACAAAACAAATAAATATCTCTTTTGATATTGATGATTTTATTCTTACAGATTGTTCAGGATATCTTAATTTGTCCTCTGATAAATATATTTACCATTATGGAGACAATACTTCTTTACCAGCTTTACCGTTAATCGAGAAAAAAGTGCTTATTGCCCCTAATGATAATTATTCAAATTTTACTTTTTCCTATTCCGAGGAATTAATAAGAAATAATACTGTTTTGCAGAACAACCCAATAATGTCACCATATACATATGTTCAGGAGATGATTCACATTCCTTATTTTCGATTATTAGATTCTTATCAAAGTCCTATTGTTGAGTATAAAGGAACTCAAATTATTGATGGCTATTCAACTCTTATTTTTTTAGTTTCTCCTTTTCGATACGATAATGAGACACATAATCTATACTTTAACAAACATATTAGAATTGATATAACATTGAACAGGAATCATAATAGGACGTCAAACACAAGAAAGCACAATATGCGTGACATAGTTCTGGGAATGATAGAAAACCCTGAAGATTCTCTATTGTATGATCTCTCTCCAATATCTCTACGTGACACAACTAACCAACATGCCTATAAATATATTATTGTAACTCGAGATTCTTTGAAATCATCTTTCCAAAAACTTGCAGATTGGAAAACAAAGAAAGGTTGCAGAGCAAAAGTGTTAACAATAGAGGAAATAAATCAACAATATTCAGATACAACACTGCAATTGAGGATAAAACATGCTTTATATGATTATTACTCGGCCGATAATTCTCAACTTACATATGTATTATTGGGCGGTAACGCAAATATTGTACCTCCACAATATATTCATTTAGAAAAAAGGATTGTTACACCTCCTTATGGTGTGGAAATCACGGAATTATTATACCATAATGCTCCTTCTGATTTATATTATGCTTGTTATGATGGCACTTTTAATTGGGATGGCAACGATAATGGAGAATATGCAGAAATAGATGACGGAATTAATATTTGTGCTAACGTATATTTAACCCGTATTCCTGCAGAAAATGTTCATAATGCTAACGTGTTGGTTAACCGTTTTATAAATTATGAAAAAGGAAGCGGTTTTTTTGAAAACAATCCGAAGCTATTACTTGGGGGGACACAATTGGCAGACAGTTTAGATACAGTTAAATTTTATGTTAATGGTATTCCGAGAAGTGATGCTGAGTATTATGGAGGAATATTTATTCCAAATCGTTATAAAAAATACTGGAATGGAAGTATTACACGTTTTTTTGATACTGCAACAGATTTTGATAATGGTGCCAATTATGATTTTACGTCTACAAATCTCCAAGCACAATTGGATAGCGGATACACATTTGTAAATATCATGACTCATGGGTATATCAATTTGATAAATATGGAGAACCTATTTGATTTTTTTACAAATCAGAACGCACAAGCGGTTTGCAATATTGGCAATACAATATTTACTACATCTGCATGCTGGACAAATGGATTTGACAAACAAGAGCCTTGTCTTGCAGTGTCATTAATGAATAACGAAAATAGCGGCATCATCGCGTATTTGGGATGTTCACGTGAAGGGTGGTTTGATAAAAACAACTTAAATCTTGGAGCCTCGGATGCATTTAATGCTTGGTTTTATCGTTTTATGTTTGCCAATACTCACTTGTTACCACGATATGGTTTGGATTGGAGTAGCGTGTATAAAAGATATGGATATCTCGTAACCAAGGTTAAATACTATAGATGTTCAACATTTGATAAATACAGGCCCGATCAATGGTTGAATCTTGCTATTAACCCGCTAGGCGACCCTGAAATGCCAATATATATAAGCAAGCCAAAACAATTATCTGATGTTTCTATCACTTTCTTAAATGATACACTTTCTGTTTATTGTGGTACGGATAGTTGTAATATATGTGTAATGAGTACTGCGGATAAAGGTGAAACAATATATTACACATTAGAGAATATCAGTGCAGGCACTTTTAATATAGGTGATATAATGTGTGATATCTGTATAACACATCATGACTATATGCCATATTGCTTAACTGTTAAGCAAGACACAGTTTTTATACAAAACGAACAACTTACTACAGATATTACTATATCGGCACAAAAGGTAAGGATTGGAAACAATGTGACGACAGTAAAACCATTTGGCAACGTCGACATAGACAAAGGGAAAACAATTATTAATGCTTCTGGCGACGTAGTTATTCCAAATGGTTTTAATGTTAATTCTGGTGCAGAATTCATAATAACAA
The DNA here is from genome assembly GCA_902776985.1 of uncultured Bacteroidales bacterium. Taxonomy (GTDB): domain Bacteria; phylum Bacteroidota; class Bacteroidia; order Bacteroidales; family Bacteroidaceae; genus UBA3839. The sequence continues at coordinate 18,126 of CACYSD010000012.1, forward strand.
ACGGACAATAATATAGATAATTAATAATATGCGTAGGTTAGCTATTAAAATCCAATTATGCTTTATTCTTGTGTTAATGCAAATAACAAGGTCTTATGCACAAGTAAACACAGACGATTACCACCCATTCGTGGTAGAAGGGAAGATGTGGAATTGCAGTTGGTGTGAATGGGATAAGAATAATATTAACCCAACAATTCATTCATATTCTTATCTTATTCAGGGGGACACAATTATTGACAATACGGAATGGAAACGTGTGTATGTACGTGACAAAGCTACTTTTGATGATGAATCGTGGCATTATTGTTTGGCGGTAAGAGAGCAGAATAAGAGAGTCTATAAGATAGACCAAGGAAATAAGGATGCCACATTGCTTTATGATTTTGACTTGCCAATCAATAGTATAATTGACTATGGCGAACAAAAAGTCGCATTGTCACCCGATTATACAATCAACACGCATATAAAGCTCAAATGGGGAAGAAAGAGCGGTATTGTCAGTTACGAAGGCAATAATTTGAATAGATATGGAGCTGCAGTACTACTTGTTTACGAAGGTGAAGACAGTGAAGAGTCCCTTCCTGGTTTTTGTGTGGTAGAAGGTGTAGGAGCACGCAGTGATCCTTTTATGCCGCAGTTTTGGATCTGCAATTGGGGAGAAGGAACAAGTTACGCTAGGGGAGAAAGTGAGTTTGTTTCCTGCTATGAGAATGGTGTATGCATAACTACAGATGATGCTATTGAAGGCAGCTTCGAGACGGGGTGGAGTGTGTTCACAACAGAGGAAGGTGTTAACTTGTATTGTCAGGCGCTTCCACCAGGAGTAGTGATGATTTGTGGTCTGAATATAGAAGAAGGCATCATACTTGAAAATCTCACTATACCAGGGATGATATCAAAATATCCCAATTACCCAACAGTAGTAAGAGAATATTTTTTGGACAACGTAAAAATAAGAAATGTCATCCTTAAAGAAGGTGTGAGTGGTGTTCAACCATATGCTTTCAGAAATTGTTCTTATTTGGAAACACTCACTATACCATCTACCATCAATGATTATTCTGGTTTGGAGTCCAATGCTTTTGCCCAATGTGATAATATAAAACTTATTTATTCCGATTGGTCAGCTCCAACCGCCATTCCTGATGATGTTTTTTCAGAACAGGTATACAATAATGCTATACTATACGTACCAGTAGGGTCGTTGGCAATATACCAATCTACCCCAGGCTGGAATCAATTTAAGAATATTGAGGAATTTGATGCTACTGGTATAAAGGATATAAGAACATCCTACAACACTTCTTCCCAAATCTTCGACCTCACCGGTCGCCGCCTCAACTCTATTCCTCAGAAGGGAATGTACATACAAGGTAGGAAGAAATGGTTTGTGAAATAACAAGTTATTTTTTTTATTAGTAAAACTATTATTAACCCTCAAAACAATAATCATCATGAAAGCAATTACAAAATTCGTTTCTTTATGTGCAATCTATTTCACTATGGCTCTGTCAAGCTATGCACAATTAAAAGTTCTATCTAATGGTTATATAAAGACCAATATGGCAACAGGAACTGCATTATCCCCTTTAAGCATAGGTGGTGCAGGAAATAGTTCGTATTTTGTGTCTGTTAACTCTACCGATAAAAAAGGACTATTTGTTCAGGGTAATGGTAATGGCGTAACAATACAAGGAGGGTATGGAGATGGACCTTCTAATGCCGGTTTATATGTATATCCCAGTACTAACAACAATTCATATTACGATAAATACGGAATTCATGCCTCCTCTGCCATGACAACTCAAGGAGTGAGTGTCGGTGTTGGAGGCTTTTGCATAAATTCAGGTTCATTAGTATATGGTGGAGCAGGTATTTATGGTTCCAGCACATCAAGTACCTCGTTTTCCTATCCAGGAATATATGCAGGCTATTTTTATGGGAATGTGCGTGTTACAGGCTCAATTTATGGAATATTACTATCCCCTTCCGCATCTAATAGCAACGGCACCTATGGAGAAGGAACTACGGTTTCTATTGTAAACACAGATTGTAGAAATGACTCTGAATCATTTGATGAAAGCATAAGCGATAAACTGCGTCATGTGCAACTTCTTCAATTGACACATCGCAAAGAGACAAAAACTCAAACCAATAATTCTTCTATCAAGCTACCTGAAAGCGAGGATGAGCCATCCCTTACTCCAGAAGAATATGCAAAGTATCTTGAAGATAATAAGGATGCGCCAGCTGTTCAGACAGAAATGGCATCAACCCGTTATGAACTTGCAGTAGACCAGTTGCGTGATGTGTTCCCAGAATTAGTTTATGAAGACAAGGATGGAAATATTAGTATCAACTACATTGAAATGATTCCTCTGCTTGTACAGGCTCTCAAGGAGCAGCAGACTCGAATTGACATACTTGAAGGTAAGAATGTAAACCATAGGGCTGATGCTGCATCTATCACTACAACAGACAATGTAACACTTTACCTCGGTCAGAATAATCCAAATCCTTTCTCTGAGCAGACAAGCATAGAAGTACGTATTCCCAATGATGTTAAGACAGCTTTTCTCTGTATCTATGATATGAATGGAAAGCAAATCGACAAGATTGTTATAGACGATCGAGGAACTACACGTATTTCCATTCTTGGCACAAACCTTACAGAGGGCATGTACATCTATTCTCTTATTGCTGATGGCAAGGTGGCGGGTACTAAGAAGATGATTTTGACTAAATGACTTGAGTATTTCACATTCAAACTTGTAAAAGTATGAAAAAGATTATTTCTTTATTTGTTTTATGCTGGTTTTGTTGTGTTATTTCATCTGCACAGCTGAGCACCAATGAGCAGCCTGCCAATTTTGACAAGGAGTTAAAACATTCAATAAAAATAAAAAAAAGTAAGGCCATTGTGACTATGCCACAATTGGATATGTCAAGAATTGAGAAAGAGGATATGGAAGATGAAGAATATGATATGCCTCCTCGTTTTGGATATAAACATAAGGTTGATTATAATTTGGATAATTCCGGCATTTGGTATATTCTCCCTAATGGCGATAAACTATGGCGTTTGAATGTCATATGCCCTAATGCTTTATCTATAAATTTGTGCTATGACAAATTTTGGATTCCAGAAGGAGGAAAACTCTTTGTGTACTCGAAAGACAGAAAACATTCCATAGGAGCATTTACCAGCAGGAATAATAAAGGAGATAGAGATAACATTCGAGGTTTTGCGACAGGTTTGGTCTATGGAGATGATGTTATATTGGAGTATTATCAACCGAAAAACGTTGAATCTGATGCTATTATATCTATTGAGTTTATTGTTCATGGATATAGATATATAAACATTTCGAATAAATACTTGGGTGATGCAGGAAATTGTATGGTAAATGTTAATTGCGAAGAAGGACAGAATTGGCAATACGACAAGAATGCTGTTGCCATGATTTTAGTATATGGTAACAGATATTGTAGTGGCTCACTTATTAATACGACAAGTCTTAACCAAGAGCCTCTTTTACTCACTGCACATCATTGTATAAGAGATTATGGTGATGCCACAGGTAACACAAATCTCGACTATTACTCATTCTATTGGAATTATGAAGCGCCAGGTTGTAATAATGTAATCACAGAACCAACTCATTATTCAACCTCCGGAGCAACTATTCTTGCTAATAATTTTTATTCTGATTTCGCTCTAATTAGATTAACGGAAGACCCTATTAGTCTCTCTGGTTTTACACCTTTTTATTTAGGTTGGGATAGTTCTGGTATGAGTGGGGAATCTGGCGTTTGTATTCACCATCCAAAGGGTGATGTAAAGAAAATATCCACTTTTTTATCTCAGCCAACTAGTTCTCAAATACATAGTATTTCAATCGATGGTGGCTCACATTGGAAAGTTGGATGGGCATCAACTATGAATGGGTTTGGTATGACGCAAAAAGGATCTTCAGGATCACCTTTATTAAATTCAATGCACAGAGTTATAGGTCAATTACATGTAAGTAATACTGATAATTGTAATAATCCTGATGGGTATAGTTGGTATGGAAAATTCAATGTTTCATGGACTGGTAATAATAATGACAGTATCCAAAGGAGGCTTGATTGTTGGTTAGATTCCATAAATGTGGGCGTTCAAATAATGGATGGCCTTCTTGTTGTGGAATCAAATGATACATTAGATCTGGCACCACAAATTTTTTTTAATATTCGTATTACAAGTTCAGGACAACTCACTATTCAGAATGATGTTGAAATGATGAGCAATAATTGTATAATTGTTGAAGAGGGTGGAAAACTAATAATTGATGGAGGAACGTTGTCAAATGCAGAACTTGAGTTAAAAACAGGTGCGACACTCCAGATAATAAATGGTGGAATAATTGAAACTCGGAATGGATTTTTTGCCCCAATTGGAGTAATTGTAGATATAGTAAACGGGCAAATACTATAATTTTATCGAATATAGTTATTATTCTTATAATTATTAGTATATTTGATTTATTCTAAATCTTATAAAACATATAAAAATCATGAAATCTACATTATTGTTTATTTGGCTGTCTTGTCTGTCAGTTATGCCTATAGTAGCTCAGGATACACAGTTGGGTTATCGTCCTTTTGCACAGGATGAAAAAGTGTGGGAAACTCAAGTGGGATGGATTATGGAGAACTCATATTGTAATTTCATAAACGGCGACACCCTGATTAATGGTAAAACATGGAAGAAAGTATATAACTATGTTGCCTTCCCTGATTTCGGTTCTACCTATTATGCCGCTATCCGTGATGAAGGGAAAAAAGTATATGCTATAGCAAAGGGGAGTACAAAACAACGTTTGCTATATGACTTCAGCTTGAAAAAAGATTTTATAGTGAGATGTGGTGTTGAAGGCAACGCTTTTGGTTGCCTGCTAGAAAAGGATGAGAAACTCGACACCCTCTTAGGATTCCCTTTTAAATCTTATTTAAGGGTTGATAAAATTGATACTATCAATGTTGAAGGCCAAGAGTTCCGCCGCTTCACCCTTACACTTCTTGATGCATATCAAGAGTATTATAGAACTGGAGAAGAGTCGTTTATTAACAATGTAGTTTGGGTAGAAGGCTTTGGATCTGGTGCAGGACCTTTCTCTCCATGGATGCCACTTCCTCCTCGCGAAAGCATTTTCACAAGTTGCTATGTAGGTAAAACATACTTATTCGGGAACTATTTTTTATACAATGCCGACATTTCCGTATCTGTTAATCGCATTTCCTCTGAAACCAATCATGATAATATGATAATCGACCTCACCGGTCGCAGTCTGAATACTATTCCAGAAAAGGGAATGTATATCCAAGGTGGGAAGAAATGGTTAAGGAAGTAGTATATTTGTTGATTTCAACAGGATTGATAGTGTAAGCTCATTTTATTTTCCTATATTTGCAGTAATTTGTTATATTTGCAAACACATAAACTAATAAACACCATTCAAGTATGAAGAAAATTCTAATGACTGTCATGCTATTGGCTCTGTTGACCACAACGGCTAAAGCACAGACTATTGAGTTCTACACACCCAACATTGTTCGTGTGGTGAAAACCGCCAGTGATGCTGATGCTAAACCCGAAAGCCGTGTGGTTATAGCAAAACCGGAGAACGTGAAAGTGGCTGTTGCCAAGAAAGGTGAGGCAACCACTTACACTTCAAACGCACTCGTTGTAACAGTTTCGAACGGAGCAGTGACTTTTGCCACTCGCAAGGGCGAAGTTCTCCTGAAGGATGAGGCTCCTAAGTTTACTGCAATTGAATCTGGAATTGATGCCGGAAGTTACAAGGTGGGTCAGGCATTCGACCTCGACAAGGATGAACCTATCTACGGACTTGGACTCCTGCAGAACGGAAAGATGAGCCAGCGTGGCGAACACCGCAATATGATGCAGTCGAACCTCGAGGACTTTGCTCATTTCTTCCAGAGCATCAAGGGTTATGGAATCTACTGGGACAACTACTCCCCTACCCGCATAGACGACAACGCCAACGCTCTTACTCTCACGTCACAGGTGGGCAAGGCTGTTGACTATTATTTCATGTATGGCGAGAATGCCGATGGTGTGATTGCTGAGATGCGTCACCTCACAGGTCATGTTCCCATGCTTCCTATGTGGACCTACGGTTTCCATCAGAGCCGCGAACGCTATAAGAGCAGTGCCGAACTGCTTGAGGTGGTTCGCCGCTATCGCAAGGACAATGTGCCTCTCGACGGTATCATCCAGGACTGGCAGTACTGGGGCAACAACTACCTGTGGAACGCAATGGACTTCCTCAATGAAGACTTCTCCAACGCTCAGGCTATGATTGACGAGGTTCACAAATCCAACGCTCATATCAGCATAAGCATCTGGGCTTCATTCGGTCCTCACACCCTGCAGTATAAGGAGCTGAAGGAACGTGGCGAACTCTTCGACTTCGAAACATGGCCTCAGTCAGGACTTAGCGCTTGGCCGCCAAATATGAATTACCCTTCAGGTGTACGTGTCTATGACTGCTACAGCAGCGGTGCACGTGACATCTACTGGAAGTATCTCTCCAAGATGCACAAGATGGGTATTGACGGATGGTGGATGGACTCTACCGATCCTGACCATCACAATTACAAGGACAGCGACCTTGACCAGAAGTGTGCGTTCGGCAGCTGGCGCAGCGTACGCAACCTCTTCCCGTTCATGACCGTAGGTGGTGTGGATGAGCACCAGCGCGCGGCAGATAAAGACAAGCGTGTATTCATCCTTACTCGTTCGTATTTCGCAGGACAGCAGCGCTACGGAGCAAATACCTGGAGCGGTGACGTAAGTTCTTCATGGGACAGCTTCCGCAAGCAGGTGCCAATCTGTCTGAACTACACTCTTACAGCGAATCCTAACGTAAATACCGACATAGGCGGTTTCTTCGCAGGAGCATACAACAGAAGATATAACGACAACTCAGCTACCAAGAATCCGCAGTATCAGGAACTCTACGTTCGCTGGATGCAGTTCGGTCTCTTCTGTCCTATGATGCGCAGCCACGGTACAGAAGTTTATCGTGAACTCTACTATTACGGCAAACCGGGCGAACCTGTCTATGACGCTCTTCGCGGTGCAGTCGGCATGCGCTATCGCCTGATGCCTTACATCTACAGTCTCTCCTGGCAGGTGTCTAAGAACGACGATTCTTTCATGCGTGCACTTATGATGGACTTCAAGGATGACAAGAATGTATGGGATAATAACAGTGAGTTTATGTTCGGACACAACTTCCTGGTTTGCCCTGTTGTTAATCCCCTCTTCACGGAGGAGAAGATTATCAAGACCGACGAAATGAGCGGTTGGGACAAAAAGGACGGCGAGGAAGTCGTTGCTAACGGAAAGAAACTTGTGAATGGCTGGCCGGAGTGCGACTGGTCTCAGGCAAAGACCTACGATGTATATCTTCCAGCAGGAGCTAAATGGTACGATTTCTGGACCAACACTCTGCTCGACGGTGGACAGAACATCAAGGCTGACGCACCTATAGCTCACTCTCCTCTTTATGTTCGTGCAGGTAGCATCATTCCTTGGGCTGAAGAAGCACAGAACACAGTTGAACGTGACTGGAGCACTCTCACTCTCCGTGTTTATCCTGGAGTTGATGCACAGTTCACTCTCTATGAGGACGAAGGTGACAACTACAACTACGAGAAGGGACAATACACAGAGATTCCTCTCACTTGGAACGACCGCGCACGTACTCTCACCATCGGACAACGCAAGGGTCAGTATGAAGGTATGATAGCTAACCGCAAGTTCATTGTTACCCTACCCGACGGTACATCCAAACCAGTCCAGTACTCTGGCAAGAAAGTAACTGTTAAGTTCTAAACAGTTCATAGCTTTTATAACAAAAAAACTCAGTGCGCTTCCCCACTCGGAGAAGCGCACTGAGTTTTTATAATGTTTAATATGATTTTTTACCTTACATACACCTTACGCACTGTGGTTTGGTTGTTTGCCTGAATACGTTCAATCATAAGACCTTTGGCGGAATCGCTGATTCTACGACCGCTGAGATCGAAACGCTGAGTAATGGATGTGTTATTGTCGGAAACATTAACAGCACTAATGTCAGAGCCAGGAGTTGATACCACGTAGTCAACTCCTGCTTCTGTATTCAGGTCGTACTCGTAAACAGTCTTCACCGCTGCTGAAGGTGCAGAAGAGAGAGACTTGGAAACGAGAGGGTCTTTCACTTGTGCAGGTGCAAACAGAGCGTTTGGGCAGTCACCTTTGGCTTCGGTAAGACCAATACCCTCCAGCTTCACGTAAGAGCGGATGCGGATAGTTCCACCGATTGTGGAATGGATACGTGCGGTCTGAAGTTTGCCATTGTTCCAGTCCATGTCGATGATGAATCCACCACGTGCACGAAGTCCCTTAACAGAACCTGTGTCCCATTTCGAAGGAAGTGCAGGCAGCAAGTGAACTGCTCCGTCGTGGCTTTGCAGCAACATTTCCGCAATACCTGCTGTGGCACCGAAGTTTCCGTCAATCTGGAATGGTGGGTGTGCGTCGAAGAGGTTAGGGAACGTACGTCCGTTAGGATACTGTCCTTCCATACCTTCGTTGGGCAGAAGCTTAAGCATGTTAGAGAGAATGGTGAGTGCATGATTGCCGTTGAGCATTCTTGCCCAGAAATTGATTTTCCATCCGAGGCTCCATCCTGTAGCTTCATCACCACGCTGGTTGAGTGTTTCCTTAGCTGCGGCGAAAAGCGAGTTGTGAGAGTAAGGACTAATCTGATTGGATGGATAAAGTCCGTAGAGGTGTGAGATGTGACGGTGCTGGTTGTTTGGATCATCAGCATCAATGAGCCATTCCTGCAGTTGCTTGTATTTACCTATCTGCATAGGAGGCAGTTTGTCGATAGCATCCTGAAGGGTCTTTTGATATGCCTCGTCCTCACCAAGCACCTGTGCTGCATGGAGTGTGTTGGACAGTGCATCGAAGGCAATCTGATTGTCCATGGTGCAGCCTGCGGTAACAGGTGACTTGCCGTTAGGACCTTGTTCGGGACTAACCGAAGGAACAGTCACGAGCCAACCGTATTTCGGGTGAATCTGCATATAGTCGAGATAGAAATCAGCCGTTCCCTTGATAATTGGATAGTACTGACGCAGGAAATCCTTGTCACCGGTGTAGAGGTAGTGCTGCCAAAGATGGGTTGCGAGCCATGCGCCTCCGTTGGGGAACATACCCCAGAAAGCACCGTCAACGGGTCCGCTTACACGCCAGATATCACTGTTGTGGTGTGCCATCCAACCATTGCAGTTGTACATAACCTTTGCTGTTTCTGCACCCTGTACGCTGAGGTCCTTGATGAACGAGAACAGTGGTTCGGCAGTCTCACTTATATTGCATACTTCTGCAGGCCAGTAGTTCATCTCTGCATTGATGTTGATAGTGTACTTGCTGTCCCAAGGCGCATCGCGCTTGTTGTTCCAGATACCCTGCAGGTTGGCTGGCTGTCCGCCCGGCTGAGAAGAGGAGATGAGCAGGTAGCGTCCGTAATTGAAGAGAAGCGAAACCATACCCCAGTCCTTGCTGCCTGAGAAAGCATCAAGACGTTTTTCCGTAGTGAGCTTCTTGTTGTCTGTAGATGGCAGATACAGTTTCACGCGATTATACTGCTCCTGATATTTTGCAAGGTGACGTTCCAGCAGCTGTGCATAGGTGTACTTCTCTGCGTTTTCCATATATGCCAGATTCTTGGCATTTGCATCACCCGACACATCCTGGAAGTTCACAAAATTCGTTGCGGCTGATACAATCAGGGTAACGCTTTTGCTTCCGCTCACTGCAATCAATCCTGTAGATTTTACAGAAACCGTTCCTCCGTCTTCACAGATTGCCTTGAACATACATTCAGCATTGAGAGCACTTTTGATACCTTCGTGGTCAACACCCTGAATGGTGGCAATGGCATATTTGTCGTTCTTGGAATAAGTGGTCTGGAAATCGCACTTATGCTGGATAGTGAAAGTCATCTTCTTGTCAGACTCCAGGTGCATCACAATCACTCCGTCGGCCATTGATGCGAATGTAGTACGGGTGTAGTGATTCTCGCCTACGTCGAAAGACACTTTCGAGAGAGCTGTGGTCAAATCAAGCTCACGCATGTAATTGGTGACGTTGTCTTCGCTAATGCCCATGTGGGAGAAATTCAGGCTACCTATATGCAGGTACTTCATGCCGTGGGGGCCGGGGATGAAGTAGTTGTTGATAACCTTTTCCGCATCGTTCTCCTTCTCGTTGAAGATAAGATTGCGTACTTCCTCGAGATGGGCCAGAGAATTTTTGCTGTTGTTGTTGTGAGGACCGCCCGACCAGAAAGTCTCTTCATTGAGTTGAAGTTCATCGCTTTTGGTTCCGCCATATACCATTCCTCCTAAGTGGGAATTACCGATAGGCAGAGCTTCCAGCCATACAGTAGCTGGCTTGTCATACCACAGGCGGTCGGTGTTGTCTTGTGCATTTACTATCGTCAAGGCAAGTGCCAAAACGATTGTTGTCAGAATTTTTTTCATTGTTGATATTCAGTTTATGTTTATATATTCTTTCACTGCGAGGGTGTACTCTCCCTCACTTTGCAAAATTATGAAAAAACTTCCTAACGAAAACAGAAAACAGTTGCAAATACTTTCACATTAGTTGCAACTGTTTTCAAAAATGTAAACCCCTACCCTTTCCTTCTATATTCTTCATTGTTCATGATTAAACTTCTTAAACTTCTTGAACTTCTTGAACTTCTTGAACTTCTTGAACTTCAGTACTATCTCTTCACTCTTCACACTTCACTCTTCACTTTTCACTCTTCACTCCTTTTGCCACTCTGCGTGTTTCCTTGCGTGCTTCTTTCCACTTGGGAAAGTACTTATCCATCAGAGCATGAAACCGGGCGTTATGGCTTGGTTCCAACAGGTGACAGAGTTCATGAACCACAACATGCTCAACACACCAATCTGGCAACAGCAGTAAATAAGTAGAGTAACAGATCCTACGTTCTTTCACATTACATACACCCCAGCGTGATATCATAGGTCTATAGCGAACAGACGTTGGTTTTACACCAATGATTCTGGCATGATGTTCCACCATTGGCTCAACCATTGCTCTCACTCTTTCTGTAGCCTCATTCTTTTGAGCTTTGGTTGCCAGAGGAAGTTTATTGAAAAAAACTGAACGCTGTTTCTGACGTTCATCTGTCTTCTTCCTCGCAGTTTCAATCCACTCACGATGCTGGTTGATGAAAGATTCAATATCTCTTTGCGACATACCATAGGGAGCCGACACATGCACATCGCCATTCTTTACGATGTGCATTGACAGCCTTCTTGTCCGTCTGTACGTCAGTTTTATAGTCATGGAATCCACTTAGTCTTGAGGTATAGGGGTTGATTTTCTGTATCCCATGCCTGTTACATGACAGATAAGACGACCTTCCTGATTTGTCACGCGGACTTCTACAGAAGGAATTTTGTGATGGTCTGCTATGCTGACAGCCTCTGCACGAAGCAAATCGCCTTCCTTGGCACTCGATACATATATGATGCTGTTGCTGATACCGAAAGTGAGCTGTCCTCTGCAGTTCATCAATGCAGCTATTGCCAAGTCCGCAAGTGTAAACAATGCACCACCCTGACACACATTACCACCATTCAGATGGTGCTCCGTAACTGTCATCTCAGCCACAGCATACTCTTCATCCACTTCTGTCAGTCTGCATCCAGCATTGGCAGCAAATCTATCCGTCCTATTCAGTATTTCCTTAATATCCATTTTCGTTGTTTCTTTATTGTTTATTTATCCCTTTCCTATATACCCGTACATAGTCGATTTCATAGCGCATGGGGAAGGCGGAGTCGTCAATCTTACCTCCGTTGTCACCGCCTAAAGCCAGGTTTAGCAATATATATTGCGGACGAGTGAAGGGATTGGTGTTATTGCCTATTTTTCCATTCACAGTTTTGCTGAGCGGCACCTCGTTGAGAAGTTCATCGTCAAGATAAAGCTTGATGGCGGTTTCGTCCCAATCCATCCGCCACACGTGGAAGTGCTGCGCCCAATCAGAATCTTGTTCAGAAAAATGAGTAAAAGGAATGCGTTTGGAGTCCCAGACAGCTTGATAACGGTTGTCGTTTCCCCATGCCACATTTGCCAGTATGTGTGGAATGCCGTTGATGCGATAATACTCCATCACGTCTATCTCTCCGCACGAAGGCCACTCCATTCCCTTTCCCAGAGTCCAGATGGCAGGCCATGCTCCTCCTGCTGTCGGTATTCGTGCACAGACTTCCAAACGACCATACAGGAACTCGTATTTGCCTCGTGTAGTGAGGCATGCTGACGTATAGTCAATTGTAGGACGTTGTTGACCCCAATAGCGTCCATTCTCGCGATAAGTAGGATTAAGCTTCTGCTCATGTCTTGCCTCAATGACGAGCATACCGTTCTGTTGAAAAGCATTTTCCGGTTGATACCATTGTGCTTCGTGGTTTCGCACGAAACCATACTCGTAATTCCATATAGTCGAATCAGGTCTTCCGTCGTTCTCAAATTCTTCGCTCCACGCTAACTGCCATTCCTTCGGCTCTGTATGTTGAGCAAAAATAGTCAACGCATTCATTAGAGTCACGAGGTATAATATAGTTTTCTTCATATAAACACTTTTTCGGTTGCAAATATAGTTAAAAAAACACTACTTTAACTATGACTTGTTTACAAAATGAGTGGTTTTTATTTCAATTTTTCGTTATAACCATTCTGATACTATGTTTTTTTAATAATTAATTATTAATTTTGCAGACGAAACACAAAATAAGTTTATATGACACAGAAAATACAGCTTTTAAGTACGTTGCTGTTATTTATAATAACAAGTGAGTGTTTAGCCGTTCCAGCGTACCCGAAACCTGTAAAAGTCAAGCAACCAGATGGAACGTTTGTTACGTTGCAAATGAGGGGTGACGAGTATTTGAACTATGTGATGACAGAGGACGGATATACCGTAGTGCAAGACGATCACGGTTTCTGGACGTATGCAAGCCAACAGGATGACGGCTCCCTGGTATCAACAGGGGTTGTGGCTCATGATTCTGCGGAACGAACGGCATCGGAATGGGATTTCGTGAAATCAACACCTAAGGGGTTGGTTCCGAAAATGAGTGAACGGATGGTTAAAATGCGTCAGGATAACTATCTCCGGTGTGTCAAGATGCAACAGCAACGACGTGCAGGGTTATTCGATTTTAGTAATTTCCGCGGACTGGTTATCTTGGTGGAATTCAACGATATGCCGTTCAGGTATGGCGATGAGACATACGAAATCATGAACGATATTATTAATAAGGAGAACTATAAGGGTGACTCTCGTACGAATTATAAGGATGATTATTTTGATGCACCGTTCGTCGGTAGTGTCTTTGACTACTTCCGCGACAACTCAAACGGACTTTTCCGACCTAAGTTCGACATCGTAGGACCTGTAAAAGTGAACCGTAGCCAGTATTTCTCTAATAAACATGAAAATTTTAAAACATTGGCAAAGGAAGTGTTAGACCTTGCCGATCCGCTTGTCGATTTCAGCAATTACGACTTAAATGAAGATGGTATAGTTGATCTTGTTTACTTTATCTTTTCAGGTTATGGTTCAAATATCGGAGGTAACGACCCAAGACTGATATGGCCACATAGATATGTTTTATATGAAAGTACTACACCAGAAGGCCACATCACCGAATATATTAGAAAAGATGGAGTTATTCTTTGGGATTATGCCTGTTCAACGGAAATGATGTATTCTGAAAGTCTTCCTATGCTCTCAGGTATAGGTACTATCTGTCATGAATTCAGCCATGTGCTTGGATTGCCAGATTTCTACGATACAGACAATGAAGGATCCGGAGGATTATCAGAAACTCCTGGTGATTGGTCGTTAATGGCTTCTGGTAACTATGTTGGTTACGGTCGTGCCCCATCTGCCTATTCGCTCTTTGAACGCTATTTAGTAGGGTTCATTCCACAACCAAAAATCTTGGAAACAGAGGGCACTTATTCTATACACGATATAAGTACCAACGAGGGATTCTTTCTTAATTCACCTAATAATAATGAATACTTCGTAATCGAAAACCGTCAGAAGAAAGGATGGAATGCTTTTTTGCCTGGACACGGAATGATGGTTTATCGCGTAGATTTAAGTAATCCACAACTTTGGACTAAGAACGTTGTTAATACAGATCCAAACAATATGCACTATCAGCTGCTCTTTGCCAATGGGTTTAAGGGTGAAACGTCGTCTTACGACCCATTCCCAGGAAAAGGAAACGTCAGAGTTTTATTGAACAACTCTTCACCTGCCAACTTACTTACAAATAATGGTAATCCTTGTGATTTTGTGATTACTCACATTGCAGAGAACGATGGTGTCATTTCTTTCAAGCTTGAGAAAGCCGATCTGTTTGAGTCGAACGTTGTACCAGATATCGCCTCGCTCTTCAATCTTACCAGTTATGAAGACTACATGGTTCAGCTGAAAGATGCTCAGGTGTATGTTGTAGACAACACAGAACAGAAGATGTATGTTTTAGCCCATGATGCAACAGGAAATGTCTTGTTATATAACTTTGGATTGGATGTTCAACCGGGTGATATTCTCAATGGTCGTGTATATGCCAATTTTATCAACGACAAAAATTGGATGGTATTAGTATTTCTTAATGGAATCAATTATTCTGATTTGATACAGGTTACGAAAGGTGAAGCTCCGAAGCCGCAAGTTGTGACTTTCGATGAACTTGATTCGCACAAATTATTGGACTATATCAAAATGAGGGGTGTCAAACTAGGTTATAGAAACATTGATGACACAGAACGTTTGTGTATTATCAATGGTGAACAGGTTATCACCTTAAACACTACTTATTTTAATTTTGATATACCATTACCTTCGGAAAATGAGGTCTCGGAAAAGAATTACGATGTGGAGGGGGTTATAAGTTATTATAACTACCCTGGTCATAATGATGCTTTCTTGTTAACAGCTCCACTTATCCCATCAGATGAAACTGCAATCAACACTATTTCTGTATCCCACAATGATGCAAAGACTATATACAATCTAAATGGTCAGCGCATCAGTTCTTTACATAAAGGATTTAATATCGTGAACGGACGGAAGGTGTGGGTGAAATAGGATTGACAGAGCCTTTTTTCGAAAATGATAAATCACTCCCCCACCCCTTCCTTAAACCCTTAAACTCTTAAACCCTTAACCCCTTGAACTCTTAAACCCCGCTACTATCACTTTACTTTCCATTCTTAGTTCTCCACTTCTTCGTTCTTACAGCGATATTTTCTTTCAGGCATTCGCTGTAGAGCCAAGGCTCGCAACTATGGATATCTCCCACATTGAGGAAATTCTTGTAAGCCGGATATTCAGAGCCGCTATATCCGCTGACAACGAGAACGTGGTATTTAGGTGAAAGCGTCACGGTGATGGTGTCATGCAGGATAGCAGGCGTAGCATCTGTGCACCAGTTCACGGGATTGATAGCCATACAGGTTGATGCGATAAGGGGTTGAATGTACTTCACATCCTTCACGGTATTGTAGCAAATAGTAACTCCTGTGTCGTCAGCACCACGAGCAGGACGTATCCGCTTACACATTGCTGTATCTTCAGGCGTAACCTTATAGCCAAGAACATAAGCTGCAGCCATCTGTTTATAGGTTTCATCGCTCATGTGTTTCAGCAGTTCAATCATAGCCTTGCCTCCCTGACTGAATCCTGCAATAATGAACGGTCGAGTCTTATCCCTTTGACTTTGGAAATAATCAAAAGCTTTACACACATCGGACATAGGCAGTTTGCACCGCATGGCAATCGTGTCTTCGTCTTTAGTCAACCAAGTTTCCATAGTAGTGTGGCGATAGAAAGGTGCAAAGAAACGGTTTCCTGGAGCCATATAGTCAGAAACCTTATTGATCTCTATAGCCATGTGTTCACGATGAGTGGTGTTCCACACATCAGCATAGTGACTCACCTTTCCATTATCGGTTATCCAGTCCTCTTCCCATGTAGAGACTACATAGAATATATCGGCACCTGTTCCCTCATGATCGCAGTCTTTGCTTACCCACATCAATTCATCTGTATAGTCAGGACTCTTCGGTGTGAATTCCGCTTCAAATTCCTTCTCCTCTGTTTTCTCCCTTCTTGAATTGCAAGAAGTAATCACCATCCCGCTTATAACAAGGACTGTCACCAATCTCCATATATTCATTTGCTTCATTTTTTCTAAACAATTTCGTTTTAGTACTTTTTTATAAACTGAGGAGCATAATTGATATGATAGGGACAATATCTGTTTCAAAGAATATACTTAGTCTTGAGGTATAGGTGTTGTTTTTCTGTATCCCATACCTGTTACATGACAGATGAGATGACCTTCCTGATTCGTCACACGAACTTCTACAGATGGTATCTTATGATGGTCTGCTATGCTGACAGCCTCTGCGCGAAGCAAATCGCCTTCCTTGGCACTCGATACATATATGATGCTATTACTGATGCCGAAGGTGAGCTGTCCCCTACAGTTCATCAATGCAGCTATTGCCAAGTCTGCAAGTGTAAACAATGCACCACCCTGACACACACTTCCTCCATTCAGATGTTGCTCTGTTACTTTCATCTCAGCCACAGAATGATCTGCATCTACTTCTGTCAATCTGCATCCAGCATTGGCAGCAAATCTATCCGTTCTATTCAGTATTTCCTTAATATCCATCGTCGTTATTATTATTTACCTTGCGAAGATACAAATAATCCTTGATACTTTGATTCTAAACAATAAGGAATATGCTATTTTTCTAACTAATTAATAAATAACTTTTTCGGAAATCTTAACCGTTTTTAACCGAAAAAATATGGCTGATAGAAATCTTTTATTGACCTTTGCGGTGTAACCTAAATAATTAATAATCAATAAAATATATATTATGATTACGAATTTTGAAACTACTAAAGTTTATCTTGCAAAAGGTATGTCTTATCATCTTTATGTTGATGCGACGACACATCTTTTGAACATTATGCATAGTCGTAAGATAGAATGGAGTTTCTTGCCAAATACCTCATCACCCCAACACATCTGGGCACGAGACTATATGCCAGTACAGGTAAGTAAGGACAAGTTTGTCAGATTCTGCTATTCTCCAGATTACCTCAAAGACTATCCTGAATACAAGCCCAACACATCTTCTATTTTCTCAGAAATTGGCATACAGGTCATCGATTCCGATATTATCGTTGATGGCGGCAACGTCATTAGTTGTGAAGACAAGGTGATAATGACTGATAAAATCATCAGGGAGAATCCCCATTATCAATATAATAAACTTATCGATGCATTAAGCCAATTGCTCGAAGCAGAGATAATTCTTATTCCAGAAGACAGGTACGACGAATACGGTCATGCAGACGGAATGGTGCGTTATATGGGCGATGGCAACGTTCTACTCAACAACTATTGTGATTTTGACAAAACATTGCGTAAGAAGCTGCTGTCTGCACTCAGTCCTTATTTCGGCATCACAGAACTGCATTATGGCACATATACACAAAAAAGCTGGGCGTACCTCAATTTTCTTCACGTAGGTCACCATATCTTTGTTCCCATGATAGAAGACAAGTTAAATGGGATAGTATTTAGGCAGATAGCTGAGGCTTATCCTCAATGCAATTGCCATTCTATATGGGATTGTGACAACATTGTCAAAGAAGGAGGTGCTTTGAATTGCTGCACATGGAATATGATGACAGCAGAATTAATTAACGCATAAAGATGGGCATTCAATATGAAAACAATTCGTTTAATCGAGAACATACACCTTAATAGTGGTGGGGTGTATGCAGTTAATGGAAAATCAGAAAGTTCTTCAGTTCTATTTCGTAATGGGGAACTAGATAATAGTTCTCAAGTTTATAGTTTCATTATGCTTCTCATTTTAAATCAGAAATTAACTTATAGGGATATTATAGATAAAGACTGCGACAAACCATTTGTCTTCCGTATTAAGAAGCAGTTGCTTGACAACTTGCTAGGGTACTCAAAAAAGCCATACACAGATTGGACTTTTGCCAAGCTTGTTCGTTCCATTTGTCAGGATGAATTTTCAATTATTGATCATACTAATGTTTTCACTCCCAGAACTATAAGAATTAGCAAGCCAGAATTCCGTGATGTGATATACAGACAAATAGATATAGATAATCCTGTCCAAATAACTTATCTAAATGTCCAGAAACAAAGATATATGAATGCAGTTGTTGTAGGGTATTCTATTCATAAAGATAGCCTCAGACTCTATTGTTTAGATCCATCAAGACCTTATCCTTATGATACCTATTGGAATAATATTCTAGACATCTATGTTGACATGAAAGATATACCTGATTATTGCCCTGTTAGAGAACACGGAATCATATTAACTCAAGCATTATATATCGATAAAACAATTACAAAGAAGGCTGTAGGAAGCAAGATTATCGAGTTATTTCCAAACTCCAAGCCTTCTGAAATTGATCTTTTCACAGAAGAAGACAACTGTCCGTTTTAAGGTTTAGGTATATAACAAAATCTATAATCTTCACTTTCTTTGAGTATATCAAGTTTTTCGATTAATTTCCCTTTATCTAGATTAAAATCCTCTGTAAACCATTCTTTGACATTATAATCAACCTTTGCCCTACTATCCTTTTTACTTCCCAATAAATTGTGTCTTTTCTTATTTGCAAAATTTATCTTTTCCAAAGATTGATCTATCTCTAAAACAGGATTATTCTGGTTCTGTGATGTTGCATCAAGAATTCTAAATAGTTCGGCAACCTTCAAAGGACCGTCAAATATCGTTTTGTTGTCAACGTCTTGTATTTGACGAATAAGGATGCCACCATAATATGAATTGTCCTCCATTCTATATTTGAATGAAACTTTCCCCTTTTTTTCTACAATTGTCTTTTCAATGTTTTTACTCTCAAAGTTCAAATCTATTCCTCCGAATTCATTAATGTACCAGCATAGAGCTTCTGAGTTTCTGGGATGAACAGTAATGTCTTGGTGCATTTTATTATAGAAATAGAATTCAAAATCAATAATACGATATCTCTTTTCATTATAACGAATGACACAATAATTTTCTATAATATCAGCTATTTTCGCAAAAGTATATTTTACGTCTTTTGCATCAGCGGGTATACACATTAAGCTTTTAAGTTCATCTTTATTCATATTCTTCAAAAAAAGATTCTTAGTGATTAGTATATATTTCATATAAGCTTTGCAAATATACACATCTTTTATCATTTCGTCAAAGTAAAGAATCAACTTATTCAGAAACCAAGCGAACCTTCCTACGCCTATGATTTGTCTAAGCTTTTATAACAGGCCTTATAGAAGAGTAATAGCGTTCCAGTTCCAGTTGTTCCAATTAAAAAACAAGGAACAAAACATCCCTTTAAAGACTTTATAACTAATTAATATATAGAATAGTGGAACAGGAACCTCCAAAAAATTAATTGGAACAATTGGAACTGGAACGCAATGCTAATAAGATTTCTCTCTAAAAGGCAGAAAATCAGTAAATTATAAAACAAGACGAGGAGTGAGAATAACCATATATTATACCTAATCACATCCTAAAATCCATAAAAAACGTCCATTTTTATGGAAAAATATAGCTAAAAAAGCGACTAAATATGCGTTTTTGATGTTCTGCATAGGTTCAAAATAAACAAAGCTTTTGCTCTCGCAAACGTCAAAAAATCTCCAAAATAACGGATTGAGATACAAAAATGAGCTAACAATTACGGAAAAAGCTAAATTTTTTTCAAAAAACCACCGTAGTGAAACCAGGAAAAAGTCTTAAGAGATTTTCAGAAATCACTACGGTGGATTTAAATTTATACTGCGGAGGAAAAAATATCTACGGCGGTTTTTATTTCAATCTGTTTTTTTAATACTCATTTTTGCAGACGAAACAGCCATCAGCACCGTTACAGCTTCTCAAAATGCCGAAAAGACCATCTACAATCTCAATGGTCAGCGCATCAGTTCTTTACATAAAGGATTTAATATCGTGAACGGACGGAAGGTGTGGGTGAAATAATTACAACGTTTTTAATGATTAGACAAAAAAAGAGTTATCGTTCGATTTAATGGACGATAACTCTTTTGTTCAATATGATTTCTAATGCCAAATCATATTATTTTATGCTCCATTCAAATACGCCGCAGCTGTATTTTTCTGGCTGAACGATTTCGAGTTTCATTGCTGTGGTTGTAACAGGATTGAAATTCACAATGTTGGCTGTACCTTTGTTAACTCCGTAGTTGGTTGGGTTCTTCACCTCTTCCCAGTCGCCTGCAGAGTTGCGGAAATAAAGTTTCCAAGACTGTGGAACACGGCATCCACCCCATGGTCCGTCGTCGAACCAATAGACTGTGCTGCTGCTTACTGTAGCTGCTTCCTTGAAAGTATATGACAGCCATTCGGTTGAGTTGTTCTTTGGCCACCAGTGGGTGTAAGGCACGCTGCGGTCGTTACCGTCGGCTGGCACAAGGCGGTCGTTGATGGCTGTGAGTGCAGGAAGGCGTTTTACAGATGCCTCTATCTTACTCTCGCTGGCAATGCTTGGTGGAAGTGCAGGTGAGGTGGCGCTCAGGTCGATTGGAAGCCAAACGCTCATGTTGCCGTTACCACGGTGTGCCCAAGCATAGTAAGGAATAAGTACAAGGCGCTCGTCGTTGGCTGTGAGACGTCCCTTATCGTCGAATTTCAAAGTCTGAGCATCGGTTGTGAGAGTGGTTACAGAAGTCTCAGCGATGGTGGTGCTGCCAAGTGTGAATTGTGGTTCCTGATTGAGGAGAACGCTCAGCACATCGCACTTGTTGTCAGGCCATTCTGCGCAGTAAACGAGTGGTCCGCGTTCGATGGCTGCCCTACCCTTGTCTGCAGCAACCTTGCCGTTAGCACGAACGAGACGTGGTTCCATGTCGAAATGTACGTTAACACGGTCACCGCTCTTCCACTTGCGGTCAATCACGAAATAGCCGTTCTTGAGAGCTGCTTCCACAGCCTTGCCGTTGAGCATTACCTTGTAACCCAGATGCTTGCCGTCGGAATAGGTGTAGAGGTCGCTTGGCACTACTTCACCGCGTACCCAGCCTGGAATACGGATACAGAGTGCAAACTGACCGCTTGCTTTCTTCATAGTCATCTCTATGTCTCCATCCCATGGATAATTTGTGGACTGTACGAATGTGATTTTCTGCTTGCCCACCTTCACCTGAGTTTCGTTTCCAGCAAAGAGGTTTACGTAGAAATTATTATCCTTAACGGCATAGATGTACTGCGGAAGTGAAGGGATGAATCGTGCGGCATTGCTTGGGCAGCAGGCGCAGCCAAACCATGCCTGACGCTGATGCTGACCCATGGACTGAAGCGGATTGGGATAGAAGAAACGACCGCCATCGATGCTGATTCCGCTGATAACTCCGTTGTACAGAGTGCGTTCGAGTGCATCGTAGTATTTGCTCTCGCCGTGAAGCAGGAAGAGGCGGTAGTTGAGATATACCTGTGCGATGGCGGCACAAGTCTCGCAATATGCTGACATATTGGGCAGTTCGTAGTTCGCACCGAACGCCTCACCAGACGAAGTGGCCCCAACTCCACCGGTGATATAGTATTTCTTCTGAATGATGTTTTCCCAAATGCGGTCGATAGCGTCAATATAGCGCTTCTCGCCTGTAAGTGCTGCAACATCAGCCATACCTGCATACATGTATCCTGCACGAACGGCGTGACCGACAGCCTCGTCCTGTTCCCAAACAGGTTTATGGCTCTGGCTGTACTCGCTCGGACGGTGTTCATAGCCCTGATCGTCAATGAAGCCGCCACGTCCGCGCTTCCAACTTGGATTCACCACTCCACGTGCATCTAGGAAGAACTTTGCCTCTTCGAGATATTTACGGTTACCTGTTGCAAGATAGAGCTTTGCGAGTCCCATCTCTGCAATCTGGTGACCTGGAACAACAGCAGCCTGACCAGCATTAGGACCAACCTCGCGTACTACGCAGTCTGCAAATTTGCAGGCAATATTGAGCAGCGAACGCTTGCCTGTGGCGTTAAAATGTGCTACAGCTGCTTCGCAAAGGTGTCCTAAGTTGTAGAATTCGTGTGAGAGGTCTTCCACCTTTTCCCAACGCTTGCTTCCTGCCCATCCGTGTGGGTGCTCAGGATTCTGTGTGCGGGCTGTATAGAGGTATCCGTCAGGCTCTTGTGCAGATGCAATGACAGCAATGACAGAATCGCAGTATTTGTCAAGGCTCTTGCCTTTGTAAAGCGCCTTGGGGTAGGTCTGCAACAGATATGCAGCTCCTTCAAGTGTCTTGTAAGGGTCTGTGTCGTCAAAGCTGTAACCCATCACTCCGTCAACCTTGAACACCTTGCTCGGGTCCTTGATATGTTCTGCTGCTTGAGAGAAGTTTGTGTAGCGGCGTTCGCTTTCGCACTTGCTGAAAGCCAGGGGAATAGTCACGTTGCGACTGGCTTCAAGTCTCTGTCCCCAAAATGTTCCTGGGGTTACTTTTACTGCAGTGAATGGTACTGGGTTAATAGGATAACCGGCATTATCACTCTGAGCTTGGATAGTAGTGTTTCCAATGCACAAAAGAGCAAAAACACCAACAAATTTACGGATGTTCATAAGTGTTATAGTAATTTAGTTAGTTTATATTCTTTGGCAAATTTATGAAAAATCAAGATATATTAATGTATAAAATCACATTTATTTCACGAAAAGACATTATTATAGTTTCCAAATGAGCTGCAACTGTACATCTTCGCGATGGTTGTGAAGTATTTCTTCCAATCCGCTACCAATGGTGCTGCGGTCGAAATACCTGATGGATGAGAACTGGAAAATCACAGACAGACGCTCAGCCAGTTTCTGTCTGAGGAGTAGGGTGGTGTGCAGTCCTTCGCCATAGTAGCTGCGACTGGTGAAAGTGTAGAGTGGGGAGGGTTGGTAATTGTAGATGCGGGATGCATAGTCATCAGTATGGAAATACATGAGATTCAAGCAGAGGTTAGGTATGTATTTCTTTATCGGTTTCCATACCAAATATTCACTCACGGCAAATCCGTTTCTGCTTCCGTCTTTTGCAGAATAAACTAGCTGAGCATATACATTACTGCGTAGATTTATCGTTGGACTAAATGTAACATTATGTTGTATCCTAATACTTTGTACTGTATTAAAAATCAATGTATTAATCATTTCTGAATTGTCTCCGATGGAGTGCTTCCAATCGTGTTGTTTACTCTTAACTCTATAGCGCAAGGAAAACTCTCCAATTCTGTCTGTACTGTGTGACAATTGTACCATTCCTTCTAAGCCGTGGCTCTTGTTGCTGACCTGATATTTCATCCACGGGAAATACATGTAGTCGAAGTATGTTTCAAGGCGTGTACGCCGGGATATGTTCATGGCATAACCTGCATAGAAACCACTTTCATTTTGAGGACGCGAATTCTCACCAAACGTCTTACCGTTCAGGCTTACATACTTGGGTGAGTAATGACGGAAAAGTGCTGTGATTTTGTTTCCGTGCCAGTCGTGTTGAATCATATTCAGTGTTGCAAAGCCTCCGCTTTGAGAAGTGGCTGTCTCTCCGCTAAAAGAAAAGCTGCTGGCCCTGTAGCTATATGCAATGCTATATGTACCGAAATCTGTGCCTTGGGCATTGTATTTCCTATATGCTGTAGAGGGTGTGTCGAATTTTGGACGGAGTGGGGTAGAGAGATGGGTGATAATTGCTGTTGCTGCGACGCTTATTCTGTCGGAGTTATAGTTGATATTGCCTCCGAAATCAGTCTTTCCGACTATACCTCGCTTGCTTCGTTCCAGCAGCGTGCGATGAAGTCCGTCGGTCTTCAGGCTGCTCACTCCAGAGGAATCGGATAGCATGGTTGCATCAATGTCACGATGGGAGAAGAAACCGCTGATTTGGATGTTAAGAAAGGGTAGGGAAGTGCTTAGTGCTGCACCGGTAAAATAGTCGGATTCCTGCATTGACGAGTGCCTGCGCAGACCTTTATTAATGCTTCCAAGCGACGACAGGGTCATAATCTTTCCAAAACTGGAACTGCTGTTAACCGCAAGACCGTGTCCGAACGACATTCGATAATTTCCTACAACCAGGCGGTCGATAAATTTCCATCGTTTAAACATAAGACTGCCGGAAATATAGTCAAACATCTTCTCTCCTGCATCTTTCTCCGTCTGAAAACCAACTTCGATGTGTTTTCCTAGCTTCCCGCTATAACGAAGCGAGTGGTAAAGTGCGTTTCCCTGATACACTTTGTTGGGATTCTTTTCCAGCACACTTTGCGGATATTGTGCATAGCCTACCTTTGTCTGTAAAGGCACGCTCAAACGAGTTACAACCTCGTGGCGATAGGGTAATATATAGCCTTTAAGTGAGTTCTCGGTCGTGTCCGTCTTCTCAGCATAGCAGAACAACTGCAACCACTTTCTCTCCCTGTAGCTGAGCGATTCAATAGCCATCAGCTCTCCTGTTGAAAGCAAGGGGTAGTTCTTCGATATATAAACCAGGATTTCACGAATCTGAACATCGCTTAGAAACGGAAGACGTTGCAAATCCGTCTCATCCAGATTGTTCAGATTCAGTTTGTCGCAATAGATTTCATACAGATCCTCAAGCAATTCGTTATTAGGATCTCCTATATCTCCACCGGCTTGAAATTCAGCAAATTCGGTGATAAAATCCGGCCATTCGTACTTCTGCTGTGCTTGCATTTTCAGTGTGCCCGACATGATAGTCAGGCACAGCGTAATCATTGCTATTCTGCACATCCTATACATAATAGGCAAAGGTGTTATTATTTGCTGTTTGGATCTTAGTGGGCTTCAAGCCAGTTCTTGCCCCAACCACAGTCGGCAATGAGAGGAACGGACATCTTGTATGCGTTCTCCATCTCCTCTACAACGAGTTTCTGAATCTGCTCCTTCTCTTCAGGATAAACACAGAAATTGAGTTCGTCGTGTACCTGCAGAATCATCTTCGAACGCAGTCCCTCAGCTTGTATTCTGCGGTCAATGCGAACCATTGCAATCTTGATGATGTCGGCAGCACTACCCTGGATAGGTGCGTTGATGGCATTTCGCTCCGCATATCCACGTACGGTTGCATTGTGGGATAATATGTCGGGCAAGTAACAGCGACGATGGAAGATGGTTTCGGTGTAGCCCAACTCACGTGCTTGAGCTACAGAACGATCCATATATTCCTTCACCTTGGGATATGTGACAAAATAACCGTCTATAAGCTGCTTTGCTTCCGTTCTGCTGACTTCCATACGCTCGGCAAGCCCAAAGGCGCTTATACCGTAAATAATGCCGAAATTTGCCGTTTTTGCCTTGCGTCGTTCATCGGTGCTGACTTCATCCAACGGTTTCTTGAATATCTTGGCTGCCGTTGCGCGGTGAATGTCATCGCCTTCCAGGAATGCTTCGATCATATTTTCATCACCGCTTAAATGTGCCATAATGCGCAGTTCAATTTGAGAATAGTCGGCAGAGAAAAATTCACAGCCTTCATCCGGAATAAATGCACGGCGAACTTCTTTGCCGTTGGCATCTCGAATAGGAATATTTTGCAGGTTTGGATTGCTGCTCGACAATCGCCCTGTTGTTGTAACAGCTTGATTGTAAGAGGTGTGGATGTGTCCGGTATGTGGATTTATCAATGCCGGAAGTGCTTCGATATAAGTGGATAACAGTTTGTTGAACCCTCTAAATTCGAGTATCTTCTCAACGATGGGATGACGGTTGCGAAGGTTCTGAAGCACATCCTCGCTTGTTACATATTGTCCAGTCTTGGTGCGTTTGGCTTTTTCTACAATACGTAGATTATCAAACAGTATATTTCCGACCTGTCGAGGAGAGAGGATATTGAATTTCTCACCTGCCATTTCGTAGATCTCCTTCTCTATAGCTTCCATTTGTTTACTCATCTCCTGTGATGCTTGTTGCAAAGCATCGGTGTCGAGCATCACGCCGTTGCGCTCCATGCGCATAAGCACACTAACAAGTGGCATTTCGATTTCGTAGAACAGGGAGTTTAGTCCTTCTTTCTCTACTTCATCTTTTAAAAGAAGGTATAGTTGAAGTGTTATGTCCGCATCTTCAGCAGCGTATTCATAGACTTCCGAAGGTGACAGGTCGCGCATGTTGCGTTGGTTCTTGCCACGACTGCCAATCAGTTCGTCGATGTGAATGGTATGGTATTTCAAATATATCTCGGCAAGATAATCCATTCCATGTCGAAGTTCGGGATGAAGAACATAGTGGGCTATCATTGTGTCGAAGAGATTGCCGCGAACTTCAATTCCATAGTTTGAAAGTACAAGCATGTCGTACTTGATGTTCTGACCGACTTTCAAAATCTCATCACACTCATACACCTTTTTGAAAATATTGACAATCCTAAGTGCTTCCTCTCTTTCTTTTGGCACTGGAATGTAATAAGCCTCGTTTGGGGTCATCGAAAAGCTCAATCCTACCAATTCTGCCATCATAGCATCGGTAGAAGTGGTCTCTGTGTCTAAACTGAGAATATTTGCTGACAAGAATTTTTGAGCTAATTTTTCCATTTCACTCTCATTCTCAATTAGATAATATTTGTGAGACGTTGATTTTAGGTCTCTGAGAATTGAATTTTCTGGCGTTTCCGCCCCGTTGTAGGTGAAAATTGAATTCTCACGGGCTGAATTTTTACCAATTTTAACATTTTCCGCCTTCTCTCCATTTTTTCCACTCTTGTCATCTCCGTTGCTCTCTGAAGCAAAACTTCCAAACAGATCCAACATACCACTTGATAGAGTCGGTTTGTTTTTCGTTTGTGGTTTGACGGTCGCTGGTGACGGTGTCGGTGAAATTCCAAGAACTCGGTCGGCAAGTGCCTTGAATTCCAACTCACGGAAAATTTTTCCTAACTCTTCTTTGTTCTTCTCTTTTATCTCAAGTTCACTCAAGTTTATATCGAGAGGTACATCAGTCTTTATTGTGACGAGAAATTTGGAGAAACGTATTTGTTCAACATTGTCCTTAACTTTCTTACCCAACGCTCCCTTAATTTCATCGGTAGATTCAAGCATTTTCTCAATAGAGCCGAATTGGTTGATGAGTTTTATGGCAGTCTTCTCTCCGACCCCCGGACAACCAGGTATGTTATCCACAGAATCCCCCATCAATCCAAGCAAATCTATGACTTGTGACGTTGATTTTATACCGTATTTCTCACATATTTCTTTTTCACCCAACAGTTCAAACGCCTTCTCTCCGCTTTTGGGTCTGTACATCCATACATTTTTCTTTACCAACTGGCCATAATCCTTGTCGGGGGTCATCATAAACACCTCGATTTCATCGGATGAAAAGCGCCATGCAAGTGTACCGATAACATCATCTGCCTCATAACCTGCAACTTCCAGAATAGGGATGTTGTATGCCTCGAGAATCTTCTTGATATATGGAACGGCAAAACGTATTCCTTCCGGTGTTTCCTCTCTTTGTGCCTTGTATTCTGGATACATTTCATGTCTGAATGTACCCCCCTTAGGATCGAACGCAACACCGATGAAATCTGGTTTTTCGTTACGTAACACTTCTTCCAGGGTGTTCACAAATCCATACACTGCACTTGTATTCTCACCCTTACTGTTCATTCGTGGTGTGCGGATCAGTGCGTAGTATGCTCGATATATCAATGCGTAGGCATCAAGGAGAAATAGCTTTTTCATGATTTATTGTTATTATTTTGCTCAAAGTTAGTCATTTTATTCCATCTCACAAGTTTATTTATTAAATTTGTACGGTTTTAGCTAATTTAACCACATACTATTCTTAATTCTTACCATTATTTATGACTTTACTTCAACTCATTCATAAACCCATTGAGTCTGATTTAGTGCAGTTTAATAAACTATATGACTCTATGCTTACTCATGAAAATGAGTTGCTTAACAGTATTCTGCAACAGATTGCCCTGAGAAAGGGAAAACAGATGCGTCTTCTCTTGACTTTTCTCTCCGCTAAATTGTTTGGCGAAATAGACAAGAGAACATATTACACTGCTGCGGCTTTTGAATTGTTGCACAATGCCAGCCTTGTCCACGATGATATTGTCGACGAGAGTAATGAGAGGCGCGGTCAGCCATCTATAAATGCTGCTTTCGGTAACAAATCCGCCGTTCTCATCGGTGATTATCTTCTTGGTCTCTCTCTCCAGGCTTC
Source organism: uncultured Bacteroidales bacterium (assembly GCA_902776985.1). GTDB lineage: Bacteria > Bacteroidota > Bacteroidia > Bacteroidales > Bacteroidaceae > UBA3839. The sequence goes on from CACYSD010000012.1 coordinate 46,592, forward strand.
TGCCAATACCGATACTCCTGAGGTTGTTCGTCTGGTAGGTGAGTCTGCCGGTACCCTCTCAAACGGTGAATTGCTTCAGCTTAGAAGTGTATATAATCAGAAAATATCTGAGGATATATACTATGATATTATTAAGTCGAAAACAGCCGCTCTCTTTGCCAAATGTGCCGAGGCTGGTGCTTTGGTTGCCGGTGCAGATAAGAATCAACAGGAACTAATGCGTGAATTCGGTGAACTCATCGGTCTTTGTTTCCAGATTAAGGATGACATTTTTGATTATATAGCTGGTGCGGAAATCGGCAAACCTACCGGTAATGATATGCAGGAAGGAAAGCTTACCCTCCCTTTAATTCATGCTCTCTTTACCGTAAATAACCCCGAAATGTTTGCCATTGCATATAAGGTTAAGGATGGATCTGTTTCGGCAGATGAGGTTAAGACGCTTGTTAAGTTTACCATAGAAAACAATGGAATTGCATACGCAAATGATGTGATAATGAAGCTCGCATCTCAGGCAAAAAACATCATCGACTCATTCCCTTCTTCACAGATTACAGAATCCCTCAACCATTATGTTGACTTTATAATCGAGCGAAATTTTTAATCAATTACACATAATAAAACGAGTGATAGGAATGAAACAGTCTATCACTCGTTTTATAGTTGTATTTCAGCTAAATACCAATTCTATTATATGTTCAATATTAGAAGAATTTTATTTCTTCACCAACAATCTCACTAAGGAGTTTGTTTGCTACAGAACTTGTTCCAAGTCTTAACCATTGGTTTGTTAACCAGCGTTCGCCAAGCACTTCCTTTACGATAGTATAATACTTCAATGTGTCCTCAACAGTCTTCATTCCCCCTGCAGGTTTGAAACCAATCTGAATACCTGTTTTCTCATAGTATTCTTTAATCGCCTGACACATTACGAACGCTGCTTCAGGTGTAGCTGCTGGTTCCAACTTGCCTGTTGATGTTTTGATGTAATCGGCTCCGGCGTACATTGCAAGGATTGATGCTTTCTTGATGTCTGCTGCAGATTTGAGACAACCTGTTTCGAGGATTACTTTCATTTTCTTGTCACCACAGACTGCCTTAAGCTCTGATATTTCGTCTGCTACACCTTCGTAGTCGCCTACAAGGAATTTACCAACTGGCTGAACGATATCGATTTCAGTTGCACCGTCTTTGAGTGCAAGGGCTGTTTCAGCGATTTTCACCTCCAGGAAAGATTGTGAAGAAGGGAAACAAGCTGCAACGCAAGCTATTTCCACATCATCGTTTTCAAGGGTGTCGTGACAAATCTTCGCAAAACATGGGTACACACATACCGTAGCCACATGTCCAAGTTCTGGATATACGTCATCGAACTTATTAACCTTTTCTACAAATTTTAGTACGCTATCCTCACTGTCTGTGGTCTTTAATGTAGTGAGTTCTACAGAGTTAAGAAGGAATTTCTTCACTTCTATAGTATTGTTTTCCTGTAGGTGTTCATCTAATAATGTTTTAACTTGACGTGCTACAGCTGCGTCGTCGATATTAAAATCGTAGAGAGCAAGAGCTTGTTCATACTTACTCTGCATTTCTTCATGGTGGTGATGATGATGTTCCATATCTTACTTATTAAAAATGGTTGATATATAACGATTTAACTCTATTCCTTGTTCTTCGTATCCATGCAGATTGTTACCGGTCCGTCGTTCATCAGCTCCACTTTCATATCAGCTCCAAACTCCCCTGTTTTAACTGGTTTTCCTAACTGTTCTGATAAAGATTTGCAGAAACCTTCGTAAAGAGGGATGGTTGTTTCATGATTGCCGGCACGTAAGTATGATGGGCGGTTTCCTTTCTTGTAAGAAGCCCAGAGTGTGAATTGGCTTACAACTAAGATTTCACCGTCAACATCTTTTATGCATAGATTCATAACGCCTTCATTATCATCGAATATGCGTAGATTGATTATCTTTCTGCTTAACCAGTCAATATCCTCGTTTGTATCGGCATTTTCGCAGCCTACCAGCACAAGATATCCTTTCCCTATTTCTGAATAAATAGCATTATTTATCGTTACGCTGGCATGTGCTACTCTTTGGATAACAACTCTCATTATACTTATTAATTAAATCTTTGTTCTGCAAAAATACTAAAATAATTACAATTACTATTTTATTATGATATTTTTTTAATTAAAATCGGTTGATTATAATTAAAAGTAATCCTTAAGTGATTGAATATCAGCTCAATAAGCCTTCTTTTATGATTTTTGCCTTGTTCTTACCTATAATCTTTGCTATTTCTTCTTCACTGGCCTCCCTAATCCTCTTTACACTGCGGAAATTCTTAAGCAAGAGTGTTTTTGTCGCTTCACCAATCCCTTTGATAGAGTCTAGTTCGGAACTGATCTGGTGCTTGCTTCTTTTTTCTCTGTGGAAGGTGATGGCATATCTGTGTACTTCGTCCTGTATACGCGTAAGGAAGTGAAATAGGGGAGAGTTTATCTCTAATCCTATCGTTTTAGCTGGGAAACCGAAGAGAAGCTCTGAAGTGCGGTGGTGACGATCCTTAGCCAAGCCTGCAATAGCTATTTTGAGGTTCAGAATGTCTTCTACAACGTGTCTTACTATTTCCATTTGCCCTTTTCCACCGTCAGTTATAATCAGGTCGGGTAGGGGTGTTCCTTCTTCTATAAACCTCCGATAACGACGTTCTACGACTTCTGCCATTGATGCATAGTCGTCCGGACCTACAACGGTTTTGATGTTATATTTCCTGTAATCGGACTTGCTTGGTTTTGCGTTTTTGAATACAACGCATCCCGCTACAGCATCGCTTCCCTGGATATTGGAGTTATCAAAACATTCTATAGTAAAAGGTGGTTTTTCCAGACCTAATTTCTTCTGCAGATCGCGAAGCAGATTTGTGTTTCTTTGCTCTGGATTCAGTTTTTCTGCCTGTTTTAACCGGTCAAATTTGTATTGTATGACGTTTTTTATAGATAAATCAAGCAGATGTTTTTTCTCTCCTCTTTGTGGGACGGTGATTGTTACGTTAGAAAGAGGAAGATCCAATTCCATCGGTACTATTATTTCTTTTGCCTTGCTCTTATATCTCTCACGCATTTCAACAATGCCAAGAACCAGCATTTCTTCGGAAGTTTCATCCAGTTTTTTCTTATATTCGAATGTGAATGCCTGGTTGATGCATCCGTTTGTAACGTGGAGGAAGTTTATAAAACATAGATTATCTTCATCTGAAATACTGAAAACATCGATGTCGTGCTCGTAATTTGCAATAACCTCACTCTTTTCTACAAACTCTCGCGCTAAGTCATATTTTTTCTTTATAACCATTGCTTCCTCAAAGCGCATTTCTGCCGATAGTTCTTCCATTTTAGAGAGAAGCATGTTACAAATGTACCTTGTATTTCCTTTTAGAATCTCTTTGATTTCATCTATGCTTTTCAGATAATCTTCGCGACTCTGCTTGCCTACGCATGGCGCAAGGCAATTCTTGATATGGTATTCAAGACAAGTCTTGTATTTCCCGCTCTTAATCCCCGCTTCAGTTATGTCAAGTCTGCATTTGCGTATCTGGTACATTTTATTGATGAGTTCAAGCATATTGTTCAAAGTTGCTTGATGCGAAAATGGACCATAATACGTTCCGTATTTACTTATAATCTGATGAGTCTTATATACTCTTGGAAAGAATTCGTTCGTCACACAAACACTTGGATAAGTTTTGCCATCCTTTAGTAGAATGTTATATCGCGGTTTGTATTTTTTTATTAAGTTATTTTCTAATAATAGCGCGTCTTCATCTGTAGGAACTACAACATAGTTGATATCTTCAATCTTGGAAACAAGTATCTTCGTTTTGATTGAATTCTGATTCTTGTTAAAGTATGAAGACACGCGACGCTTCAAGTTCTTAGCCTTACCCACATATATTATCTTTCCGTCTGCATCGAAGTATTGATAGCAGCCAGGAGTTTCTGGTAAATTAAGAACTATATTCTTCAACCGAGCCAGTCTTTCTTCATCCTTACTCATAAGAAACAGTAATTCTATATTGTGTTTCACGTGAAACAAAACAGTTGTAAATATCTGAAAATATTCTATTTACAACTGTCTGTTTCTATTGTTTGTCTTGAACTAATTGATATTTTCTTTTATAATTACTATTCTTTTGGTAGAATAATCAATACTTCAAAAGCGATGTAACCTCGATGTCGTCACCAATATTCTCTCTTCCATGAAGTCCTTCATCCCTGATTTCGATTATGAAGTTCATGTAGCATTTCTTTGGATGGAACTTCTTTACAAGTTCCCATGCTGCTTTTATTGTGCCGCCAGTAGCGAGAAGATCGTCGTGGATGAGAACCACATCGTCACTTGTGAGAGCATCTTTGTGAATCTCTATTGTGTCTGTTCCGTATTCTTTCTCAAATGACTGGCTAACTGTTTCTGCAGGAAGTTTACCTGGTTTGCGACACATAATAAGTCCGGCGTTAAGTCTTCTTGCAAGGATGGCCCCCATGATAAAACCACGGGATTCAATACCTACTACTTTAGTGATGCCTTTGTCTTTGTACAATTCATAGAGTTCTTCCTCCATGATTTCGATGCATTTTGCATCTTTGAAAAGTGTTGTTACGTCGCGGAAGTTGATTCCCTGAACAGGAAAATCCTCAATGCAGCGAAGATTCTTCTTCAGGTATTGAATGTTAGCAGAGTCAGTTTTCTCAGAAAGATTATTCATAATTACGTTGTTTTTAATTATTTATTTGTTAATTGTTTCACGTGGAACATTGTGGTATTGACATTGCCACTGTTTGTAGTTTGTCTTATCTTCCCATTAACACAAGCAGGACATTAATATCGCTTGGCGATACACCTGGTATGCGTGAAGCTTGAGCGAGAGTCTCTGGATTTATTTTGGAAAGCTTCTGTCTTGCCTCAATGGTGATATTGGTCATTTCCTCGTATTTGAACTTGCCTTTTATGCGTATGTTCTCAAGCCTCTGCATCTTTTCGGCGAGTTCACATTCGCGTCGTATATAACCGCTGTATTTGATTTTCACCTCAGCTGCTTCAATAATCTCAGCCTGTTCCGCCTCTGTTTTGTGTCCTATAAGCTGTTGGATGAAACGTTGCAGAGGAAGAATGTGTGGTGTGATATTATTCAGGGTTATCTGCGGGCGTCCGAGAAGTTCGGTGAGTTTACAGCCGCGTTGGAGTGGGGTGGTACCGATAGCTGTAAGTGCATCGTTTATGAGTGCTGCTTTGACAGAGAAGTTGTCGGCGAACGAAATGATTTCGTCAATATACTTTCGTTTTTCTATCATACGCTGGTAGCGTTCTTCTGTCGCCAGCCCCATGTGGTAAGAGCGCTCGGTGAGTCTCATATCTGCGTCGTCCTGACGGAGGAGGATGCGGTACTCTGCACGTGATGTAAACATTCTGTACGGCTCATCTACACCCTTGGTAACAAGATCGTCAATCAGCACTCCTATGTAGGCATCGTTGCGCTGTAGTGTAAACGGTTCCTTTCCCTGAGTATTCAGTGCAGCATTGATTCCGGCAACGAGTCCTTGTCCTGCCGCTTCTTCATATCCTGTGGTACCGTTTACCTGTCCTGCGAAATAGAGTCCGTTGATGATTTTAGACTCAAGTGTGTGTTGCAGTTGGGTGGGGTCGAAGTAGTCGTATTCGATAGCATATCCTGGTCTGTAAATAGTTAAGTTGCGTAGTGCAGGGATATGTTTCAGTGCTTCAATCTGTACGTCCATTGGCAGCGATGAACTGAATCCATTAAGGTACATTTCATTGGTGTCTTCTCCTTCTGGTTCAAGGAACAGCATATGCTGGTCGCGGTCAGGGAAAGTATGGAGTTTTGTTTCTATACTTGGACAGTAGCGCGGGCCGATGCTTTGTATCTGGCCGTTGAAGAGCGGTGAGTCTTCAAATCCGCTGCGAAGGACTTCATGTACTTTCTCGTTGGTATAGCAGATCCAGCACGGCAGTTGAGTAAGCTTTCTCGGTTTGCTAAGAAAAGAAAAGGTGTGGAATTCCTCATCACCGTTTTGCCGTTCCATCAACGAGAAGTCAACGCTTCGCTTGTCAATTCTCACAGGCGTTCCCGTCTTCATCCTGCCGTGTTGTATGCCGTGTCGTGTGATGGAATTTGTCAACTGTAGTGCTGCTGGTTCGGCACATCTTCCTCCAGGTACTTTGGCTCTTCCTACGTGCATTAGTCCGTTGAGGAAAGTACCTGCGGTAATGACTACGCACTGTGCCCTGAATTCTGCGCCTAAAATTGTTTTAACACCTTGTATATCAGAGTTTTCCACAATGATTTCTGTCACTTCATCTTGCCAGATATTCAGGTTCGGTGTGTTTTCGAGTATATGTCTCCAAGTTTGAATGAACTTGGCTCTGTCGCACTGTGCGCGAGGACTCCACATAGCAGGTCCTTTGGAGCGGTTCAACATTCTGAACTGCAGTGTGCAGAGGTCTGTGACAATTCCCATTTGTCCGCCGAGGGCGTCAATTTCGCGTACGATTTGTCCTTTGGCAATACCTCCGACGGCAGGATTGCAACTCATCTGTGCAATTTTGTTCATATCCAAAGTGATGAGACAGGTCTTTGCTCCCATGTTTGCCGCAGCTGCTGCCGCTTCACATCCTGCATGGCCTGCTCCCACAACAATGATGTCGTACTGGAATGTCATAACTTGCTAATGAGTAATTTTTTTTACCTTTGTTGTTTATAAAGAGTTGTTTTCGAGTGCAAATTTAGTGAAAAAGTTTGAAAGATACGGATTGTGGTTTTGTTTTCATTTATTTTCGTTATTTTTGCAGAGAAAAATCAATTCACCTAATTAAAATTAATAGAATTTATAGTAACAGATATTTTCAGTTATGTCAGAATTACAATATAGAGGCGGAGGCGAGATGGTACGCCGCGGTCGTGTTGAGGTTATTTGCGGTTCCATGTTTTCTGGAAAGACAGAGGAACTGATTCGTCGTATGCGTCGTGCTCAGTTTGCCCGTCAGAAGGTAGAGATTTTCAAGCCGAGTATTGATGTACGTTACAGCGAGGAGGAAGTGGTGTCGCACGAAGGCAATTCGATTGTTTCCACACCTGTTGATTCATCTCAGAGCATCTTGCTATTGGCTGGAGACAGTGAGGTGATTGGAATTGACGAGGCGCAGTTCTTCGATGAAGGAATTGTGAATGTGTGTCAGGAATTGGCTAACCGCGGAGTAAGAGTGATAGTTGCAGGTTTGGACTTGGACTTCAAGGGCAATCCATTCGGTCCAATGCCGAAGTTGCTTGCCATTGCAGACGATGTAACTAAAGTTCATGCCATTTGTGTTCGCTGTGGTGCACTGGCTTATGTAAGTCACCGCATTGTAGAGGGAGATCGTCAGGTGATGCTCGGAGAGACAAAAGAATATGAGCCTCTCTGTCGCGAGTGTTATGCTGCAGCCACCAAATAATAATATATGTATGTCCATGCCAGAGAATAAACGTGAGCGAATGCGTGAGTTGGTTGATCTTCTCAACCAAGCATCAGATGCCTATTACAATGGTGAACGTGAGTTAATGTCCGACCACGAGTGGGATGGTCTTTTTGATGAGTTGCGTGAGTTGGAGGCTGATTTAGGAGAAACGTTGGAAGACAGTCCCACGCAACGAGTGTCAGAGGACACGATAGCCGGTCAGCGCGAGGAACACGAGTTTGCAGCACTTTCATTGGCAAAGACAAAGCAGGTAAGTGAACTTGTGAAATGGTCAGAGGGACGTCCTATCTGGATTTCGTGGAAACTGGACGGACTGACCCTTGTGGCAACTTACGACAATGGACGTTTGTCTAAACTCGTCACTCGTGGCAATGGACATTCTGGAACAAACATCACATATCTTGCAGATGCGATAGAACATCTGCCGAAAACGATTAGTTACCGCGGGCACCTCGTTGTTCGTGGGGAGGCGATTATTTCATATTCCGATTTTGAGAAGTTCCTTATGGAAAGCGGTTCTGATTTTGCCAACCCACGCAATCTGGCATCGGGATCGTTGTCATTGCTCGATATAGAAGCGGTTCGTCAGCGTCACATCCAGTGGTTGCCTTTTACCCTTGTCTATAGTGATGACATGGCGGTTTCATGGGGAGAACGCATGGATTGGCTGCAGCGCCAAGGATTCCAGCCTGTGGAGCGTGAGCTGGTTGAGCATCCGGATATGGATGATGTGTCAAACGTAATTGACCGTTGGACCGAACGTGTCACTTCGGGCAGTAATCCTTTTCCTGTGGACGGACTTGTTATCTGTTACGACGATACTGAATATGCAGCTACAGGCAGTGTCACCGGACACCATGCCACACGTGGCGGTCTGGCGTTTAAATGGCAGGACGAGGAAGCTCACAGCGAACTTGAATACGTGGAGTGGTCGTGCGCAGCCAATAGCATTTCCCCTGTAGCTGTGTTCAAACCTGTAGAATTGGAAGGTACTACCGTCCGCAGGGCATCGCTCTGCAATATCAGCGAATGTGAACGTCTTGGCATTGGTGATGCAGGTACACGCCTTGCAGTGATTAAAGCCAATAAGATAATTCCCAAAGTTGTAAGGGTAGAGGAGAAGGTTGGTGAATTCGTCATTCCGTCAGAATGTCCTGTTTGTCATCATGCATCTCAGATTCGTGTGAGCGAACTAAGCGGCACACGTACTCTTCACTGCACTAACGCCGAGTGTCCGGCAAAGTCACTGAAGATTCTCACCCGTTTCGTTTCAAAGGAAGGAATGGATATCGACGGCATTTCGGAACAGACACTTCAGCGTTTTATCAATCTTGGCTGGGTGGCTGAATTTGCAGATATCTTCACTCTTCGTGACCATATCCACGAATTGATTTCGCTTGAAGGATTCGGTGACAAGTCCGCCCGCAACCTTATGGCTGCCATTGACAAGGCTCGTACCGTTCAGGCACAAAAACTTCTCTATGCCGTATGCATACCTATGTGTGGAGTGGATGTGTGCCGACGTCTTCTTGGAGCCTACAAGCTTGCAGACCTGGTCTCTCTGGCGTCAACAACCGACGATTTGGATGCCTTTACCCATATTTCAGGCCTTGGACATGAGAAATCAGCTTCTTTCATCACCTGGTTCCGTTCGCCTAAGAACCTTGCAGCTTGGGAACGCCTGGTTTCCTATCTCAACGTGGAACAGGCAGATCAGAAACCAACAGGACGTATGTGCGAAGGCCTGACTTTCGTAATCACCGGTGATGTACACCATTACCGCAACCGTGCCGAACTTAAAACCTATATTGAGTCGCAGGGAGGTAAAGTCACGGGTAGCGTAAGTGGAAGCACCAGTTTTCTTATCAATAACGATGTAAACAGCACATCCGACAAGAATCGCAAGGCACGTCAGTTGGGTATTCCTGTTATCAGCGAGGATGAATTCATCGCACGTTTTGCCAAGTATGCGCCAACGGTTTCTGTACCTGAAATGCGTGACTTGTTTGGATGAAAATATTGATTTTTTTTATCTGCTGTTTGAGTAAAAAGTCGTAACTTTGCAGCCGAAATCAAAAAATGTGGACAGATTTGGGCTGCTTGCAACCACGGTAAAAAATGCTAAAACGTTGAGTACCAATAATTTTGTTGTGTGTTCACCAGTGCATATTCCCCAACTCTTTCCCACACCATTTTAATTTTATTTATTATTTATTCAATCTTAATTTAAAAGGTATGGGTTATTTATTTACATCAGAATCAGTTAGTGAAGGTCATCCAGACAAAGTTGCTGACCAGATAAGTGACGCAGTTCTTGACAATCTGCTTGCTTATGATCCCAATTCAAAAGTAGCTTGCGAAACTCTCGTAACCACCGGACAAGTTGTCGTTGCAGGTGAAGTGAAGAGCGAGGCATACGTGGACCTACAGGAGGTGGCACGTGAAACCATCCGCCGCATTGGCTATACCAAGGCAGAACTTAAGTTCGAAGCCGAGAGCTGTGGAGTTCTCAGCGCTATTCACGAACAGAGTGCCGATATCAATCGTGGAGTGGAACGCAGCCAGCCCATGGATCAGGGTGCAGGCGACCAGGGCATGATGTTCGGTTATGCCACCAATGAGACAGAGAACTATATGCCTTTGGCTCTTGACCTTAGCCATCATATTCTCAAAACACTTGCAGATATCCGTCGTGAGGGTAAAGTCATGACTTATCTTCGTCCAGATGCCAAGAGCCAGGTGACAATTGAGTACGGAGATGACGGTCGTCCTGTCCGCATCGATACCATCGTTGTAAGTACTCAGCACGATGAATTCATCACTCCTTCTCTAACGCTCAATCAGCAGAAGGCTGACGAACAGATGCTCGGACAGATCAAAAAGGACGTAATCAACATACTTATCCCACGAGTTCTTCGTGAAATAAAGAACGAAAACATACGTCAGCTTTTTGACAGCCACATCACCTATCACGTCAATCCGACCGGAAAATTCGTTATCGGCGGTCCTCATGGGGATACCGGACTCACTGGCCGTAAAATCATTGTTGACACTTATGGAGGCAAGGGGGCTCATGGCGGTGGAGCGTTCTCCGGTAAAGACCCTTCTAAGGTGGACCGTTCTGCAGCCTACGCTGCGCGTCACATCGCTAAGAACATGGTTGCGGCAGGAGTTGCCGATGAAATGCTTGTTCAGATAAGCTATGCCATCGGTGTGGCAAAACCTGTCAGCATCTTCGTTGATACCTATGGACGCAGTCATGTGAATATGAGCGACGGTGAAATTGCAAAACGCATCAACCAGCTTTTTGACCTTCGTCCTCGCGCCATTGAGGAACGTCTGAAACTGCGCAACCCAATTTATAGCGAGACTGCTGCCTATGGTCACATGGGGCGCACTCCGCAAGTGGTTACCAAGCATTTCAGCAACCACTATGAGGGCAACCGTGATGTAGAAGTGGAACTCTTCACTTGGGAAAAACTTGATTATGTAGATACTATCCGTCAGTCATTCGGTTTGTAATACAGTCTATGAACAATACCTTCGACTCCACCTATGTTGCACAGTCTCCTGGCTGGTCTTTGAGCCTTCCTTCAAATTTGGAGCATGTGCACACGTCTGTCTACGATGTAGCCGGCGAGACAGTTGTGCGTGACACAGGTTCGTACGACTGGGTGGTAGTCCTGGTTTTGTCGATGTTCATAGTGCTTGCGCTTATCTTCCATAAAGACTATCGTATCATCTCTCAGCGTCTAAGCCATTTCTTTAAGCGTGAGCGTGTCTTTCTCGGTGGTCAGTCCGACAAACACGTAGGTGAAATACGCAACACCCTTCTCCTGACAGGAGTGTCCAGCATTTGTATAGGATTGATGCTTGTGGATATGCTGTCGAAGACGCCTGATGTGGTTCGTCTGAAATTCACCCATCAGTCCCTGGTGTTGATTATTGCAGCATCGTGCATGGTATTCATAGCCTTACGAGCCTTCATCTACAACATCGTCAACTGGACATTTTTCGATAGTGAATCCGTACGCAAGTGGATGTCCGCTTTCATGTTCATCAACAGCCTCCAGGCATTCATAATTTTTCCGATAATGCTGTTGTCGGTTTTCATTCCGTTACAGTACAATTTTATGATAATTTGTCTGGTAATAGTGCTCATTTTATACGAATTAATGCTGTTTTTTAAACTAAATATAAACTTTAGAACGAAAAAATATGGCTATATGCTGATTTTTTTGTACTTTTGCAGCGTCGAATTGATGCCTGTGCTCGTGCTTGGGCATTTTTTTCAGAAATTAGGCATTCAATTCAATTAAAATCTATATATAGTTTTTACACAAACCTTAACTGTTTTCACGACTTCAAGCGGCATGACAACAAAGATACTCATTTCGCAACCTAGACCTACCACCGAGAAATCTCCATATTTTGATCTCGAGAAGAAATACAATGTCGAGGTAGTCTTCCGTCCATTCATTAAGATTGAGCCAATGACGGCCCATGATTTCCGCCAGCAGAAAATTTCCCTGCCTGGCCATACTGCCGTTATCTTCACGTCACGTCACGGAATTGACCACTTCTTTTCACTGGCTAAGGAACTGCGTGTTCCCATTCCAGAGACTATGAAGTATTTCTGCAAGTCTGAGCAGGTTGCGCTTTATATCCAGAAGTATGTTCAGTATCGCAAGCGTAAGGTGTTCTTCTCTCAAACCGGACGCATCAACGATCTTGTTCCGGTGATGCAGAAGCACAACAACGAAAACTATTTCGTGCCACAGTCTTCAGCTCACAACGATGACATGAAGAATATGCTTGATGCTGCAGGCCTTAAGCACGATGAAGCAGTAATGTACTACACCGTGAGCAACGACTTTGCTCCAGACGAACCATTCGACTACAATATGCTCGTGTTCTTCACTCCTGATGGAATCTACTCTCTCATGAAGAACTTCCCTGATTTTAAGCAGGGCGACATCGCTATTGCATGTATGGGTCAGAAGACGATTGAGGCTGCTGAAGCAGCTGGTCTGAGGGTTGATATGCACCCTACACCGGAACTGCGCTCCGTTCCAGCCATCATCGAAGACTATATCAAGAATCACGCAAGTTAGAAATCATCTTAACACGTGTCCTCCATGAATCCGTCAAGTGACATCCTTCCCGATGTCACAGGCAAATCATCCCTTCCTGCGCGTCGTAATACATTCAGCAAATCAGAGCGTATTTGCAGCAAGCGCGTCATTGACCAGCTCTTTGCAGGTGGCAATCTTTCTATGGCTGTATTTCCGCTACGTGCGGTCTATAAGGAAGTATCGGATTCAGACGAACCCAATCCCGTTTCTGTACTTATAAGCGTCTCTAAGCGCCGATTTCGTCATGCTGTTGACCGCAACCGCATGAAGCGTCAGATCCGTGAGGCTTATCGTACCAATAAACACACTCTTTCCGACACTATTGCCGCTCGTGGCACACATCTTTACATTGCTTTTATCTGTATCAGCGATGAACTCTGTGCCACTCAGAAGGTAACCAACAGTGTAAGGAAGATACTGACTCGCATAGGTGAACGCATACAAACGGAGGAATAATATGCGCACCGTTTCCCTCAATAAAGTTCTCCGCTGGCTTCTGAAGCCTCTGGAATGGCTTTTGCAGCTGCCTATAATATTCTACCGCACCTGCATCAGTCCATATACTCCAGCATCGTGCCGCTTCCAGCCTACTTGTTCTGCCTACGCCTTGCAGGCAATTCGTAAGCACGGACCTCTGGCAGGGCTTTATCTTGCCATTCGCCGCATATTGCGATGCCATCCATGGGGAGGTAGCGGTTATGATCCAGTACCCGATAAGTTCCATTGGTGAGCATTGATGGAGCTGCCCGTTCGGGCAACCCTTATGGTTTGTATGTCCTGCCTGACGTTTACTCCTTCACGATAAGGAATTTTGAAACCACGCCCTTTTTGCCGTCGGCATCTGTAGCCAGCACATAGTAGATGCCGGATGAGCAGCGTTTACCGTTGGCTGTACGTCCGTTCCATGTGTAGGTTCCGCCCGTGCTGGTTCCTTCGTTCACCAGATAGCCTGCGGCATTCACTATCTTCACATGAGAGTTGTACATCAGTCCTGTAACGCTGATATTTCCCACGTAGTCGGGACGCACGGGATTGGGATATACCGTCACTAAGTCCTTGTCGAACGAACTAGCAGGGTCGGTGGCATCGCCCTGTATCGATACCAGTCCTTCGTCGGTAGCGATGAAAACTTCACCAGTAGCGCCGTTGATTTTTATGTCATTGATAGCATCGCTTATCAGCGGTGAATTGTCTTTGGTGTAGTGGGCTATGTTTTCCTGTCCGTCTGCGCTGACAAGGAACACACCGAATCCTGCAGTGCCTATCCATTTGCGGTTTCCGCCGTCAACGGTGATGCATTTCACCGGCACTTCGCTGAGCAGGTAGTCGGCGAGGTTGGTGCCGTCGTTGCGTGCCACCTTTATCTGAGTCAGTGTATAGTTTGATGTGAACAGTTCGCTGCTGTCGTACACGGCAAACACTCCGAAGTTGCAGCCAAGCCACATCACACCGTCAAGATCCTCTGTCATGCAGTAGAACTCCGACGGAGTATATGACGTACCGTCCTGATTCTGGAATGTACTTATGAATTTTGTGCGGAATGACTTAGTATTGGTGATGCCGGCACTTGTGTCAATTACCAGGAATCCTGCTTCGTGTTTGGCAGTGCTTCGTCTGGAGTTTATCCACGCCCAGTTGTTATGGTCGAAGACTATGTGGTCGAAAGTCGGGTAGCCGTCGATTTCCGGAACATAGACCGCACCCCAGGTATTGTCCTTGTTTATGATTCTGATGATGGTGTCAGCCTGGTTGTTGCACATCCACAGGTTGCCAGCGGAGTCATATTTCAGACCAGTAACACGCACGTAGGCTCCAGGTTTTAAGCCGTCGGGCAGGATAGTCTTAAGCGGAGAGTTGGTGTAGGTGATATGACGTACGTATTTGTAATCCTGGAATTCATAAATGCCGCTTCGTGCAGTGCTCACGAAGTGATGTTCTGAATCCAGTGGGTCTTGAGCTATGTCGGTGGCGTTCAGGAAATGGTAGTCGTCCATCTCCTTTCTTGCCTCTTCACCGTCGAAGGTAAGCCATGAGTTATTTTCCCATTTCATCGCAGTCATGATGCGGTTAATCTCCGGATAGAAGAAGTTGCCGCCGGCAGCAAGCAGACGCTCGTTGTTAATAATGTAGAGTTGGTAGAAGTAGTTGTACTGAGGGCTGTTGGGAATGATGGATTCCACTTTCACTTCTGCGTCGGCTGCAGTGCTCGCGAATCCTTTCAGTCCTTCGGTGCCGCATGCACGCCACACCGTGCCGTTCATTTCCACCTGAGTGCTTGTCTCTACCTGCGTGGAAGTGCTGAAGTCCGGCAGTTGTGCAGATGCGATTATTTTCCAGTTGGCGGGGTCAAGCAGGTTGTCAGTGTGCAGTCCGCGGTAAGTACCCTTTGCGGTATTGGCGTATATGTCCTTGTCTATGATGTTTACCCATCTTATGACCTGCCCTATGTTGTAGAAGTTGCCGAAAGCCTTTTTGGCAATATCCACACACACCAGTCCTGAGTTGGTTGATATGTACAGTGTTTCATCACATACGGTGATATGTCGGATGGTCTTGTCGTCCAGCGTTTTTAATTTCAGTTCAGGCATATTAAACACATCGCCGTCAGCATCCATCAGGTCAATATTGCCGTTGTTATATACAATTATGAGTTCGTTGGTAGCCTTGCATGGCAGCAGACCGTAGATGCCGAAGTCGTTGAGGTGAGTAGCCTTGTCATAGGTTTCCACACTTGTGTCCTCGGGGT
Source organism: uncultured Bacteroidales bacterium (assembly GCA_902776985.1). GTDB lineage: Bacteria > Bacteroidota > Bacteroidia > Bacteroidales > Bacteroidaceae > UBA3839. The sequence continues at coordinate 62,008 of CACYSD010000012.1, forward strand.
CATAGCTGTAGAGGCTTCCGTCGCTGAGCACATAAACCCTGTTGTGAATTGCAGCCACCTGTGTAGCGTTATGGTAGGCGGCATAGATGCGCCAGTCGCCCAAGTCCGCTTTTGCAGGAACGTACACCAATGTCAACAACGTCAGAATTATTATGATGAATCTTGTCATAACCGTCACTTTTGATTTTAGGTAGGTTCTATAAATTATGTCGAGACGATTTTTGATTTTATGTAAGTGGACTTTTGTCAGCTTTTGAGAGCGCAATGCGAGCATTGTAACCGAAAATACATTGGATAGGGAAACTAAAAACAGAATTTTTAGAACCTACCTTTATATAAAAATAACGCAAAAACATGATTTTTATTGTAATACAGAAGATAACGAAAACGATAACGAAAACCATTATCCTCACACGAAGCCTTGCACAAAGTTGAATGTTTAACGTTGAAGAAAAGAGGTTTTTCAGCATGAGCGATGTTTTTGCTTTTGTAATGTTTTTCTTAATAATTCAAGTTTCTCAAATTGTTTTTAACCACGAATTACACGAATTGAACGAATTTATTGCTGCACACAATAACCGAATTTATAACAAATCACACGAATAGGAATCGCCAGCGATTCCTTACTGAGCCAGCCAATTCGTTTAATTCGTTGCATCTACGATGCATAGTTATCAAGTCGTTCTGCATAGAAATATTCGTGAAATTCGTGAAATTCGTGGTCGTTATATACATGCGAAAGTTGTAAATCTTATAAATCTTATTAATCATATAAATCTTATTAATCTTAGCACGAAGTGCGATGTTATAAATAAAACAGCGTGCTGCGCACTATGATTAAAGGATTACAATGATTACGATGATTATAAAAAAATCTTATTAATCTTATAAATCATATTAATCTTAGCACAAAGTGCGATGTGAATAATAAAAACAACGTGCTGCGCACTAGAATAATAATTATAAACAAAAACAAGAAAAACCCTTTCATTGATTACAATCTTTGTCAAGATTAGCATATAATGATGC